>CAZLZA010000061.1:0-26408 GCA_964563875.1 uncultured Acidobacteriaceae bacterium
CGCTTTGAGCGGCTCACAAACTAAAGCCCCCGGCTCTGCCGGGGGATACTTACTCGGGCATGCAGCCCAGCACCATGCAGATATTATTGTCCTGGGCACCCGCGATCCGGTTGGACTAGAAAAACTTCTCGAAGGCTCGGTGGCCGGAGAGTTGGCGCATCGGGTCACCGTGCCTGTTCTCACCGTCGGACCGAAGGTATTCAAAGCGCCAGAGTTCAGAAGAGTGCTATACCTGACCGATTTTTCCGACGCGTCCGCCCATGCGATACCCTACGCAGTCTCGTTTGCGGAAGATTGCGGAGCAGCGCTCGACCTGCTGCACGTCAATGATCCGGACACCGGGGAGACTCCCCACGAAGCGGCCAGGAAGCTGCGTGAGTTTGTTCGCGATGAAATCAGAAATCGCGGCTTCGGCGAAGTCTTTGGCCGAATGAATCTTCAGTTTGGGCCACGCACAGAGCGCATCGTTGAGTTCGCTTCAGATCGAAAGATCGATATCATCGTGATGGGACAGAGACACACCTCACCAACAAGAGCGCGAATCGGCGCTCACCTCGCCGGGGGAATGGCTCAGAGCTTAATCGCGCTCGCGCCTTGTGCGGTGATGACCGTTTCTGACTCCACATCCAGATGCTTAGCTTCTAGTCAAATATGAGATCGACTAACTTTGGCGCTGCGAAGATCATGAACAACGCAAAACCAACAGCCTCGATGGTGACCAGACTCAGATGGTGCTGACCAGTACACCCAGCAGCAACATGCCAAGAATGTCATCGAAGACCGCCGCTCCTAAAATGATCTGGGCCGCGCGCGACTTATGTACGTTCATGTCGCGCAGCACGCGCGCAGTAATGCCGACGCTGGTTGCGACCATGGCCGCGGCGATAAAGACTGCTTCGTGCCGGGGTTCCTTATTCAACCGGAGGAAAAGGAGGCATGTTGCGAAAGGCACAGCAACACCGGCAACGGCGACCCTGAGGCTCAGGCGTCCCACGCGGATCAGTTCGCCGGGCGAAGTTTCCAAACCGACCGTGAAGAGCAGGAATACAGCACCAACCTCGGCGATGGAGTAGATGGTGTCGCCGGGCAAAACAAAGCGGGTAGCGTAAGGACCGAGAATCACACCTGCCAAGATTTCGCCGAGAACTGTCAAGGGCGAAGTAAAAGGGGATCTTCCTCACATTTGATGAAGTCCCTCGTGATGTCTTGTGGTGCTTTGTAGGCGATGTTTTCATGCGATGTGGAGGACGCGCAGACGCAGCAGATCGAAGTTGGCACGGCCGTACATCGAGCGCTTGATGAGTTTGAGGCGATGGACGTGGCCTTCAACTGGCCCATTGCTCCACGGCGGTTGAAGCGCAGCGAGAAAAGCTGCTTCATCGCGGCACAGGTGTTTTGCGAAGCTGGCCAACGGGCCCCTTGCAGCGCTACTTAGCCATCGGGGCCATGCCGCCGTATCGCGTTGCTGCACGATACGGCAGAACTCACGCGCCGTTGCTGCTAGCGTTGCGATTTCCGGAGAACGGCGGTTGAGCTCGTCCAGAAAGGGCTCGGGTTGCTTCAGCATCCGCCAAGCAGTTTGGCGGGGAGAGATGCGCGGTTGTCGGGAGTGGAGCTTTCGCTGTTTGTTGCGCTCGCCTCTGCGTCCGTATTGCTTTTGCAGCCAGTCGCGAAGTGTATGGGGACGTCCGGGGAAGCCTTGTGCCTGCAATTCGCGCCAGAGCTGTGCGGCATTGTGGCATCCCTGCAGCCAGCGCTGCTCAAGATATTCACGATGCGCATCAACAGCCGAGCATCGAAGGCTTCGTTTGCGTTCGGGGAACTCGCCGGCTCTGAGCCAACGGCGTACGGTCTTCCGGCTCAGCCCGCATTGTCGTCCGATCTCGCGTTGCGACAGTCCTCGGTGAGCCTTTTCCATCACGACTTCATAGCGATCCAGCCGTCGCTGGCGGTTCTCCTGCTGAAACCGGCGCGCGCACGTGACAAACGCTACAATCGACGACGCCTCATTCGATGTCTGTTCCGCGGGTGCCTCTGCGGAAATGGCTGCTCGCGCCGCTTCGTTCAGCAGACGGTGATGTGGCGCCAGCGCCTCCATCATCGCTTCGGTCATGTTGTGCAGCAGATGCCAGCGGTCGGCTACTTGTATTGCTTGTGGCGCAGCATTGGTTGCCGCCTGGCGTACAGACTGGCGCGGTCGCGGCTGATGATCTCCGCTCCCGGATGCGAGCGCAGCCAACGTTCGGTACTCTCCGCGCTGCGATCCGGCAGCAGATCGACCACCGTACCGCGCTCCAGGTCGCAGAGAATCGTGCCATAGCGATGCCGTTTACGCCACGCCCAGTCATCAATCCCCAACACGCGGGGCGCTCGCGACGACCGCCTCACGACTCGCCTGCGTAGCTGCCGCAGCAGGGTTGGACCACTGGCTAGGATGCCGAGTTGCTGGGCCAGTCTTGCACCGGCGGAGCCGCCCAGCGCCAGTGTGATTTGTTCCAGTGCCGAACTAGCCCGGCAAGTCCGTCGCCCGTAGCGTCGCACCGTCTTCGGCAACGGCTCGGTGTAGATCTGCTGCCCGCAGTCGTTGTTGTCGCAGAAGAAGCGCCGCACCCGCAGCTCGATCCGAACCGGAATTCCCTCCCAGGGCAGATCACTCAGGCAACGTCGATAGTGGCTGTGTATGCGTCGTGAAGTCTTCCCGCACGCGGGACAGCAACTCTCTGCGCTCGTCGGCCGCAACGTCATCAGCAGCCGATCCCGCCCCTCCACTCGGAGCTGATCCAAAACCACTTCTCCGGCATCGGGAACCAGGTTTCGTCCTCTCATTGGTCTCGCCGGAGGTCACCAGAGCTGCCTCTGTTCTACAACCTCCAGCGCCTACAGCCAAAGTAGCGCCCATGGTTCATCAAATGTGAGGAAGATCCGTAAAAGGGAGCCAGCGTGGTGGAGTAAAAGTAGCCCAGTGGAAGGGTATGGAACTTCGGGGAGAATGGCGTCTGGAGCGTAGCGGAAGACGGCATTCTCCCCGAAGTGCGTTCGGCAGCGAACGGCAGGACTGGACTGTTAGGGGTTAGTGTTTGCGCGTTTGCGCTTGCTTTGCTTGAGGCGGAAGCTGTCTCCGTTCATCTCCAGGATGCGGACGTGGTGGGTGAGGCGATCAAGCAGTGCGCCGGTTAGTCGCTCCGATCCGAGAACCTCGGTCCATTCGGCAAACGGCAAGTTGCTGGTGACCAGGGTTGAGCCGCGTTCGTAGCGTTGGCTGAGCATCTCGAAGAGTAGTTCGGCACCAGTCTTAGACAGAGGCACGAAGCCCAGCTCGTCAACGATGAGCAGTTCGTAACTGGCGATCTGTTTCTGGAAGCGCAGCAACTTCCTTTCGTCGCGGGCCTCGATCAGCTCATTGACCAGTGCGGCAGCGGTAGTGAAGCGCACGCGGTGACCATGCTGGCAGGCAGCCAGGCCGAGAGCCAGTGCGATAACGAAGCGCACTTCCTCGTCCGGAGTCAATTCGCATTCCGATACGATGCCAGCGTCGATCCACCTCACCGGCTCCACAGGTTCGAGCTGTGAACCGTCTGTGGATCTGATGAATAGGCACTCGCCCTTCACGACTCTGCACAGGAGACAGCTCTCAGCAATAGCCTGCAGCATCTCGGAGAGTACCCCGGTTGCCGCAAGGTTTATGACCGTGCTGGAGTCGATGACAGCAGGTGATTGGCTTAGCACGCGGAATTAGCTCCCGGCCAACCGGCGACCAAGGTCGGAGGTGTAATGAGTGAATTCCTCTTCTTCTGAATGAATCTGATCGGAATACTTGTCCACTTGCTCTCGTGCCGTTAGTCGGTCGACTCGAAGGTAACGTGCAAGCTCGCCCTCGCTAATTAGACCTTTCTTGAATGCGTACACCGCCATGGTCAGGTATTGGCGTGGCATTGTTTCAGTCACGGCAGAGGAGGCATCAATGCGTAAGATTTCCTGGGCTTTGCGAACTTTGAACCCTTCTGCTTTCAGTTTGTCCCAAGTTCCATATGGTAGGCGCTTAAGATTCTCTAGCCTCAGGATGAGGGCCTGCACGGACACTTGGTAAACATTAGCCAGCCTCCACAAGGAGTTTCAGTCAGGCCCGGTGAGCGTAGCGCGTGTACAAATAGCAAATGAATTTCCGAAGCGTGGTACGGCCGTGCTGTGCTCGTCGAATGCGCGTGAACCATCGCTGGCGCCGCAAGGGCTCGACCATACGATGTTCTCAAGTGCTCTGATCCAGGTTCTGCGTAAAGGGCATGAGGGCGCTGGCCCCCGATTGTCCTTCAGTGAACTTGGAGCCCCACTTGACCGCAAACTTGAACGCGAGTTTCATCACGTTCCAGATCGAGCGAACGGTTTTGGGTGCCAGCCCGTTGACGTTCTTGGACGAGCGCCACAAGGAATGCAGCCATTCCTCGATCGTCGCCCGCACCGCCGGCTTGTCGAAATCTCGGAGCCGATGCTCCCAGCGGGGACGGGCCCAGCGGTTGAGCGTCGAACGGTAGGATTTGGCACACTGAAAGGAGATCGGGGCCGCGCTGTCCTGCACGCCGCCGAGCGGAACGTCGAAACTCGGACGGAGCGCCTGCTCGATATAGCGATCGATCAGCCCACCCATGGTCGGACATTCCAGGTTGAAGGTTTCCTGATTGGCAGAAAGCCGCAGATGTTCGCGGCCGCGTTTGGCGGCCGCCAGATTGGGGTAGCGTTCCAGAGTGCCGACGATAGTTTTGCGCCGCCGTTTCCGGTCTGCTTCGACTTCGAAATAGCGGTAAACCCATACGTCCGGTCCCCGACGACGCGGTTCCAGTGCCAGCGTGCCGTATTGGTAGGTTGCAGCCGCTTCGTTTGGTTCATTCCCAAACCTCCTGAACGCGGCGCAGATGACACTGTGAATCTAGCATAAGACGACAGTGATTCCCTCTAGGAAACAAGATCACGGCAGCTCGAACTCGGAGCGTCGGCACTCAGTCCGATATTTCCGAACGGAGCACCGTGGCTCTCTACCGCTTGTTGTTATCCCGGAATCGACTCCACGTCAAACGGCTCGGCTCGCAAGTGATCGTTACGAAACTGCATTGGGATCGAGTCGGCAGTTGCCCCGAGCGTTTCCGGCGATAACACCAAGGGCGAGCGTTGCCGCTTGGCGCTGATGCGGACCCCGGTCCGCGGGCGATAACTAATTTGTGGGGTTGATTGAGATATCAGAACACCAGCCCCTCAAAGCCAGCGGCCTTTCAGCTGCAAATTTACTTCTCACTCTTGATTTGTCGGCTTTCGCGCGCGAACGAGGCGGTATTTGCTTGACCGGTATGGGGGAAAGCGGGTACCCTGCATCCAACTACTGTAGTGTATAAAGTACACATAGCTCGCTAACACGCCATCTTGTTTCACGATAATAAGCGTGTATCGGCACTAATCTCGGGAGGAGATCACTGTGCGCTACTCTATTTCAACCGTTTCTCGATGGATGCACTCCGGCCCTAGAGGTCTGAGGCATCTAATCCAGTCATCCTTGCTCGTTGGGTTGCTGCTTGCCTCATTGCCCGCATTGGCTCAAGCTGGGCAACTCACCGGCGTGGTGAAGGATCCGCATCAGGCGCTGGTTGCGGGAGCGCAGGTCAAAGTGAGGAACCTGGCGACCAACAAAGTCTATAGTGTTCGCACCAATGAGCAGGGGAGCTACGCGCTTTCCGGGCTGCCGGCCGGCGAATATAGCATTGACGTCACGGTTCGCGGTTTGAAGGCGGCGCAGATTCGCGGCGTCAAGGTGGGCGCGGGCACGGTCACACAGGATGTGGCGCTGACGCTCAGCGGCGTCACCCATACGGTCAATGTCAATTCATTGGCGCGGGACCTGGACGTAAAAACGCAGCCGCAGGCGTCGCTGCTGGATGTCCCCGAAGGCGTGCAGGGCGACAACATCGTATTTACCGCCAAGGAAATCGAGGCCTTGCATCCGGCGTCGCTGATGGATGTCTTGCAGCAAGTGCCAGGTCTGGCCGTGAGCTTTCAAGGACGGCAGCACATGGACTTCGGGTCGATGCGCGGCGGCAGCTTCCAAGTGATTCTGGATGGCGTGTACATGTCGCAGACCGATCGCCTGCTGGCAACGTTGCCGGTGCAACTGGTGGAGTCGATGACCATCGTGCGGGATTCGACGGCGCTATCGATCGGACCGCTGGCCGCCCTTTCAGGTCAAACCATGGGCGGCGTGAGCAACGGAATCGCCAACCAGGGCTTCGTGATCATCCGGACGAAGCGCGCTTCGGAGATGGAAGCAGGTATCGTATCGAGCGGCGGTAATTTCGGCACCGCGCTCGGACAGGTCTACGTGGGTTCCAAGAGCGGCAACTGGGATTATCGCGGCGCCTATACCTACTACAACACCGAAGGCAAGGATGGTTGGAATATGCAGGCCAGGAATGGATCGGCAACCTTTCATGGCGGCTACACCAGCGGCCGGCTGAGCACGGATTTCCTGTATTACGGCAGCCGCGGCATGCGCAACATGGAGTACGGCGAGGTTCTGACGTCTTCTACATTTAGTTCCTGCACTCCCAAGGCTACTCAGGTGGGACAGCTTTGCCCGACAACCATGAATATATACAAGTTGGACGGGGACCTGTTCGCAGGGAACGCGGTGCAACATTGGAGCGACCACAACCGCACCATCTTGCAGTACGGATTTGACCGGCTCACGGTCAACGCGGGCATGTCTCCTACCTATACCGCTATCGCGACCAACGAGCAGGACTCGACCGAAGCCAACCTCGTACTCAAGCACACCTACCTGCTGAAGGGGAACGCCATCACGGGCGGCGGCCAGTTCATGAAGTACATCGCCCCGTTAGGATCGGCGCCCACTAGCGGCGTCCCCGCCGACCGGACCAGCCCCACCATGGCGGGCTGGTTTGTGCAGGATGAATACCCCCTTCTGAACCATCGTCTGGTGCTCGATGGTGGCATCCGCGGTGACAAGACGCATTACGGTAACTATAATTCGGCGCTGAAGGCGGTATCCGATGAGTGGAGTTCGACCTTCAGGACGCTGGCTTTCGGCGCGACCTACAAACTGACGCCCAAAGTGAACGTGTCGACCCGCTACGGTCTGGTCGATTCTCCTTCCGCCAGCAACTATGTCTACCAGACCAGTACGATGACCGCGCCTTCGTCGGCTCTGCCGAACCAGACGCAAAATCGCGGCGAACTGAGCATGAACACCTCCCTCAACCCGCATTTCATCCCGCGCATTTCGGTCTATCTCTACGACACATCAAACAGCACAGCCTCCGCATCGACGTGCACGAACCCCTCCGGGAAGAAGAACCAATCCTCCTGGTTGAACGCTTCCGGCAATGAAGTCGATTGTGTCAGCCTGGCTGGCGACGTCAAAACCGCTGGCACCGAAGTTGGCTTCTCCGGGCGTCTGGTGGGGCCGTTCAATTACAGCGCGGGCTACGGCTACGTGGGCACGGACAACACGGCGGTCAACAAGACCATGTCCCACAACTTCGTGAACGCTGGCCTGCAATACCACCAGAGGAACTGGTTCGGCAATTTCAGCCTGGTGTATGTCGGACCGCTATGGTCGTCTGCTTCGCCGGGCGGGACCTACTACGGGGAGCTGGCCAACTACAGCCGTGTGGATGGCAACTGCGGATACAACTTCAAGATGTTCGACAGGCAGATGACGTTTACCGCCTACGAGCGGAACATGAACAACAGCAACTATGCGACGCGCTACGTGACCGGCGCATATCGTGATCCGGGCCGGCAGTACGGCATTGAATTGGCGGCCAAGTTGTTCGGCGAACGCTAACGGCTCTGTCGGCCTTGTGCCGGCAGGCCCGGTTTCTTTCTTCAGCGGAGAGGAGTTCGCAAAGTCACACAATGATCAACGCCGAGTCGTATCACGCCATTGCCACCGGTCCATTCGCCCCGCTCTATCCGTTCTATGCCACTAGAATTCTGGCTCGCACCGGGGTGCGCAGTGGCAGTTGTTTGGATGTGGGATGCGGCGGCGGATACCTGGGTTTGGCAGTGTCGGAGCAGAGCGGCCTGAAGCTGTTTCTGCTGGATGAGTCGCCGGCGATGCTGGCCAAGGCGCGGGAGAATGTGCAAGCCCGCGCCCTCAGCACTTCGGTTGAGATTCTGGAAGGACGGGTGCAAGTCATTCCACTTCCCGATGCTGCGGTCGATCTCGTGGTCAGCCGCGGTTCCATTCCTTTTTGGGATGAGCTGCCCACTGCTTTCCGCGAGATCTTCCGCGTGCTGAGGCCGGGCGGTTACGCCTGCGTCGGAGGCGGCATGGGAACGGCCGAGATGCGCCGGGCCATCCTCGCCGAAATGCAAACCCGCGATCCAGCCTGGCGCAGCGGCAAACACTCCCGCATTCCGCACCACCCTGAGGGCTACTACGAGGACGCACTGCGCGAGGCTGGAATCGGCGTTTCTCAGGTGACGCGTGGAGAGACCGGAACCTGGGTGGAATTCCAAAAGTCCGCAAGCAATTCGCGCGACGCGGCCATTAGCAATCAGCCGATCGGTGACATGGAAAGGACAGCACTATGATCTCTCGTTTGAGCGCAATCATTCTCCTGCTGGCAAGTCTTGGTCCCGCGCTGCACGCGCGCGAAATCACCGACATGATGGGACGAAAGATAACGGTCCCGGACAAGATCGAGCGCCTTTATGCGCCCTCGCCCTACGGCGCTTACATGATGTATGCACTCGCGCCGGACCTGATGACCGGCTTGGTCTTCGCCCCCAAGGATGCTGAAAAGAAGTTTCTGCCCAAAGTTCTGTGGAACCTTCCGGTGATCGGAGGCGGCCCGCAAGCGATGAATCCGGAGACGATGGCCAAGAGCCGGCCGCAGTTGCTGGTGGTCTGGAAGAACGACAACAATCCAGTCAACGATCGCCAGACGGAGCAGTTCGACAAACTTGGAATTCCTTATGTCTATGTGGTCGCCGATGGCATGACCGGATATCCCGAGGCGATTCGCTTCCTTGGCAGACTGACAGGGCGTGAGAAGCGCGCCGAGGAGATGGCCCGGCTGGTTACGAAGACTCTTACGGACGTGGGAGTTGCGGTGAACAAGGTGCCGGCCGCCAAGCGTCCCAAGGTCTATTACGCTGAGGGTGTCGACGGCTTGAGTACCGAGTGCAACGACTCGATCCACACACAGGTCTTGCAACTGGCTGGCGACGTCGATATCCACCGCTGCCACACCTCCAGCCACATGGGCATGGAGAAGATATCCTTGGAGCAGATAATGATGGATGCGCCCGACGTGATAATGGCGCAGGAGAAGATGTTCTACGACAAGGTGTATCAGGATCCGGCTTGGCAGCAGGTCAAGGCGGTCAGGGAGCGCAAGGTCTTCCTGATTCCGCATGCTCCACTGAACTGGTTTGATCGCCCACCATCGTTCATGCGCTTCCTTGGTCTGCAGTGGACGGCCGCGCATCTGTATCCGGCCTCCTACCCGGTGGACATGGTGAAGGAAACCAAGACCTTCTATCGAGTCTTTCTGGGAGCCACTTTGACCGATCAGGACGTGCGGGAGATCCTGCAGCAATGACGTCCGCGTCAGGACTTGCCACGAAGGAAGTGGCGCCAAGCGAGGGAACTGGATGCAACCCGCAGAAACCGCCGGAGCCGAGATCCAACCCGCTGCGGCGGACCTTTCCCATCCTGGCTAGCGCTCTGTTGCTGCTGGCGACCGCCATGCTGATCTCGCTCGGCCTCGGAAAATTCCCGATCTCACCGGGAGAGATTCTGCGCTTCCTCTGGCAGCGCTGCTCGGGCTCCGGAACCATATCAGCCGATCGGATGCGTCTGTTGAGCGGCATCCTCCTCGATATTCGTCTGCCCAGGATCTTGGCGGCAGCACTGGTCGGCTCGGCGTTGTCGGCCTCGGGTGCCGCCTTCCAGTCCATGTTCGTCAACCCGCTGGTCTCCCCTAGCGTGCTGGGAGTGCTGGCCGGTGCATCGTGTGGTGCAGCCCTGGGCATCGTGTACCTGAAGAGCTGGTTTGCCGTGCAGATCTCCGCGTTCTTGGGCGGACTGCTGGCCGTCATTGTCGCGGTTGGGATCGCAAGTATCTACCGCGTGAATACGACTATCATGCTGGTGCTGGGCGGCATCATCAGCGGCGCACTGTTTTCGTCTTTGCTCTCGCTGGTCAAGTATCTTTCCGACCCTTACAACCAGTTGCCCACGATCGTGAACTGGCTGATGGGCAGTCTCACCCTCTCCAGCCGCGACGATGTCGTCCGCTCCGCGATTCCGATCTGCCTCGGACTTGTCATTTTGCTGCTCAGCGCGCGCCATCTCAACGTACTCAGTATGGGTGACGAAGAAGCTCGCGCTCTTGGTGTCAATGTTCAGCGAGTGCGTTTGATTGTTATTTTTTCTGCCACTGTGGTCAGTGCGTTGACCGTCGTGATCGCCGGAACCATCAGTTGGGTTGGACTCATCATTCCCCACTTCACCCGCATGATCACCGGCCCGGACAATCAGAAGGTGATCCCCGCCACGATTCTCATTGGGGCCGCATATCTTATCGTGGTTGATGATATCTCTCGTCTGGCCTTTTCTTTTGAAATTCCGATTGGCATTGTCACGGCATTAGTTGGCATCCCTTGCTTTGCCTTCGTACTGCGCAACGCACGAAAAGGGTGGGGCTGATGAGTCTTTTCCAAGTCGACACGCTGTCGTTCGGATATCACCATACTCCGCTCATCAGCGGCCTGAGCCTCACGATCCAGGAAGGCGGTGTCGTGGCCCTGCTCGGCCCCAATGGCAGCGGTAAAACGACTTTACTCAAACTACTTCTCGGCCTTCTCACTCCCATGGAAGGGGTGATTCGTCTGCATGGAAAGGACATTCGCGAAATTTCCAGACGCGGACTCGCTCGCCAGTTGGCCTATGTTCCCCAAGTGCATCGTGAGGCTTTCGGATACCATGTATTCGATGTTGTTCTGATGGGACGCATGCCGCACAGCTCCTTCTTCGCGCGCTACGGAGCCAAGGATGAGCAGGTCGTTTGGGATGCTCTCAAAAAGCTTGGCATCGGCCACCTCGCACATCGACCCTATACGGAAATAAGCGGAGGTGAGCGGCAGCTCACCTTAATCGCGCGTGCGCTAGCCCAGGGTGTTCGAGTCTTTGTGATGGACGAGCCCACCAATGGACTCGATTATGGGAACCAAGTCCGCTTACTGGAGCGCGTCGGACAACTCGCAGATGAAGGGTACTCTTTTGTCTTCACTTCCCACCACCCCGAACAGGCTCTAGCCATTGCCGACCGCGTGGTGATGATGCAGGGCGGCGCCATCATCCGCGACGGGCCGCCGCTGGCAACCGTCACTCCGGAGAAACTCGCCGAGCTCTACGGCCTGCCCTCGAGACTCTTCGACACCGGCACCGGCGGGCGTTGTGGCATACCGTTCCTCCGGCAGATGGCGGTCGGTGGCACTTAAGCATCATTGTTTCAAATATTGCCCTCCGGCGCGTGCGACAGTAACGTTCGGTGTTGGAGGAAGGATAGACCGGTCATTATGGAAAGACCAAAAAGAAGCAAGCCGAAGGTATTCGACCCGCAGTACATAACCCATTGCCTCGATGTCGAGGGCGCGGTCAGTCATCCTCTCCGGCTCACCGTGGCGGAACTCGCCACGATGAGTCTCACCGAAGTCCGTGACCTCACCATGATCTGTGGCAGTGGCCGCAACGAAGGCTTCATCGCAAGCTATCGCGGCGTGTTGCTCACCGATGTGCTCAACCGTGCCGACGTGCTGATGCGCGAGCATGATTCTCCCAACTACATGTACGTCACGGTCAGCTCAAGTGATGGTCATTGGGCCGTGTTCTCCTACCAGGAGCTTTTCAATACCTCTGTCGGCGAGCAGGCCATTGTGATCATCGAAAAAGATGGCCAGCCTCTCGGAGATCAGGAAGGGATGATAGCCTTCATTTCGGCAAACGATAAGCGTCCCGGCCCGCGTAAACTGCGCTACCTCAAGCGTGTCGAAGTACATGAACATTTCTGGGGTAAAGGTCTTGAATAGCGTGCGAAGCAACAAGAAGTCCATGGGTACACCCGCAATGGATGCCGCGACCCCCTCGTCCGCCCGCATACTGGGAGAAGCTGCTGAATGCCTCATCAGCTTGTACGGCGAGCAACTACCTTCATTATCGGTGGAGCGGCTTGTCGTTGGCGTGTTTTTTACCGGCGTCAAACTCTCCAACGGTTGCGGAGGAGTCGCTTACACCCCTCCTGAGACAATCCGGCGGGCCAGTACGCGGATACTCAAGGGGCGAATGCCGAACTATCACGGCATGAAAGTTGCTCAGGTGCTGAGTTGCGACCTTCCCGGTCCCTTTGCCGACATCATACGTCTGGCGACTCTCAACGCTCTCTCCGTGCCATTCCTTGAAACAGAGCGCTACACCGTTACTTCCGGGGACGACCTCAGCAGCCTCGCTCAGCTCTTCGTCGGCAAGCGGATTTGCATGGTGGGCGCGATCATCCCCCTGCTCAGGCGTCTAAATGAACTTGGCGTCGCCGAGATCGCCATCGTGGATAGGAAGACGGAGACCAAGGAGGAAGCCGGTCTCGGAAATTTTGTCCCAGTCGAGGAAACAGAGGAAGCTCTTTCGCGTTGCCAGACAGCTGTTTTTACCGGTGCGTCCATCGCCAATGGAAGCATTGAGACGCTGCTCGGTTACGTGCCCGACGATGCGGCGGTGGCCGTTGTCGGGCCAACCGCGGCCTTCATTCCCGAACCGCTCTTCCGCCGGAAAGTGGCAATGATCGGTACAGCTGTAGTAACCGATAGCGATCGGGCAATTGAGATACTCTCCGAAGGCGGGGGAGCCTATCAGCTCTTTGGCAGCTGTGTCCGGAAGATCAACTTAATAAATGTTGAAAGAATACTGCAACTGCAAAACCAACGAACTTCCTATCAGCACGGAGAATAGAACGATGGAAAAACTGGATTATGAGAATTTTGAGATGCTCGTGTCGGAAGCCGGTAAGTTTCATGGAGACATCTGCGCTGGAATAAGTATTGGCACCCGCATGACGATGAGCGGCCTCCGCCGAATTGGTATTGACGATTTATGACGCGTTGATTTCAGCGGTTCCCGTCACCGCTCAGGCAAAGCGCAACTGGCTCGGACCGCACTGCATTCAGTGCAGATTGGACGATACCGCATGAACACTAGCCTATTGGTATCCGCCAGGAGGTTTTCCACCGGCTTTTCCACATTTATGTTAAAAATATGTTGTCCAGTAAAACAATCGTCTATACCTTGTGCGATACATCCATCTACTATGAATGGGTAAGCTATTCTCAAAACCCAGGGTATTTACATAGGGGGACTATTTGGGGATATTGCCTTGGGGATGAGGCGACGAGCCTTCGGCACTTTGCAACCTGCTGAAGGTAAACGTTGGTTTTAAGTGCGCCACGGCACGAACTAGGGGACTAAACTAAAAACTTAGATCTGTCAGTCCGGCTAAGCAACAACTTGCAGTCGAGGGCTGATCACCTCTTATTCAGAACAAACACTCCGCCGGTCTCTGTTTTGTTTCCTTTCCAGGGCCGGACTTTTCCTAGGCCAAGCATAACCACGCAAGTCGTAAGCAAAGCGATTTGTCGCGATCCTGTTAAACCAGTCTTCCTCACTTTTTGTGCGGGTTGGCCTCATGATTATTCGCAGCCTTGCGAACTTAGCTTGAAGTAGGGGACAGGTGTTATGAAACGCAAACGGAGAGATTGCTCGGCTCTGATTTCTGGAGGCTGGCCCAAGAAGGAGCACCGTTGAAATCAATTCGCTTCAGTCCTAAGCTGCGAATCAGCTTTTCTCTTTGCCTCCTGATTCTCGCCGGTTCCCCACAGGCCGTTCGTGGCCAAGCGCAGCCGACTTTCTCATCTCGGCAGGGACAGCGGCACCGCGCTGCAGATGTTGCACAAGCAGGGAATCGCACCTTCCCCGCGCTTCTGGTCAGCGACATTCACTTCGATCCCTTTCATGACCCTGCCAAGGTACAACAACTCGTTCACGCCCCGGTGAACCAGTGGAGTTCAATTCTTTCAGGTCCGCCTTCAGCGAATCAGCAGCAGGCCTTTACCGAACTACAGCAAAGCTGTCACGCCCGTGGTGTCGACACGTCCTATAACCTGCTACGCTCCAGCCTGCAGGCTATGTGGTCCCGACAACCCGGTGCAAAATTCATGACGGTCAGCGGAGACCTGATCGCCCACTCCTTTTCCTGCAGGTACACAACATTATTTCCCGGATCGACGCAGATCGAGTATCAGGCTTTTGTGCTGAAAACCTTGAGCTTTGTGATGGGAGAGCTGCGCGCTTCCTTTCCTGGAATGCCTGTCTATGTGGCGCTTGGCAACAACGATACCGCGTGCGGCGATTACCGGTTCGATACCGGGAGCGACTTTTTGGTCAGGACTGGCAAGATCATAGCGGAGGGTCTGCCGACATCCCAGCAGCAACAGACCATCAAGGAGTTTGCAGAGGGAGGCTACTACAGTCTCGCGATGAGAGCGCCCATGCGTAATACCCGCCTCATCGTCGTCAACGACCTTTTTCTGTCCCCCAAATACAGCACCTGTGCGGGCAGACCAGACTCCGCCGCGACCAACGAGGAACTGAAGTGGATGCAGGAACAACTGGCAGATGCGCGGAGGTTGGGACAAAGGGTTTGGGTCATGGGGCACATCCCGCCGGGCGTTGATCCGTACTCAACGGTTGCAAAGTTCAAGGATGTGTGTGGGAATGAGGCGCCTGTAATGTTTCTGTCCTCAGACAAACTGGCTGATTTGATGATCGAGTATGGCGATGTGATCCGGCTCGGGATCTTCGCTCACTCCCACATGGATGAAATGCGTCTCCTGGAGCCCCGGGGCAGCGCTCCACGCACGCCGTTCGAGCAGGGCGTTGCGATCAAATTGGTTCCCTCTATCTCGCCGGTTGATGGCAACAATCCGGCATTCACCGTTGCCCGTGTCAACCAAGCCTCCGCAGTGCTGCAGGATTTCGAGGTGACTGCAGCTTCAAACCAGACCGGCATCGCTACCACCTGGTCCGCAGAGTACGACTATGCTCAGGCTTATCATCAAACGGAATTCTCGCCCTCGATCGTGAAGAAACTGATTGAGGAGTTCGAGAATGATCGCGGCGCGAAGACGGTGGACAGCCAGGAATACATTCGCAATTACTATGTAGGCGACCGGTCTTCCGAACTCAAACCGTTCTGGCCGCTATATGTTTGCGCGTTAGCAAATCACACGGCCAAGGCGTTTGCTGCCTGCGCTTGCTCCTCCGGTAAATAGGAATATGACTGGCACTGCCAACCATATTCTAGTCATGCACTTGGTCGTCGGTCTGTTCGGTGGTGTTGGGGGCACCAGAAAAGTGGCGCGTGATTAGAGGAAATACAAACGCCACGATAAAACAGGCGCATGTGACAAAAAGTGCGAGCAGCAGCAACCCCGTCCCACAGCTATGCCTGCTCCTGTAACGAGCAGGGCCCGGAATGTTCCGGGCCTCTTCTGGTGAAGCTTTGGATGTTTCTAGGCTGCCAGGGTGACGTTGGAGGCCTTGATGATCGCCGTGGCTGCGTCGCCTGCTTTCAATCCCAGGTTCTTGACGCTCTCCTTGGTGATGACGGAAACCACCTCAGCACCGCCGGTGAGTTTCAAAACGACTTCGTTATCCACTGCACCTTCGTTCACCTTAGCCACGGTTCCGCTCAGGATGTTTCTCGCGCTCAGCTTGCCGGGCTCTTTCGCAATCATAACATTGCTTGCCTTGATGATCACCGTGACCACGCTTCCTTTCCGTAGGCCGAGCGAAGCCGCACTTGAATTGGTAATCACCGCTACCACTTTTTCTCCGCCCGTAAGGTCCAGGTCAACTTCTGAGTTAACCGCTCCCTGGACGACCTTCGAGACGGTACCGGCTAACGCATTGCGCGCACTGATCCTGGTCGTTTCGTACGCCGCAGCGTCCCGCTCCTGCAGCGCCGCGCCGGTACGGATAACGGTACCGACATGCTGTCCACGCAGAGCCGCTGTGAGCCGGCCCGGCACGAGTCCGTTGATAACTTGCACACTTTGAATGTGGCGCGCGTTTGCCATGACTTCCAGGAGCGCGCGGTCAAACGGCAATGTGCCTGGTTGTTTCGCGAGCTCAGCATAACTCATCTCGCTAATCAGCTTCGCATTCTTTCCCTCGGGGCCATTGGGATCAGCGCTGTACACGCCATCCACATCCTCTACGATCGTGAGACTGGCTGCCCCGAGCGCATCCGCGAGCAGGAACGCACCCGTGTCCGCCCGGTGAATCGGGATACGGGAGGATGGGAACTCATGGTGGTGATAAGGAGGATAGGCGCTACCCACGACTGCGCGCGCACTGGCGAAGTGGACTCCCAGTTGGTTCGCGATGGTGGGTTTCTCCAAGTAGGAAACGAAATCCTGGGCGAGCAGTGCCGCCAGGATGTGGCCGTTCTGACCCGCTTCGGTTGCCGCAAGAGGAGCCAGCGAACCGACCGGAAGACCCAGGTCGAGACCGACCGCGAATAGATGACGGGCGCGGATACCGGCTCCCGTCAGAATGAGCAGGCGATGTTCGGGAAGAAGTTTCCGGATCTCGTCCACGATCGGGAGGATCGCATCTCGGCCGCGATCCATGATGGAGCGGCCGCCGATCTTCACAACCTTCAGCCAAGGGAGAAGCTGGATCGGACGCACACCCGCGACAGGGTTCGTGATCGACCCGTCGAGGAGTGTCTGACGAGCCAGTGCAGAGGCGACGTGTTTGATGTTACTGGAAGCCTTAGTCATACCCGTACCCTCAATCTGCAGTGATGATGGTGCCGACGTGCTCGCCTGCGAGAGCGCGTGTCAGGTTGCCGGCAACAAGGCCGTTCACGATCTGTACCTGGCGGACATGGCGGGACTGCTTGAGAAGGTCAAGCACCGGGAATTCGAGGATCGAATCGTGGAGTCCGATCGCCTTCATCTCATCGACCGAGATCTTCGGAATGAAGGTTGCGTCCTTCGATGTCTTGGGATTGGCGGTGAACAGGCCCTTCTCGTCCTTCACATAAATCATCGCCTTGCATCCGAACTGTTCCGCAACGAGGAAACAGCCGGCATCCGTGCGATAGGGCGGAATGACGCTGTCGATAGCTGGTCGTATCCAGAGGCCATAGGGAGGCATGCCGCTGAAGACCACTGCGTTCACCTCGGCGAGGTAAAGCGGGACCGCCGAAAGTCCGGCCTCGTCGACCGATGAGATGCCGTACTTGGCGAGAAGCTGTCCCAGGATCGAGGCGTTCTCGTTGGCGACCGAGGCGCCCAACTGCGTGAGCACGCCGGCTGGTAGATTGAGACCTGCTGCAATCGAGTAGAGGTGCCGGGCCCGGGTTCCGGCGCCAGTCCCGATCAGCATTTTGTGATTTTTGCGCGCAGCGACAATCTCGTCCACGAGCGGATAAACCGCCGCCCGTCCACGGTCAATGACGCTCTGACCGCCGATCTTGACCACCGTTGCATCCGGCAGAATCCGATAGTCTTCCGCACTCTCCGCCGCTTCCAAAAGCTCCGGGTCGGTCAGATGTTTCTGTTTCAAGATCTCCTCGAGTTCCATCATTGTGTTATCCATGGAAGCCTCCTTAAGTTGAATATTGTTTTTGCTTGCGATCAGCGGTGGGCGGATAAGGGCCATCGCGATGAGCAACCTGCGTGCATACTTGTTATCAGGTGTTTGATGCCTTCCGAGATGACATCGTCGCGCAACATTGACATCGAGCAGCTCTTCCCGAGCGTCAATCGTCTTCGCTCTTAGTTACAAAGCGTGCTATACCGTGAATGTTCAGGCGTGAGATATACTTCGATCTGTATCAAACAAACGATTCCGCAATTGATTTTTGTTCGTCAAAAATATATTTACGACGCGCGCACCGAGGTACATGCTCACCATCAATCAAGCTCCAATTCCGCTCGCTGTATAAGTCTGGCAGATGCGCCTTATATCGTTATGCTCATCGGTTGAATCTGTTTCGATTCGTATTGATCAAAGTGTTTCCCAGCGAAAATCATGTCTGTGTCTCAGGCTGCAAGCCCCAGCCACGCTTTGCGATCCCTGCCTTCAGCATCTCCCGATCCCGGCTGAGCTTGTCTACCACTCTGTTCAAACTCTGGTTTTGCTGAAGCCCTTGACCTAAATGTACTGAATCGTAGATACTTTCTGTCGCGATCGTATTGAACCGTATTAAATCGAGAATTGGTGCGCGGCAATGGCGGCTCGGCTAATTTCGATCGACCGCTGTGTATGGAACTGCGGTTTCGTTCGCTAAGTGAGCAGTGCTGGAAGGTTAGCAAATCGAGTTGGGAAGATTTTCTTCACACCATGAACACGACACTCAAATCGGCGCTGTTAACCCCGCGCGAGGCCGCCGAATTACTTGGCATCAGCTATCCAACGACGAAGCATTGGATTCTGACCGGTAAGATCAAAACCGTGAAGACACCGGGCGGTCATCACCGGATTCCAATTGCCGAGTTAGATGCTTTTTTGCCTCGGCAGCGCGGCGCGAAGAAGAACACTACCGTAAGGGTTGTCAGCGGGCGCAATCAGCTTTTGGGAAGGGTCATAGAAGTCAGGATTGATGGCCTGTTGGCCAAGATTGTGATCTCACTCGGAGAGCAGACCGTCTCGGCAATCATCACCGCAGAAGCCGCTGCCGATCTTGATTTGAAGGTCGGTGATGTCGCTATCGCGCTGATCAAATCAACAGAAGTTATGATTGCAAAGCCGTAAACACCGCCGAAGCCTGGCGACGAACTACATGTTCGCGGATGGGTCGTAGACAGACAGAAAAGATACATTAAAACCGAAGCGACCCTCGTTGCCGATACGGGAGACGAACGAGCACACGCGTGGGGAACATTCTTGGCGCCGGGAAGCAGCCACACTATTTGAAACCAACTGATGCGCATTGCCAGAGCACGCCTGGCGGATTCACATCACGGTGACTTTGAAACTATGAATTGGACAATCACTTTAATTATCGCGGCGGTCGTGGCGGTCATCTTTATGCTGAAACGCGTCGGCCAGATTTCACCCAAGAACGCACTCACGCATTTGAAAAACGGGGCGCTGGTGATTGACGTGCGAAGTCAAGGCGAATTCAACTCCGGCCATTTGCCGAACGCGATCAACATCCCGCTGGGCGAGATTGAAGCTGTCGTGCAGCGTCGAGTGAAGGATAAAAACCAAGCGCTGCTGTTGCATTGTCACAGCGGGATGCGCAGTGGTATGGCGCAGAAAAAATTGAAACGCCTGGGTTACGCCAACGCGTTCAACCTTGGTTCCTATAGCCGGGCGGCAAAGGTTGTGAGCTGCAAGGAAGCCAGTTCTATTTGAATTATGCTCTTGCATGGCTCCCAATAAGGAGCAAGGAGGCAAGCATGCCGAACACCATTGAACTCCGTGGTTTCATGCAATTGGAAGCCAATGCTGCTCGATATCGGTGCGAGCCGGGGCCGGGACTGTCTTGCGACGGATCATGAGTTGTATGTCAGGCGATTAAACACCGGAGCTTTGGCAATGTCCACGATCAATGCAAAGACAACTGCCGCAGCGAGCGTTCCGCCCACAACGAGTAATGGTAGTGGCATCATAGCAATTCCGAAGCTCGCCATGATTGAGGCAATTGACAGATCGAGCACCGAGGAAAGCACCAGCCAGATACTTGGGCAGATGGACCAGAGCCGCTGACGAGTTCGGTTGGTATAGGTCGTCGCCTGGTTCCCGAACACGATGACGACGAAGGCGAGGGTTCTCAGTGCATCGATTCCGAAACCCAGGCGGAACTTGCCAATAGCCAGCACGCCTGTGCAAAACACCAGCTCGGAGAGCCCCATAAAAATACCCGCGATGGTCAGGTTGCCGACTCGCCATGCATTGGGCTTAGGGGATGGGCGAACGTTATCCGTCGTCAAGGACATTCCCAAAAAGTCGCCGGTGATCATGATGATGACCATCAACATCGGGGTCAGGATTGCATGTCCGGTCATGATCAGGCCCGCCGCCAGGAAGAGCACCTGCACGATCTTTTTTGTAACCGAGTTCAAGGTATAGGTCAGAATGCGCTGGAAGGTTACCCGACCTTCTTTTACCGCGGCCACAACTCCCTCAAGCCCAGGCTTAGTCAGCACAATTCCTGCTGCGGACTTGGCGACGTCCGTGGCGGAGGAAACCGCAATTCCCATCTGCGCCTGGCGCAGCGCGGGCGCGTCATTGGCTCCATCGCCGCACATGCCGACAGTGTGGCCGCTCTTCTGGAACGCCTGCACGATGTGATACTTGTCCTCTGGAAGAACTCCAGCAAAGACCGCGAATTCTTCCGGGCGAACACTCTCCGCGATTGGCCCGGGCGGACAGGTAGCTCCTTCGAGTCCCACGGCTTTCGCGATGATCTCAGCAGTTGCCGGTGCATCCCCGGTCACCATCACCGTGCGCACGCCCAAGGCATACAACTCTCTAACAAGCTTCGCTGCGTCAGGGCGAGGCGGGTCGCTCAGGGCGATCAATCCCGCAAGCCGCATCGCGGTCGCCGTGCCCACAGCAACCGCCAGAACCCGGAAGCCCTTCTCTTCGAGTTGCTCGGCCGTTGCTGCGGCTGTTGGCATTGCTTCGGTGAGCTTGATGACCACTGCGAATGCCCCCTTCACAACGCGCACTGTGTTGCCCTTCGCATCAACCGCCGTGGCCTCTGACATTTTCTTCGCAGGATCGAATGGAACAAACTTGGTCAGCTTGGGCAGGTCGGTGAGTTTCGCTTTGAAGGCAGCAGTGCGAATTGCCGTGTCCACGGGATCTTGTCCGCCATCGGAACTGGCCAGAGCCGCCATCCCGAGCAAGTGTGCTTCATCGAAGCCGGTCTCGGGATGGACCGTAGTTAGCGTCAATTCGTTCAGGGTTAACGTTCCCGTTTTGTCCGAGCAGAGAACGTCCAGCGTTGCCGCCTCATCTACGGCCGACAGCCTTGTTGACAGCACACCCAGGCGCGCCAGTGCCTTTGCGCCGATCGCCGCTGCAAGCGTAAACGTAGCGGGCAGTGCCACGGGGATCGAGGCCAGAACCGCTGTCAGAACCAGAGGGACAATCTCGCCCACTGGCATCTTGCGTGCAAAGGCGTACGTCACCAGTGAGGCGATGATGAAGCCATTGAATATGGCAAGATTCCGAACCACGCGCATGACGGTTTTTTGCTGCGTGCTCTCGACGTGAGCGGTGCGGACGAGCTCCGCAGTGCGCCCAAACTTTGTGTGCGCGCCAGTTGCGGTGACGGTTGCCGTGGCTTCTCCGCGCCTCACCAGCGCCCCTGCATACGTTTGCAATCCGGCTCCGGCTTCGATCGGGACAGATTCGCCGGTGAGCATTGACTGATCGAGCAGGATCGATCCGTCGATCAACTTTACGTCGGCAGCAACTACGCCACCGAGCGACAGTTTGATCGTGTCGCCGGGTACCAGTTCAGCGGCAGGAATCTTCTTCCATGCGCCGTCACGCCGCACGGAAGCCGTCAGGGCAAGACGTGATTTCAGCGCTGCAAGCGTGGCCTGTGCACGTCCTTCCTGGATAAACCCGAGAGCAGCATTGAATACAAGAAGCCCAGCGATGACCGATGCCTCAATGTATTCGTGGAGTGCTGCCTGAAGGATGATTGCGGCTTCCAGCATCCATGGAACCGGCGCCCAGAACTTGGCCAGGGCCATACGCCACGGCTGAATCGCAGTGTCCGGCATTGCGTTTGGCCCGTACTTTGCCAGTCGCTCGTGCGCTTCATTGCTGGTAAGTCCCGGCATCCCGTCGGTTCCGGTGCTGGCAACTTTGGCACTCTCAGTCGCCGTTTGATGTGGAGTGGTTGGCATCAATCTTCCCTCGAAACGTTAGCAATCGTAGATCAATTCCCAATTGGGTGACTGAGCAAAATTGCACCTATAGATAGAGGTCATTCCAGCGGTAGCGCCTATTGAGAATGCTTTAGGCCGCGCGATGACACCCTTGGCGCATCGGATGATCGTTACGATTCAAGAAATCCTTGCCGCTATTGAGGACGTGGTTCCAGGCGGACTTTTGATTCTGCTGCCTTCCTCCGATATCGCCGAACTCTCCATGTTTCACGCAGGATTGAAACTTGCCGAAAAATCTGCCGCCTCCACCGAGGAGATCAGCGAGTTGATCGGTGGCATTCAGAGCGAAGCGCGCAAGGCGGTGGACAACATGGAGAAGAGCACGTTGATCGTTGACGAGGGGCTTACCTTAGGCAATGATCTGAGTCTCGCTCTGCGCCGGATCTCCGACGTGGTGACTGAGGTCTCCAAATCCCCCCGGGAGATCCGGGCCGCCACGAACGAGCAGTCGCACGGCTCGTCGCAGATCGCAAAGGCTACTACTCAGCTCAACGAAATCACCCACGAAATCACCTCATCTGTGGAAGCGCAGGCGGTCGGCGCGCAGGCAGTTGTCCACGCCATGGATCGCATGCGCAAGATGCTTCAGCAATCCACTTCTAGTTCCGCCGAATTGGCCGCGAGCGCCGAGCAGATGTCGAAGATGGCACGAACTTTGCTAGAATCCATGGACCGCTTCGTTCTCCAGAAGCGCGTCGAAAATCCACGGCGGCCGCTTGAACTTTGAATCCTAGATGCTGGCCGACATGCGAGGATTATCGAAGCCGATCAATGAGATGGAAACTCAATGCACAGGGGCGGGCTATTGGCTAGAATTGCATGTCGTGAAAACACCGGACTTTCAGCGCAGTACGATGAGGAATGCCATTCAAAGGTGGTGCATGTTATGCGTGGATTGTTTGCGTACCGGAAGAGGAGTTTGCACTTTATGTTGACGCACTGCGCCGGTGGCGCGCTGTTTGTTAGCGCCTTCATGCTGCAAGCTCAGGATAGGCCAACCGGAGCCCCCGTATCTTTCGGACACTCCAATCCTTTCTATGCAGTCAGCACGCTGCCATTTCACGCTCCAGCCTTCAAAAAAATCAAGAACAGTGACTTCCAGCCCGCGATCGAGGCCGGTATGGCTCAGCAGATTCAGGAGATGGAACAAATCGCCAACAACCCTGCGGCGCCAACCTTCGACAATACGCTGGTCGAAATGGAGCGCTCGGGCCAGTTGCTTACGCGGGTGATGAACGCCTTCACTCTCATCACCGGCGCCAACACCGACCCCGAGCTACAGAAATTACAGGAACTAGAAGCACCCAAGTTAGCGGCACATCAGGATGCAATCTTTTTGAACGCCAAGCTCTTCGCACGCGTAAAGAAGATCTACGAGAAACGAGCATCTCTGGGCCTTGGTGCCGAGTCGCTGCGGCTGGTCGAATTTTATTACCAGCAGTTTGTCAAAGCTGGCGCGAACCTCTCCGACGCAGACAAAGCCAAACTGAAGAAGATCAACGAGGAAGACTCGGCGTTGGAGGCAGCGTTTATAAACAAGCTGCTGGCTGCAGCTAAATCAGGAGCGTACTCGACCACCGATCCCGCTGCGCTGGCCGGGCTAAGCGATGGAGAGAAAGCTGCCGCGGCCGAAGCGGCCAGCGCGCGCAAACAGCAGGGATGGTTGCTCGCGCTGCAAAACACCACCCAGCAGCCACTGCTGGCCTCGCTGCGCAACCGTGTTACGCGTCAAGCGCTTTTCGAGATGTCCTGGAACCGCGCCGAGCATGGCGATGACAATGACACTCGTGCGGTCATCGCGCGACTGGCGCAGCTTCGTGCGCAGAAAGGCGCGCTGCTGGGCTACGCGAACTATGCCGCCTGGATGCTGACTGACCAGATGGCCAAGACCCCGGAGGCGGCCATTCAATTTGTCGAAGCATTAGCTCCCGCCGCCACTGCTAATGCCGCCCGAGAAGCTAAGGATATCCAAGCTCTAATCGACTCGCAAAAGGGAGGATTCTCCGTCCAGCCTTGGGATTGGGATTTTTACTCAGAACAAGTGCGCAAGGCCAAGTACGACTTGGATGAGTCGCAGGTCAAGCCCTACTTCGAACTGAACAACGTGCTACACAATGGTGTCTTCTACGCCGCCCACGAACTCTACGGCATCACTTTCAAGGAGCGTACGGATCTCCCCGTCTATCATCCCGACGTTCGCGTCTTTGAGGTCTTTGATGCAGACGGCTCGCCACTGGCGCTTTGGTACTTCGACTACTACAAGCGCGACAACAAGAACGGAGGGGCGTGGGAAGATGTCCTAATCAACCAGTCCCAGTTGCTGGGCACGCTGCCGGTAGTCTATAACGTCTGCAACTTCGCCAAGCCCGCTCCAGGCCAGCCCGCGCTGATCGGCTACGACGACGTAACCACCATGTTCCACGAGTTCGGCCACGGCCTGCACAGCATCTTTTCCAACGTCCGCTATCCGAGTCTTGCCGGCACCCAGGTGCCGCGCGACTTCGTCGAGTTCCCCTCCCAGTTCAACGAGCACTGGGCCAGCTATCCTGCGGTGTTCTCCCACTACGCCAAGCACTACCAGACCGGCGAGCCCATGCCTGCAGAGTTGGCGGCCAAACTCAAGAGCACCGAGAAATTCAACCAAGGCTATAAGTTGACCGAACTGCTGGCCGCGGCCGATCTCGACTTACAATGGCACATCCTTCCAGCCACGACTCCGCTACAGGACCCAGATGCCTTCGAAACAGATGCACTTCAAAAGACGCATCTGGCGATCAGCTATGTACCACCACGCTATCGTTCTAGCTACTTTCTTCATATTTGGGCCAACGGCTATGCGGCTGGCTACTACGCTTATCTGTGGAGCGAGATGCTGGACGACGATGCGTACCAGTGGTTCGAGGAACACGGCGGATTGACCCGCGCCAACGGCGACCGGTTCCGTAAGATGGTGCTTTCGCGCGGCTACACCGAGAACTTGCAAAAGCTTTACGCCGCTTGGGCCGGTCGCGAACCCAGCATCGAGCCAATGCTGAAGAACCGCGGCCTGAAGAAAGAGAGCGCAAAATAGCTAGAGCCGACTATCAGCGCACAACGTTAAGGAACCACTGCAGTCGCCTGATTGGAGTAGCTAGATTGCTCTCCGCTTGAGTTGATCGCGGTAGCAACATAGTAGTATGTGGTCCCGGCGGATACCGTGTTATCCGAGTATGTGGTGCCACTAAGAGCAGAAGTTAGCTCGGAGTAGTAACCTCCAGAGGTGGTTGACCGATAAACGTTGTAGCCCACTACGTCGCTACTGGTACTCGGGGTCCATGAGATTGATACTGAGAGCGGTGCGCTCCCTGTGCCAGTGAGTGCCACAACCTGTGGGCTAGTGCTCGCGCTGTCGGTAATTGCCACCGAACCGCTGATTGCTCCAGCTGCAGTTGGATCGAATAGCACAACAATGCTGCACTGTGCACCCGCATTCAAAGATGAGCCGCAGTTGTTGCTTTGGGAAAAGTTGGCGCTCGTCGCTATGCCGCTGATCGTGATCGTATTAGAACCTGTGTTGGAAAATGTCACTGTCTGCGAGGCACTTGACGTGTTCACCGTCTGGCCGGCGAAGGTCAGGTTGGTAGGCGAGAAGGTATCAGTGGCAGTTGGAGTAGAGCTAGTTTTAGCGGTGCCCGTTAGACTTACGCTTTGGGCGCTGCTGGTGGCATTGTCGGTGACCAACAAGTTGCCTGTACTCGTTCCGCTCGCAGTAGGGCTGAAAGTGATGGAAATTGTGCACTGTGCGCCTGCGGCCAGCGATGCGTTGCAATTGTTACTTTGGGAAAAGTTACCGCTAACAGTAATACTGCTGATGCTGATGGTTGTAGTTCCAGTGTTGGCTAGGGTCACGGATTGAGCCGCGCTCTTGGTTCCCACTGTCTGGCTCGCGAAGGTCAGTCTAGTGGGCGACAAAGTTTCGGTTCTCTTGCGATGGATCGAAGCTTGCGCACAGATAACAACGCAAAACACAATGCTGGAAAGTACAATTATTTTTCTCATTCCAGTAATAACTTATCGGAGGAGAGGTAGTTTCGGAATCCAATGGACAACCTAAGCGGCATCGCGAATCGCACTTAGAGCTAGAGAGGCTCCATGGCGTAAATACCTGATCGGCGTGCTTCTTGATTCCGCGTTATCACACTTTATGTTAGTTGCTCGGCAATGATTGGGCTACTTACGACAGCAGGCCGCAGAGTTGCACCAAAAACGGAAGGCGCACGCCATCGTAATGCAGACCAAATCGGACAGGTGGTGAAAGATGGGTAAGAAAAATGGGGCTCTCGGATTGAGAGCCCCAAAAGAGTAAGACTCGGAGTGTTAGC
>CAZLZA010000062.1:0-26324 GCA_964563875.1 uncultured Acidobacteriaceae bacterium
GCAAGAAGGTCGAGACGCGCGCCGCTGTTCTGATCGCAGAGGAAATGACGCTGCAAGAGCTGCGCCAAGCGCGCAAGCTGACGCAGGTGCGCATGGCCAAAAGTCTCGGCATCGCGCAGAAGCAGATCTCAGAGATCGAAAAGCGTACAGATATGCACATCTCAACCCTACGCCGCGCCGTTGAAGCTATGGGCGGAAGCTTGTCCCTTGTCGCTCAGTTTCCTGACCGGGCGCCGGTCGCGCTTGCGGGTATCACGACGATGGACGCCGACCGCCTAACCCAATCCAGCAATCGCCGCAGGTCGCACACGGCAAGAACATAGCTGGGATGGTGCTGGTAGAATGCCTAATTTCGTTCAAGCAGCGCACCGATATGCAGTTTTCGCGCCGAGTCGCTTTCAGAAATGGACATTGTTTCTCACGAGTAGAGAGCGCGCACGATCAGCGCGGCAAGCGGAAGCATCGCCAGAGTGCTCCCTTGCAGCCCTCCTCCGCCACAGAGTTTCGAGGGTCCGTTGGGGGTCCGATTAGTCGTCATCCCCCGGTTTTTGAGATCACGAGACTGCCTCTCGCGTCATCTAAGTTATTGATTTATCGAGGACTTAGTGGGTTCGAGTCCCACTACCCACCCCAAGCAACCTTGGTTGCGAGCGTCGCGAAGTGGTAATCCTGGACGATTACAACCGGGTGCTCCACCTCGGCCATCTCCTCCAGCAAAGCGTCTGCAAAAAGTGAATTTACCTCTTTGTAGCTCTGCCAATTTGCCGATCGAAAGGTTGGCCGGGTGTGGGCGATGTGCCACAATGGCCAGAGTCCCTCATTGAAAAAACCAAGATAGTAATCTTCTTCGATAGTAATCTTCTCGATAGTAACCTTCTTCCTGCTCACGGCTTAACCACACCCGACGAAGAGTGTAGCGTGGATTCTCCGGCGGTACGCGGAGACAGTCGCGCTCGTTTACGGTTTCACGATCTGCGTCACGTGCGGGCGCGGCAGCGTGGTCGAGTTTCGTTTCACGCTTTGCACCTGCTCCGATAGAATCATCTCTACCCAATGCGCCATGATGAGATTCTCGGACTGCTGCACTATCTCCTTTCTCCCGGTGAGGAACCCACGCTCATTTGGGCGGGAGGGTGGGAGTTGGCGTTCTGGGCGCTGGTTCTTCTGATCACGGTGCTTCTGCTGCTCTTCCGTCCGTCGTGGCTCATCCGCGCAGAAGACAGCTTTCGTCGCCTCAGCCAGCACCGCACCGCGTGTATCTGGACGATTGGAGGCGCGGTCATCGCCCTCCGGACCATGCTCCTGCCGCTGATCCCCGTTCCTGTTCCGGTTATTCTGGATGAGTTCAGTTACCTGCTGGGAGCCGACACTTTTGCCTCCGGTCGCCTCACCAACCCACCTCATCCGATGTGGGTTCATTTCGAGACCTTTAATGTCAACATGCAGCCGACGTATCAGTCCATGTATCCGCCGGCGCAAAGCCTGGTCCTAGCCCTGGGCCAGAAGCTGACGGGAGAGCCCTGGGTCGGCGTGCTGCTGAGCGTAGCCGTAATGTGCGGCGCTTTTTGCTGGATGTTGCAGGGCTGGATGCCGCCGCAGTGGGCGCTTCTCGGTGGCATGTATGCGGTCGTCCGCTATGGCATCTTTTCGTACTGGATCAACTCCTACTGGGGCGGGGCTGTGGCCGCGCTCGGCGGTGCATTGCTGCTCGGGGCGCTTCCTCGATTGCGCCGCAAAATCACATGGCAACACGGCATCGTCTTCGTTGTCGGCCTCGTGATCCTGGCGAACAGCCGCCCTTTTGAGGGATTGCTGTTTGCCCTGCCGCTCTGCCTTGCGGTGGTGTGGCTTATCTTCCGAAGTGGGCGCTCCGGGCTTCCACGGCGCCAGTTGCTGGCGCGAGTGGTGATGCCGTGCCTGCTGTTGCTGGGGCTGGCCTGCGCCTGGATGCTGTATTACAACTGGCGCGGCACCGGCAACGCACTACAGATGCCCTACACGCTCAACCAGGCGACCTATCACGTCAGCAAGCCTTTCTACTTCCAGCCGCCCGCGCCGATTCCCAAGTACCACAATCCACAGATGCGGACGTTCTACATGTTTCACGAGTATCCGGATCTGCTTCTGTCCCGCTCCCAATGGGGAGTTCAACTGCTGATGGAACGGAAGTTTTTCTGTTACTACGTGGCCCTGGCGTGGCCTCTTCTGCTCCTCTTCATCCCAGGCCTGCTGCTGGCGGCACGCAGCCCGGAGCTGCGGGTGGTCTTCCTGGCGGTGGTTCTCCTGCTGCTGGGACTCACGATGCAACTGTGGCCGGCCCACGGACATTACGCGGCTCCTGCCTCGGGGGCTGTTCTCCTGATCCTGTTGCATGTTCTTCGCCAGCTTCGCACGGCCCACAATTCGACCCGGCTCCCCTGGTTCGCGCGGGCCATTGTGTTGAGCCTGTTCCTGTGGATGCTGGTGCCAATCAGCGACCGGCTCTGGAATCCATACTCGCTGGAGAACTCAACCCCCAGCGACCGCGCCACCTTGCCCAAGGAAATCGACCGCGAAAGATTACAGGCGCAACTCAGCCGCCTGCCCGGCCAGCACCTCATTCTGGTGCATTACCACCGGCGCGACGTTCCTAGTAAGGAATGGGTCTACAACCGGGCAGACATCGACGCCTCCAAAATTGTCTGGGCCCGCGACATGGGGTTCCAAGCCAACCAGGAGCTGCTGCGTTATTACGCAGGCCGTCATATCTGGTACGTGGACCGCTCCAGCGGTTCCTTGCTCATGCCCTACGCCAGCGCTCTCTCGTTGGAGCACCCGGCGAGTGGGTTGCTTTCGGGTAATTAACCTCATTACGAAAGGCACGTATCATCTTCCCGGGCGACGGTTCAGGGGTAAACTCAATCCATCTTCTCTGAAGTGCGGGGGGTAAAATGCGCAAACTCGGCGCGCTGCTGAAGCGCCCTGTTTTCACCGCGGGCGCTTACGCGATCATCTCGTGGATTTGGATATCGGTTTCTGTCGCGCTGGTTCATCAGGCCGGGCTGAGTCATCGGCTTGAAGAGTTGATCAGCGTCGTGAAGGGATCTATTTTCGTAGCCGTGACGGCTCTGCTGATTTACTCGCTACTCCGCCTTGCCAACAGAGAACTCGCAAGTGCAGCTCGGGCAGAGGACGCCCGAACGGAGTCCGAAAAACGGTTTCTGGCGCTAGTAGACAATGCTCCAGTTCTGGTATGGATGGCAGACGCCGACGGGAAGTGTGACTATTTCAACAAAGGGTGGCTGACGTTCACTGGGCGCAGCCTTGAGCAAGAGTTGGGAATGGGCTGGACCGAAGGCGTCCACCCGGACGATGTGGGGCGTTGTCTCGACGCCCATTGGGCGGCTGTCGACGCGGGTCAGACATTAACCGTGGAGTACCGCCTTCGCCGCCACGACGGCCAGTATCGCTGGGTACTCAACAACGGAGTGCCGCGTCTGACGGAATCTGGCGTGTTTGCCGGGCACATCGGGAGTTGCGTTGATATTTCCGACCATAAGGAAGCAGCGGCAGCTATGGTGCTGGTCAACGCCATGCTCCTTAGACGGACCCAGGATGCGACAGCCCGCCTCGCGGCTATCGTAGAGGGCTCGGAAGACGCGATTCTAGGTTACAAACTGGACGGCGTCATCACTGACTGGAACCAGGCGGCTGCGCGGCTATATGGGTATTCCGCCGAAGACGCAATCGGGAGCTATGTATCCATGCTAGTTCCCCCAAGCCGCGCAGGCGAATCGACGAAGATTCTGAACGCCGTGGCTGCCGGAAAACGAATCCGGCAGTTTGAAACGGTTCGACAGAAAAAAGACGGCAGTTTGATCGATGTCTCATTCAGTATCTCTCCGATTACCGGGCAAGACGGAAGCATCATCGGCGGCTCAGCCATTGTGCGGGACATAACCAAACGCAACCGGACGGCGGAGGCTTTGCGGCGGAGCGAAGAGCGGTTTCGGCTCGTGGCACGCGCGACCAAGGATGTTCTCTGGGATTGCGACATTCGGAGTGGAAGGACGTGGCGCAGCGAGACCTTCTGGGAACACTTCGGGTATCTGCCGAGGCACCCGGAACCTGGGGTGGAAGCTTGGAAGGCACTGGTGCACCCTGAAGATCGGGATCGGGTTTGGAATGGATTCCAGACTGCACTGTTACGGCAATCTGCTTCCTACGAGGTCGAGTATCGCCTTTGCCGTGCGAACGGCTCCCATGCAATCGTCATGGCTCGCACATACATCGTTTACGACAAAGCTGGAGCGCCGGTACGTGCCATCGGCACCATCACAGACATGAGCGACCGTCGTGAATTGGAGGAGCAGTTCCGGCAAGCGCAAAAGATGGAAGCGGTGGGGCGGCTGGCAGGAGGTGTCGCGCATGATTTCAACAATCTTCTGATGGTCATCACCAGTTACACCGAGATGATGGTTGAGCAACTTGGCCCCCAGGACAAACTTCGCAGGAATCTTGCTCAAGTGCTCAAGGCCGCGGATAGAGCTGCTAGCCTGACCCAGCAATTGCTGGCATTCAGCCGCAAACAGGTACTCTGTCCGCAAATCATTGACCCGAATTCCGTAGTGGAAGATGGCTTGAAGATGATCCAGCGCCTGATAGGCGAGGACATCGAACTGAACGTTTCGCTCGCCAAGCCGTTGTGGGCGGTGAAGGCTGATCCAGCGCAGATCGTTCAGGTCGTGATGAATCTGTGTGTAAACGCCCGCGATGCGATGCGCAATGGCGGCGAGTTAACGATTAAAACCGAAAATATCTCTGTCGATGCGGAAGCCGTGAGAGAACGGCCCGCCTTTGTTCCGGGCAATTATGCTTCGCTCACGGTGAGCGACACCGGAGCGGGAATGGACGTGGAGGTTCAAGCTCACATTTTCGAGCCATTCTTTACCACCAAGAAACTGGGAGAAGGAACCGGACTAGGGCTCTCCACGGTATACGGAATTGTGAAGCAAAGCGGAGGATATATCTGGGTCAACAGCGAACCCGGCCGCGGCAGTTCTTTCAGTATCTATCTTCCTGCCGTTGATAAACCACTGACCACGACCATCACACCAGAGGTCAAAAGCACCGAGGGTCGGGGCGAGACCATCCTGCTGGTTGAGGATGAAGAAGCCTTGCGAGAATCGATCTCCACCTACCTCTCTCTGCACGGATTTGAAGTGCTGGAGGCAGCGAACGGAGTCCAGGCGCTGCAAATCGCGACGCAGCACACGGAATCAATTCACATGCTGATCACGGACATGATTCTGCCAAAACTGAGTGGGACAGAACTCGCCCGGGAGATTGCCAAGATGTGTCCACACCTGATCACTCTCTACATCTCCGGGTACACCGATCGTGAATTGACCGACCTTGACACAGCACAATCAACGTCGAGATTCTTACAAAAACCATTTGCGTTGCGAACTCTTTTGGCTTTGATAGGGGAGATGACGGCGAAGCAAGGTGTAGAAGTTTAGAGGTACCACAGTGGTGCGGCCAACTCCAACGGCTTCGACCGCATACGAAGCGAGAGATTAAGTATTGAACTTCGAAGAGGAATGTCGACTGGCGGCGTGGGCTTCGCAATCGTGCAGTTCAAATTCTCGGCGGACTTTGGCACTAAAGCTCGCTCGCTCGCTTGGGGATTCTGGCAAAGGGCGGTTCCAACAACATCGTTCACAGAACCAGCCCGACCACTTTTCGGAAGCAGCAAAAGTCAGCCGACGTTCGTATTGCGACTCCATGACGCACGCCGTTCCGTTACCATTATACGTCTATAACTGGAAGCTATAATGCAAGCCGCGCGGATTTGAGCGTTCGCGCTTACGAAAACATTGTGGCGCGATGATAAGACGCGAGCCAAGAACTTGTCACAGCCGCTACGTCGCCGCGATACCTACAGCAGTGATTTACATCACTAACTCAGAACACGATTAGGTACACAATCCACAGTCAATTCTGTTCGCGAGGGAGCGGCTGGAAGCTGGAGCCGCAGCTCTGTTGCGGGCGCACTTGCAATCGTGATCGGCCTTCTGAGTTGGCTTGCTTCGACCGGGGTAATCCCCGGGGGATCGGTTTCCCATGAGAAGTTTGTCGCTACGAGATGCATTCGAACCGCGTCCAACAGCCACCGTTCTGATGGCACAGAATGATCCGGCGATGGCGCAGGCTTTATGGAACGATCTTCAAGCGCATTTCGACGGAGTTGTGGTGGCCGAGAACGCGTCGGAAGTGCGCCCATTGCTCCTGCGCCACCCTGGAGTGCGGATGGCAGTGCTCGACCTGGAAGTTGTGAACCTGGAAGATGTACGCGAGTTGACTCACACCTTTAGCGATCTGATTATTGTATGCACCCACCGCTCACCGGACGATCGGATGTGGACAGCCGCGCTGGCTGCTGGGGCAGTCGAATATTGTCATCCGGATGATATTCGCGCCATCCTGCGGGCACAGGCAGCGGCTTAAATCTTTGTGCAGTTGCCTTATCTTTCATCCAGGGTTGCAGCCGAGTCCACAACGACGGCGGCAACCGCACAATTGACCACAGGGCACGTTTTACCGGCGGTAGCTTACGCCACAATTGGAACAGCATGGACGCTGAAAAGACCATTGCCGAGATAGAGTGGCTGGAACATCTTTTTACGCTGCCGGACAACCGGCTGGTCCAAGAGCCGGACGAGAAAGCCGCGCATCATTGCCCAATTTTCGGCCCTGCCTCCCCAGGCGATCCGCTCTGCACTCGATGCGGCGGCTTACCACGTGATATGTTCGATGATTCGCGCGAGGAAAGTCCACTACAAATGGTGCACTATTATTGGGTACTGTGTGTTATAGCAGCCCTGATTTTGCTTGTCCTGTGTCTTCTAATCCGGTAGCAGACGGCGGCAGGTTTCATCGTCCCCCACGTATAAATCATCCGGCCTGCAAGCGAGATTTGACGCGTCGCCGCGGGATGCGGAGCCCGCGTCTGGTGATCGACCGCTGACGCATTGGCTGATCCGCACAGCCAGCTCTCGAATGCACGTTCCTGCTGCATGAAATTCCATCGGGAGTACACTACAGCCAAAAGGTTTTCAGCGCTTCCGCGGCAAGCAGGAGAAATTCCGATATGGGACAGACCATGGCGGATACAAATCTGTGCAAGAGAGACGGTGCGTGTGCGGCAGTTTGTGCGGCCAGAGCCCTCATCCTCGATGCGCAGGGATTTCCCGCGGAGGATCCGGATCGCAGTTGTATACTCTGCGGCCACTGCGTCGCCGTGTGTGCTTGCAATGCTCTAGTTCATAGCGGCCTGCCGCAGGAAGCTTTTTTACCTGCATCCGCAGATGCGCCATCTCCGGAGCTCATGGACAGTTTCCTGATCAACCGGCGGTCGGTGCGGGAGTTCAAAGACCAGCCCATCGCCAACCAGACATTGTCGGCGCTGCTGGAGGTGGCCCGGCGAGCTCCAACGGCAAAGAATTCGCAGAAGCTGCACTGGATGGTCGCCAACGGTGGTGCCAAGGTGCACGCATTGTCTGTGGAGGCGATGAACGGCATGCGCGCATTGGGCATCTCTCCGGCACTGTTGGAGCAATGGGAGAGCGGATATGACTTCATCCTGCGTGGCGCCCCAGCGGTCATCATGGTATGCACGCCAGCGGATTATGACTGGGGGGAACAGGATTGCGCCATCGCCCTGACCTTCCTGGAGTTGGCGGCAGAGGCCCGCGGCCTGGGCGCGTGCTGGGCCGGTTATCTCACCCGCGTAGCTCGTGTCCATGCCCCGCTCCGTCAGGCGTTATCGGTCCCGGAAGGGTATGTCGTCCACGGTGGCCTTATGCTTGGCGAGCGCAAGTACTCGTATCGCCTGGTACCTCCCAGAAAACCGCTCAGTGTGCAATGGCTTTAGAGGCCGATCGTCAGGGCTGACCCAGGTTGCTGAGTCCGGCCACCGAACCGTGCCGCGAATCAGAGTTTTCCTAATTCCTCGTCGATGTCCCGCAGTTCCGCATTGATTCGATTGCACTGGTCCGTCGCTTCTCTCAAATCGCGTTCTGCGGCCTCGACCTCGGCGGGTAGCGGCTTGGGAAATCCCGGCGTGCGCAATGCGGCAGCGGCCATCGTCACTCGATCATGCGCGTCCTGCCGTCTGGCTTCTGAGCCCGCCGAGCCACTCTGCTTGCTCATCAACTCTTGTCTTGTTTGCAGTAGTTCCTTGCGCCGTTGATTTTCCATTCCGCCAGTCTGCATGTCCTCGATGGATTCGTCAATCATGGGCACTTCCTGCATCCTCGAACCCGATGACAGCTAAACGAATACCCGGGTTCGGGTCACATCGCGTGGATGATCGAGAAGAGACTCCGTCTGCTGAAGGAACTCAACTGTATGCGCCAGTTTAGCGTGCGATTCGAACGAAGCTTCGTCCAACCAATGCGAGTGAAGGTAAAAGAGCCTTGGGTCCCGGACGGAGCGAAAGCCCTGAACTTTCAAGCAACCTGCTTCCTCGCGGGTTGCGATAACGACCGTTCGCATCGCCTCTCCGAGAGCGTCTTCGCAGCCCTGGCGGGCGTGGAAGCGACCAAAGATAAATAGCTCCATCGTCTGACCCCGGCACAAAGAATGATGCATGGTGAGGTCTCAGAGATTCTGCACACGCACTCCGCCGCAAAGTCGTTCCTGAACATCGACCTCTCACAGCACTGATTGCAAGGTGGGGAGAATCATGCGGCAGAGCCACGAGCAGAAGGCAGCGAAATTACCTCCGCCTTTCCATCGCGGTTAATTTCCAAGGTCATAATTTCAGCGCACTTGCTGCACAGCCAGAAATGCTCAATTGCAACCGTACTGCCTGGCACACCGGCGACGCCGGATTTCATCTCTACTCTGGGAACATGGAAAAGCTTCCCGTCGCCGAGATGACGGAACACCGCCGAACACTTTGAATTTGCACATTTATCCAGCACTGCAAAAACCCCCACGGCAGAAACTTCTCTAATGAGAAGAGAACGTTATCTAATATTCTACAGAATATTGAAAGCGGAATTATTGCTGTCCGGTAAAAAATTGAACCGTCGATTTTCCGCCGACGAGATTGGTGCTGCAAAGAAAGGCGCGGACTTCCGGCAGCGTGGAATGGAGCCACGCGCAATAGGTGCAGCTTTAGTTCCGCATTTGTTTTAGAGCCGGGTGGCACGGTGCCTCAGTACGAGTGCAAGTCGTGCAACCCCGTTTTGATTGAAGCCAAAGCCGCTGGTGAAGGGTCGATCAACTGTGAAAATAGCGGTGCAAAGGCCGTGCAAAAGTCGGTCATAATCACCTTTTTGCCAATTCCGCGTCATTGACCTGTTCCGTCACGTTGACTACCATTGCCGCCGTAAACATCCGCAGCGGTTTTACCGACAAGCCTACACCGGTGGTATATGGCCCCCAAGGAACTTCAGTCAATTCGTCACCGATGGCTCGCCGGAAGGTCGCGAAGAATCGCCGTTCGCTCCGCCGGACCGAGCGTAAAAGCACACCAAGCATCAGCGCCCCTCGACAAGTTGCAAGCCCGGAATTCTCAGTGATTGGAGAACGACGAGAAAGGTTTTCTAGATGACCGATGCCAGAATCCTTTGCCTGGATGACGAGCCTGTTGGACTCGCCATTCGTGCGACAGTGCTTCGATATGCGGGGTATGACGTGTTCACGGCCTCGTCCCCCGAAGAAGCACTTCAGATTCTTGCTGACCAGCAGATCGACCTCGTCATCAGTGACCATCTGTTGCGGGGAACCACCGGGACGCAGGTCGCCGCATCCATGAAGCGAATCCGGCCAGACATCCCGATCCTCATTTTGTCGGGATTCACCGAAGCTCCGGAAGGCATGGAATTCGCTGATTTTTTCCTGAGCAAATTGGAACCTCCGCCTGTGTTACTCGCTACCGTCGACAACCTGCTAACCCAACGACGATCGCTGCTCGCGGCACAGAGCTAGTGGGAACGATTCAACGAAACGGCACGGGAGCAAAGGGCAAAATTCCCGCCACCCAAGTTTCCGCTTGCACCCGGAGCTGATTCGGATGAAAATGGCGTCCTTTCAGCGGAGGCCGTATGAAATCCAATAAGCTGGAATTCCACAATATTTGGATCGAACAATGCGAGGCTGCAGAAAAAGTCCGCAATGAATATGGGCTCCTAAGTGCGCTGGATTTCTTGATTGGAGAAAAGCTCTTCAGCTTTGTCGCGGTAGCGGAACATCGGCCGGAGTTTGCGGCGGAACTACCGCACTTTGTGGACGGGATTCGCAAGATATTCACTGCCCAGCAAATTGCGTGCTATCTGGACGAATTGGAGTGTTCGTTTTTTGCTCCGTCCGAGCCCGAGGATGACTCTGTGCTGGGCGAGGATGAAATTCTTGACAACCCCATCCAAGGCGCTGAAGAGATCCTGCGATTCGCAAGAATCAGGGACATGCTTCAGGCGGGAATCTAACTACACCGCATCATCAGTTCACCGTGGGAACAACCGCGCATTGATGTGCGGAGCCCCTCCAACCAACCTCGACGCACACTGCTATTTACTCATCCGAGCACTGTTGCCAACTCAGTTTGTGCCTCGGCCTCTGCATGCTCCAGGCAGTCGGGAATCTCTACCATCCGGCCTGAATATGCGTGGCTGCTATCAGGCAGAAACTGGATGGTTCCATTAATCACAAAACTATGGCAGACCCCTGCGATGTTAATACTCGGAGTAAAAGTGGGGGACTCCATACTTCCGTTCCATGTCCAGCCCGGATGACCTTCTCCGCCGATTCGAACTTTGTGCCAGCGCTTACATCCGGGGCAAAAGAAAACCATCTGCCCGTCACCGAGGCGAAATAACTTCTCAGCCATGGCTGCTTACCTCCCGGCGGACGGCAGTCCAGTTGTCCCTCAACCAGGTTGACTGGTCAGCAGTTCACCCTGATCCTGAACGGTGATGAAAAAGCTCCATCAGAATCCACGGGTGGACTTTAGCAATCTCCTGCTTGTCTGACAAGTACAATATGCTCATCAGACAGGTTTATACATTATCCTTCACTGCTTGAGCCTGCTGTCCGATCGCGGCTGCCGCCTCTCGCGCCTCTGCCACGCTACTTTCATTGCCGTGAAACGAGTCTTCCTAGCGCCTTACCTTTGAGCCTCGAAGCGGTCGTCCGCCACAACTCCCCTGGCAGATTTACCCGCGTACCATCCCGTGCGCGTCACCTCGAAACAATCGAACCCTGGGACGTATGGCTTGATGTCGAGTAGGGGCGTACCGTCCAGCATATCGACCTCGGAGATGAGCAACCGGTTCTGATCCACCCCGAGAAGGCGGACGGCGGAGAGTCCAATATGATTCGGACGGGCCGGGGAGCGGGTGGCAAAGATGCCGCGCTCCTCGGTGTCGAGGTACGGGCGGACGATCAACTGCGCCGCCGCCGCGCGGTCCAGCAGATAAATCAGCCAGAGACGCTCAAAGCCCGCCAGATCACGCAGGCCCGGAGTGAATTCCGGAAACAGTTCGACGACCCCTTGAGCGCCATTGGCCACTGCGCTTTGAATGGGTGTTCCGTCGGAGTGCTGAAAAGGCGTATGGATCAAGCCGATTGGGAACAGCGTAAAGGTGGCGGCGCGGGAGGACAGATCTTCGTTATGCACAGTTCCTCGTATTCGTATCGTCAGTCGCTTATAGAATACGTATTATCGTTCTTTTTGAGGTTTTTGGTGCAACGAAATGGACGGGCAAACAGCCTCGCGCAGTGGCGGGCCATGGACTCATTTTCGTTCCTTTGATGGCGGACTGCGGTCCTATTTGAGCAAGTCGAAATGTATAGGTTTCTATACCCCTTATCTGATTTTCCCGGCAGGTTTCCTGACCGCGGTGGCCAGTATCGCATCCAACTGCGCATCGCTCAATTGCACCTGGTAAAAAGTCTGATAAAAGTGCCGCGTCTCGTTGCGAATGTCGTACTGGAAGAGCTCCGGATAAAACAGATTTGCCAGCCATTTGATGCCGATGATGCGGTTGACCGAGGGTGGCCGGTCGATCCAGCAGAAGGGATATTGCGGAGGCTCAAACACCTGCTGGGCGCGCACCGCATCTACCCGCTTCCATCGCGAATCGGTCCACACACTCTTGTAGAACTCGCCCGGCGAAGAGGTGTGATCGTAGCCCGTAATAATCACCTCCGGATTCCAACGCAGAACCTGCTCCATGGATACCGGAGAATGCCCATACCCTTGCTGCGCCTCAACTCCTGCCGCCACATTGATGCCGCCGGCAAAGTTCAGAGACTCGGAATGTTCTGAGCCGCCGGGCTCGGTCTCCTGACCTTTCGGACCCTCCGCATAGTAATAGCGGCGACGCTTCTCCGGAGGAATACTGCTAACTTTCTGCTTGATCTCCGCTACCGTGCGGCGGCATTCTCCGGCCAGCATGGTCGCGCGAGGAACGTTTCCCAGCAATTCTCCCGCTTTCTCGTAAGCGGCCGGGAAATTTTCAAGTCCGCCCTTGATGATATAGACCGGGATGTTGAGTTGCGCTTGGATTCGTTCTGCCTGCGCGGTTCCCATTGGGTCCCCCATGGAGATCAGCACATCGGGACGAGTTTGCATGATCTTTTCCAGATTGCCGGTGGTGTCCTTGCCGAACCATCCTCCCACGACCGGCAAATCGCGATAGGGTTCGAGTAACAGTGCTTTTTCACCGGGTGTAGGGGGATAGTTCCAGCCCACCAGCAGGGATGGGTCCAGCGTGTAAACCAGAATTGTGCCCATCGGGCTCATTCCATACACCCGGCGAATGTGGGTAGGCACCGTCAGTTGGCGGCCCACCATGTCGGTCACAACTCGGGTGCCGGGGTGGTCTTCAGAGGACGCTGAGCGGCGGCATCCGTTGCTGCATAACAGTGCCGCAAACAACCCAAGCATCAAACATTTTCTGAGCATGTTTTCTTCCCTCACAATAGGTTTGGCACCACCATCTTGGTTCCGGACAGTGCGTCAATCTCCACCACGCGCAACCGCACTCCGTAGGCCTTTTCCAGTGTCTTCTCGGTGAGAGCCATGGCGGGAGCGTCGATGGCAAGAATGCGTCCGCGGCACATGAGTGCAACCCGCGAGGCGTGCAGAAATGCGTGGTCCGGCATGTGCGTGGTCATCAGCACGCCGAGCCCGGTCTTCGCAAGTTCGCTGATGGCGCGCATGACCGTGATCTGGTTGGCCAGGTCAAGGCTCGCCGCCGGTTCGTCGAGAACCAGCCACTGCGCCTGTTGCGCTAACGCCCGCGCAATCAAAACCAACTGGCGTTCCCCGCCGCTGATCTCGGTATAGCGCGCCGAGGCCAGGCGGAGAATTCCCAGATAGTCGAGGGCTTCGTGGGCAATGCGTTCGTCAACTTTGCCCGGAGAAGCGAATGGCGGTAGATGCGCGGCCCGGGCCATCAGCACAATATCGCGTACGAGAAAGGCGAAGGGCGGGGTGTGCATCTGGGGCACATAACCGAAAGAACGCGCCAGCCTCCGCTGGTCCCATCCGGCAATGTCTGCGCCTCCCAGGCGCACACAGCCGCTGGTGGGTCGCATCAGGCGCAAGATCATTTTGAAGAGAGTTGTCTTTCCGCACCCGTTGGCGCCCAGCAGACAGACCACCTCACCTGGTTGCAGCGAGAAGCTGACATCGTGGACCACAGTCTTGGAGCCGTAGCCGCCGGTAACGCCTTCCAGGGTCAGATTCATACCTGGCTCCGGCGCTCCCGCATCAGCAGGAACAGAAAGAATGGTGCGCCGATGAGCGCCGTGACAATGCCGACGGGAAATTCCAAGGCTCCGGCCGTACGCGCCACATCATCCATCAACAGGAGGAAACCACCGCCCATGATGGCCGCGGCCGGCAACAGAACCTTATGGTTCGGTCCCACCACCATGCGCGCCAGATGTGGCACCACCAGTCCGATCCAGCCCACCATCCCGCAAAGCGAAACCGTTGCCGCAGTAATCAGAGTGGCGCAGATAATGACGATGAAACGCAGTCTCCGGGTGTTCATTCCCAAGGTGCGCGCCTCTTCCTCTCCCAGGCAGAGCACATTGAGCCGCCAACGCAGCAACAGCAGCGGAATGCACCCAAGCACGATGGGAATGCCCGCCAGTTTCACATCCTTCGGGACCACGGAAGCAAAACTCCCCAGCAACCAGTAGGTGATTACGGGAAGTTTGTTGTACGGATCGGCAACGTACTTGGTGAAGGAGATCAGTGCGGTGAATAACGATCCGATGAGGATTCCCACCAGTACCAGCATGAGTACCGGATCGCCGCGGCGGCAAAGGCCTGCGGCCAGCGACCACGCCAGCAGCACGGCCACCAAACCGGTCACGAACGACAAGGCCTGGATGGCCACAATATTCCAGCCCAGCAAGATGCCGAGGGCCGCGCCGAAACCTGCTCCAGCCGTGGCGCCCAGAATGTCTGGGGAGACCATGGGATTATTGAACAATCCCTGGTAGGCGGCCCCGGACAAAGCCAACCCGGCACCCACCAGCAAGCCGGCCAGCAACCGGGGAAGTCGTACTTGCAGCAACACAATTCCCGCCGTTCCACTGTTCGCCGGGGCCGTCAGGACGCTCCACCAGTCGTGCGGCGAGAGCGCATAGCTGCCGATCGCCAGTGACGCGAGGGCGGCCAGAATCAGCAGAATCGCCAATACGGCCAGCGTTCCGCCGCCGCGGGGAGGGCACGGCTCGCAAGCTTCCGTCGGGGCTTCAGTCTCGTTCTCCAGAAGGGACACCATCGCCATGGGTTCAGCGCTTTCCGCACGCGAGGGGTTCGCTGGACACCTTCACCATGCGTCCGCCCTGGGTGAACAATGCCTCCCGCCCGCCTTCGGCAACAGCCCTCCACACCGAGGCGCTGTCATCCACAACCAGACCACCGAGTTGCTCAATACCATACCCAAACATGAGCGGATGTAGCGGTGTACTGGGTCCCGCGACCACGACCCGCGCGTTACGGCTGAGGGCAAGCAGGCGCGGCATGGTTTTGTTGATCAGCGTGGTCGCCGTCATAATGACGACGTCCTGCTCGGACAAAATGTATTCGCATGCCGGGTCCGGCATATCGCCGGCAACAGGCTTGCGCTCCAGGACGGTCAGCTCACAAATATTGGAGATCCGCTCCAGGTTGTGGAAGTGACCCACAACGGCAACTCGCTTGCCGCGCAGCTCGTCGCGCATGCAGGTGAAGACATCCTGGGTCGGCATCTCATCCAATGACATTCCACAATTCTTCAGCACCGCCTGCTGGGCATTCAGTGCGGAGTTAATCGCCGCCAGTCCCATGGCCGCCTCATACCAGTTCCAAGATTTGATCCAGACGGCCAACTCCCGCGCCTTCATTCCGGCAATCTTGCCGGCGTTGCGCATCGGCTCGTCGATCTCCCGTGGGCGCATGGCCACGCCCGTTCCCAGTGAGCGCACCAGAAACCAGCTAAGTCCGGCAAGACACTCGGTGACGACGGCGTCTTCCGGAACAGCGGCAATCAGTTCATCGTAAAGTTTCCACACTTTCTGGCTCCCCCGCGCACCGCGCACGATTCTTGTAAACAAACCATATATAAGTTAAAAACTTCTTGTAATTTACACGGGTTATGCGCTAACGTCAGCAACATTCTAAAAAGCAAGGAAGAAATACTATGTCTTGTAAACAATACGGTCTTATTTTTGTCCTGTGCGTGCTGGTTGCTGCCGGCCCGCTGGCGGCTTTTGCTCAAACGGAGCAGCCGCTAACGTGGCAGCAAGACTTGAATTACCTCGCGAACGCTGCTTCCCGCAGTCCGGCCGAGGTACGGCCCGCACTGGTCAACATCCGCCTCGAAGTGGAAAACTGGCTCAAGACGCATCCAGACTCCAAGATCACGCTGCCTCCGGTGCTGGCCGAGACGGCAAACGCGGAACAGACTCGCGCCCAAATTAGACAGTTACAGGAGACGGTGGCGAGCATCCTGAAGGAAGACCCCAACCGGCCCTTCCATCTGGGCACCGCCGAGGTGAACGTTACCGCCTCGGCCTCCGAACTCTCACCGATCGCCGACAGCATCAATCAGGCGGAGATGAGCAAGCAAAATGTAACTAACGTGGCCATGGCGATGGAAAATTTGCCCGGTGTTTCGATCGAGCACAACTACAGTGGAAGGGGCCAGGACGAGGTTTGGGTTCACGGCTTTAACTACCTGCAAGTCCCTCTGTATCTGGACGGGATTCCCATGAATGTCCCGTATGACGGCACCATGGATTTCAAGCGTATACAGACTAGCGACGTCGCCGAAGTCCAGGTCGCCAAAGGTTTCTCCTCGCCACTGATGGGACCGAACGCGGTTGGCGGGGCCATCAACGTGGTGACCATCGAACCGCGGAACAAGTATGAAGGGGATGCCTTAATCGGGGGTATGTCCGGCGACGGACTTCTCTCCTCGTTGCGACTCGGTACCCGCTGGCAGCGCTTCTTCGCACAAGGCACCGTGGACTGGCTGCAAAGTGATTACGAACCTCTTTCGGGTAATTTTGTAACCACCAACTATCAGCGTAATGATCAATTGAACCATTCCTACGCCCAGGACGCAAAGTACAGTGGCCGTTTCGGTTGGACTCCTCGCGGACGGGACGAGTACGTATTCAGCTACATCAACCAGAAGGCAAGTGAAGGCATTCCGACCAGCACCGGCAACGACCCGCTTCTCGAGAACATTTGCTATGGAGTAACTTCGGCCACCAACGGTACGTGCTTGAGCAAGGGTACTCCTTACCGTGCGTGGGGCTTTTGGGACAAGACCAGCTACTACTTCCATTCCAATACCGGCCTAGGGCAGAGCAGCTCGCTGAAAACGCGAGTCTTCTATGATCAGTATCCAAACCTGATGCTTTTCTACAACATACCCGCCGCGGGGTCGCCCTACGCTGCGAACCCGTTTGCGCCCGGGAACCTATCCACCGGGAATGACATTTATAGAGATCATTCCGACGGCGCCTCGACGGAATTCAATACCCGCCTAGTGTCCCGAAACTCGATCAGTGGATCGTTCTTGTTCAAGGATGACACCCATGTGGAAGTTCCTCAGCCGCCCTATAAGTCGGCGGCCATTCCGACCACTCCCTATCTGGCAGAACGTCAGCAGACTACTTCCATCGGCTTGCAGGACGTAGTGACAATTACCTCCCATCTGCTCGCGACGGTCGGTTTCAGCGCCGACCACCTCGACGGTTTGCGTGCGGCGTCTTCCAATACACCCAACAATGGAGCCCTTCTTCCTCCCGCATGTCCTAGCAATCTATCAAAAGATGCAGCCGACTTTTCCGCCTGCACCCCGCACGTTTGGGGCTACAACCCGCAGGCTTCGGCCGCCTACTCCTTCAACGATAACGGACGGCTGTTTGTCGCATTCTCCCAAAAAACTCGTTTCCCAGGAATGAAGGAGATGTACTCCTACAAGATGAACTCAGGTCTTCCCGACCCTCTGTTGCAGCCCGAGCGCTCCCAGAACTATGTCTTTGGCTACTCAAGGACGTTCGCGGCCAAAACCGTTGCGCAACTCGAGTTCTTCCGCAGCAACCTGCATGACGCCATCGAATCGATTTACATTGTCGATCCGGGCCTAGCCGCTGGCGGTACTGCTTCTTGCCCAGGCAGTTCAAACGGCTCCTGCAGTATCAGCGAGAACGCGAGCACGGAAGTTCATGAAGGGATGGAGTTCACGATACACACCACGCCTGTTACACGCCTGACCTTCGATGGCAACTACACTTACCTTGACAAGAGCATCGGCGCCTACGTCGGTATGTTGCCGTCGTTGGCGCCCTGCGGAGGCGGCAATCTTGCCCTCGCCAACGGAACCGAAACCACTGCCGCCAACAATACCTGTCTTACGGCCTTCGATCTCCCGAAGCACAAGGCGGTAATCTCCGGAACCGTTCGGCTGCCTCACCAGTCGATGCTGACGGCCAGCGTGCGCTACGAGAGCGGCACCAAGCAATCGGACTCGTTCACGCAAGCAGTCGGTAAGGTTTCCACCAATTACTACGCGGTCATGCCCATGTCAAATTTCGCCACCGTCAATCTGGGTGGAACCGTACAGCTCTACAAGGGAGCGTCGTTGCAAGCCGGCGTGAGGAATCTCTTCGACCGGAATTACTTCTATGTACTCGACATTCCCGAGGAGGGCCGCACCTGGTACATCAATATGCGCTACCGATTCGGGGCTGAGTAGCCTTGAACTGGTAGTTGCTTGCGGGCTGCAACCTGCACAAACGTCGTGCGCTTGCAGCCCGTAGGTTTCTCTGAGAGTGCGCCGTTACTGGAGTGCCCATGCGCTATCTTTACCGCTGCTCCATGACAATAGGACGCGCTTCATACGACCATCATAATCGCAAGAATGCGTGGCGATGATGTCGAGATTTTCCGTTTAACCGAGCCTCACTGCCAGCATCGAAATCGACCCGCCATCTACGCCCTCGACAGGAAAGCTCACTGGTTCAGCCTCCATCCGGGCGCCGATGACGTAAAGCAAGGGCAAGTAGTGATCGGGAGTGGGTACCGCCAGCATGGCTTCTTTGCCGAGCTTGTTTTCGTATCCGATTATGGGTTTCGAATCGCCGGACAAAAGCAGGTCACGCACTCGCTGCTCGAACGACACCACCCATTCATAGGGCTCCGCGGTATGCTGTCCCCATGCATATGCGTGGAGATTGTGGACGAGGTTTCCGCTGCCGACGATGAGAATACCTTCTTCCCGGAGAGGAGCAAGGCGCTGGCCGATATCGTAGTGGAACGATGCAGGCTGGGTCTCATCAATACTGAGCTGCACAACGGGAACATCCGCTTGCGGGTAAACATGCCGCAGCACTGACCACGTGCCGTGGTCGAGTCCCCAGCGTTCATCGCGTCTGACTGACAACGGCGAAAGCAGTCTCTGCACGCGGTCAGCAAGCTCCGGGGCACCGGGTGCCGGATACTGCACTTCAAACAGTTCGCGTGGAAAACCGCCGAAGTCGTGAATTGTTCTTGGGGCAGTACTGACCGTCACCGCCGCGTCCTGAATGTACCAGTGGGCTGAGATGCATAGAATGGCTTTGGGACGCGGGAGGGTCGCGCCGATAGCGGCCCACGCGTCGGTGTAGACGTTACGGGAAAGGGCGTTCATCGGGTTGCCGTGCCCGAAGAAAATCGCTGGCATCAAGGCGGACATGTACTTTCCTCCCCGCTCTATTCTCTCAAAAGTCACTACCGTTTACGTCATATACCACCCACCGTTCACCGAGATTGTCTGCCCGGTCATGTAATCGTTCATCGCAAGCATGACGGCAACAGAGGAGACATCGTCCACGGCACCAAAATGCCCCATCGGAATTAGCTTCGTGGTTGCATTCAGGTTGTTCGTCACCATCTCGGTTTCAATCAACGCGGGTGCGATGGCGCTTACTGTGATACCCTCGCGGACCAGCGCCGATGCGAAGGAGTGCGTCAGTCCTATCATCCCAGCTTTTGAGGCTGCGTAGTGCGCCCCAACCGCACCGCCCGTCTGAGCAGCCACGGAGGACAGATTTATGATTCGTCCCCACTTCCGTAATCGCATGCCGCCGACCACCGCCTGCGTTACGAAGAAAACCGACTTAAGGTTCGTGGTTAACACCTCGTCCCAGTCTGCCTCCGTAATCTCATCCAGCTTCTGCGGACGGGCGATTCCAGCATTGTTGACAAGGATATCAACGGCACCGAGCTGGTTCTCAACCTCGGCAACCATGCGGCGAACCTCAGCCAAGATCGACACATCCGCCTTCACCGCGAACGCTCTCCTCCCGAGCCCTGTAATCGCCGCACAAACTTTCTGAGCAGCGCCAGCTCGTTCGCGATAGTTCACGGCGACGTCGGCCCCCGCCCGAGCGAGAGCCACCGCGATTCCAGCACCGATGCCACGACTGCCGCCAGTCACGAGAGCAATTCGATTATCTAGGTTCTGCATGCGGCAATTGTATGCGCCAGGGCGGAATGTCGCGCAATCGCCGCCTCCAGGAAAAAGGCTAGCGACTGTTCGCCGCACCGCTCCTATGCCCAAGTGGTTGCCAAGTTTTCCTATTAAAAGTTTCTATTCCTCCAACATTGAATTCCTCCCCACTCTTTTCTGCTTCGGGGCTATATTGTGCCGTCGCAATTTCCGCCAATGTCGACTACCAACTCAGGAGTATTCACCCGCCGAGAACAGACGGCTGCGAATCGCGGTCGGCGCACCCCGTCTGTGCTTCGAGAACCCGTGACCCCCGTCGAGCACGCCATGGACATTGCGATCGGTGCCGAAGGGAAACCGTGGGAGGAGGAGAAAGAAACTGCTTAGCGTAATGCAATTTGTGACAGGCGTATCCGCCGCACTTCCTAACTTTCCTGTCGGCCAGAGCTTCCGCCACTCCGTTGCAGGTGCGACGAAATGGAGAGCCGCATCTGCATCCTCTCGCAATGCTCCTCGCAGATGCTTGTCTACCCGCCCGTCTTCGAGCGGTCAACCAACTCAGCAAACTTTCGCAGTTCCTCGAAGTAGTCGTTTCCAGCAACCAGCGTAAGGTTATTGTGACCCGCTCGTTCCACCCAAAAACAAATCTTCGGCTCGTTTGCGGCGGCAAAGAGTGTCTGGCCGTGACAAAAGCTGATGATGCGGTCCCTCTTGCCATGGATGACGAGCACCGGACAATGAACATTACGGATTTTCGCGAGATTCGGAAATTTATCGAAAGGCAACAACGCGAACCTCGTTAGAACCCGGAACGCGCTCGTAAACGTACTCTCCATAATCAACCCCGCAACGGGACGTCTCGCGGCAAGGTCAACGGCTGCGGCTCCTCCCAACGAGCGGCCCCACGCGATGATTCTGTTGGGAGGAACGTGCAACTCGTCGGTGAGGTAATGATAGGCAGCTTCGCTGTCTTCGTAGAGATGCTCCTCGGACGGTTTACCTTTGCTGGTGCCGTAGCCTTGATAGTCATAGGCGAAGACCGAGAATCCTGCATCGCGGACGTCTTTGAGGAACCCAGCGTCGTACCCCATGTCCTCAGCATTTCCATGACTGAAGAGGAGGGTGAATTTCGCGTTCACGTTGGGAAAATACTTGGCCGAGATGCTTGCGCCGTCAGCACTGGTGAGCTTCAGAACGGATGTGTCGTCTCGATATCCCGGCGAGGGAGGCTGGAAGATGATGCTGTCGGTAAAGACCCCGCCAATAATTGTTAGCACGAAGTAGGCTCCCGCCATCGCTAGTACCACACCCCGAACAGTTATTGCTGCCCAGCCGGCAACGTGCATAGCATATTGTACGAAGGAACGGGTCTGGAAGTTCAAGCCGCCTTCACTCGATATTGTTGTGTATACGCCCGTGGGCTGTTCTCCTACGATTACTACTAAAATCGAGAGCAGCGGAGTTGCAATGTCAACCGTCGTGGAATTTCCACCTCCGGACATATGTGGACGCGTTCGGGGTCGATGTTGCCCTGATGGCTGGGTGTCCGTTCATCGCGTCTCCGGTACGCGAGAGATAAAACCCGCGCAGATGCCGCTGGGGATGTTCGAAAACGTCCTTGCCATGCGTTCCAGCGACTGGACTTACTCCGGTGTGACTTTATGCACTACAGCCGGGTGACAGACCTCATTTATTTAGTCGGGTTGGAGTGCTAAATTTTTCACGCAAAGAAGACTGGAGAAAATATGCGGTACGTACTCTTAGAAATCGGCGACGGCCCAGATGCCGCAATGAAGATTTACCATTTAGTGAGTTCTCCACCACAACCACGACACTCTCAACGGACGTTCAAAGGTTACTCAAGTTTCGTTGAAGGCATCTCCATCAATTCGGACGCGGTGGAAATCAAGGATGCGATATTGCGAGAGTACTCAGCAGACAGAGCGTTGCCCGACCAGAACCGCTGAACCCGCAACATAGCTGCGGCACGGAGCCCAAACCCGAGTTTTTGGCCTGAAAGCTATAGGGCCCTCAGTTTTCTACGAAACCCGGAGATACATCCCTTGAAGGAACCCTAATGCCCACTCCTGAGCCGTCACATTGCCCTCCTCGTCCTCGCCATTAGCGCGGGGTATGGCTCGTCTCGGAGGAGGATAGCCGAATCTGCGGAATAGGAGGGTCAATGACCGAGCTGCATCCTTCAAGCACTTCCAGCCACGCTTCCACCTCCTCACGGAGTGATGTGACTTCCACGCTTTCAAAGTGCGCCGGGTAGGATTCTAGCCGCCGCAGTGCCTTCTTGAGCATGGAGCTGGCTCCTTGCGAGTTGTTTCGCTGAACATGATGGAAGGCCACCGCCACTTGAATTAACGCCTGTAGAAAGGTTCTTTCCGGTTCTTGGCACTTCAGCCAGACACTCTCCCAATGCTCGTGAGCCATGAAGAATTCCTGACTTCGGTAGCACCGAAGTCCGTCGGCAAGTGCTCCGAGATTCCAGTCAAATGTCATGGCGTGCGTCAATGGCGCGGTATTAGGGTACCATTCCTCTCCCTGCTCGAACGCCCGTACCCTGGCATGATGCACACCCCATGGCAATGGGCACCCCAAGCCAGCCGCCCGTGCCAGACGAACTCTGGCACGGAGTCGATGATCGCGGCGGTCTTCCAGAGTACGAGGAGCCGAGACGCAAGGTCGAAATGGGCCTGGCAATTCCTGCTGCCACCTTGCCCGGAGTTGCCGCCAACCAGACCCCACCTTCACTCCGTGTCGAGGTTGTCTGGCAAATAGTGACCTTATATGTTGCACCTCTTAGAAGCTTCTTCGTTCCACACTGGGTTTGATGCCCAACAACACCCGAGTACCGGCCTATAGGGTTGCCCTCGGGGTCTTTTCGCCGAGCAGACAACGTAGTCCCTCGCCATTCCTCGCCGGGATGAAGCATCTGTTATCTGAAACACAAGCAGCCTTCGCCGTTTCACCATTCTTCCAGCGCATGATGAGGTCGGGTTCGCAAATCAGTGGACGACACAAGGCAATATAATCCGCCGTACCTTCATCCACGAGCTGCTCCGCTACATCTAGGGAGCGGATTCCACCAACGAGCATGACTGGTATCTGCACTGTTTCCTTCAAAAGTCGTCCAGCCTCCCGGTAGTATGCATCCTTTTCTTTGGAAGCAGTGCCGAGACGCGAGGGCGTATATTTACTTGTCTCACGGAACGTGCCGCCGCTCAGTTCGATGGCATCGATTCCCGCTTTCTCCAGTAGTACCGAGAGTTCGAGCATGTCTTCGACCGAAAAGCCACCCTCTGCAAAATCTTCCGAGTTTAGCTTGATGAACACCGGATACTCCGCGCCGACCGCATGGCGCACGCTACCGAGCACCTCCAAAACTATCCGGGCACGGTTGGAGAGAGTGCCACCATATTCATCTGTTCTCTGATTCACGGACGGCGACAGAAATTGGCTTAAAAGGTAGCCGTGAGCTGCGTGAATCTGCACAGCGTCAAAGCCAGCACGCTTGGCTCGTATCGCCGCATCTCCAAAAGCGCGTACAACGTGGTCGATATCCTTTTTGCTCATCGCCCAGCAGACAGCCTTGCCCTTTTCGTAGAAAACCGAGGGCCCGATAGCTTTCAGGCCAAAAACTCTGGTTTGGGATCCGGCATGGGATATCTGTGCGGCAATCTTGCCATTGTGCCGATGAACGGTCTCACACATCAGTGCCAAACCGTCAACGGTGGCATCGTTGTGAATTCCGGTTTGCCAAAGTCCCGCCTGTCCTTCCGGGCTTACATAACAATGCCCCGTGATGATGAGGCCAACGCCTCCTTCGGCCAGCTTCACCATCGTATCGATAAGTCGCTCTGTACAAGTTCCATCAGCAGCGGCCATTCCCTCGAAAGTGGCGGAGCGGACAAAGCGGTTGACTAAACTCATGCCATTGATGACGGTTGATTCGAAAAGGGCTGACATATGAATTTCTCCTGACTCTCGCGCTCGGTGCAAAGCATACTAAAAAGTGCCCCGTGGCGGTATACACCTTTTATACTCTCGCGAGTCTCCGGAGACTGAGCAATACGAACCGCACCTTTGCAAGGTACCTTCGTCCTGAACTCCACCAGCGGCTTCATACAGTTCTCTTATCAGCATCGTGCTTCACGATTAGTGGTCAGCAGTACCTCGAACGCCCTTATGCTGCAATCTGCGCGGCCTGTGCCATGAAACTATTGAGCGTTTGTTTCAGTTGCGAGTCACATTCGTCCGCTATGGTCATTACGTCCGCAAGCAGTAAGCTGAAATCCACGCTGCTCAGATTCTTCTGCAAAGTATGGAAGATGCTGACCTGCAAAATACGAGATTCCTCTACAATCATCGAAATCGAATAGCCCTGCAATTGACGAACTTTGCCGTGCTGGACGGCGGCTTCCGACACCTGTTTCGTTCCAAGATTTCGGGGCACGCGCAACCGATGAACGAGTTCCTGAAGGAGTTTCGGAAGGTGACCTGTGCGCTGCTCCTTGCTGAGTGGCACGCAGGTCAGTTCATCCTCGCCGTCAACTCGGTCGAGCCAATCGTGGATGGTCGTCCTGGCGTCACGTTCCAATATCGAGGCTACTCGCTCTGTGTTGGTCGGCTTTCGCACCTCCCGTTTGACCAGTTGCTCACGAATTACTGTAATCAACGCAGGCATGGCTATCGGTTTCAATAGCACTTCGTCGGCTTGCAACAGGATTGCTTCCGCAGCCTCCTGCAACGCCGGGTATCCGCTGAATACCAAGGTGACCGCATTCGGGTTCGTGTGGCGCATCGCGCTAACAACGGTGAATCCGTCACCAGCTTCTGGCATGTGCAAGTCCGTTAGAAGAACGTCAAAGGATTTCGTGTCGATTAAATGCAGGGCCTCGCCGACATTTGCTGCTGTGGTAACAAGAAACTTGCTGGCCTTCAGAACGGTTGCAATTGCCTTACGGAGTTCTTCGTTATCGTCCACTAGAAGAATCTTCGTCTTTCCCGGCTTGTTGTTTGCTGTTTTCATTTCCTCACGTCGGCTGCCACTGCGTTTGTACTCTCGTAATCGTTGTCGATGGTTCACTGGTGGCGGGAGTAAACTTCGGCAGACTAAGTATTGAACGTTTGGCCTATCGAAGACTGGTCACAATTGACCAGCATGAGTAGATTTGCATGGCAAACGATTGCCGTGGCCTCACGACAGTGGAATTCGCAGAAGTGAGCAATATGGAGCAGTCGCCGATAGAGCTCATGCGTACTATCTGCGGTGAGGTGTGTTATGTGGCAGAGGACTTGTCCCATATGCAAAGGTTTTTTGACGAAAGGTTCCATCGCTGAAACGCTTCGCTGCTGGTGCGGTTGGATATGGAAATAAGCACCGCTTTGTCCGGCTATTCTCGCCGATGTGGGTAACGGTGAATTGCGAAACGTGGCGTCCTGTTCGGTCGCACCGCTCCAAGCCATTTGTGCGGCGAAGAAACCCCTGAGCTTCGGCCAAGCCAGAGAGGATTAGGTGGCGGTGGCCGCATCACCTGCACCCAGTTTTGTTGCCAGAATCACTTCCTGCCGAGTTTTTATTTTTTGTTGCGGCTATTTCTAATGCGAGTGGTGTTTAGCTCATGACGTAGTTTCATGCGCGCCTTGTGAAAGCAAAACCCAAGAACGCGAAACCGGGCGCAGTCGGTGACCACGCCCGGTCGAAATAAGGAAGACGTCAAGCGCCGTCTGAGGGCACGGCACCACGGCTGAGCATCTGTTGGAAGTCGTCTATTGCCGTCGCTATGTTACCCTCCTCCCGGTTGGGGTTCTCAGTGCCTCGATGGTGGACCTCGCCGTTGCAGCACGAGCGTAGGTTCAATGTAGATGGATTGTGTTGCGATATGGATGTCTCTGGCCGTCATTATTCTGTCGTTCCCAAAGATACCCGGGAGGTGAGCATTGATGACCCGCCCCGTCTTGCTCCCCTCCCTCGGGTCACGCGCCGGTCGCTATGTACATCCGTTCCACTCGTCTTCGTGAGTGGGCACGTCACAACAAGGACTCAAAGTACATTCCCGAACCTCATCGCCGACGCTCTGTGCGTTGCCGCCGTGAGTTGCTAATCTATTCGTAAACTGCTCGTCTGAGTAGCGTGTTGGCCTTGATATGTTTCGCGCTCCTGTATTCTGTTGGCCAGCATCGTGCTGAAAATCCAGTGTGCAGCAAATGTGCAGCAGCAATAGAAAACCCCGCCGCGAGGCGGGGCTAAGTGATAGAAATCATGGAGCCGACGACCGGAATTGAACCGGTGACCTGTCGATTACGAATCGACTGCTC
>CAZLZA010000063.1:0-26052 GCA_964563875.1 uncultured Acidobacteriaceae bacterium
ACGCGGCTGGCGCCGACGCCGACGAACATCTCGACAAAGTCGGAGCCGGAGATGGAGAAGAACGGAACATTGGCCTCGCCGGCAACGGCACGGGCCAGCAGGGTTTTACCAGTTCCGGGAGATCCGACGAGGAGGACGCCCTTGGGGATGCGTCCGCCCAGCTTCTGGAACTTTTGCGCCTCGCGCAGGAACTCGATGATTTCGTGGAGCTCTTCCTTGGCCTCATCCACGCCAGCAACATCTTTGAACGTCACCTTCTTCTGCTGCATGGAGAGCAGGCGGGCGCGGCTCTTGCCGAACGACAGCGCCTTGTTTCCGCCGGACTGCATTTGGCGGATCATGAAGAACCAGAGGCCGAGAATGACGACGAGAGGAAGCATCTGGAAGAGCCAACTCGGCCAACCGCCGCCGCTGACATCCTTCACGGTGATGTTTACGCCCTTATCGCGCAGGCTCTTGTACATATCGGTGTAGTTCGGCGGCACGGTGGTGTGGAAGCTCGCCTTCTCATCGCGGTAGTCGCCGCGCACCTCGGGCCCGTAGACAGTTACGTCCTTGATTTTGCCCTGGTCCACTTCCGCCAAGAATTGCGAGAAGTTAACTTCACGCTCTTTGACTCCGGTGCTATTGTTTTTGACCACTGACCAGAGCAATACGCCTGAGAGCAGAATCACGAGCCAGAACACTACTTGCTTAACCGTCGAATTCACCTAAAAGCTCCTCGTTTAGTGCAGAAAACATTCAACTGCGACGCACACTGAATTAGATGCCCGTCGAGGCTGCTGGAACCATGATTTTCCACACCCTCAGATTTTACCTGTTTTTCAAAATCCCCGTCAGCGAAAGCAGTTTCTGCAAAAGCAAGCCGTGCCGATGAAGGCAGGCGGCAAAAATTACAGGTGGGAAGCCTGTTTACCAAAGAGTATACATGCCCGGGCAGGGCAAATGCATCAGCCGGGCACCTCGGGAGACGCAAAGATGAAGGGCAGATTGCGGTTCAAGGTAGGCGTTCCAAGACCAAAGCCGGCGAGCCGCTGTGGCCCCACCAGGAAGCCGCAGTAGGCGACATCCAAGTAGACGCGGCGATCGAAGTGACGGTCAAGCAGGCTGCAGACGGCAATGGACGCGGCGCCACGGGCCTGAAAAGTGCGCAGCAGGAATTCGGTAGTCTGACCGGTGGAGAGGATGCCTTCGCAGAGCAGGATGTGCTGGCCTTCGACGTCGACCTCGGGGGCGAAGAAGATTTCGGTGGTGGCGACGTGACGGTCGTAAAATTCGTGAACGTGCGGCTTAACGAACTGGCAACGGACATCGCAGGTGATCTCACGAACCAGGTCGGCAACGAAGAGAAAACCATTTTCGAGGACGCCCACGCAATGCAGCACGCGACCCCGGTAGTCGTGCGATATCTGGCGGCCAAGCGCGGCGATGCGCTGGCGCAACTGGGCTTCGGAGATTACGGATTCAAGCTCTTCGAGATCATACGTGCTCATGGACTGTCTTGCTCTCCGCACCGCGCATCTCGAGGCCGCATCTCAAGAACGATGGCCTCGGCGTCACCTGGAACCCACGCGACATCGCTGGCCACGGGTAATCCTGGAACCCAGATGATACGGCCGCCAGCCAGAGCCACCGGCCAACTTCGGCGGAGGGTCGCCGGGATCGCCAAGCCCTGCAGGAGGCGATTGACTTTCGCTTCGCCGCTGGAGTGCAGGGGATGAAAGCGATCGCCCAGCGACAGGTTGCGAATGGTCAGGCGGGTTCCTACCCGTCCAGCATTCAGCAGTGCGGAATTATACGCCTGAGTAGCTGAATCGCTATCCAGCAAAGATGCATAAATGTGAATGTCCTGTCCGTTCCAGAATTCGGCCAGGGAAAGCTTGCCGGGAATGGGAAGTTCTAAACAATATGAGGCTGGCGACTGGCGGCGTTCGGGGGGAATCAAGGAGAGACGCGGCGGGAGAAATTTGTCACGGAGCACGGCAGCAGCGAAGCCGCGCGGCAAATTGAGACGGCCCGCACATCCGGCCAAGGCGAACTCGCGGAAGGCTTCCAGTTGGGCGAAATCGAGCGCGAGGGCATGAGGTTGGCAAAGTCGGCGAAGAATGCGTCGCTGCAAGGCGAGAGGCTGCGCCTGGAAGAGTTTCAATTCCACGCCAGCGGCAGGATCGGAGGCTGGGCCAAGAGCCAAGGAGACGAGAGAATCGAGGAATCCGTTCTCGGCGGCGGCGACGTCGGCGGTCTCACAAAGGGCCTGACGAAGACGCGGGTTGTAGTCGCGCTCAAGCGCCGGCAGCAGTTCGCCACGCACGCGATTGCGGAGAAACTGCGGACTGAGGTTGGAGGCGTCCTGGCGAAATGGCTGTCCGAGAGCGAACAGGTATCGTTCAACTTGCGGGCGCGTGGTGGAGAGCAGGGGACGGATGAGGCGCGTCGGGTGAGGCTCATCGTGTGCGACCGATTCCTCGGCGAGAGCGCACGCATCCCCACATTCGCCAGAGGAAGGCGGATGTGGGCCACCCGGGAGCGGATGTGGTGGGTCATTCGGCATCAGCGGTTCCGGCATTCGGAGGTCCGTCATCAGGTTGGAGAGATCAAAGGTGCGGTGGATTCCGGCGAGCCCGCTGGTTCCGGTGCCGCGGAGCAGACGGAGGAGGACCGTCTCGGCCTGATCGTCACGAGTGTGGGCGGTGGCTACACAGTCGAGTCGGTGAGTGGCGGCGGCGCGCTGGAAAAATGCGTACCGGGCACGGCGTCCGGCGGCTTCGAGCGAGAGATGAAGGAGCGCAGCGAGCGAGGCAACATCATCGGATTCGATGACTGATTCAATGGAAAGCCCTGAGGCAAGGTCGGCAACGAAGCGGGCATCGGCATCGGAGTCGAGACCGCGGAGACGGTGATTGAGGTGGAGGACAAAGAGCACCACTCCGAGGCTGGGAGCCAGTTCGGCGAAGGCTCGGAGCAGAGCCACGGAATCGGCGCCGCCGCTGACGGCCACGCCGACGCGCTCGCCGGGACGGACGAGGCGATGCTTGCGCAGATAATGTTCGAGCGACTGAAGCACCGCAACATCATAACGGAAGAGCGGGTGCGGGGATTTGGTTCTCCCACATGCGCCGAAAGGCACGACGCAGATTTGGCCACCCCCGCGCGAATGGCGAGAGAAACCATACTAGGGCATTTGAGCGGAGAGTTGTCGGCGACGGGCCGATTTGATCCTGTGAACTGAAATGGAACAGATTTATTTTGCTGGGGCAATCAAGCCTTGGCCGTTGCATGGGAGGCGCGCAGGATGAAGCGAGAGGATTGTCAATGAGCACAGAGCCGATAGAGTTCAACCGGTCACCTCTGCCCGTCCCTTCCAGCTATGAGCAGTGTGTTGCGGAACATAGTGGATTGAAGGCCGATTATGTTGTGTCACCACTGCAAGTGGCTGCGCTGATGCTCGACTGGGACGAGGAAGACGACTACTAAATCGAAGTAGCTTCCGCCTCGCAATTCCTACTTAATCTAAAAAGCAACAGGCAGGCTTGGGAGCCTGCCTGTTGCTTGGTACGCAAAACTTAATCGAGCTTGGTGCTGCGGGATTCGATGAGGCGCTGGACGCGGGCGGTGAAGGCTTCGATGGTGGCGTTGCCTTCGGCCTTTTCCTGTCCGCGTACGCGCACGTTGACCTCGCCGATCTCTGACTCTTTGTCACCCACGATGAGAATGAACGGGACCTTTTGCAGGGCATGTTCACGGATCTTGGCGTTCATTTTCTCATTGCGTCCGTCGACATGAACCCGGACACCGGCAGCTTTGAGGGCATCGGCAACCTTGTTGGCGTAATCGATGTGGCGCTCGGCGATGGGAACGACGGCAACCTGAGTCGGAGAGAGCCAGACGGGGAAAGCTCCGGCGTAATGCTCGATCAGGACGCCGAAGAAACGCTCGACGGAGCCGTAGAGGGCGCGGTGCACCATGAGGGGCTGATGGCGCTGACCGTCTTCGCCCACGTACTCGAGTTCGAAGCGCTGGGGAAGATTGAAATCAAACTGCACGGTGGAAAGCTGCCAGAGACGGCCAATGGCATCGACTAGCTTGACGTCGATTTTGGGACCGTAAAAGGCGGCTTCGCCAGGGATGAACTTGTAGGGAATTCCCTTGCGCTCCAGCACCGTCTTGAGTGCGTTTTGCGAGGACTCCCACTGCTCAGGGGAGCCGACGTAGTGGGCGCGGTCTTCCGGGTCCCATCCGGAGAGCTCGACTTGGTACTCCTCGAAGCCGAAGGTGTGAAGGACACTGATGGCAAAGTCGATGCAGCCTTCGACTTCCGCTTCGATCTGCTCCGGAGTGCAGAAGATGTGGGCATCGTCCTGGGTAAAGCCGCGGACGCGCATGAGTCCGTGCATGACGCCGGAGCGCTCATAACGATAGACGGTGCCGAGCTCGCCGAGGCGGACGGGCAGGTCGCGATAGGAGCGGAGCTGATCCTTATAAATGAGGATGTGGAAGGGACAGTTCATGGGCTTGAGGCGATACTCGGCGTCATCGAGCTCCATGGTGTCAAACATATTTTCGGAGTAGAAGCCTTCGTGTCCTGAGGTTTGCCAGAGGGCGCGACGGGCGACGTGGGGAGTGAAGACCAGGGAGTAGCCGCGCTTGAGGTATTCGGCGCGCAGCCAATCTTCCATGATGGTGCGGATGAGTCCGCCCTTGGGATGCCAGAAGATGAGGCCGGGGCCGGCGAGCTCCTGAATGGAGTAAAGATCGAGCTGCTTGCCGAGGGCGCGATGATCGCGGCGCTTGGCTTCCTCAAGCTGGCGCATGTACTCATCCATCTCCTTCTTGGAGTAGAACGAAGTTCCGTAGATGCGCTGGAGCTGGGGATTGCCTTCCTTGCCGAGCCAGTAGGCTCCGGCGATGTTGAGCAGCTTGAATGCCTTGATTTTGCCAGTGGAGGGAATGTGCGGACCGCGGCAGAAATCCACGAACTTGCCGGTCTTGTAGAGCGAAATCTTTTCATCGGGCTTGGTGAACTGCTCGATGAAATGGCACTTCATGAAATCGCCTTCGGCCCGGAAGCGCAGGAGTCCTTCGTCGCGGTCGAGGACATCGCGCGCATACGGTTCATTGCGCTTGACGATCTCGTGCATCTTGGCCTCGATCTTTTCGAGGTCCTCCGGGGTGAAGGGCGTCGCGCGCAGAAAGTCATAGAAGAAACCGGTGTCGGTGGCCGGACCATGACCGAGCTTGGTCTCAGGGAAAAGCTCCAGTACGGCGGCGGCCAGCAGGTGCGCCGAAGAGTGATGAAAGACCTGAAGCGATTCGGGATCCTTCTCTGTGAGCAGACGAAGTCGGGAATCCTGCTCGATGGGGCGAGTGAGATCGACGACGGTAAAACCATCGTCGAGCGCGGTGCTATTCGCGACGGCATCCGCGACATTATTCGCGACATTATTCGCAACCAAGGGCGCAAGCTTGGCGGCCAGGGCAGCGTCGGCAAGACGCGGCGAGATGGACTTTGCGATGTCGAGGGCGGTGGTGCCCTGGGGAACTTGCTTGATACTGCCGTCGGGGAGTTGAACTTTTATTTCAGCCATAAGGGTAGGGTCTCCGCTCGCGCTTACGAGTGCGCAATGCAGAAAAATTTGTGAGATTTCAGTCTAAAGAGTTCGCCGGGGAGAAGCAAACCGGAGAGCGGGAAGAGGCCATCACGGGCTATCGCCCCACATTCGTCGAAAGAGGGCGGATGCGGGTCACCTGTGGAGGAGCCCACAAATGACTACCCCCATGTTCACGTTGCGCGAACATGGGGGTGTCGGTCCTGCTGAAATCCATTCCGTGGTTGCGGTGATGGATGCAGGCTTAAAATTTTGGAGGCGCGGGGAGGAGTTGAACCGCCGAATGAAAGGCTTGCTGGCCTTTTGCCTTTACGCTTGGCTACCGCGCCTTGGTTTCATGCCGCTCGGTTAGAAGCGACATGAGACTAGAAAGATGCGGAACACTCTCGCCAGAGTTGCTCGGTGAACAAGAAGAAGTCCGGCGGTGAAGCCGGACCCTGGAAGCAGAGTTCACTCACGGTTTACCGGCGGCTGGGCGGAAGTGCCCGCGCCCGGTGGAATACGGTTTTCGCATGGAACGCGGGCACAGGTGTGGAACTGCTCCTGCTCGGTGGAGCCGTGGAAGGCAGTGGTGCTGCTGGAACCTCCGGCGATGGTTTGGGCGACGTCGTCGAAGTATCCGGTGCCGACGAACTGCTGGTGCTTGACGGCGCGATAACCTTCCGGTTCGGCAGCAAACTCCTTTTGCTGCAGAACAGAGTAGGCAGACATCGCGCTCTGTTTGTAGCTCCTGGCGAGATCGAAGATGGCATAGTTGAGGGCGTGGAAGCCGGCGAGGGTGATGAACTGGAATTTGTAGTTCATCGCGGCTAGTTCCTTCTGGAAGTTGGCGATGGTCACATCATCGAGCTTCTTCTTCCAATTGAAAGAGGGCGAACAGTTGTAAGCCAGCATCTTGCCGGGATAGCGGGCGTGAATGGCCTCGGCGAAGCGGCGGGCTTCCCCGATATTAGGCTCACTGGTCTCACACCAGATCATGTCGGCGTAAGGGGCGTAGGCGAGGCCGCGCGCGATGGCCGTGTCCAAGCCGCCGCTGATGCGGTAGAAGCCTTCGCTGGTACGGGGTTCGCCGGTGAGGAAGGGCTGATCCTGAGGATCAATGTCGCTGGTGATGAGCCGGGCGCCGTTGGCGTCCGTGCGGGCGATGAGAATGGTGGGCACGCCACAGACATCGGCGGCAAGGCGGGCGGCGATCAACTTGTGTACGGCTTCCTGGGTGGGGACGAGGACTTTGCCGCCCATGTGGCCGCATTTCTTGGCGGAGCTGAGCTGGTCCTCGAAGTGCACGGCGGCGGCTCCGGCCTCGATCATTCCCTTCATCAGCTCGAAGGCGTTGAGGGTTCCGCCGAATCCGGCCTCGGCGTCAGCCACGAGCGGGGCGAGCCAGTGCTTTCCGTTCTTCCCCTCCTGATGCCAGATCTGGTCGGCACGCAGCAGAGCATTATTAATGCGGCGGCAGAGCTGGGGAACGGAGTCGGAGGGATAGAGGCTCTGGTCGGGATAGACCTGCCCGGCGGAGTTGGCATCTCCGGCGACCTGCCAGCCACTGACATAGATGGCGTCCAATCCGGCTTCGACCATTTCGATGGCCTGGTTGCCGGTCATGGCGCCGAGAGCCTGGACGTGACTCGAGGAATTCATCAGCTCCCAGAGTCGCTGGGCGCCGAGGCGGGCAAGAGTGTGATCGATGTGGATGGTTCCGCGCAGGCGCTCCACGTCCTCTGCGGTGTAAGTACGCTCAATGCCGCTCCAGCGTGCATCGGTTTTCCAGGTATGGGTGATATCGAGGCCGTTGTTGTTGGCAGTCACTGTCGTTTACCTCTTTCCTTCTGTTGTTGCTAAGTTGCGTACAAAAAGGGCTGTCTGCGCCGGTGACGGACGTGCCAGGGAAGGCACACGCGCAATCGCGCAGAGGATGCGACACAAAAAGGCCGGCCCTGGATGCACTTCGGGCAGTACAGAGAATCGAACCACTTTGAACGCGGCGCTGGTTGACGCCGGTTCGGAGAGAAGGCCCACAATGCCTGGGGCCGGAGGGCAACTTGTATCACGGGTATTTCGATTGAAATCGCAGGGCGCCGGAAAAGCGTTAGTCCACGCCCTATCCATCCGGTGTGTTAGAGGCAACAAAGGTCGCCGTGGTTGCATTTTTTGCATATGCGATCCCGCCAAGGTAGGGGAGCTTAGGGCAAAAGAGGGTCGGAGGCAAGAGGAAAATGAAAACCAATTCCAAAATAGGACAGACGCGGGTTTCCAGGAGGGCTGGGGGGCTTGCGGGGAAAAATCCGGGTCTTCCACAACTTCCGCACAAAGTTCAGCAGGCTGATGGCGGCTTGGGCTTGCATCCTTGGCGTGGCTGCTTCAAGCTCTTTGTATGCCGACTGGGAAGTCAACGAAAGCCGCCGCCCCCTGCCCCATCTGCTCGGGCACGGGCTGGCGCATGGTGCCGGTGGAGCACAACGGCCGCCAGGTGGAACAGGCGACGCGTTGCGAATGCGTCCTTCAACTGCAGGGCGGGCGCTTGCTGGAGGCGGCGCGGATTCCACGCCGCTACCGGCACTGCGAGCTCTCCAACTTTGAGCATGAAGGGCCATTCCGCTCGCTGGCTTCGGCGCACATGGCTTCGCTTCGCTTCGTCGAGGAGTTTCCGCTGGAGAGCGCGGGGCTGCTGTTGACCGGGCCAATTGGCTGCGGCAAGACCCACCTCGCGGTGGGCGTCGCCAAAGAACTGATCGCAAAGAAGAATACGGCGTGCCTGTTCTACGATTACCGCGAGTTGCTCAAGCAGATTCAGAACTCCTACAACTCCTCGGTGCAGGTGACCGAGATGGAAGTGTTGCGGCCGGTGTTCGAGGCGGAGGTGCTGGTGCTGGATGAGTTGGGCGCGGCCAAGCCGACAGAGTGGGTGTGGGACACGGTCTCGCACATTCTGAACACGCGCTATAACGACAAGCGGACCACGATCATTACGACCAACTATCAGGATCTGCCGCCCGCGGGCGCAGAGCCGGAGGGACGGGCGGTGAGGGCATCCCGGGAGGAGACGCTGGGAGATCGCATTGGAGAACGCATGCGCTCGCGTCTGCATGAGATGTGCCGGGTGGTGCGGGTCGAGGGCGAGGACTTCCGCATGAAGTACAAGAGCGCCAGTTTGCGCTGATCGAGCCCGCTTCCCAGATTCGCCAACTGCGGGCGGATGTGGGCCAGTTATGCACTGGTCAGCTCACGGTACACAATTGCAACATGGCTGGCAGGTAGTCGCGTGCGGCGGAGCGGAAATACCATTGCCGGGCGCGGGCCGATTCGCCCGCTGCGTCGTAGACGCACGCGAGGGTGAACTCTGCCTCGGGGTCTCCGCTGACGGCGGAGAGAGCAAGCGCTCCGCACTCTTCCTTACTCATCCGGAGGGTGGGGAAAGAAGCTAGAAAGCGGCACAGCTCAGGGAGCTTTGCGCTCAGGATGATTGGCAAATTTACTTCCGTAAAATCTTCTTCCATGGTGCTTACGAATGGCATGTCCCCCACACTCCTGGTGCGCGTAGTCTGCCAAAGCGCGACGGCCCGGGCAGTGACTCTGGTCCGCCTCCGGATGTTCGCCGCGTCACAAATCACATCGGCACATTGCAGACTGTTATTCACTCGAAACTTTGAACTCTGAGGTGTGAACCCGGAATGGCGGAAAAGCACTCGGTAGGAGGAATCGATTGGCTGGCTGAAAAGCTTGGGGTTCGCCGGTTGGTCTTCGCGATACACTAGCCGGGTGTTGACCCGTAATGAGTTCGACGCCAGCCACGACGAGGAGTTCTTCGCGGAACTTCCGGCCACCCCGGCGGTGTTCGTGCTGCGTCCGAAGCGCACCGGAGCCGAGCCTTACGTGGGCAAGACGGTGAACCTGGTCCGCCGCTTGCGGCGATTGCTGTCGGCGGCCGAGGGACGAAGGCTGAGTCTGCGGGAACGGGTTTCCGCCGTGGAGTGGTGCGCGGTGGGCGGAGACTTCGAGGCGGGATTCGCGCTCTATCGGCTGCTGCGGGCGGAGTTTCCGGAGAAGTACGCGGAGCGGCTGCATCTGCGGCCCGCGCCGCTGCTGCAACTGCTGCGGGACAATCCCTATCCGCGGATTGCGGTCACCTCGCGCATCCGCTCCCTGCGCTCGGGAAGCGCGTACTTCGGTCCGTTTGCTTCGCGGGCCGAGGCCGAGCAATACGCCAACGACTCGCTGGATTTTTTTCTGCTGCGGCGTTGCGTGGATGAGCTGGCACCGGATCCGAAGTTTCCGGGCTGCGTTTATTCCGAGATGAAGATGTGTCTGGCGCCCTGCTTTAAGGGATGCACCGACGAACGCTATGCGGAAGAGTCGGCGCGGGTGGAACGGTATCTCGAAAGCGCGGGTCACTCGCTGGTGGTGGAGATCAGCCGGGCACGGGATGAGGCCAGCGCGCAATTGGAATTTGAAGCCGCGGCGGCAGCCCATGCGCGACTGGAAAAGCTGAAGGCGGTGCAGAGCCGGATTGCTGAGATCGTGCATCGCATCGACCGGCTGAATGGATTGCTGCTACAACCATCGCACCGGCCGGGGCACATCGCACTGTTCCGGATTGCCGGAGGGATGTTGCAGGGGCCGATTGCCTTCGACCTGCGAGCACGCGGGCTCAACCGTCAACCGAAGCAGGCCAAGGAACAAGCGGAGGGCGATGCGTCGCAGAATGCTACTTCGGAATCCCACATTCGCCAAAAGATGGCGGATGTGGGCCACCCCACTTCTCAGAATAGTGCGGGCGTGATTGCGCAGAGCATGGAAGCTCGCATCAATGAGTTGCTGCGCACGATGGAGCCTGCCAAGCCGAAGAGCGCGCAGGGGTGGATGGAGCATCTGGCGATTCTGAAGCGGTGGTACTACCGCACCAACAAGGTGGGCGAAATTTTCTTCGAAGACGAACACGGAGCGCTGCCGATGCGGCGGGTCGTGCGGGCGGTGGGACGAGTCTTCAAGGGAGAAAAGCCGGCGGCCGATTTGAGCGAGACGGCTGGGGATTACTGGATCTTCCGGAGCAAAGAGGCGGGACTGTAGGCGAACTGCCGGCTGACGACAACGCGGGATCTATTGCGCTAGCGGGGAATTGAGCTAATACTTCTATTCCGGCACATACCATAGTAATCTTTGGCCTCAACTGGTTCGCCGCTCGCCTCGGCCCGGAATGTAATTCCGAATCCATCGGCGACCAGCGAACAGGCCGGTACTCTATGAGTGAAAATTCAGAACGGCGTATTTATCCCCGGCACCCTTGCAGCGGTGCGGCGGACATCCTCCGAAACGGGAAGCTCTGGGGGTGGGGCAAGGTGAGCGATATCAGCCGTGGTGGTTGCTACCTCGAAACCGACCAGACCTTGCCGATCGGCACCGAGGCGCAACTTCGGCTGACGATTGCAGACACCTTGCTGGATATCGATGGAATGGTAGCCTCGGCTACTCCAGTGGTCGGTATGGGAATCGACTTCGTGACCGTGTCGCCAGAGCAGGAGAACAAGCTGGCGCGGATCATCGATAAAGTAACGGCCATCGATCGTTCGCCGGGCGTGCAGCAGCCGCCACAACCAGGGAGCACGACGGTTCGGATCAAGCGGGAAGCCGCCCACAATATTCTGGCGACAATCATCAAGCGGATGAACGAAAAAGGCGTTTTGACCAGGCAAGAGCTGGTTGAAATCGTGAAAGCCAACCAATAAGAAATCATGGCTCTGAGCGGGGTTCAACTTCGCGGACACTCTCCCGCTCTCTGATTCTCCCGCTCTCCCACATAGTCCTCCATATTCCTTATTCCTTCTGCCGGCGAAAGACCACGCGGATTCCATCACGCCAGCGTTCGTCGAGAGCGAGCAACTTCCATTCCAACTCAGGCGAAAAATATCGCAGCATGGTTGCGGTGGACGGATGCACGTGCAAGGCAGGCGCGGCGAGGATGAGAATGGGATCGCGCTCGGAGAGAATTCGTCCGGGGAAATATCCGAAGAGTTGGAAGTCGCCGCGGCGATGATGCCAACGGACCCGGGCCCAGTAATCGAGACCCTGTACGGGAAGATGAAAATCCTCGGTGGCCTTGAGTTCGATCACCGCGATGCGACCGTCGCGGGTGATGCCCAGCAGATCGATAACAGCGCGGTCGGAGGCGGCAAAGGCGGGTACCTGCGAGTAGAGCAGCGTGGGGTCCAGGCCAGCGTCGAGCAAGGTGATGTCGCGCTCGATCACCGATTGCAGCCAGCGCTCGGGCTGCAGGCGATAGAAGGGGTGAGTGTGATCGCGACCCACTCGCTTGAGCAGCAGGCGCTCCACCAACTTTACGAGTAGCGGCTCGGTGTCGTTGTTCCACTCATACTCGGCGGGCGCGGCCCCGAAGACGATGCGCTCGCCGAGGCGGAAATGGCGGTCGGGTTCCACGGTGGCGCGGGCAAACTCCAGTCCGTGAAAGCGAAAGCTGACTGCGGAGGAGCTGTGCGCCACGGCTTCCACCCTGGGGCAGAGGGTGGCCATGCGCGCGATGGATTTGGCAAAGCGCTCCAAGGTCTGCTCACGGTTGGTGCACTGTACAAGGCGGGTGCTCAGATTCAGCTCGGTTGCGAGGTCGAGCTCCTCGGCTTGCTCGGTGTGCTCATCGAGCGAGAACAGGCGCCACTGGGCGGCCAGACGATTGAGGTGCGAGAGGCGCAACTGCGCGGTGCGGGTGCATCCTTCCGGGAGAACCAGCGCAAGCGCACCGGTATGGGAATCCGCCGCGAGATGCTGGCGGCAGTAATCGAGCCAGAGAACGGCCACGGCCACGGAATTATCTATGGTGCTCTGGGACTCACCGTGGCCGCAGCCGACGAGCGCGATCCGCTCCTGACCACGGCGCAGCAGGCCGCGGGTGCAGACGGCTCCGAAGGAATGCTCAAGGTCCGCAGAGGAGGTGAGGCGCTCGAGTCTCCATCCGGGGAAGAGGCGGGCCACGGCGCGCTCCAGGGTACGCTGATAGGCGGCACGCATGGCCTTGAGCGCGGAAGGAGATTGCCGCTCGGCTTGGGAGCAGATCTCCATGCGCGAGGGTTTGGGTTGGCCGAAGCGAAGCACCGACAGCTTTAGAATTCCATTCTTGACCTCGGCGCTGATGGCGCGACGGACCATGTTGCTCTCCTCCGACCAGATCTGGAGCAGGCAACGGTCACGTTCGGGCGCGGCGGAGTAGTGCGCGGTAGAGAAGTCAAAGAGCATCTTGCCATCTTCCACCACTACCGCAGTGGGATTTTCGGCGATGTAGCCGGAGACGAGATCGGCAATTTCTTCCGGTGTCTGCGCGGCGCTCATCGGCTAGTTCTTCTTTCCGGACGGCGGTGAAACCTTTTTAGGCTGCAACGAAACGTCTTCGAACTCGATGTCGGCGGGCGCAGCGAATCGCTCACTCTGGCGGCCCCACCGGCGGAAGCCGGGAGCGTCAAAATGCACGCGCAGTTTATAGAGGCCCTTGCGGGGAATGCGGGTGTTTCGTCCGTAATGGTAGAGCCACGACTGGATGACCGGAGGCATTTCGCCGGGGCCGTAAGGTTTGCCATCGGCGGCGATGAGGTTGGCCTGCGGCTTGAGTTGGGGAATCAGCCTTCCGGTACGGGAATCGCGGACCAGAACCGCGAGCCTGACGTTATCCTTGCCGGTCAACTCGAGCAGATTCTTGGGGTGGAGTTTGGCGCCTGCCAGAGGCATGGAGAGTCCGGAGTAGTCGAGGGCGTAAGCGACAAAGTAATCACCCGCGGGGTTCTCAACGCCGGAGACGGATTGCTGCCAGAGCGTAGTGATGGCGGCGCTGAGTGCAGCATTCGACGGTTTGAGCAGTTCAGACTCATTGGCAGAGGCAGTGGCCGTCGCCAGAGGAAGCTCCAACATTGCCTCCTGCACAATGGGCACGGGCGGAAACTCAGCGACTGTGGTGTGCTCGAAGTTGCTGCGGCCGACGGTGACACGCAGGGTGTAAACGCTATCGGCATCGAGAGGAAAGTTGCCGCCGTAGGCGTTCATCAAGGGATACCAACCGAAGTCCACTGGCACAGATTGCTCATTGCCGTTGGCGTCGGTGAGAGTGGCGCGCAGGGTGAGACCGGGTACCATCCTTCCGTCGGCGAGGTTGAGGACGAAGATGCGGAGGTGGACGTTGCCGTCGGGAGCCTCATGCCAGGCGAGCGTGCCGCCGGCAGCTTTGTCCCACCAGCCTTCGGCAGGAGTAATGGTGAAGGCGATGCGGAACTCTCCGGCGCGAGCGTCTCCGACCAGCGGACCGGAGTTTGCCAGCACCCAATCGAGGATCGCCGTGTCAGCCTTGCCCTGCTGCTCGGCCAGAAGAAGCTGGGCCGGTGTGCTTGCGCCCGATGCAGCCTGGGGAGGGTGGAGCGGAGTGGAAGTGTCGGGCGTTGCCGTGGTGGTTGCGGGCGCCGGGAACGGCGCAGGCTGCTGAGCAAAAGCGGCCAGGGCAGATAGAGCGAGAAAAAGTGCGGCAAGAACTGCGGAACTATAGCGCCAATCGGAGCTGAAACGTTGAGGCAAACCATCCTCCGGCTTTCGAGGTGAGACGGCGAAGCCGAGGCCCGGCTCCGGCACGTTGTGCAGCAGCGGGCGGAGCATCTCTGCCACCCACTCTACACTCAATTCGGTGAGGCCGCGCATTACTCCTCCGGCAACCTTACGGCCGCCAGTCGACGCACCAGTGGTCCGTCTTGGGGCAGAGCCTGGAGCAGTTGCTGCACACTCCGCCGCAGCACCGGATGCTCGACCTCGGGTGCAATCTCCGCCAGCGGCGCGAGTACGAAGCGGCGCAAGTGCATCGCTGGGTGAGGAACGGTAAGCGCCGGTGTGTGGATGATGCGGCACCCATACAACACCATATCAAGATCAATGACGCGCGGCCCCTTGGGAGTGAGATCAGGCGAGCTACGCTGGCGTCCCATGGCGCGCTCGAGGGCGAGCAGGCGCCGCAACAAGCGCTCCGGAGCATCCGGAGATGGATCGTCCACGCGCAGAGCCACGGTCGCATTCACGAACCAGGGTTGCGCGGTGAACTCGACCGGCTCGGTCTCATAGGCATCGGAAAGGGCGGTGATTTCGGCAAAGCCGCGCAGAGAGGCGATGGCCTGACGCAGGTTGCGCAGGCGGTCGCCGAGGTTGGAACCCAGTGATAAGAAGACTTGCTCCATGTACTCCGTGAATACCGGCAAGATATTTTCTTGCGGTCATTGTAGCGGACAGGTGCGAAAACACTGGCCCGGAACGCCACAATAGATAGTATGGATTCGGCGCTGGGTTCGGCAACATACAATCGGTTGGGTATGGCAGAGGGCGGAAATACGCATGAATACGGCGCCGGAACTGTCGTCCTGTGGAAAAACCCGCATAAAATCAGGCGAAAGTGCTTGTCGCTCATAAAATCACTGAGTTAATATGTGCGGGACTGAGGCGCAGTCGCGCTTCATCTTCAAGGAGGAATACTCACATGGCTGCAGGCTTGACCAAGACCGCTCTCGTTCGCCTATTGGCGGAAAAGCTGGAAACCAGCAACAAGGCCGCTGGACTGTTCTTAACCACCCTGGCGGAAATCGCGGTGAAGGAAACGAAAAAGAACGACGTATTTGTGCTTCCCGGCTTGGGCCGTCTGAAGAAGTCGGCTCGCAAGGCGCGCATCGGCCGTAATCCGCAGACCGGTGATCCGATCAAGATTCCGGCCAAGACCGTCGTGAAGTTCTACGTCGGCAAGGCGGTGAAGGACGCGATCGCCCCGCCGAAAAAGTCGAAGGCTTAGTCTCCGCAAGAATAAGGTTTGTCACGGTGAAAGCCGGCCCCTCGGGGTCGGCTTTTTCCATTTGCCGCGCGCCGCACCGCAGGAGAGGGTCACGGGGCAGCGTTACAGGATGGCGTTACAGAATGACAATGGTGATGCCGCGATTGGCGCGTCCGAGGTCGCGATCTTCCTTGATGGCCTTGTCGCGTTTCATCAGCGCCCAACTGGCTTCATTGGACAGGCGGAAGTCTTCCCCGGGGATGAAGTCGGAGATGAAGCCATTGCGCTTGAAACGGTCGAGCGCCTTCCAGACCTCCTCGCGCAAGCGTCCGCCGGCTCCGCTGGAGCCGTATCCGTGGATCAACTTGAGGACCGGCACGCCTTCGGCGCGCGCGGCGGCCAGGGAGCGGTCCAAGCGCAACAGTCCGACATTCACCGTTGGGTGGTCCTCCTCGAGATTGATCATCTTGCACGGCACGAGTTCATCCTAACGGTTCGCTCACCAAAAGAAAAACTAAGCAAAGATGCGGGAACTCGGGGAAGCTGCGGCGGGGGTTCTGCATTCCCGAGGGTCGAATGAAGTGATTGATAATCAATAACTTGTAAGTAAGGCGCCAGAACAGGAAGATTCCCCGAGAAAAATTCCTTCAGCGCATTGACAACAACACGCTCATATTTCATGATTTCATTGTGCTGATACCAGCAGCCAACGTCTGTAGGTGGCCAGTGCGGCCACGGAGCAAAATTCATGAACCTAGGAGGATCAAGACAATGACGCTACTAACCCGTTGGGAACCCATTCGCGAGCTTGCCGGCCTTCAGGAGCGCATGAACCGGTTGTTTAACGATTCATTCAGCTCCGTCACCAGCCAGGAGTCGCTGTCGGCCGGCTCATTTGTCCCGCCCGTGGATGTGTACGAGGACGAGCAGGGAATCCGGTTGAAGATGGAAGTGCCCGGAATCGATGAGAAAGACATTGATATTCGCCTGGAGAACAATCTGCTGACCGTGCGCGGCGAACGCAAGCTGGAGAAAGAAACCAAGGAAGAGAACTACCATCGCATTGAGCGCAGCTATGGGAGCTTTACCCGCAGCTTTAGTTTGCCGAACACGGTGAATTCCGAAGAGGTGAAGGCGAGCTACGCCAAAGGCGTGCTGACGATTCATCTGGGCAAGCGCGCCGAGGCTCGGCCGAAGCAGATCAAGGTGGATGTCACGCCGGAGATCGCGGAAAAAGCGGCTAGCAGCAAGTAACGGCAGAGCTGGAGACGACGTGATCGTACCATCTCTGCCAAAGAAAGGCAGATATGGGGCACCCGGGGATTGAAGAGTCCCATCCATTTGGGGTGTTGGAAGGATTCGTGGAATCCTCCAGCTCCCCTTTCAAGTTTCAGGACTAGAATTCATCCGCCGCGATTTGGCTACTGGGTAGTTGGAGAATCGAGCGGCGGCGCAAGGAGCAATTATGGCAATCCGTTGGGATCGATTGACCGTCAAGGCGCAGGAAGCCATGCAGCGTTCGAATGAGTTAGCGGCTGAGAATGGCAACCCCGAAGTTCTCCCGCTCCACCTGCTGGCGGCATTACTGGAGGATCGCGAGGGAATTGTGGTGCCCTTGCTGACTCGCGCCGGGGTGCAGATGGGGGCGTTGCAGCCGCAGGTAGTGCGCGAAATCGCCGGGCTCCCGAAGCTCGCCAACGCAGCGGCTCAACCGCATCTTTCGGATACGACTTCGGAATTGCTGGACCTTGCCTTCAAGGCCGCGGCGGATTTCAAGGATGAGTATGTTTCCACCGAACATCTGTTGCTGGGGCTGATCGGGCTGAAACGCGATCCGGCACAGAAATTGTTGAGTGATCTGGGCGTCTCGAAGGACTCGCTGCTGAAGGCGCTGGCGGCAGTGCGCGGCAATCAGACGGTGACCGATCAGAATCCCGAGTCGAAGTACCAGGCGCTGGAGCGTTATGCGCGCGATCTGACGGAGCTGGCGCGGCGGGGCAAGCTCGATCCGGTGATTGGGCGCGACGAAGAGATCCGGCGCACCATCCAGGTTTTATCGCGCCGCACCAAGAACAATCCGGTACTGATCGGCGAGCCGGGTGTCGGTAAGACGGCAATCGTCGAAGGTTTGGCGCAGCGCATCGTGCAGGGAGATGTGCCGGAGCAGCTCAAGAACAAGCGCGTGGTTTCGCTGGATCTGGGCGCCATGGTGGCCGGGGCGAAGTATCGCGGCGAGTTCGAAGACCGGCTGAAGGCCGTGCTCAAGGAAATTGAAGAGAGCGCGGGCACGATCATTCTGTTTATCGACGAGCTGCATACGCTGGTGGGAGCAGGCGCCGCCGAAGGCGCCATGGACGCGAGCAATATGCTGAAGCCGGCGCTGGCTCGCGGTGAACTGCGGGCGATTGGCGCGACCACGCTGAACGAGTACCGCAAGTACATCGAAAAAGATGCGGCCTTCGAACGGCGTTTCCAGATTGTCTATGTCGGCGAACCCTCGGTCGAGGACACGATCGCGATTCTGCGCGGGCTCAAGGAGAAATACGAGGTTCATCACGGAGTGCGCATCAAGGACTCGGCGATTGTCTCGGCGGCGATATTGTCGCATCGCTACATCAGCGACCGTTTTTTGCCGGACAAGGCGATTGACCTGATTGATGAGGCCGCGGCTTCGCTGCGTATTCAGATTGACTCGATGCCGACGGAGATCGATCAGCTACAGCGTCAGGCCACGAACCTGGAGATCGAACGCCAGGCGTTGAGGAAAGAGAGCGACGTGAACTCCAAAGAACGGCTGGCCCTCGTGGAACGTGAGCTGGCGGAAATCCGCGAGCAGACCAATGCGTTGAAGGCGCGCTGGCGCGAAGAGAAGGACAGCATTGCCGAGGTCCGCAAGCTCAAGGAAACCATTGAGCAGCTCAGGCTGCACCAGCAGGAGGCGGCGCGGCGCGGCGAATACGAACGCGCCTCGCGCTTGCAATATGACGAACTGCCCAAGGCGGAGCACAAGCTGGCGGAGCTGACAGGGAAGCTGGAAGGCAATCAGCGGCGCATGCTGAAAGAAGAGGTGGACGAAGAAGACGTGGCCCGCATTGTCAGCCGCTGGACGGGGATTCCGGTCTCGAAGATGCTGGAAGGCGAGGTGAAGAAGCTGGTGCAGATGGAGTCGCGTCTGCGGCAGCGGGTGATCGGGCAGGACGAAGCGCTGGAGAAGGTTTCCAATGCAATCCGGCGTTCGCGCGCAGGCTTGAGCGATCCCCGGCGTCCCATCGGCTCATTCATCTTCCTTGGCCCTACAGGCGTGGGCAAGACCGAACTGGCCAAGGCGCTGGCGGAGTTTCTGTTCGACGATGAGCACGCCATGGTACGTATCGACATGAGTGAATATATGGAGAAGCACTCGGTTTCGCGGCTGATCGGCGCGCCTCCGGGATATGTGGGATACGAAGAAGGCGGACAACTCACGGAAGCGGTGCGCCGCCGTCCGTACTCGGTGCTGCTCTTCGATGAGATTGAGAAGGCGCATCCGGATGTGTTCAACGTCTTTTTGCAGATCATGGACGATGGGCGATTGACCGACGGCAAGGGGCGCGTGGTAGATTTCAAAAACACGATCCTGATCATGACCTCGAACATTGGATCGCTGTCGCTCTCTGGAGACCTGAGTTCGCCGGAGCGCTTTGCCCGGGCGAGCGAGCAGGTGCTGACCGCGCTGCGCGGGCACTTCAAGCCGGAGTTCCTCAATCGCGTGGATGACATCGTGGTCTTCCGTCCGCTGGGAACCGCGGAGCTTACGCAGATTGTCGATCTGCGGCTGCACGATTTGGAGGAGCTGCTGGCGGCACGCAAGGTTACGCTGGAACTCACCCCGGCCGCCAAGCACACGCTGTTCACCAGTGGCTACGATCCGGCCTACGGAGCGCGTCCTTTGAAGCGGGCGATTCAGCGCTTGATTCAGGACCCGATGGCGATGAAGATTCTGGATGGAGAGGTACTGCACGGCGATCACGTTGTGGTGGATTCCAAGGACGGCAAATTGACCTTCGAGGTACATCACAAAGAGGCCGAATCCGCACCGGAAGCCGCTACGCAACCCGCGTAGCTTGATTGCAGGCAGGAATTCGAACGCCTTGAGGAAACTCAGGGCGTTGTTTTTTGGCCAATCAGTTTGGGTTCATCAGTAGGTAGAGTGCGGCGGTGCGCAGCACAATCAATGCGCCCCACATGGCGATGCCTGCAATTCTCAGGTCCGCGACGGCGGCGGAGATTTCAGGCACAGCCGGTAATAGCCCGAAGGCAAGCAGGAAGAGCGCCAGCCAGTGAGCCCATCTTCGATGACTCCACAATCCGACTGCGGCGATGAAGTGGACGAATGCCGAAAGCAGGTAGGCCAATGCGCCGCGCAACGCAACTTCCTCCCCCACAACCCAGGCTCCGGAGTTGAAGGGCAACACGCCTAAGGCAACGCAGCTTCCGAAGAAGGCGGCGAGCAAGGCAAAAGCCGCAAGCAGCAACGCGACCAGGGATTCGCCACGCGCGCGGCTATGCGGCCTTTCGTCTGCCTCTTGCGGCGAGACCGGTTCAGGCCAGATCAAAGAGCAATACCTCGGACTCTTCCGTGGCTTCCAGCGAGAGGCTGGTTTCATGGGAGACGCCAGCGCCGTCGCCTTGATGAAGTTGGGTGGCGTTCTGCGTCCCATCATGGAGGACCGCTGCGCCCTTTGCCATCTGCAGCCAGGCGTAACGGCCTTGGGCCAGGGTAATCGGCAGACTCTCACCCGGAGAGAGTTTGGTCACCAGAAGTTTGGCGTCGGCGTGGATCTTCACCGAGCCTTGCTCTCCGGCAGGCGATGCGATGAGACGCCATTGTCGGCGTTTCTCTTCATCGGGAAACGGTTTCTGCTCATAACTTGGCGTGACATTCTGCTTATCTTTGTCAGGAAAAATCCAGATCTGCAGCAGATGCACGGGCTCGGTTGGCGAGGGGTTGAACTCGCTATGCACGATCCCCGATCCGGCACTCATGCGCTGACCGTCACCGGGGTGGATGACCTCGCCGGTTCCCAGGCTGTCGCGATGCTCCAGCGAACCGCTCAACACGTAGGTGATGATTTCCATGTTGTCGTGCGGGTGCATCCCGAAGCCGCGTCCGGCGGCAATCACATCCTCGTTGATAACCCGCAGCGCCCGGAAGTGAACGTGCTTCGGGTCGCGATAGTCGGCGAAAGAAAAGGTGTGATAGGTGTTGAGCCATCCATGCTCGAAGTGTCCGCGCTGACCGGCGGGCCGAAGGGTGATCATGAGTCTCTCTCTTTCTTCTCTCTCAGCCGCGTGTTCCGTGGCCTCTACAGTAATAGATGTTGCAACGTATAATAACGATTCATATAACAGTCTGCGCAACTTGAAGGGACCTACGGCGCGTCTCACAGAAAAAGGGAGGCTAGACATACATGGCGAATACAAAAAGCAAGACCAAGCAGGCAACGTCACAGACAGCCGGGAAGCGCTCGGCATCTGCGAAGACCAAAAAGCCGAGCGCAGGGCGCAAGTACAGTCCCGCGGCAAGCGAGTATGTGAAAGAAGAGATGAAAGAAATGAAGCAAGGCAAGCTCGAGAGTGGGGGGAGCGGCAAGACGGTTCACAACCCGAAGCAGGCCATCGCGATCGGATTGTCAGAGGCGCGCAAGGCAGGCGTTAAGGTTCCGAAAAAGCCATCGGAAAAGGCCGCCTGAGTTCGATCCCGCACGGCCCGCATGGTAGATGCGGGCCGCGGTCGAATCCGCTTGGGTTACTAGCTAACGTTATTTGCTGACTCTACTTGCTGGCGCTACTGGCCGCTGCGGGAGACGTGCTGTCCGTGCTGCTGCCGGAGTTGCCTCCCGCACTGCCATTCGAGGTGCTGGCCCCGCTACCGAAACCATTGCCAGAGCTGCCGGAAGCGGTTGCGCCGGAACTTCCATTCCCATTGCCATTATCTTTGCTGGCCGAAACGCTCTCCGGGTTGCCCTCTGACTTTGCGGAGCCAGAGGAGGCGGGGGTTGTATTCTTGCGGGCGTAATCGGTCACATACCAGCCGGAGCCTTTGAATTGCACGGCAGGGGCAGAGATCAACTGTTGAATTTCGTCTCGGCCGCACTGTGGGCAGGTCGTCAGCGGAGCGTCAGAGAACTTTACGATGCGCTCGAAGCGATGAGCGCAGGCACGGCATTTGTACTCGTATAAAGGCATGGTTCCTTCGGGTGAACTCCCGCCGCGAAAGGGTAGCGCGGCGTTCTATTGCAACATTCACTACTTTGATTCTAGGTTCCTCCGGGGGATGCGGTCAATTTTCGGGCTTTCGCCTCTGGTACACTTCGCCTTTGGTGCATCGGTGACGGCCAGGCCGGTGGCCGCTGCTCGGGAGGCAAAAGCATGTCCGGGATCCAATCCACAAACCAACCCACGCTCTACCTGGTCGGCACCCCCATCGGCAACCTGGAGGACATTTCGCTGCGGGCGCTGCGCATTCTCAAGGAAGTCGATCTGATTGCCTGCGAGGACACGCGGCAGACCGCGAAGTTGCTGAACCATTACGGGGTTGAAACCCGCACCATCAGCTACCATCAGCACAACGAATTGACCCGCTCGGCGGAGCTGATCATGCACCTGGAGCAAGGGCACTCGATCGCCCTGGTGACCGACGCGGGGATGCCGGGGGTGTCCGATCCGGGCTTCCGGCTGGTGTCGCTGGCGATCCGGCACAAGATTCCGGTGGTTCCGATACCGGGGGCGTCAGCCTTCCTCAGCGCGCTGGTGGCGAGCGGCCTGCCGACCGACTCGTTTGTCTTCCACGGCTTTCTGCCCTCTAAACTGGGGCAGCGCCGCAAGCTGCTGGAGGAGATTCAGCACTCCGTCCGGACGCAGATTTTTTACGAGGCGCCACATCGCCTACTGGGCACGCTGGAAGACGTAGTGGACGTGCTCGGCCCGCATCGCCGCGTGGTGGTGGCCAGGGAAGTCACGAAAATGTACGAGGAGTTTCTCCGGGTTACCGCCGCCGAGGCCTACGACGATTTCAAAAAACGCGAAGAGGTGCGGGGAGAGATCACCCTGCTCATCGGACGTGCTGAGGAACAGCACGGCCTCCCGGCAGTAAAGCAAAAGAACGCGCGCACCCGGGTCCGCGAGCTGATGAAGGCCGAGGAGATCGACGAGAAGGAAGCGATGAAGCGGGTGGCGAAGGAGATGGGAATCAGCAAGAGCGATGTGTACCGGGAATTGCAGAAGGATGGCAAGAAGTAGGAGTGGTGAGCCTTAGGGAATCCGATCTGAAAATCTTGGGTAGACAAGTTTCCGGATGGCACGCAAGACCTGCAGGAGGCTCCTATTTCTCTACCCCTTAGCTGCTCCTGAGTGTGCTTGTGCCGTTGCGTACTGGTAATTTGCTCGGGTAGCCGATCTCAGCAGTGGTAAGCTAGTGGCCTCCCGTCACTCCGGTTCGGACGGCTCACCGGCTCATTTTGCTGGCCAGCGGACAATTTGCCGGGAGAGAAAAGTCGCCAGGATCACGTTGGCGCTCGGGACCGGCAAACTGAAAATCCTTCTGTACAACCCCGACAACGGCATCACGCAGAACTTCATGCCACACCTCTGGATGTTTCTACTGCAGGCGCTCACGCCCGCCGGCCATGAGGTGGTTCTGATCGACGGCAACACCAGGCCGATGAGCGACGCCGAACTGGTCCAGTTCGCGGTCTCGGAAGGGATTGGACTGGTCGGGATCGGGGCTATGACCCGCATGATTGCCAAGGCGTACCGCGTGGCGGATTCGATTCGCGCCGCTGGCATTCCAGTCGTCATGGGCGGTCCGCACGTCACCGAAGTTCCCGATGAAGCGCTAGGACGTGACGGCGGAGCGCGTCATGCCGACGCACTGGCTCTGGGCGAAGCGGATGAAACCTGGCCGCGGATTGTGGAGGATGCGGCGCGGGGCCAACTCAAGGAGATCTACACCGCGACCGATGCCTCAGGGGCGGATCGCAAGCCGACGTTGCAGGATTACCCGGCGGTGCCTTGGGAATCTCTCGACCTGCAGCAGTTCAATCGAATCCCGTCCTTTGCGCGTAGGTTCATGCACCGCTTGGGATATCCGTGGGAGACCTTTCACATTATCCCCATCGAGTCAGGACGCGGCTGTCCTTATGGATGCGAGTTCTGCACGGTCACCGGATTCTTTGGCGATACCATTCGTTTCCGCTCAAACCAGAGCGTGGTCGAAGAAATGCTCAGACTTAAACAGCGCGCCCGCAACACCAAGGGCCAGGTCGCGGTCTTCTTCGTCGACGACAATTTTGCGATCAATGTGAAGCGCACCAAGTCCCTTCTGCGCGACATCATTGCTGCGGGAGCAGAGCTTTCCTGGGTGGGGCAGATCAGCGCCAATCTGTTGCGTGACGAGGAACTGCTGGATCTGATTGCGGCCTCCGGCGGGCGGTGGATTTTTATCGGCATGGAGTCGCTCGATCCCGCCAATCTGGCCAGCGTCAATAAAGGCTTCAATAAGCCGGAGGAATATGCGGGCGTGCTCCAGGCGCTGGCACGGCGCCACGTCTATGCGATTACCTCGTTCATCTTCGGACTGGATCACGACACCCCGGGGGTGGCCGAGCGCACCTTGGAGCAAATCCGCGAATGGCCGCCAGTTCTGCCAGTTTTCGGGCAGATTACGCCCTTCCCGGCAACGCCGATGTATGCCCGCCTGGAACGCGAAGGACGGCTGACACGACCGAAACACTGGCTTGAGTTCGCCCCATTTCAGATGGCGCACACTCCTCTGCAAATTACCGTACCGGAGGTGCAGGTCGAGGCGCGGTATGCATGGACGAACTCGTACAGTCCGGCCGCAACCCGGAGCGCGCTGGAGTCGATCGCGAACGAACCGGCGGCTTACAAGATCAGCCATCTTGCGTCCCGACTCTTCTTCCGCGGAATCTATTTCCCGCAAAAGGGCGCCTGGCAATGGCTGAAGCTCATAGCTCAAAATCGCGGGTCGGTGTGGAGCGTGCTCAGGGACTCGTTTACCCGTTGGCATGGGAGCCCGGATGGCGCGGGAAGCAAGACTTCAACCGCCGTTCGTGAAGCGCTGCCGGGAGCATCGGCTGGCGCGGTGAGGTACAGTGCGCAGCCTACCCAAGGCGGCCCGGAAACGGACCCACCATCAGAAATCTGAAGGCTTATTCCTCGGCGGCGCGCAGCAGCTCCTGGGTGTACTCGTGCCGGGGGGCGCTGATAATTTGCTCGGCGTCGCCAATCTCGACGATTTTGCCGCGGCGCATGACGGCGATGCGGGTGGAAAGATAGCGGACTACAGGCATGGAGTGGGAGATGAACAAGTAAGTCAGGCCGAACTCTTTTTGTAATTTCTTGAGCAGGTTCACGATCTGCGCAGCGACGCTGACATCGAGGGCGCTGACCGCTTCATCAGCGACGATGAAGCGGGGACGTAGGGCGAGAGCCCGGGCGATCCCAATGCGCTGGCGCTGGCCGCCGCTGAACTCGTGGGGATAGCGGCCCAGAGCGCCGACTTCCAGACCGACGGCGCCCATCAGTTCGGCGGCGTGCTGGCGAAGGATGGGCTTGCCGAGCTCTTCGTGAATGGCCAATGGCTCGGTGACGATCTCCTCCACGGTGAGGCGCGGGTCGAGCGAGCCAAAAGGGTCCTGGAAGATAATCTGCATCTCGCGCCGGGTTTCGCGCAGCGCACGCGCACCGAGCGAGGTGATCGCGATGCCGTCAAAGCGCACAACTCCGCTGGTGGGCTCGATGAGGCGCAGCAGCATCCGGCCCAGGGTGCTCTTGCCGCAGCCGGACTCGCCGACCAAGCCGAGGGTCTCACCCGGTTCAATGGTGAAGGAGACGTCATCGACGGCGCACAGGCCCTGGCCAGTGCTGCGCCCGTAGGCGTCGGTGGTGTCATAAACCTTCGTGAGATGTTCGGCTTCCACTAACCCCGTGTTCAAACCCTTGTTTATTCCTGTGTTCAACCCTGTCTCCAGCCCCATGTCGAGCAGCGTACCACGCCGCTCGATGAGCGGGGAAATCCCGGTCGGCCGGGCGAGCCGACAATATCGCCTCGGAGCGGCAGCCGCTCGCGTGATAAAATTTCCACAGCAAATCCTTGCGAGAGAACCGCTTGATCGAGCTTGCGCCATCTATTCTGTCTGCCGATTTCGGCCGCCTTGTCGAGCAGATACAGCCTGTGCTGGATGCCGGGGCGACCCTGCTTCATGTAGACGTGATGGATGGCCACTTCGTACCTAACATCACGATTGGACCGCCGGTGGTGGCAGCCTTGCGCAAGCACGTGCAGGTGCCGCTCGACGTTCATCTGATGATCGAAAATGCGGACGACTACATTAGCGCATTCGTGGATGCTGGAGCGAACTGGATCAGCGTGCATCAGGAAGCTTGCGTGCATCTGGACCGGGTGGTGGAGCACATCCGCTCACGCGGGGTGCTGGCCGGAGTGGTCATCAATCCGGCAACCCCGGTGGCGACCCTGACCGATATCCTGGACGTTGTGGATTATGTGCTGGTGATGTCGGTGAATCCCGGCTTCGGCGGACAGAGGTTTATTCCCCGCACGCTGGGAAAGATTCGCCATCTTGCGGAATTGCG
>CAZLZA010000064.1:0-26022 GCA_964563875.1 uncultured Acidobacteriaceae bacterium
TTACGTCAATCACAATGCAGCGCAGATCGCCGAGAAACTCACGCCCCTGGTAGTCGAACGAGTAGTGCTCGCGATCCAGTCCGCGCATATCCATCGTCATCATCCACGTGAAGCCCTGCGCAATAAACTCGGTCTTCAAATATTTCGTGACGCCGTGCACACTGCGGCCCATGAATCCGGGTTGAGGATGAAAATTAACGTCCTCAAAGTTCTTCTTGAAGCCGACGCGGGTCAGGAAGTACTGGTCGCCGTAAGGTACCAACCCGAGCTCTTTGTCCGGACGCATATTTTGCAGATAGGTTTCCACCAGCGGAGAATAGGTGCGCAGCGCGTTGATGTTTTGGGCCTCACGGGCGAGCACACGATCAACCACAAGGTCGAAAGTGGTGTTTCCCGTGGAGCGCGCAGCCGGTTGATTCGCAGCAAAAGCGCTACTGGAGACCGCGAGTACAATTCCTAGCAACAGGTACTTCACTTGTCGTCCCATCTTCGTTCCTCAATCAATCTCGTCTTATGGCAGCTCCGCTTAGATCAAAATGACAAAAGCATTGTCGCGACGAACGACAATGAGAATAAACGACTACTTTTGAGGGAATAATGCGTTTCCAAGAGAGCAGAGTCAAGTTACCTTTGTTGTACTGCTCTTGATCTGTAGAGATCCCCCGGCTCTGCAAGCTTTAAGGAAACTCGACTCTGAAGCTGTAGGTTGGGGTTTAGGGCCATGCTTGGCTGGCGGCCCCGACGCAGACTGTTGTTCGTAAACTACGTGCCCATGAGGGATCTGCAGCCGAATTGGTTCTGGCCCATTACCCAACTTTTCAACAACAAATGTTCGTGTGGTGACTAAACGTCCCTATGACTTTTGCACCTACGAAGCCCCGGAAATTACCCTACGCTCGCCGTAGGGAGACGGCGCCTAGAATCGATATCAAACCATTGATTCTGCTAAGAGAACATTGTCCGGCGTGGCCTCGAAAGAGGGCCCATTATCTGCTGATGACAGCTTGACACTAGACACCCGGATTCCTAATATCGCTTTGCAGCTCCCAAAAGTGAACAGTCAGTTTGTCCAGCCCAGCCTGGTTCCGGCGGCCCATATGCCCTACATCACAACTGTAGTACCCGGTTCCAGCAAGTGTCTGACAATCGCCCGTTTATCTTCTGGAGCCCCAAAAAACAGGCCGTGGAAAAATGGCACTGTGCTAGGTGCCAATGGCGAAGCGTTGTCTTGATGACGCTGCCAATTTCGTCTCCAGAGTCATTATGCTGGCAGGTGTCTCAAAAATCGTTGACAACTTCCATGGTGCTCAACGGCCATCCTGCCGATATAATATTCACAAAGGTGACAGCAGACGAATTTACTCTCTGGCGACCTATGCAGGTTGCCCGCAGGCTCAAAAACGTGTGTCTTTGGCGTCTCGGAACTTGATAGGGCCGCCTGCTCGAATATATGTCCGGAATCAGATGACGTGTGATGACGAATAACGAGCCCCCAATTTCTCAGAATCTTCAAAGAGATTCCTCCGTTGCAGTGACCCCGCTCCCCAGTGCCGCCGTTGAATTCATCGCGACGGTTCAGGACTCCACGCTCATCGATTACTACCGGATGGTCGTCAAGCAGCGACGCTTGATTGCGTACTGCGCGGTCGCCGTGTTTGTGCTGGGTGCTATCTTTACGCTCAAGACGACTCGGCAATACGAGGCGGTCGGGCGAATCATGGTGAGTCGTGACAACGGCGACGTTGTGTCGGACCAGATAACGCAACAGGCCGGGGGTGGATCCGGCGGAGGCGACTTAAACTCCGAGATCGAAACACAAGCGAACATCATCCAGAGTGATAGCCTTGCGCTACGCGTCATCCAGGATTTGTATTTGTATCGCGAGCCTGACTTTGCAGGGAAGCTCGCAAAAGTTGACTTCGACGGCGGCCTGACCCCGCTCGGCGCTCCCCCGGAGATGGATCCGACCTACCAGGAGGCAATGCTTAAGACCTTTAAGCGCAATCTTGTTGTGGTTGAAGTTCCGAATACCCGCATCATCGAAATCCACTTTTTCTGCGCTAATCCGAAGTTGGCCGCGAATATTGCGCAGCATATCGCTGAGACCTTGGAACAGCGAGGACTGCAAGCTAGGTATGAGTCGACAACGCACGCTACCGAGTGGCTCGCGAACCAGCTGAATGATCTTCAACATCAGGTCGAACAGTCCGAACAAAGTCTTGTTGATTACCAGAAAAAAGCAGGCATCGTTGGCTTGGATGACAAGCAGAACACGATCATGAGCAAGCTCGACGACCTGAATCACGCATTGACGGTGGTTCAGAGTGATCGCGCAGCAAAAGAGGCTAATTATCAATCCATGAAGTCTGGATTGCCCGAATTGAGCGCGGCAGTGCCAGCTTCTAGTCAAATTTATAAACTGCGACAACAGGAGACCGACCTCAAGGGCCAGTACGCGCAGGCGATGGCTCAATTTGGCGAGGAATACCCAAAAGTCGTTGCAATTGCCAACCAGTTGAAAGAGCTCCAGTCCGCGATTCAAGAGGAAAACAAGCGCATAGCGACGCAGGTTCACAGCGATTATGAGATTTCAAAATCTCGCGAGCAGAGCCTGAACGGCATCTTCGAAGAGCAGAAACAGAGCGCTTTGGAACTCAGCGAACGGTCAGTTGAGTACAAGATCCTTGAGCGCGATGCTCAGTCGTATCGGGATCTCTATGAGTCCTTAAACAAGACACTGAAGCAAGCCCAGGTGCTTGCGAGCTTACAGTCGAGCAATATCAGCGTCATCGATACGCCGGTTGTTCCATCTCACCCGAGTCGCCCCAACATCCCCCGCAATCTGGCTATCAGCGCGGTTATTGGGATCGCGTTCGGGTTTGTGGGCGCTTTCACCATGGAGATGCTCGACAATAGGATCTATCGCCCAGAAGAGGTTGCTGCCATCGTAAACCTGCCTGTTCTGGTCAGCATTCCCTTATACTCCGAGGCAGATGAAAATATCTCGGACCTGCCGGAATTACCAGGTCATGTCGGGGCGCAGCCCATTGGATTGATTTCTTGGCAGCAACCAAAGTCAGAGTGGGCTGAAGCGTATCGCGCTCTCCGCACTGCGATGCTGCTCTCCTCTTCCGGGGCGCCGCCGAAGACGTTATTGGTTACCAGCGGATTGCCTCAGGAAGGCAAGAGCACGACGAGCCTCAACATCGCAACCGTACTCGCTCAGCGCAATAGACGCGTCCTTCTCATCGACGCCGACTTGCGCCGACCGAGTTTGCACACCGTACTGAATATGAAGCCGGAGTTTGGATTGAGCACGGTAGTTGCAGGCGAAACCAATCTGAAGGATGCATTGATCGCTACGGCTGTCCCCAATCTTACGGTGTTGCCCGCGGGGCCATTGCCACCTAGCCCTGCTGAACTCCTGGGGTCGGACGCAATGAAACGGCTGCTTGAAGAATGCCGTAACGAGTTCGACTTCGTAATCATCGACGCTCCCCCGGTTCTGTCGGTCACCGATTCCGTGATTCTCTCAGTGGAAGTCGATGCGGCGTTGATTGTGATCCGGGCAGGTTACACGACCAAGCACTCCTTGCGTCGCACCTGCGAACTTCTCGCTGGGGTCGGGGCTCGCGTCTTAGGAACTGTCCTCAACGGGATGAGCATCGGCATCGTCGATGGCTACTACTACTACGGAAAGACGAAGTATACCGACTATTACAGCTCGTATTCGCCAGAGGAAGGTAAGAACGGAACGTCGGCCCGATCGGCTTCTGCCAAGCACTCTTAGGAAGATTATGGCGAACGGAACCATGGTGTTCACAATTCCGACGAAATCCCCTCTTGCCAAACTGGTGTTGGGGATGGTCGTGCTGGGCATTTTCGGATGGTTCGTTTATCGCGCGGAGACAGATTATTTTGCCGACCACATGTCGAAGATTCCGCTCTTCGGCACGGAATCCGCGATCCTGGCACAGCCGAGCAACCCTGACTACGAATTTCAGCTTGGCAACTACTGGCTGGTGGCCGGGCAGCAACCGGAATTGGCGCTCCCGCATTTTGAACGCGCGGTGCGACTGAATCCCTATGGTGGCCGCTATTATGGCCAATTGGCAATGGCATACCAGCAAATGGGAAATGCGGATCGGGCTAACGATGCTATTGGGCATGCGTTATCAGTCGATCCGAATACTCCGGAGCTGCTTTGGGAGGCAGCGAATATATACGCGTTTCTCGGGGACCGTGAGCACGCCAGTGCTATCGTGCATCGCTATGCGCTTGCGGATCCTGATCAGGTTCCTCTGGCGGCCCAACTCGCATGGCGCACCGCGCACGACGCGCAGGACATTCTTGAAAATGTACTCCCCAGAGGCGCCCATGCTGATCTGAGTTTGCTCACTGTGCTCGTACGCTCGGTCGATCCTACTGCGAGTGCGAAAATAAAGATCCTCGACACCGATCCGAATGACTATTTTGTTCACAACCTGGCCCTAGTGGCGAGCCGCGTAGAGTCTCCGGCGGATTCTGCTGGCGCGGAGACCAAAGGTATTGATCTCGTCGCTGCCAGGGAGAAAGCTCGCGAAGAAATGCTGCGGCTCATTGCGGAGAAGACGGGACGCGACTTGATGAAGACCGAAGACGAGCTGCAGTCTAACCGCGAACGGTTAACACGAGATCAGTATGTTCAAAACCAGGCAGAGAAACGGCAGCGGGTCCTAGATAACAAAGACGTTTATGCAGCAGCCGCCTTCGCATGGGGCCACTTGATGGCACAACCAGAGGCCTTTGACTTTCGGCTCGGGCTGCCGTATGTCCAGATGTTGGTGGATGCTGATCTCGACGATGCTGCCACCCATGCGTGGCAGCTTTTGGTCTCCCGCGAGAAGCGTCTGTCAAGTTGGAATGCGACTGGCAATCTCCTCAAGAATGCAAGCTTCGAATATGAGATTTTGAACGGTGGTCTTGATTGGCAGTACACGTCCTCCGATTTGTATCGCCTTGCAATCGATCATCGCAATGCGAACGCTGGATCATCAGCGCTGCTCATCAGATTCAACGACAAGTCCGTCGCGGATGCTGGGATAGTGCAGTATGTGCCTGTAATGCCGAACACTGCATATGAATTCACCGGCTACATGAAAGCTGATTCGATCGAAGGAGCCACCGGTCCGCGTTTTCGGATTCAGGATGTAGACGCACAAAAGCCCTATTTCGAGAGTAACGATATTCGCGGTACGACTGGGTGGACGAAGTTTGCTGGAGATTTCAAAACCAGCCAAACTGCGCACTTTGTTGCCGTGACGATTGGCCGGAATCCGGGCAATACGTTAATCAGGGGAAGTGTCTGGGTGGATGACTTGCTCCTCAGACCACTGCAGGAGAACTAATGTCCTACTCGGTCAAACAGCAAATGAAGCGGAGTCGCCGGAAAGCTAGTACGTTCTGGGATCGTCTCGCGAATCCCGATCCCCATCGAGTCGACAATTCTGTTTTTTGGTGTTGGCTGTGCGTGCTCGCCTTTGGGGTATTGTCATTTGGCGCGGTCGAGCCTTGGGCGCTGGCCACGTTCAAAGTCGGAACTGCGGTTCTATCCGTATTGTGGGTTGTCAGCGGCATGTATCGCCGGTTGTTGTCTGTCTCGCTAGTTCCCCTGTTCATTCCGGCAGTGCTTTTCCTGGCACTCATCGGCGAGCAACTTGTAACCGGACGGACGGCGTACCGGTTTGCGACCGAGAACTCAATGTTTCTTTATCTCACCTACGGAGCTTTAGTGTTTGTAGGGGTTCAAGTACTTAATTCTGACCGCCGGTTTCGAGATTTTGGTTTGGTGGCTGCGGCATTCGGCATAGGCTTGGCGGTTCTTGCAATCCTGCAAAACCTTACTTCCCCGAGGGAGATTTACTGGTCCATCTATCCGGAATTCGGCAACGGGGTGTTCGGTCCATATGTTAACCACAGCCATTACGCCGGTTTAATGGAAATGTTGATACCCCTTCCGTTTGTGATCGGTGCGGCGCGATTGTTGCCGCGTTCATGGCGCCCGATTTGTTTTGGAGCCGGTGCGGTTATGGCCGGATCCGTATTCCTATCAGGTTCGCGCGGTGGAATCATTGCTGTCGTCGTGCAGCTCTGCTTACTCTATTTCTTTTTGCGCGGGCGCTTCCAGCATCGTGACCATTCGGCATCTAAGCGCCGATTGTCGCTTACGATCGCGTCTTCGATGGCCGCGCTCGCCCTGATTCTTTGGCTTGGCGGCCAGGAGATGATAGGCCGCATTTCTTCGATGAAAGATCCTTACGGAAGTTCCGTAGGAGCGACCCGCATCCTGATCGCTCGCGATTGCCTGCACATGTTTGCACAGAAGCCGATGCTGGGTTGGGGAGCAGGGGTTTTTGTCGCGGTCTATCCCGCATTCCGCAGTTTCTCCACGGATCTCGTTGTGAACGCCACGCACAATGACTATCTGCAACTCCTTGTGGAATACGGGATTGCCGGTGCAGTACTCGCGGTAATATTTATCGCCATTGCATACCGCCGCGTTGGACATCTGGCGAAACATTGGAGTGATTCGTGGCCGCAGGCCGTGAGCTACGCAGCGCTACTTGGCACCGTCGGCATCCTTGTTCACAGTCTCACGGATTTCAATTTGCAAATACCGGCGAATGCCGCAATCTTTTACGTGATGTGCATGGTCGCCTCACACTCGCCGGACGAAACGAAGGTTGAGGCCGCTGATGAAAGTTAGAAATCGCCACAGAATGACGAAAATGAATTCGACTTGTTGTCGACGTCTCATTTGTGTCGGCTTGCTGGTTGCAATGTACTGCATTGCGGCTGTTGCACAGAATGTTCAGAGTGCTGCGCCGTCAAGCGCCACCGTCGCGTCCCAGCAGTCTGCTGCGACACGTATCGGCTCTGGCGACCAGCTCGACATGGCGGTTTTCAACGTGCCTGAATTGACGCAGAGGCAACGTGTGGATGAGAACGGAAACTACTCCGTGCCACTCCTCGGTCCGGTTCACGTGGCCGGTCTCACGCTTCAGCAAGCGCAGACAGCCATTGCGTCGAAAATGGAAGCCGGTCATTACCTGAAAGGCGCCTCGGTCTCTCTGTTTGTGAGTGACTTTGCTACCCAAGGTGTTTCTGTCATGGGCGAAGTCAACAAGCCTGGCGTTTATCCAGTCTGGGGTGAACGGCGGTTGTTTAACATGATTGCCGAGGCCGGCGGCACGACCTCCCATGCGGGGAAGTTCGCAATGATCACCCATCGCGACAGTTCAGCCGCTGCCCAGAACGTCGCATACGCCCTGGGCAATCCCCAAGACCCCAACAGTAATCCTATCGTTGCGCCGGGCGACACCATCCTCATCACCAAGACTGGCATTGTCTACGTCCTCGGTGACGTAAATCGTCCGGGCGGCTATCCCTTGGACGACAAGGGGAGCCTTACGTTGATGCAGGCAGTCGCTCTCGCACAGGGGACGACCATTACTGCAAAGCTCGGATCGGCACGTCTGGTGCGCAATGCTCCGTCAGGGCGGAAAGAGATCGCGGTGAACATGAAGAACGTCTTGAAGGGTCGTGATCCAGATCTTTCCCTTCAGGGCGACGATATTCTCTACGTGCCGTCCAGTATGGCTAAAACAATCGCTAATCGGACCCTACCGCAAATTGTCGCAGCGACGACCAACGCGGCTATTTACACAGGAATTGAACGATAGACGGTTAGCAAAATGCGAGTACTTTTTCTTACGAAGTATGGGAGTCGAGCTGCCAGCTCCCGCCTTCGCTATCTGCAATACATTCCGGAATTGCGGCAAATGGGAATCGAGTGTGAAGTCGCGCCTTTGCTCGACGACGACTACCTCGCAAGGCGATTTGCTTCCGAGCGAATATCTCCACGCTACCTTATGGATCGCTATTGGCGCCGCCTCAGGCAGATTCATAGGATCCGGAGATTTGACGTTGCAGTACTTCAGTATGAGGCGTTCCCCTACGTCCCAGCTTGGCTTGAGAACTTCCTGGTCATGAAGATCCCGTTCGTGGTTGATATCGACGACGCAATTTTTCACAGTTACGATTGTCACCCTAATGCGATCGTGCGTGCCACTCTGGGGAAAAAGATACCGTCGATCTTGCGTAAAGCTTCGTACGTTCTCGCCGGGTCACCTTATCTCTTGGATTACGCTCGCAAAGTAAATGTTAATGTCGATTGGTCTCCGACCTGCGTCGACATTTCTCGTTTTGCAATCAAACGCTGGGATGATAATTCGGACGAACCCTTTGTTATCGGCTGGATCGGGTCGCCGTCAACAGTACAGTTCGTTGCCGAGGCCGTTCCCGCGATCTGCGAGCTGTCGGAACGCATGCCGGTGCGGCTCATATGTGTCGGTTCTGGGCAGGTAAGCTATACGCACATCACACCGGAGATCCGCGAATGGTCCGAAGCGACCGAGGTAGACGAAATGTTGAGATTCGACGTTGGAATAATGCCTCTACCCGATGAGCCCTGGACGCGAGGGAAGTGTTCATTCAAGCTAATCCAATACATGGCTTGTGGATTGCCTGTTGTGGCTTCGCCCGTAGGTATGAACAATACCGTTGTCACGCACGGCGAGAATGGGTTTCTGGCCTCCTCTACTGAGCAATGGCTAAGCGCTTTAGAAGCTCTGGCCAGTGATATTTCTCTCCGTAAAAAGATGGGTGCTGCTGGTCGTTCTCTCGTACAACGAATGTTCACGACGGAGATTGGAGGGGCGAAGTTGCTACAGGCCATCAGGTCGGCGGCTAAACTCCCTCTCCGCTCGGTCGTTGGGAAGGCCTAAACATCGGCATGAATCGATTTCACAGACCCGCAATGATTGCCGGAAAACAACGCGCCGGTGATGCTGTATCCCCCTCCAGAGTAGAGAAGCAGAAATGTGCGGAATAGCCGGATTTATCGATCGCAGCGCGAGCACTTCTGCTGCTGATTTGCATGCCCAGGTCCGCCACATGGCGGACGCGATCCGCTATCGCGGGCCCGATAGCGACGGTTACTGGGAAGATTCCAGTTCCGGCATAGCTCTGGGACATCGCCGTCTTGCGATTCTCGATTTGTCACCGGCAGGTCATCAGCCGATGTGTTCCGCGACCGGTCGCTTCGTCAGTGTTTTCAACGGCGAAATCTATAATTTTCAAGAGATCCGAAAAGAGCTTCTCAGCTGTGACCCAGCCGTGCGTTTCCATGGACACTCAGATACGGAAGTTATGCTGGCCGCCTTCGAACTCTGGGGTGTGCGCGATTCTTTGCCTCGATTCAATGGAATGTTCGCGTTTGCAGTGTGGGACCGTGAGCAGCGTTCGCTGCACCTTGTCCGTGATCGAATGGGAGAAAAGCCTCTCTATTACTCCTTCCAGGGCTCGACCTTCCTCTTTGGTTCAGAGCTCAAAGCGCTGCGTGCCCACCCGGAGTTCAACGCTCCGATCAGCCGTTCCGCGCTCGCCCAATACTTTGCTGTCAATTGCGTACCGGGAACTCTTTCGATTTACGAGGGAGTTCAGAAGTTGCCACCTGGTTCCATGTTGACGATTCAGGGTGACAAGGAACCGAAGATCGATACTTTCTGGACGATTAAAGAAGCGGCCCAGCACGGGGCGGAGCAACCATTTCGCGGCTCGGATGAGGACGCCATCGGTCAGCTAGACACTTTATTGCGCGATGCCGTGCGCCTCCGAATGCTTGCCGACGTGCCTCTCGGCGTCTTTTTGTCTGGAGGCATTGACTCTTCGACTGTGACTGCGTTGATGCAGGTGCAGAGTAATCGCCCGGTGCGAACGTTCGCCATTGGCTTCAGTGAGTCTGAGTTCGATGAGTCTCCAGATGCGCGCCGCGTCGCTCAACTTCTAGGAACCGAGCACACAGAACTGATCGTGAGTCCCGCCGAAGCGCGCGAAGTGATCCCTCTACTGCCTGCAATGTACGACGAACCCTTCGGCGACTCCTCGCAGATTCCCACGCACCTGCTTGCAAAGATGACCAGGCAGTATGTTACGGTGGCGCTCTCCGGTGACGGAGGCGATGAACTTTTCGGCGGCTACAACCGCCATCTCTGGGTGTCGCGTATCTGGAGTAGAGTTGGCCGATCTCCGCGAGTTCTGCGCCGTCTGATTGGTGGGGGGCTGTCATTCCTATCTCCCGAGACGTGGGATCGCATCCTTTCCGCGGCCAGCGATGGTCTGCCAAGCGCGGCGAAGCAGCGCAACCGCGGCGAGAAGATACACAAACTTGCAGGGATCATTGGGGCCAGAGATGCCATCTCGATGTATTCTCGACTGACTGCACACTGTGCCGACCCATCGTCGCTGGTTCTGGGGGAATTCCAAGCCATCCCGAATCATTGCAAGTCCTGGTTAACTTCGTTGGACATTGCTGAACAAATGATGATCCTGGACGCCGCCAATTACTTACCAGACGACATTTTGGTCAAGGTGGATCGGGCAGCGATGGCGGTAAGCCTCGAGGGGCGGATTCCATTCCTCGATCATCGGGTCATGGAGTTTGCATATAGCCTGCCACTTTCCCTGAAGATTCGCGACGGAGAAGGGAAGTGGATTGTCCGGCGACTACTGGAACGTTACGTTCGGAGAGAGCTGTTCGAGCGCCCCAAAATGGGTTTCGCCGTTCCTCTTGGTGCATGGCTGAAGGGACCGCTACGTGATTGGGCGGAGTCCTTGCTGGCGGAGGATCGCCTTCGTCAGGAGGGTTTTCTCAATCCGCAACAAGTTCGTGCACTATGGACCAAAGTTCTTAAAGGGATTGGCAACTGGCACTTCCATATCTGGGATATCTTGATGTTCCAGGCTTGGTTGGAATCGATCTCGAAGACAGGGATTCAACGGTGAATCACAGCACGCCACAGGTGACCCAGTGAGTGAAGTATCAAATTCTCCCAAGCCGAAGATCGTACGGATCATCGACCGGCTCATTTATGGCGGCCCTACTCGAAACGTTGTATTTCTCACCGAGGGCCTAAAGAAGAATGGATATGATTGCGATCTTGTAACGGGTGTACCCGCTGACGGCGAAGGCGATATGACGTTCTGGGCTCAGGAACATGGCGTGAACCCAATCGTTATTCCACAACTGAGCCGCGAACTGGCAGCCAAAGATCTCATCGTGATTCTCAAGCTTTGGCAACTCTTCCGCAATCTCCATCCTGACATCGTGCATACGCACAAGTCCAAGGCCGGCGCTACCGCACGGATCGCCGCTTGGCTTTACCGCTGGATTACGCCTTCGACTTTACGTTTTCGGCCTAGGAAGATTGTGATCGTTCACACCTTCCATGGCCACATCTTCCACGGTTATTACGGTAAGTGGAAATCGGCGATGTTCGTCAATATCGAACGCCTTCTTGCACGGATAACCGACTGTATCGTCGTTGTCAGTGAACAGCAGAGGCGTGAGATACGCGACGGCTTTCGCGTTGGAAGGAATACGCCATTCCGAGTGGTCCCCGTTGGGCTGGATTTCAGAGAACCCGTCACTAATATCCAATTCAGGCAAGAGAATAAAGTTGAAAACGATGAATTCTTGGTCGGCACCGCGGGCCGATTTTGTGAAATTAAAAACTTTCCTCTACTGATGAAAGCTTTCGACCTGGCATCAAGAGCGACTCCCGCCTTCAAAGCCAAGCTCACTCTGATAGGCGACGGTCATTTGCGCTCGGAATTGGAAAAGTACGCAGCAGATCTGGGAATCGCACGGAACATTATCTTTACCGGCTTTCGGAGCGACACCGACGAGATCTATCCGGCATTGGATGTCGCGGCACTCAGTTCGTTGAATGAGGGCACGCCTTTAACTCTCATTGAGGCAATGAGTTTCGGCCGTCCGGTTGTGACCACGGAGGTCGGAGGGGTCCGCGACATCCTTGGCAAGCAGGTCCGAGTCTCTGGCCGCTTCACGATATGGGAACACGGCATCAGCGTGCCCAGTTCTGACGTACAGGCATACGCAGATGCCCTTGTCTTTCTTGCGGCCAATCCAGCGCTGAGACAGGAGATGGGTGAGCAGGCGCGCCGTTATGTCAGGCGACAATTCTCGCACAAGCGCCTCGTAGCCGACATGGCAAGTCTCTATGTTGAGTTGCGGGCGAAAGAACCCATCCCAACAGAGAGCCGAGACCGAACAGAAGAAGAAAGCATTCGCCGACTAAACCCGTTGCGCTAAAACCGGAAGTGCTCAAAGAGGCTGCTTGTAACGCAAGAAATCTTCGCTAAGGATAAGCAGATTCATACCATCCTGTTCCGCGTTTCCTGGAATGGAAAGTCTTAGTCCTTTCGTCGCACCCAATGCGGGAATTCACACAGAATTGCCTTGTATCGTGAGACTCACAAATAGTATGTTTCCAAATACCACAAACTATTTTCGCTGCGCCATCCGGTGAATAATCTCGTTCCGCGGTTGGGGTGGGTCGTAACTCATACAATTCTTGGCGGTTTGCTATTCGTCTCCAGCAGTTTTGGGGTAACTGATGTCGATTATCTTGATTGGAACATTCGGATTTGGATTCGCTGCTTCGCTCGTCAGTTCTCTGTTGCTTACGAGACTTGTACGAGATGTTGCGATTAAAAAGGGATGGCAGGCTGCGCCGACCGGGCAGCGGCACATCCACCGAAAGCCAATTCCGAGAGTTGGCGGAGTAGCCATATTTCTGTCGCAGGCCGGAACCTTCTCCGCGTTTTTTCTCTTTCTAGCTCTCCGCCATGGCGGATATCCGGAACTTAAGACATTCGCGTTAATTGTTCCAATCACTCTCATCTTCTTGCTGGGATTGTTGGACGACGCGTGCAACCTGAGCGCTAAATTAAAATTATTGGTGCAGATCGTTGCCGGAACCATGGTCTATGCGATCGGCCTTCGCATTAACGCCATTTCCTTCCTGAGGGCTGGCCAGTTCGGCGGAATGTTGAGCTTTCTGTCAACGGTTGGGTGGATTATTCTCATTACGAATGCGTTTAATCTAATCGACGGTCTTGATGGCCTTGCCGCCGGATCCGCGCTTTTTTCCACGCTGGTGTTGTTCGTACTGGCGTTGGTCGGACATGGTTTTTGGATTGCACTCAGCGCAATCTCACTGGTCGGCGCGATCCTAGGTTTTCTGTATTTTAACTTCAATCCTGCCAGTATTTTCCTGGGCGATTGCGGCAGTCTGTTTATCGGCTTTACTCTCGCGGTGTTGTCGCTCGCAAGTTCACAGAAAGCCACTACGATGGTTACCGTGGGGATTCCGGTTATTTGCTTTGGACTTCCAATTCTCGACGTCGTTGTTTCGATATCTCGCCGATTCTTGAGCGGTGAAAAGCTTTTCAAGGCGGATCGTGACCACATCCATCATCGCCTACTCAAGAGCGGTCTTTCGCACCGCTCTGCCGTATTGGTGATGTATGCACTCAGCGCGTGCTTCGGGCTGTTGAGTTTGGTTCTGCTTCAGCGAAATGGCACTACGGTTGCCTTGGTAGTGAGCGGAGTGGCTGTCCTTGTGATTTTGTTTGTCGGACGCCTGGGATACCACGAAGTGGATGAGTTGAGACGCGTCGCATTCCGAACCGTGACCCAACGTCAGGTGATTACCCACGATCTAAGGTTCCGTCGAGCAGGTGAGGTTCTACGCCAATGCACATGCGTTTCCGAGATCAAAATGGTGCTTGTCGACACATTTGAGAGCAGCCCATTCGATATGTTTGACCTGCAATGGGGCCGGGAGTCTTCAAATCTCGGGGCTGAAGCCCGCTCTTCCCGTTCTGGCCGCGGTGTCGAAGTTGCACCGCAAAGCTTCGGTTGGCGAAAGGGATCCGAAAGTCGCGCGGAAACTCCGGCATGGAAGTTGGACCTTGCTTTGTACGATAAACGGAAGCGTCGTCATGGAATTCTGACAATAGGCCGTTTCACAATGTTTGATCCAATTCCAATGGATATCAATTTGTTGACGGAAACTTTTTCCCATGTTCTGGGAGAAATGCTGACCAATTGCACTGCAACTTCTGACTTCGCGGAAACATCATTCTACGTTCGCCAACATAACCTTTCGGGTACTTCCGAGAATCCGGAGAAGACACCTCAGGATACGAAAGTTTACGTACATTGAGGGCCACGGAATGTGGGTTATGGAGTTACCCAAAGCGGTAGAGCCCCACTGTTTTAAGCCAGATCGAACCCCAGAACCGTGGCTCCTGGCGTTGCTGCGTTTGTAAGCAGTCTGGCTACCGTATAACAAGCCTCCGCACTTCTGCAGTTCGGTTGGCTCTGATTTACAGTGCTATGTCACGATGAAGCCATACCATCAGTCCCGATACTTTCGCCTGTACAGGATGAGATTGCCAGCAGTTTGGCGGATATCGTAGTTCTCCGCCACAAAGAGTCGAAACTGCCGGTGGAGAGAATCGGAAGTGTCGAAGTCCGGCACTGGGCAACTGCGGCAATCAACCACATAGGCTGGCGGAGCGTTGTGAAGGTTGACAAGGATTTTCTGCCCGATTTCATGATACGCGCGCGGACTGTCGTAAACGTGATATGTGGCAAAAGGGAATGGACCTTTGCCTTGCAGTCTGGAGGCAAGTAGCAGGCTCGGTTCGTAGGGCCAAGAAAACAGAACCGCTCCCTTTTCGGCATCGCGGAGTGCTGGCACCAAGCTGCGTGCGTCCTGTGCCTCATCTTGCAAATCCCGCCGTCCCTGATTTGCCCAATGTGCTGCATCTTGGACTTGAGAGATCAACAACGCGACGAAGAATACGATAAGAATCGGGTATGCAGGTGTCTTTGGACCTTCACGCTGGGAAGTGACAATGGCAAGCAAGCCAAACCCGGCGAGCACCGAAAGGCTCGGAACGAGTGCTAGGAAATAATGCTCGTATCCCCGACCGCCAGCCAATGCTCCCGCGACGTCTGCTGCGAACCATAGCGTGGCGAGCAACCACTGCAAGCCGTGGTCGCTCGCAAGGTTATCTCCCGCACCTCTGCACAGACTCCACGGATACACGGCCACACCTGCCACAGCAAAGGCACACAGCATGGCCAGAGGCCGCAAGACTACCACGAGGAATACGGGAGTAAGAGGTGAGAGAAAACCATGATGCCCATGCAGTCCGTAGGAAAGGTTATAAAAAAACGAGGCATCCAGCATGGCCCAGACCGCATGATATTTCGCGAAATAGAGGAATGCGGGACTCCAAGCCAACCCGGCCCCACCCGCCAGTGTGACAATGGCTCTCGTGGCGGAGGCAATCGATATGCGGCGACGCCAAAAAGCGAGTAGCAACAGGAAACAAATTTCCGCAAGCAGCGGCGCAAATCCTACCGTCTTGATCAGTCCGGCCACACCAGCACAAGCCCCGGCCGCCATCAGCCAGCAGTTTCTCCGCAACTCGCTCACACGAACAAAGCAATAGACGCTCAGCACCGAGGGCAACAGCAAATACAACTCGGTAAGATTGCCGCCCACGTTGTAGAAATTCAAGCTGACCGCAACGGAACAGCCCACGATCGCAGCCAATGCAATCGGACGCGGGAAAGCCCAACGGCGCAACAAACAGTAAAGGACTACCAGTGTGGCTGCAGTGAACAGCGCGGCCACAACCGCCATAGCGACAACACTCGTGCCGAGGAGCCAGGTAGTTCCCGCCGTTAGCGCAAATATGCCTGGTGGTTTGTTGTCCCAGAGATCAACGTACGGAACTACCCCCTTCGTCCATTCGTAACCGATGTAAGCGAACAACTGTGGATCATATGGATTGGGGGCAATCACGGTAAACCCACGCCCAACCACTACGGTTGCAGCCGCCCAAACTATCAGAAATGCCGCTCCGAGCTTTCGGAGCGACGGGCGACTGGATGTCGCCGGGGTGGGATCCTGTGCTTCGATAGGCTCAGCCATCTCGCGAGACTCGTCTTAATTAAGAGCAGTGCTGGTCTGAACGCCAGCAATGCTTTACTTTCTCGCGCCGCTGCCTTTTTCGGCGAGCACGACTCTCTCCACAGTCTACCATGCCAATAGGCGACGCGATGCGTCCGTGCGCTGGTCTCAATTGCCGACTGCTCCCGGCGAAGTTGCGAATAGAATGCCTTCGTCAGCCACAAAGCTTTGTGCGCTGCAGATATCCGGCCCAGGAGAGATGTTCATTCCCCCGCGAATGTTCGATGGCCAGTGAAACACATGCCCTCCCATGTGGTCCTGACAAATCACCAGGTCCAGACGTTGCCCATCGACTGCATGAACGAGTTCAGAAGATCGTACATCGGAGTGCAAGAAAATTCGCAGCAGGTCTCTCCCGGAAGCGTCAAGAATCATTGGCAAGTTGGAATTGCTCGTAGATGACGAAACCGTTTCGAGTTTGGCAACTCGCGAATCTTGTTTGGATGCATCATGAGTTCGGACGATGGCGCCGAAGGATGTCCACTCTCCGGGAGTGCCGCTTCGAGTTGCAATCCAGCCGGCGTAACCGGAGTGATCGGGATCGGAACTGAAAACCACGTCGCCAGCTTTATGTTCGCCCGATGTCGGAGGGTGCAGAGCCGAACTGATACGATGCGCGTTTGCTCCCTGGCCGATGAACAATCCGTTAGGGAAACGTACTTGACCGGCCCCGACATCCGCCTTGTTGGTTGAGAATGAAATGGCGGTGCCGTTGCCAAGTTCTCCATAGTTCAAGTCCCACCATCCCGTACCCAACTTTTGATATTCCAGTCGATAGGGTAGCGAGCCGTCGGACGCGGCAATGCTCAAGACGCCCCGGGGAACATCGCCCCCAAACCCCAAAGTCGTGGGGATGTTCGGATCTTTCTGATTACGAACCGTCCAATTCGGCGACAACCAACCGTCCATCATCGTGTATCCACTGCCGACCGTCTTGCCGAACAAACCTCCGATCACCATAGAAGGCCGGTTGATTTGGTTATTCGGCTGCCCGCCTTCCGTGTACGAACCGATGAAGATGCTGCGTGCGTTAAGATTTGTTACCGAGTATCCGCCCTTTTTGTTTCCCTCAGTGTGGCATCCGACATAGGTGTTACCTAGGAAAGATTCGTCGAGGAATCCCCAACCGCCGTTGTTCATCGTTGACACTTGAATCGCGACGCCTGCATTTGAGTCTGCGCCAATGGCGTGAAATCCGTGGCCTCCGTTCCCCTCGATGAAAACGTTCTCCATCGACCAGTTGTTTGAGTTCGTGTTGGGGCCCCGTCCACGAGCCTGAGCATTGATCTCTACTCCATTGCCTCCGAACCCCCTTACATAGACGTTCTCGATACGGGCCCTCGCGTGCAGGGTGATTCCGTTGGCGTTGCCGGCCGAAGAGGATGCAGTGACCGCCAAGTCTCGAATGACTGTCCAATCACCGCCGCCGCCGTCATCCGAGGTCGTGGTCCGATCAATGACGATCCCATCGATGCCGCCATCAAAAATTAAAACCGTTCCTGAGTTACGACCAGCGCCGGATGCTCCTTCGAGCACCATCCCTCTTGCGATATGTAACGGGGCGTTGAAGTGATAACGTCCCGGAGGAATGAAGAGCTTCCCTCCGCGGCTCTTGTCCCATGCCAACGCGTGTATCGCTTGTTGGAATGGCTGCACGTTGTCCCCTTGCCCGTCCGCCCTGGCGCCGAATTGCGCAACCGACGGGATCGAGGCTTGGGCGTTGGCCTCTTCGCCGCTCGCCGCATTTTGCGCGATCAGGGTCTTCGAGAGGAAACCAATAGACAGAACAAGCAGGTAGATTCGCAGATTTCGCGGCAGGCTCAACTTCGACCTCCTGGGGGTATGGTCAGGGATTAAATCGGTGCTGCTGATGAAACTTTTCGGCTAAACAGAACTTCAACTCGACGCCATGAGAGTAACGCAGCGGCTCGAATCGCGAAGGCCCCGGCGCACACCAGTCGCGAAGTGCTCAGCGCTGGTGACCAGTCGGAGGAGTGTTCAAAAATCTCTTCTCGACAAGATTGAACATCGCTTTCGCTGCCCAATATCCTGCGAGCGCCATAAACATGGCGTTTGCGAGGTAAAGCCACGGATTGCTGGTCCGATTGAGGGGGCCCAGGGCCTGCTTTGCGAGTGCTCGCACGGGGTAGTGAACAAGATAGAGGGAGTACGAAAACGCCCCGACAGTTGTAAGCCAAGCTGCTAGCCTACCGGTCAGCCAGCGACCACGCTGTTCCCGACGAACACAATAATTCAGAAGCGTGACGAAACACAGTGCCCAGAAGATCGGACTAACCGTCACGTAATTCTTTACCTCAAGATACTTCGCGCAGCCCCCCCACACAAATGCCATCCACGGCCAATAGGCGACTGCTGGTAATTGAATGAGGCCAACATATGCCTCAACCGCGACCATCCCTACGCTCCATTCAATCCAGAGCACGACAGGAGAGGATGTGACAGTCTCCCACCATGCGGACTGATGGGGCAAGAAAAACAGGAATAAGAGCGGGAATACCAGGCCCGTTGCCGCTACCGCATAAACCGAAACGTTCAGTCCCCACCTTCTTCGCATGAGCAGCAGGACTGCATATAGTGCATAGAGATATTCTTCCCGGGCGAGTGTCCAAAAAGGAGGATTGCCTCCCATCTTATCGAGAGACGGGAGGAGCCCGTGAAGCATCAGCGCATGGGCCGCAAAGTCAATTGCGATCCATCGTCCCTTTGGTGACGGGTATGACGAAACAAGAGACACATCACGGTGCAGCAAGTAGGCTACGACTACGAGTGAAAGGCTTAACAGCAGCGCGGCAAAATACGGAGGGTAGAGCCGATAAATCCTTCGTTTCCAGAAATCGAACCAGCTCACGTTGGAAGGATCTCCAGCGGCTGTTTTGCGAGCCCAACTCATGTGGATGCAGAACCCCGAAATCACGAAAAAAAGGGGCACTCCGAGGTAGCCCTGTCTTAGTACGGCGGCAATTGCACGGAACCAGGTAGCCGTGGGCAAAGTTCCGTATGTTATCGCGTGACTACCCACCACAGCGAGGGCCGCGATTCCACGAAGAAAATCGATCGAAAGTAGGCGCATCGATGTCGCGGGCATCGCTGGTGCGGTTGCTGGCAACGTTATCGCACCGCGATCCAGCCGGGTTGTGATTGTTTCAGACATGAAGAATCTGTGCGCCGTTCTCAATTATTGCCCGCCCCCGGCGAAGTTGCGCATGCGGTACCCTCATCAGCCACAAAGCGTTGCGCGCTGCAGGTGTCGGGGTTGGTCGAGATGTGCATTCCACCCGCTAATGTCCGATGGCCAGTAAGACACGGATCCCCGATCTCGTGCTGATAAATCAAGAAGTCCACATGTTTGCCGGTGCCCGCATTTACGAGTTCAATAGATAATACGTCGGACTGCAAAGAAATTCGCAGCAGATTTCCCCCTGGAAGCATCAAGAATCGCTAATCCCCTTGGAGTTGCCCGCGACGCAGACGTTTCGAGTTTACCGATGTTGCCGATGAAAGTTTCGGTTAAACAGAACGTCGAATTCGAGCAGCCGATAGTGACGCGGCAGCTAGAATCACCAGAAAAGGCGTGTACTGGGTTCGCTGCCGGATCAGTAATCCGAAGTTGCTCAAGGCAAGGGAAAAAACAACTGAGTAGAGAACACCGAATGTCACGGCATAGGTGAAGAATGCGTGATATCGCCAACTCACCAGCATTCCGACTAGCTCCTGGCGATTCTGCCAGAGGAAATACAACAAGACCAAGGCTTCCGCGGTTGCGATCACTCCCAGCAGATTTGGGATCTCCCACGGGAAGGGCCGGAACATGAGAAAAGGTGAAAGTAGAAGTCTTACTGCCGTACTCTGACCTTGACCGAAGGAGCTTCCTCCGTACGTCGTGGCGGCGCCAAGTTTCTCAATCCTCTCCAGTCCGCCCGTCGCAGAATCCACATTTAGCAGTTTTGTTGCATTTCTCACCAGGTAGACAACGCCCGCAGCCATCACGGGAATGCCCAGAACTCTTGCCGCGGCGGCGGCCACGCCTTTCTTGCCTAGAGCAAATGTGTAAGGAAACAACATTGCAATCGCGACCATCCCTGCAATGTGTGGTCTGGTGAAAAAACCTAACGTCATCGCGGGGACTAGGAATACGGTCCCTCGGGCTATCCGTGTCGCCATGACTTCCGTGAAGCCATAAGAGGCCATGCCGATGCTGAGCATCATTAAGGCGTCCTTGCCGAGTGCGGCGGTCCAGAACTGGCAAGAGGGAAGGAAAAACAACAGGAGAGCGCAAAACTCCTTACGGCCATTCGGGAAAGCGCTCCGAAAGGCATCGTAAAAAAAATACATACCCCAGAAACTCGCAGCCGCGAAGAGTGCGCTGATCGTCGGGAAGGAGGGCCCCAGAATGTTGACAAGCACTCCCGAAAGCAAGTTCAGGAAAGAAGTTCCCCAGAGATGCCCGACAATTGGGTAGGAGCCGTGAGTGCTGTAATAAGTAGCCCACTGCTTGCCAATGTTGTAGTAGGTGGTAGCATCCATGCCGTTTCGATAGTAGACGTACTGGAATGCCATATAGCCACCGGTACTAGCCATTTTCATTGTGAACCCCAGGAGCATGACGCGCCGCAAGGCCGGATGGCTCTTGGTGATGTGTTGAATCGCAGAGATGTTGAACAGCCACAGGATCGGTACAAATAGCAGGGATGTCCCGAACTCATAATTGCCAGCAAAAAACAACGCCCACAGCCAAAACGGCGCGCTCACCAACAGCAACACCTTTACTGCGACCAGCAGGTTTCGCTGCCGCAGGTTGAGCGCCAGATCTTCGCCTGAGTTCATGACCGGCGAGACGGGCCGTCCGGTTTCGACAGTCGCGGTGTGATTCACTTTGCTTCGACCTCTTGCTTCTGCAGAACCGTTTCCCCGGCCCGCTCCAATCGCTGCAACAATTGTGCATACTTCAGCGTGCCATTCTCGAGCGAAAAGTGCTCGCGAGCCCGTTCCCTCGCTTCCGCAAGCCCATCGCGGTGCGATCCAATCGCCGCGACATGGCGCGCCGTCTCCCGCAACCGGTCATCTGATGTCGATTCCAGAACGATGCCGGACCCGATAGTGCGCGCGATTTGTCCAACCTCGTCATTGCAGCCGTACTGTATGGGGCGCACACCTGCGGCGAGCATCTCGCCAAGCTTGGTGGGCATGGAGGCGCGTTTTGCATAGGTGCTCTCAAGCAGCAGAAGTCCCCAATGCACCTGTGCCATCCACGCCGGCATATCTGAGTGGCTGGCGGTCGCAATGGTGACGTCTTCTGCACGGACGCCGATCTCCGCGAGCAGTGCCCGCATTTCATCCTGCTGTCTAGTCATGCAGAGTAGATGGGCCGTCGGTGTAATCTCACGCACGAATTGAAAGAGGCGGATACTTTCCCGAATGCGATACGAGGCATTCAGCGAACCAATCAGGCCTAATACGATTTTTCCCGCAATGCGTGTGCGAATCTCCTCGGGAACTTTGTCCGAGGAAACGTCTGGCCGAAATCGCTTGAAATCGACGCAGGTCGTGATGGTCTCGACCGATTTCCCTGGAAACTTTGTTCGGAAATCGTTTTGTTGTAAGTCAGTGAGCGTGACGATTGCCGCGGCGTCCCGCGCAATTTTGTGTTCAAGCGACTTCGCCAGTAAATAGACCGGCTTCTGCCGGAACCAGCGTCCCGCCTCAGCTCTTTCGTCCACCCAGTATCCGCGAGCGTCAAAGATATAAGGCGGTCCCCCTAATTCATGCAGGCGCCGGGCCAACACACCCATCACGAAAGAGCGTGCGTGAACTAGCGTGGCATCGCTCGATTCTTGGCGCGCAACGGCAAACATGTTTCTGTACATCCGAGCGAGGGATACGACTGTTCCCCCTCTGTAGGGCAGGAACTTCCACTGAATACCCTCATCACGCAATTGCTCGCTCAGTCGAGTCACCGCGACGTCATGCGCGAGGTCTGACTCTTTTTCCAAACTCAATATCTTGTAGCGATACCCCAAGCGCGACAGCCCAATCAGGTAAGCGACTACCTGCGACGCGCCAAGCGGCTCGAGGATACCATCCGCAGTCAGATAAAGTACGTTCGAGCTTCTGGAAATCATTGTCATGTCAGAGTGCTGGCCCGCTTATTCGGACGTCATCCAGTGAGATCAATCGCCTACCTTCTGCTTGTAAGATAAAGTCCGAACTTGCAATCGAGGTTGGCGAGTAGAATGACCGAAAATTGAGTAAAGCCTTGCGCATCTCCGCTGCTGTCCAGTCCTTTGTGTAGAACGTCGTCCCCTTCCCAAGCTGATGCTGAGGAACTGCCGGAATTTCTTGTCCCCGCGATAGAAGTAGTACGACCCGTGCGCAGAGGGAATGAGCATGATCCATGACGGCCTTGTGAAGACTTGCCAGACTCTCATTTCCATTGATCGGGGCTCTCTCCGTCGTGATGATTTTCCCGGTATCTATTCCCGGATCGATCAACATAACTGTGCTGCCAATCAAATGAAACCACCCCTGCGCTAAGCACCAATTTGTGCAGTTCGGTCCGCCGCGCACATATGGCGAAATTCCAGTATGCAGGTTCAATATTCCTCTTCCACTCTGAAAATGCTGTATAAGTTTTGAGCTGAGAATATTCGTCCCTGAAACCATGACAATGTCTGGCCTGTACTGATCGATCGCGGCAAAGACGGGGCGGTCATTCACGTTTGGGACTGCCACTGTCGGAACATTGGGCATCTCTTGATATTCTTGATGGTAGAGGGCTTGCATCTTCTGCCAAGCATCCCGCAATTCTCTTCCCACAGTTGCTCCGGCAGCGCGGTTGACCAAGCCGCAGAGTCGATTGCGAACGCTTTTGTTTTTTCGCGAAATATTTTGGGACACCACAATCGCGGCGACGTCAGTGACGGATGCCAACCGATTGCACAGTGCCACTTGGTTCGGGCTCCGGTTAGTCAGTATTAGAATTCGCATATATCTTGGCTCGGTAGCCGACAGATTGGAGCTTTAGCTCACGGATTGAATCCGCGCTGATCGTGAACCGCGGCAATTCGAAGCTTGACACTTTGGCATAGCGCTCATCAACGAGCAATGCTCTTTCGAACCCGCGCTCCCTAAGGAGTTTGATGTGCTCTCGGCGATAGCTACCATTCGGAAATGCGTAATATCGGCACGGTGTGCGCAGAACATCTTCGAAGTAGGTTTTGCATGACTGCACATCCGCCTCGAAAAAACTGTCGGTCTCGTACCCCATAGATTCGTGATGATATGAGTGGGCACCAATATCGTGATCGATAGCAATGCTTTTCAACTGATCGCGATTCATCATGGCAGTCACCGGAAAGGCCGATTCAGCGAAGCGGGAAAAGAACGCATTGAAAATTGAAAGGCGCTCCTGGCGAGGTCGATTTTTCAAGAATCCTGCGATCGACGCTCCAAACCTTGCTTTTTCTGAAAAATCATCCGACTTGAGCGTATCCGTGAAACCTGGCAGGGTAATGCTTCTTACAGCAGATGAATGCATTGAATCAAGAAGGTCATAGAGGAGAATGTTCCATGGAGGCATTCCTGATTCCACACAAGAGGGAATTATGTTCAGATTCGCACGGATGTGGTGCTTGTTAAGGATTGGGGACGCGAATTGCAAAAAATCCAAGTAACCGTCATCGAAAGACAGTACGGCAGGGGGTTTCTCGGTTCTTCTTGTCTGAATAGAACCCAAATGACTGATCGCAACAACATCGAATTGTTTCACTACGAAACCAAGCAACTGATCGAAGTGGTTTGGGTGGATCGCTGGCCAGTACGGATTCGGATGCGGATTTACCCGATGGAAATTTAAGACGACACAAGAACCGTTGCGCCGCATTCTTGCAAGCAGAACGGCGTCCCAGCGCAATGTTGCTAAGCCCCATTTTACAAAGCGTTTACATCTGTTTCGCATCGTTGCACATAAGTGGCGCGGGCCAATGGCCACCTCTTTGGCTCTCGCACGAACTATCGGGAAATATTACGTGTACGCTGATCATAGCAAATCTCCAGCGACAAAACGACGGAATGCGCCAAAAGGAAATTGGATGAAAGTTCTGAGTATCATCGAAAGCCTGCCTCCTGCAGGAGCCGAACAAGCGCTCGTGAATACCCTTCCAGCGCTGCGCGCCTTGGGTGTGGAATCCGAAGTCGCCGTCTTATGGCCGCCGCACGATCTCGTGGAGCCGTTGCAATCGGCAGGTGCATTGGTTCACCAACTGAATCTCTCATCCACTTGGAGCGTTGCACGCGGAGTCGCTGCCCTGAAAAGTATTGCCAAAGCCGGGGCATTCGATGTGATCCACGCCCACCTCCCAATGGCTGTCTTCTACGCTGTCGCTGCTCGCACACGCATTCCTGTAGTCGCCACATTTCACGGACTTAGTTTCCAGCTTTACCCTGCCACCACCCTACTCAAGAAGATTCGCCGCCAAGCCGAGCGCTACTGGACGAACCACGGAGTGCACGCGTACATAGCCGTTTCGACGGCGGTTGCAGACCACTATCACGAAGTGCTTGGAATCCCTCGGGAAAAGATCAAAATTATACCAAACGGTTTTCCTGTCGATCGGTTATCGCGCGACGTCACCCTGAACCTAGCAGCCGTCCGCAGCCAATATGGCGTTGAGCCAGGTGAATTCCTCATCACTCATGCCGGACGCCTGATTCCGCAGAAGGGCCACATCCATCTACTGAACGCGGTTCTTGAGTTACGGAATCGCGGCATGAAGCCCAGAGTGCTGTTGTTCGGCCAGGGGCCGCTGCAGTTTCAACTGGATCAGTTCATTGAACAGAGCCAACTCGCCGGGCAGATTCAAATTCGGGGACCTCTAGCACAGGGCGAACTTTTCAAACTGTTGCAAGCTTCCGACCTATTTGTATTTCCTTCGATCTCGGAAGGGTTTCCGATGGCACCTGGAGAAGCGATGTGCCTTGAACTACCGGTTATTGCAAGTAATCTTCCGGGAATCACATCAATGGTCGAGCATAGTAAGTCGGGTTTGCTGGTGCCGCCAGCAAACCCTGCTCTTCTTGCCGAAGCAATGGAAAGACTTATGTTAAATCGGAAGCTGCGCGCAACACTTGCTGCAAGTGGACGGCAGCGCATTCTGGAGAACTTTTCGATCGAGAAAATTGCCGCACAAATTTTTGCAGTCTATACAGACCTTATTGACCTCACATGAAGTTATATGACATATACGCAGTGCCTGAATCAAGCTGCGGCGTTGTCTGGAGTCGCATACGGCAGGTTTACGCCAAACCACTCGGACAACCCCCGCAAACTCTCCTCCATATGTCTTTCATGGGACCGGCTAAATCCGGCGCTTCATTCCACCATTCGTTCCCCCTATTCTTCCGCCTGTACTGATCTTTCATGGTTGGCCAATCGTCGGCGCTCTCGGTCGAGTCATCCGAACCCACGCTTTTACCGAACTTGTCGTAACATCTGAGGCGTGTTGCGGGCCAGCGGCTAATTGCCGAAGTTAGAGCTGAGTCCTAGAACCAGTCTCATAAATAGTAAACGTACTGTGAACGTGGCATTCTGGTTGTGCTCTGGAGTGCTCCGTTCTGCACGATGCGTGGACGCTGGGAACTGACCGACGAACAGTGGGCGATGATTGAGCCAGTGCTGCGGCCGGCTCGCCGTTCCGATAATCGCGGACGGCCATGGCACGATACGCGCGCCGTCCTCGACGGGGTGCTGTGGGTACTGGGTACCGGAGCGCAGTGGCGTGAACTGCCGGGGAAGTATCCTCCTTTCCAGACCTGTCATCGCCGCTTCCAACAATGGGTGCGCACCGGCAAGTTGGAACGGGCCTTGACTCTGCTGACGCGACATCTTCACGAGCGAGGCCAGTTGAATCTGGACGAAGCGTTCTTGGATGCGACCTTCGCGAGCGCGAAAAAAGGGGCTTTGCCGTTGGCCCACGCGGCGCGGCAAGGGCACGACTTCGGGGCTTTCGAGAAGTTACCCACCCGTGCTCACGAGAAGTTACCCATCTGC
>CAZLZA010000065.1:0-25418 GCA_964563875.1 uncultured Acidobacteriaceae bacterium
ACCTCGCCCGTGACATGGCCCGCCACTTCGGAGCCGAGAGCTCGGTCATCAGCTTTGAGGATCAGATTCAGCAGGACTATGATGCCCAGGCGATTGAGCAGGAGAACGAAGCGGTCTTCAACACCGTCACCCGTCCCCCTGTGGTCACCATCATGGGCCACGTCGATCATGGCAAAACCAGCCTGCTCGATGCCATTCGCTCGACCAGCGTAGCCGAAGGCGAAGCCGGCGGCATTACCCAGCACATCGGCGCCTACAAGGTGAAGATCACCGACACCAACTCGCCTGCCCTTGGCCGCGAGATTGTCTTCCTCGACACCCCTGGCCACGAAGCATTTACCCGCATGCGTGCCCGCGGCGCCAAGGTCACCGACATCGTGATCCTCGTGGTTGCCGCCGATGACGGAGTCATGCCTCAGACCATTGAGGCCATCGACCACGCCAAAGCTGCCAAGGTGCCGCTGATCATCGCCGTCAACAAAATCGATAAGCCGGACGCCCAACCGGATCGCGTCAAGAAGCAACTGGCTGATCGTGGACTGCTGCCTGAAGACTGGGGTGGGGACACGATCTATGTCGATGTTTCAGCGAAGAAGCACACCAATCTCAACCAGCTCATGGAGATGATCTGCCTCGTCGCGGACATGAAGGAGCTCAAGGCAACGCCCGAGCGCCTCGCCTCGGGTACGGTGCTGGAAGCTAAACTCGATCGTGGACGCGGCCCTGTCGCCACCGTGCTCATTGACAATGGAACCCTGCACGCCGGTGAAAACTTCGTCGTCGGCAACATCTTCGGCAAGGTTCGCGCCATGTTTGACGATCGTGGCCGCGCACTTGAGGAAGCTGGTCCTTCCACTCCGGTGGAAATTCTCGGACTCGAAGGCCTGCCTCAGGCGGGTGACCAGTTTGTGGTGGTCGCCGAGCGTGAAAAGGCCCGCGAAATCGCCGATTACCGCGAAGCCAAGGCGCGTGAAGCGATTCTCGCCAAAACCGCCCGTGTCTCGCTGGAAGGCCTCGCCCAACAGATTAAGAATGAGGGCACCAAACAGCTCGACATCATCCTCAAGGGCGATGTTCAGGGCTCGGTGGAAGTCATCAACGATCTGCTCACCAAGCTCTCCAACGAGCAGGTGCGCATCAAGGTGCTGCGCTACTCTGTCGGTGCCATCACCGAGAGCGATGTTCTTCTGGCGGCTGCCTCCAATGCGATCATCATTGGCTTCAACGTCCGCCCTGAGCGCAAAGCACAGGAGATGGCCGAGCAGGAGAAGGTCGATATCCGCCTCCATTCCATCATCTATGAATTGCAGGATGAGATGAAGAAGGCTATGACCGGACTGCTCGATCCGACCATCAAGGAGTCCTACATGGGACGCGCCGAGGTACGCGATACCTTCCGCATTCCCAAGGTCGGCACCATTGCTGGTTGCCAGGTTCTCGACGGCCTCATCAAGCGCGACTCCGAAGTTCGACTGCTCCGCGACAACGTCGTTGTCTTCACGGGCAAGATCTCTTCGCTCAAGCGCTTCAAGGACGATGCCAGTGAGGTCCGCAACGGCATGGAGTGCGGCATCGGCATTCACAATTACAACGACGTCAAAAAGGGCGATGTCATCGAAGCCTTCCTCACCGAGAAGGTTGCGACTCAACTGATCTAGCTCTAGCCTTACGAAGTGCCGGCCAGCCTACGCGCTTGGCCGGCATTTTTGCGTTCGCACCAAATCACGGTAATGCCCCGCCAATTCAACTTGCATTACACTACATTTTTTTTGTTGCCACGCTGCTTCGGGTGTATATTCCTCATTCAGCGACTCTGGATCATTTCAATTGGCTCCGGAGTTGATGGCGTTGCTTCGCGTTCTATCAATGATTCGGGTTGAAATAGATGAAGCAGGTTTCACGCGTTCGCCGTACCAAATGTTGTGCCGGCAAGTTGGAGCTGAATCGGTCAAAGCGGAAATGATTCGCACGCTCTTTTTGTTGCAACAGGCATCTCTTTCGAGTCCTGAGCTGTCTAATCAAGCAGAGTTCCTGCTTGAAGGATTCGCAAAAGCGGCTTCACAAAGAATCTTGGAGCAAGAGAATGAAGAAACTGTTTTTGGCAGCGCTGCTGTTCTCCCTTTCTGTCTGTGCTTTCGCGCAGCAGGACTACGTTGGCCGTTATGATTTTTTCACCGGATTCAGCTATCTAAACTCCCCGAAACTCGACTTGCAACAGCGGGGATTTAACACTCAGCTCGGTGTCAACTTACGGCGCTGGGTGGCCTTCGGCTTCGACTACAGCATTCAAGAAGGCCGCGCCTCACTGGTCCCTTCAGACCTCAAGCCGAGCTACGCGACCCTGGTCAACAATACTTTGTTAGCCGCGCAGTTGGGCCTTGTTCCGGGCTTTCCCGCCGCTGCCGTGCCGCCAGGTTATGTGTTGTACGCCCCCTTTGACGCGACCACCCAAACGTTTACCGCTGGGCCGCAACTTAATTTCAGGCATTTCAAGAAGGTCACGCTATTCGTGCATCCCTCGATTGGCGCCATTCACGAGAACATTTCGGTCAATTCCCATGATCTGTTTACGAGGTTAGTTCTCTTGCCTGGGCTGACGACTCCGCCTCCTCTCGGGGCGGGAATACTGAAGACCACGAAGCCGAACGACACAACGTACTTCTACGGTTTCGGCGGCGGTGCCGACTTCAACGCCACTAAACATATTCACATCCGCGCCGACGTTGAGTTTGTGCACGTGTACTTATTCAGCGACCTATTGGCGGACGCGCGCAACAGTGTGCGTCTCTCGGTTGGCCCCACCTTCAACTTTGGCAAGAACGTAACCAGGTAATCCTCTGCTCCATAAACTTAAGGCTTCGTCCACCAAGACGAAGCCTTTGCTGTCTCCCTTGCTTTTCCTCGCGAGTTATCCCTACACTCGCCTCCAGCGAGACTCATGCCTATCGCCCACCTCACCCTCGAAATCCGCATTGAAGGCGCACAATCCCTCAAGGACCGTCGACAGGTTCTGCGCAGCCTCAAGGACCGGCTCCGCTCCAGCTTCAACGTCTCTGTCGCCGAGGTCGATCCGACGGACCTCTGGCAGTCGGCGACGCTTGGCGTAGTAGCCATCTCCCCCTCGCGAGACTACCTCGGCGGCCTGATGAAACAGGTCGAGTCCGCCGCCACCCGCATTGCCAACAATCATGGTGCTGAGATCACCGACAGCTTCGTCGATTTCCTCGATTAGGGCGGGTTGGCCCTGCCGCGCGTTTTTTTTCCTCTGTGGGCGACTACTAGCCATATTGCACATCTAATTACCCAGGTGATGGCTGTACTCAGGAAGCTCAACAACTCGTCTTCCGCTTCCGCCCGTGTTTCTTTTGTTGACTCGCAGCGGCGAACACGGTACGCTCCTGCCCAATGGTCCCTGCTTCCATCCAGAAGCATCCTTTTCAGCCGGTTCTTCGCTCCCGTGCGCTTGTTTGTCAGCCTCAAACCTACCCATCTATTCAGCGGTGTTTATCCGCGCACATCGCGCCAGAGGTGCATTTAAACTCTCGATGAAGAAAAACATCGAACTTCGTCCTAATCTCGAAACACTATTCGGTACGCGCGACGAAAACCTTCACCTGCTTGAGGAGGGACTGAATGTCACGGTCGATCTCAAGTCCAACTCGATCCAGATCGACGGCTCGCCCGACGATGTAGCTCGCGTCGAGCAGGTCTTTCTTGATTTCGATTATCTGAGGGCTCACGGTCAGCAGGTCTTTAACGGTGAGCTGACCTCCATGCTGCGCGTCCTCGTCGCTGACCCTTCCGTGACATTGCGCCAACTGGCCGAGGCCGGTAAGCAGCGTTCGGTTGGCAACAAGCGCCAGGTGCAGCCCAAGAGCGTCAATCAGCGCCAATATTTGGAAGCCATTGAACAGAGTGACATGGTCTTCGGGATCGGTCCCGCCGGAACTGGCAAAACCTATCTCGCCGTCGCTATGGCCATCTCCGCTTTGGTCTCCAAAAAGGTCGCGCGCATAATTCTGGCGCGTCCCGCCGTGGAAGCCGGCGAGCGCCTGGGCTTTCTTCCCGGCACTTTGCAGGAAAAAGTCGACCCCTATCTGCGCCCGCTTTACGATGCGCTCTACGACCTTCTGGAGCCAGAGAAGGTGGACCGTTTTCTTGAAAAGAACGTGATCGAGATTGCCCCCATCGCTTTCATGCGGGGACGCACGCTCAACGATTCCTTTGTGATTCTGGACGAAGCTCAGAACACCACCAGCGAGCAGATGAAAATGTTTGTCACCCGCCTCGGCTTCAACTCCAAGGCGGTCATCACCGGCGACATCACCCAGATCGATCTTCCCAACCCAGGTCGCAGCGGCCTGATCGAGGCCATGAACGTCCTGCAGGGAGTTGAGGGGATTCGCTTCCAGATGTTTAATGAGACCGACGTGGTCCGCCATCACCTCGTGCAGCGCATTATTCACGCCTACGAGGATTATCGTGCCCGCGATGAGCGTCAACTCACCTTGCAGTTGGAGAGCGAAACGGCCCGTCCGCCAGCCGGTCTGGACACCATAACCGACAAAGCCAAGCAGAGCGCTGCCGTCCAGCAGTAGCGCTTTGAGTACAATAGAAGGGAGAGCCTTGCGCTCTCCCCTTTTTCTTTTCCAGTTGCACCGCCGGGCTGCCGGGGATGAGACCAGTGATTCTAGAGCGAAGAAGAACGAAGAACCTCAGCCGCCTCGCTCTTGCCCGTTTTGCTAACCGGGCTCAGCGTGCGGCCGGACTCTCCGGTGAGGTCAATATCCTGCTCACCGGTGACGCCGAGATGCAACGGCTCAACCTGCAGTTCCGTCGCAAGGACAAGCCCACTGACGTGCTTTCCTTCCCGGCTGCAGCACCGTCCGCGGGCGGCGACATCGCTATTTCCGTCCGCACAGCTCGTACCCAGGCGGCCGAAATCGGCCACGACCTGCTTACCGAAGTGAAGGTCCTGATCCTCCACGGAATGCTGCATCTTGCCGGTCACGACCATGAGATCGATCGCGGCCAGATGTATCGGCTTGAGCGGAAGCTCCGCACCCAGCTCAAGCTCCCGGCCGGGCTGATCGAGCGCGTTGTGCCCTCGCGCAGCGTAACTCGCAGCCCAACTCGCAGCGTATCTGACAGCCCAGCTCGCACGGCCGCGCGCGTTGGCGGGAGGCCGTAATGGCCCTCACCTTTGCCCTTGTCGTGCTCATCGCGCTGCTCTTAATCAGCGCCTATGTCTCGCGTCTCTACAGCGAGAGTGGCAAATTTCTCTCCCGCGAATTTCAGGAGAATATCGAGCTGTTCGAGCATCAGATTGAGCCGCGCCTCGGCTTCAATCACCAGCGAGCCGCTCTTTCTTTCGCTCTGCTCGAACAACTTCTTACCGCTTCGATCTGCTTTCTCCTCGCCTATTCAGTCTTTGCCCTGCCCGGATGGAACGCCGAAGAGGGTGCCCAAGCTGTATTTTTTGCCGTTATCGTCATTCTCATCTTTGACCGTTTTCTGCCCTATCTGATGTTTTCGCGCACTCGCGGTGGCTGGCTCATTCACTTCACGCCACTTCTGCGGTTGCTGATCTGGGCGGTGCTACCGCTCACCCTGATTCTCGGTTTTCTCCAGTCCGTCATCTCTCTCACCCGTCCGGAGAACGCCGATGAGGAACCCGAGCATCCCTCGGAGGCGGTCGATGCACTGATCGAAGCAGGCCAGGACGAGGGCATTCTGGAAGAAAGTGATCGCGAGCTCATTCATTCGGTCGTCGAGTTCGGCGACAAAACGGTCCGCGATGTCATGACTCCGCGCCCCGCCATTGTTGCCGTCTCCGCCGACACAACGGTGGAGCAGCTCACCCATCTGCTCTCGGAACATCCTTTCTCGCGCGTTCCGGTCTACCGCGGCGATCTCGATCACATCGTCGGCATCGTCTCGGCTCGCGACCTGCTCCAGGTGGCCGATACGGAAGCCTCCCGCCGCGTCGCCAGCAGTCTGATGAAGACCGATATCTTTTTTGTCCCGGAGACCAAGCGCGCCAGCGAACTGCTGAATGAAATGCAGCGCGCCAATCGCCGCATGGCCATCGTCATCGACGAATACGGTGGCGTGGCCGGTCTGGTCACGGTTGAGGATCTCATTGAGGAAATTGTCGGCGAACTCAGCAATGAAGGCGAGTTGCGCAATGAGGCTATCCGCGAGAGCGATAACAGCTACATCGTCCTTGGAACCATTGAGGCCGATCGCCTCGAAGAGCTCTTCGGCATCCGGCTCTCCGAGGATTGGCACGCCACCACCGTCGGCGGACTGGTCACCGAAATCGCGGGACACATCCCACTCCCGGGCGAAGTCGTACAGGAGGGTGACCTCCGTTTCGAGGTCCTGGAGTCCACCTCCCGCCGCGTCGAGAAGATCCGAGTGCTCATCAAACGCCACCACCCCATTCCCAAGAACGGCGCAGTAGAATAGCATCGAACTGTGCGCTCAGGATTCGTAACCATCATCGGCCGTCCCAATGCGGGCAAATCCACCTTGCTCAACTCGCTCGTCGGCGAAAAACTCGCCATCGTCACCCACAAGGCGCAAACCACGCGCAGCCGCATCACCGGCATCGTCAACGTAAAACGTAAGGCCAAGCGCCCTGCCGGTCAGGTAATCTTCGTAGACACTCCCGGCGTACACAAGCCGGCAGACCAGCTCAATAAGCGCATGATGCAGGAGGTCTATGACTCGCTCGAAGGCTGCGACCTTGTCCTGCTCATCGTGGATGTTACGCAGAAATTCGGCACCGGAGACGAATTCGTCCTCGATATTGTCAAGCGTGCCAAGCTCAAAACCTTCCTGCTGCTGAACAAGATCGATCTCTTCGAAAAAGCCAAACTGTTGCCTACCATCGAAGCCTGGTCTCAGCGTTTCGACTTTGCGCAAATCGTGCCCATCTCCGCCGCAAAGGAGTTCGGCAAGGAAGAATTGCTCAACGCCGTCGTCAACGCATTACCGGAGGGCCCCAAGTATTTTCCTGAAGACCAGATCACCGATCAGCCCGAGCGCTTCATTGTCGCCGAACTGATTCGCGAACAGATCCTCATCAACACCGCGCAGGAAGTTCCCTACGCCAGCGGCGTTCTGATCGAGAAGTTCGAGGAAGGCTCAAAGCTTTCCAGAATCTCTGCCGTAATTTTCGTGGAGCGCGAAGGCCAGAAGGCCATCATCATCGGCAAGCAGGGCTCTATGCTGAAACACATTGGCACCCGCGCTCGCCAGCAGATCGAACGCATCCTCGGAGTCAAGGTCTTCCTCGAACTCTTCGTAAAAGTACGCGAGGGCTGGCGCGACAACGTCCACGATGTCGATGAGGCGATCGACTGGCGCAAGCAGCTTCAGTCTCTCAATACACGCCTCTCCGACAGCGGCGAGGAAAAATCCACGAGCCGCAAAACCCCTGCCCGGAAAGCAAAAATCAGCAAAGGCGGCGATTCTGCGCCAGCTCCCAAAGATGAAGATTAGTCGATGGTGTTGCGCTGCGGCGCTTTCATAGGCACGGCTGATTTTGCCAACTCCCCCGCAACGATTCACTGGAAGGTAAACTTTTCCGGAGGGGAAATTACTGTTTGGCTAATGGTATGAAAAGAGCGGAATAATTGACTCCATGATCAATTATCTTTATGCCAAACAGTTGGAGATCAGTAACGTCTGGCCGTGGGGTCTGAAGAGGGAGCTTTGCGGCGAGATCATGAAATAGGGTTCGCTGGCCAAGTTGGGAGTTCAGCCCCGGTGGCCGGGCAACCTGCCTGAAGCTTAAGCAGCCAACGATACAGTAGAAAGCAAATCGTAAGCAGCAGGGTTCCCAAAGCTACCGCTACCGGAAACGCAGCCGTTGGCCGAGTCATGATCAGCGGGATCAATGCCACGGCCATCGCTGGCGGTACATGCAGATCCAGGACATACAGCACCAGAAAACTCCATGCCATGCTGGCGGCTGCGGCCAGTGGGTGCAGGCCACCAAACTTCCAGAAGAGGAATCCGCCACCCGCGGTCAGGAAGCAGGCCAGTGGCATCAGCCAAGGCCGGCTGGACCAGGCGCATGTCCGGGGGCGGCTGAACATCTCAAAACCGAGCACCGCGAGCGGTGGAAACAGCAGAAAGCGAAGCCCCGTGAGCTTCACGCAGCACACTGCCAGAACCAGGAACACGCCAAGCGCCAGGTAAGCGTAGCCGGTGTGGGGCAACTCTGGTGCGCGCGTGGAGCAACCTTCGGGCACACTCAACCCCTGCTGGCGGACCAGCGGAGAGCGCTTCCACACGGCGCATAGGATGGCCAGCACTCCTGCCCCCATGAACACTGCGGGAGGATACAACCAACTTTTTTCCGCAAAGACAACTGGAAGCAGCGCCGCCGAGATGGCTGGCCCAATCGGGGAGCGCAGAAGCTTGATCACCGCCAGCGCTCCGCCCACGGCCAGAAGCACCGATAGATAACCGTACAAGCAATTGCGCGCGACAAGGACACCCACAATCGCCGTCAAACTGGGCGTGAGGACGAGAAGAACCGGAGCATTGCTCCAACTCCCGCGCGGCCGGGTGAGGGTATCCTGGGCCAGAGCCCCCAGTTCCGGGAACAAGATGAAGAACGCTCCGGTATAAAAGGCAGCCTTTGCGACGCCCGCAACGTACAGGCAGGCGAGCAGCACGGCGACCAGCAATCCCACGCCGCGCAGTGCCGTTGAGCGCGCTTCCGGGCCCGACCTTGGCGGATAATCCGGTCGCCGGAGCCGCTCTGCGGCAGTACATTCTGCAACGTTCCCAGTCTCCGTCTTCTTCATAGCTGGCTTAGCACAGGCTCTTATCAGTCCTATCGCGGTTGCCCCCTCGGGCGATGTGACCATAATCACAGCTAGCGATGACGGAAAGGCGACGAGTCACGGAAAGCTTTGCAGTTGAACGGTGCTGCGACATGAATTTGGGCGGCGACTCGGGGAAACACTCCGCCATATAGAGGCGAAGCTACGAGCAAGCCTGAGTTCCGCAGCAATCTCGCGCGATCCGAAGAAGCCCACGGTTGCGGCTAAAAGAAACTAAAACTCGGGAAAGGGTTGTGTGCGGTTGCCACAAGCGGCCGCCAGTTGCAAGGGAGACTTCTCCAGAGCCAGCAATTGCCGTGCGCGCTCGCGCGAAACTCGGGTCATGGCAGAGTCATTGGCCGCGTTTTGCAGCGATTGCCGGATTACGTTCAGTTCCAGGAGTGGGTGATTGCAGATGCCAGCTTCGGCGCGCGCAAGTATAGGATCGACGGCCAAGGGGTCAACCTGGCGCAGATGCTCAAGCCGACGCCCAAGCTCAATTGTGTTGGAAATACCTTCGAAAATGCGTGCGAGTTCCTGGAGGGCTGGATTTCTCGTGAAGCTGTACGTGGTGCTTTCATGCACGACATTGGTAATCAGATCGTCATAGGAAAATGGTGGCCCCTCTCTGTAGGTCAGGGTCGTGACGCTGGCATTCTCCACCGGTCCGTTGACGGAACTGAACTCGCCCTTGAAAAAGTTTGCCTGCCTGGCAAGGTCGAAAATACGGGCGCATGTAGCTTCGGACATAGTGAATTCCAGGATGTATGGCTCTCCCAGTTCACTCTCGCGTAGCCCCTCCGGGCCGATGTTATCGGAACGATAAGCAGTACTGCCGGAAGACTCAACTGCGAACACATAGTGCTCCGCCGAAACCCCGGGGAATGCAACTTCGAAGGAAACCGTTGGAACCGGTCTATCGGGTCCAAACTTAGGTTCGAGGTTCGGAACCTGCCCATACGCGCTGGCGAGCAGCACGCAGACGAATGCAGTCGTGAAGATGAATCGAATGCGTCGCATATCGTCATCCTTTTGACTAACGCAGATGTGATGCGACTGGTATTGGTGGCCCAAAACCCTATGCTAAACGGCAAATACCCGGAGCAGCCGCGAGCCGGGTAGCGAGGAAGAAGATGGCCCACTTCGCCTCGCTCAGGCGGAATGGGCCGAGAGTCCTTCGACCTCACAAGTTTCTGACCCGCGCCAACCGACAGGCTGGATTCGTTGGCGCGCCTCTTGGCGCGTCACTCGCTGGCGGATGCTTCGTGAAAGTCTCGCCGGACAGAAGTTAAAAACTGGTGCGCCTCTGCCGGAGGCTGAACATTGCCCGTCAGAACATCGCGGAAGCCGGCATTACGGTTTTCGTAGAACGCCTGCATTGCCTTGTCGTCAACGTGAACGTTGGCTCCGTTCAAGGTCGCGCCGATGAAAGCACCCTTTGCCCTCGAGTAGGTGAGGATGCCGGTGTTCATCTTCCAATCGGTACTAGCGCTGCCCTGCCTGCCCCACGGACCAGCGGCGATGCCAACATCTCCGCCGATCCTCCAGTTTGCAGACAGCAATTTTTCGGCTCCTTCCTGGGACATAAAGAGCATAACGAGATTGACATCCTCGCCGCCGATCTGCGCTCCCCAGCTACCCCCGGTGAGAGTGAAAAATGCCGGTGCACTCCATCTGCCGTTTGCCACACGGCACGTCGCCACCCCGCGTCCATACTCGGCACCGAATACAAATCCACCTTTCACCAGGCTGGGAATGATGCCGACGCACTTGGCTTTGGCGAGCACCGTGTCGGGAATGCCACTGTCAGGGGCACTCGTGAGCCGGTTCAAATCGGCGGACGCTTTGTCCAGTCGCTGCGCGGCCTTGCTCTTCTCATCGTCGGTCTGTGCCCACCCACAAATCGCGAGGGCCATTACGACCGCCAATAGCATGAGAATTCCTCTCTTCATGAGATCTCCTTTTCACCTTGAGATACCTTTAAGGAGTTGGATTGCGATTTCCGAGCGGGGGTTTTCAAAGAATTGCTTCGTGCGGAGCACAACGCGAGCAGCGCACCACGACGGCGCATCTGCGCGACACCTGTCCATCCCGCATTCGCCAAACGAGGGCGGATGTGGGTCACACTAGATCGCGCAATCACCCGCTCCGCGTGAAAGAGATTCGGCACGGTATTACTTTTTTTGTTATCGAGAGGCTATCGAGGTTGTCGCTCGTAAATTTCGTAGCATTCGTACTCCGATACTCCGCCCAGCCAAAATTGCGCTCCGCAGAACTCGCGCCTTCTCAGGAAGTGCCGCTTCGCGAGCTGCACCCGTGCGAGCTCGGACTTCGCAAATTTGGAGGCAACCTGACCACCGGTAGGAACCACAATAATCGCGTTATTGGGCGGGGACTCATAGAGGATTCGATTCGATTCAGCTGCCCTTCGAGTTGACCAGGTCCAGAATGCCGTAGGCCAGTTGGCAAAGACATTCCTGTCGTAATAAGGCTCGACGCCTGTTCCGTAGAAGTTCACGCTGTAAATAGGCCTCTTGCCCACGTAAGGGCGAAGAAACTCGGCCGTCGCTCTTCCACCAGAATACGGCCCCTGTACTTCCGAGTGCACGGTTTCCACGGTCAATGGCATCTGCAAAACCAGCAACGCCGCCAGCGAGACGGCCAGAAGCCGGGTTGGAGATTCGAATTCGGGAGCGTGCCCGGTCGGCCAAGCTCCCCATACCGAAACCAGAAATGCCGTAAGAGCCATTCCGTAATGCCAAGGTTTAGACCAGACCCATCCCATGGCAAGCACCGTAAGGAGGAACGGAAGAGCGCAGGCAAGCTGCTTTACCGCAAAGAACCAGGACAGCACCAGAATCAGCAGAACCACGCTCGCACCGATTCCGAAGAACGTCATATGTCCGGTACTCATCTGGTACGCCAAGAGCAAGGTAGCGATCAACGGCAGTACGAAAGTGCGTTTCTTTATGGCAATTGCCCACATGATGACGATGAGGAGCAGGCTTAGCCCCCAAGTAATATTCAGGCCGAGCGCGGTACTCAATTCTGGCAGGCCGCCCAAGCCACGCGCGATGCTCGCCAACGTGGTTCCCTTCTGAAGCTGGGTCGCCGCCCGGAAACTGCAGTCTGGAAATGGCTTGGCCAGAGACCTGGCAATGGCCGCGGAAGCCAGGACAAAAAGAGCGGCTACGCAGGTCTGAAAGACTTGGTTTCGCGAAGGACGCCGTTGGCGGAACTCCCTAATGTATTCCCAGGCAAACGCACAGGCAATTCCTCCCGCGATCGTGAATCCGTACAAGTTGGTTTGTGCCAGCAACGCCACGACCAACCCGAAGGGAATCACGCGAACCGGCTTCGCTCTCCAGAGCGCCACCGCCGCAAAAGCGAGGACAGTCGACAGCGCGTAACTGCGAGCTACAACCGCGTATTGATACTGGTAATAAAAGGCGAATGGAACCAACAGGCGGACGAATGCAGGAAGCGGACTCCAGCGCAGCCAGATATACATTCCAGCGGCTACCAGGGTGAGGGATACGGCTCCCAGCGCCGCGTAGGGCAGGTGCAGGCGAATCAGTCCCCAGAGTAGAAGGTGCCACAGCGGGGGACTGCCTTCGTACCCCATCTGATGCAGAACTCCGCCGATGCCAAGATCGCGCGCGATGAGCCAAGCCTGCGCCTCATCCGCCCAAGGCTCGTGAAAGCAGACAGCCACGCCAGCAATCGCCGTGAATGTGAGCAACACCAGGCACTCCGCCCAAGATAGCCCGGCAAATCGGCGGTTCAGGAGCGTCGAGTTGAGTCGGCACTTTGCTTCCATCACATTTACTGGGAGGACCAGGAGTTCAGTTCGAGAGCACGCAATTCACAGGCCGTAACGAGCACAGGCCTATATTCATCTTAGCGCGAACGCTGCGATGTGAGGATTCGCCGGAGATGTGAGGATTCGCCGGATTAGCGGATCGTGGTATTGCGGGGGTTCTTCGATACTGAGGCGAGATTCGGATCGGCTGCCAATGCTTGGTGACAGCCGATCCGAGACGCAATGCAATACGAGGGGCGAACAATTAATACGAGTCAATTAGCGATTTCGGTGAAATTGAGAAAGGTCTTCCGGTCAACGTAGTATTGGGTTCGTCCCGAGAAGAATCGCAATGATTCTCGCCCGTTCCATTTCCATCCGCTCCAGTGCTCGGGGTCCGCAACGATGGCGTCTCCCTCATTGATATAAGCGGGGGCTAAGCCTTCTGAAACGTAAGCAATGAACTCCCGGGTGGCTTTGTAGTTCAGCCGCTCTTCTTTCTCTGGACTCCGCATGGTACACGGCTCCTCGTTCAATTGATTGGATGTTTGGGTGCTGCTTGAATTCTGCTATGTGCGGTGTCCTCTGTCAACGGCGAAAAACGATGCCTGCTGACAAAAAAGGAACCTCGCGGAAACCCAGATCCTGAACGCCGGTCCAAGTACTTCGGAACCGCCCAGCAGTTCACGACAATGCCGTGCGATATGTGTCTCTTCATCTGCCGGGCGCTACCTTCGAGGAGCGGTTGCTCGTGCCTTGAGCCCGGTTTGAAAAGCCCGAACTTCAACGATGACGAACCACTGTTGAAGACCGTGAACAACCTTTGACGAAGCAGCGTTGAACCCTGACGCTGGCCCCGCTAAGCTAAGCACCAACCTTACCGTTGAGGCGAGTCATGGCCAAGAAATGCAAAGTACTTGACTGCCGCTGGTTTCCAGCAGATATTCCGTGTGAATTTGCGATCTCGGGAAACGAAGAAGAAGTGCTCAACATTGCGGTACGGCACTCGGTCGATTCCCATGGATACCGTGATACACCCGAACTTCGCGAACAGTTGCGTGCCCTGCTGCGCGATGACCGCCGGAAGCGAGCTGTCTACCTGTTGCGTGATGAACGCAGGAAAGAAGTGGCGTGACAGCGGTACTGGATGGACTAAATGCGGCAGTAATGTTTAAACAATATTAACTATTGGCCGTGCTTACGCAGAGACAAGGAGCGCCGGTTCATTCGCGGCTGGAACCGGAACGAAGGGTTGCGACGAATGCGTATTGCGCCGCGACTGTTCATCAATTGGCTGTGCCAGATGACGCGGCAACCGTACAATTCTCTCCCAGTTGCGCCAGCATCGGTCGGCAATTGGACCGACGGGCGCAGATAAATCGGCAGCCTTGTGCCATTCCATTGCTGCGGTGAAGAGGAACCCGTTTTTTTCGTCCCGCCGCGCAGCTACACAAAATCTGAGGGCTAGGATTGTCATGACTGCCGGCGCAAACAACCTGCTTAGCTGCGAGTTCCTCGCGGGTACATATCCCAGCGCGTGATAAATTTTCGCGCCGTCTTCTTTGGTCAATGTGCAAGTCATGAATCCCACTAAACCACTCCGTTCCAGTAGGTCTGAACACAAGCTGCCGAAAAGAGTTGTGCTGCCGCTGCTTTTTTCACTCGGGCACGAGACTGCGCCTAACTAAAAAGAAGTCCCGGCTGACAGCAAAACTTTAAGGCTTTCGGAGGCAACCTACGAGAGCGTAATTCCGAACTTCTCGCGAGTTTGAAGGCGCGACCGGTGAGCTGAATCAGTGGGCATACCCGCCGGCTTTTGACCGCAATGTGAGAAGGGCTCCGACCGGAACCGGGGCCCTTCTCCGCTTTGGCCGCCTGCTCAGGCGGCCGACAGTTTAGGCAGCCATTTTTCGGCTTTGCTGGAAGCGGGGCAAAAGCTCTTCCACGGCAAAGCTCTCATAGGACGTCGGAGTTGTATTCTTCGCGCTCCGTGTCTCCAGCGGTTTCATGTGTCCCTTGTTCAAGGCACTCCACATTTCAAGAATCATGTCCGCGAAGTCTAATGACATGCCGGACTCAACCAGGAATGGGCGGAACTGATCGTCCGACATCTGTTGGTATGAAACTCCGGGATGGCCGGTGACCTTGCCGAGGATGGCGGCAACTTCCGCCATGCTGATGTCCTGCTGTCCCAGCAGCTCGCGAGTCTGCTTCCCGGTAAAGTTGCGTTGCAGCAGCTCATCGGCCGCCACGGCGCTGATATCCCGGGTGGCAATCATCGGAATCTTCAAGTCGGGACGCAATGTTGCTCCGCATTGTCCTGAGTCTCGGATGCTTTCAAACTGCCCGAAGGTGTTTTCCATGAAGCACCCGGCGCGGAGGTGGAGCACGTTCAATCCGGAGATTCGATTCAGCTTCTGCTCCAGGCTGTGCAGACCGACAACCGGCCCTGTCCCATGGCTCTTGTCAGCGCCAATGCTGCTGAGTGACACCACATGCGAAACGCCTGCCTCCTTGATCGCAGTCGCCAGCGAGTCGCTGATGTGTTCCTGATAGTTGAGAAAATCCGGACCGTGCTTCGACGGCATCACAACATGGGCTCCCGCCCGCCCGCCGGTGCGCATCCGGTGCAGGGGGTCGTATGTCGGCGGAATCATCACATAGGCCGCCTCGGCGCCGTCAAAAGCTCGGATCAATTCGTCCGTATTTGCAAGATCGCACACATAGGGCTCGACACCCATGGCGGAGAGTCCACGCAGGCGTGTCTCACTCCGTCCGATTGCCCGCACTACGTCCCCTTCTCCCGCTAGCCGCTCTACGATACCTCTTCCCGTGTTGCCCGTTGCTCCAGTAATAACGTACATGGATCCTCCGACTACTGAATCGTTTCTTGCGAGTTGATTGGATGTTTGAGAGTTGAACTCGGCACGCCGTGCAAGACACAAGAGGCGTCCCGGGTAGATCTATAGGTTGGCAGTTTCGATGAGAGAAATGACGCCAAGGTTTCCAGTGAAGATGACAATGTAATGTATCGTTGTCACGGTCATGGAGCAGACCAGCTTGGGAAGCGGCAAGAAGTCTAAAACCTGCTGCTTAGGAAAGGACACAGCGTAGATACCACCCCGGTGTGGGATCGCCGGTGTGGGATCGACTACGCACGCCTCTGCAGTCCGGCAAAGTGGAGAGCGGTTCCGCCACTGTCACATACTACGTTCCAACTGCGAGACCAGCAACTTAGGCTCGAACTAGCCCGGGTCACGGGCGGTGCGAGGGGCGGCACATTGCGCCTGCTTGAGCCATATCTCAACCCGTCTGTTGCGCTCCCTGCCTTGGTCGCTATCGTTTGCGCCCACCGGTAGAACGGGACCAAAGCCCTTGACGATCGCTGGTTTAAGCCCTCGTTGGGTGAATTCTTCCGCGACAAGCCTAGCCCGACTCTGCGAAATGGCGAAATTCGCCTGCCGGTCACCGGTGTTGTCCGTGAACCCCAAGAGCATGACATCGTTGCCGCTGAATCCCGAGTCGGCGAGAAAGCTTACCACCCGGTCCAAGTCCATCATGGCCTTGCTATCGAGAACGGTGAAGCCCGGCAGAAAGCGAAAATCGAGCGACAATCGCCCGGCACCTTGGGTAAGGCGCCGGTACTCATAGGGAGCATTGGGAGAAATCACGCTTTTCTCCGAGGTCACGTTCTGCGCAATGAATCCGACGTCGCCAACCACGTCTTGGCCAGCCCTGGAGAGTGCGAACTCCACGAATTTTCGCACATACTTATTCTCCGGGTTGGCGGCAGTATATAGGTAGAGCCGCCGGGAGAGCAGATAGTCTTCCGTCCCCACCGTCAACCGATTTGGCTTGAAAGGAATTGCTCCGCGTTCTGCAACGGCGATGGATTTTGCATTCAGAATATAAGGCAGGCCAACAATACCGATGCCGTTGTGGTCGCCAGCGATCGCGTCGGAGAGCGCCCGACTATCTTCAAAACGTCTGGCGGTATCCACCAGCCGCTTGCTGCCGAGAGCCAGAGTCTTGAACGTATCGTAAGTTCCAGACCTGTCGTCAGGGGCATAAACGTTGATCTTTCCATGCTGACCGCTCACCTGCGACCAGTCCACGACTGTGCCGGAGAAAATCCCCGCGAGTTGATCTGCCGTCAGCGTTTCAATCAGGTTGGAAGAATTTACAATCACCGCAATGCCATCGAGACCGAGCAGGTGCTCGCTGGCCGGGGCTGACAGATTTCCCAACGCCGAGAGCTTGCTGATTTCTTTGGGCGTAATCTTGCGAGACGCCATGCCGATATCGCAGGAGGCGTGCATCAAGTCCTCAAAGGCCGTGGCTGACCCGTGTGCCGCAATCTGAATCTCGATTTGGTTACTGCCGCCGGGCAGAAAGCCCGGAAGAATACCCCGAACGGACTCTTCCTCGGCGTTTGCTCCTGGCAGGACTTGGATCTCTCTGGCCCCCAGTTGCTTCAAGAACGCCTGCGCTAACGCAGGCGCCAGCTTAACGCCGATGGTGTTCGAGCCCGCGAGGCGAAGCATCGGGACGCCTGTTCCAACTGCCAGACCCGGACCGCCTTCGTCCTTGGCGTGAACTCCCCAATAGGCTCCAACCCCCATGAGAATTAAACACATCAGGACGGCGACGGCGGCCACCGGCGCCCACCAACGCCTGCTCCCCCGAGCCTCGGAAGCGATCGCCGGGATTCGACTGATATGCTCGGGGGAATTCGCTTCTGCCGGCAAGGGAACGCGGACAGGTGGCAGGGCTTCTACCGTCCTGCGACCGACGAACGTGTCCCTGCCCAGTTTTGCCTGCGACGCGTTCAGCGATTGCTGCGCCAACTTTGCCCAATGACAAATGCTCTGCCCCGCGTGTTCGGATAGATTCTGGAATCTGATTCCGAAGCGGGCTGACACCTTATCCACCCAAACGACAATCCCTTCTGTCTCCAGTGGCCCGCCTTGCTGGTTCAACTGCCATCGCAAGCGTATGACCGAGTCAAGTTTTATCCGCGCCTCGGTGTGCACGGCCATGCCACCTTCACACAAGTTCAGCACCAAGACGCAACTCTTGCCCGAGTCGGTGTCGATGGGAACTCCAATCGCAACGGTGTATCGGGCCCATCTGCGACGTTCCGGGAGCCCGGAGATACTACGGAAAACCTCTGCTCTGCTTTCCATCTACATACCCTCGCGCTTTTAGTTCGTGGGCGAAGTTTTGTGGGCAAATCGATTCGGACTATTTGGACTCTTCTAAAAGCAGGACGAAGTCGTGAACGAGTCCTGGGGACCTTCCTACATGCCAGCACAACTTAACTTGGTTGCGAGGCAGACATTCAGAGTTGTTCCATATTCAAAGAAATCAGCATAGAAGGCCTCGCGGTGGAGGCCTTCGGCAGCGCCGACGAGATGTTCAGTCAGTTGGGAAGAGTCGGGTCGTTCGCGTGCCCGAAGGCGCTAGGGAAGGGGAAAGCGGAAGCGCGCGAAACGCGCGCTGACAATGAAAAACGCCTCGTAAGTTATTAACTTACGAGGCGTTTAGAATTCTATTGGTGCCGAAGAAGGGACTCGAACCCCCACACCCTTGCGAGTACATGGACCTGAACCATGCGCGTCTGCCAATTCCGCCACTTCGGCACGGTGAAAGGAGGTGCTCTACGCCCCAATGACCTAGCCGGTCATACCTTTCCACTTTGGCTTGCAAATGGATTGTAACACACGGGTCTGGTTTGTCGAATCAACGGCTGTGGAAGCTTTTTGCTCGCAAGTTCAGCTGCTGCCACGCGTTCCGCGGCGGCACTTTCAGCGCCATTGGGTATCGGGTAAGGCGGGGGACGCGCCAGAAATGGCGCCGAATGCCATTATTTTTTGTCCTCGTCTTTTGCGCTAAGATCGAATTGCGGTCTATATTCGGTGTCGGCGGTGGAAGCCTTCTTCTCCGCTGTAGTAAGAGTTTGCGGAAAACATGAACACCCGATTTGTCTGCTAGAATTTCCGCTGCGCTCGTCTCTCGATGATCGCGTTTCACGGAATCCAGAGGAGCTTCATGGCTGAGCCAAATACCGATACAACGCCGAAAATTCCCTTGCCGATCAGCAAGGAACTCCGGACTCTTTCGCACGATCTTAGCAATTCCATTGAGACCATCATGCAGGCTACGTACCTGCTCAATCAAGCTAAGTTCGACGATGCGAACCGAAAGTGGCTCGACCTCATCGATTCGGCGACCCGCGACGCGGCCAAAATCAATCGCCAGATCCGTGAACTGTTGCGCGCGCAGAGTCAGGAGTCGTAGAGCGCAGCGGCCTCCTCAAGGCTGGCTGACGTAATTAGCGTAGAAATCGCGCGGCGCCATTCCGCCTTCCCGGCGGATTCAGAATGGATTGCCTCCGCCCTCTTCCGGAGTTACACTCGTTCGTCATTTCAGGAGACGCTATGTCCGATTCCCTGTCTTTTGAGAACCTGCGTTACGCTAAGAGAAATCAAGTTGCATTCATCACCATCGCCCGCACCAAGGTGCTTAATGCTCTCAATGCTTTCACCATGCAGGAGCTCAGCCGCGCCTTTCAGTCGGTCCGCGATGACGACGATGTACGCGTTGCTATCCTCACTGGCGAGGGTGAAAAAGCCTTCGTCGCCGGAGCTGACATCAACGAACTGGCATCTCTCGGAGCGGCCGATGCCCTGGCGTTTTCGGAGCGCGGCCAAGCCGTGTTTTCGCTGGTTGAGAACTGCGGCAAGCCGGTCATTGCCGCCGTCAACGGCTTTGCCCTGGGCGGCGGCTGTGAGCTCGCTCTTGCCTGCACGCTGCGCATTGCCTCGGAGAATGCTCGCTTCGGTCAACCGGAAATCAAGCTTGGCATCATCCCCGGCTATGGTGGCACGCAGCGCCTGCCGCGCCTGGTCGGCCAAGGCCGCGCCCTGCAAATCATGCTCACCGGCGAGATGATCCATGCCGATGAAGCCTGCCGCATCGGCTTGGTCAACGAGGTACTGCCCGCCGCCGAGTTGTTGCCCCGCGCCGAAGCCCTCGCTCACAAGATCATCGCCAATGCGCCGCTCGCCGCCCGCTACTGCATCGAGGCTGTAAACAGAGGCATGGACATGCCGCTTGCCGAGGGCGTTGCCTATGAGGCCGCCCTCTTTGGCCTCTGCTCCGCCACCGCGGACAAGAACGAAGGCACCCGCGCCTTCCTGGAAAAGCGCACGCCCCAGTTCAAGGGCCTGTAACCTGTAAGAAGACGCGTTCACCGCGATTTGTCGGTAAGGCGGCGTGGCGCGTAGTGCCTCTTGGCGCTCACCTGTGGTACAAAAGAGGATGTGATCCGTTCATTTCATCGCCTCATCCTGCCCGCCTCCGACGAAGACTATCGTTTGCTTGAAGAGTTTTTCTCCTCCCTCGGCTTCACCCCCGGTGAGAACTGGGCGGGCCGCCGCTCCAAGGGCCATAAGTTTGAGGCCTTCGAGTCCGGCGTCGAACTCGCCCGCGGGGAAGGCATGCCTGACGCCGACCTGGTCGTCGAGGTCGATAGTGCTGACATCGTTGCCGAAACCGCCCGCGCCAAGGGCTTCGACTTCATCTCTGATATTGCCGATTGCGACTGGGGGGCGCGCATGTTCGTCCTGCGGATTCCCGCCGGCTTCGGCAATCTTGCGGTCTTCAGTTACAACGAGAACTGGCGTCAACCCAAACAGGAGGCGCAACTGGACTCCACCGGAATGAAGTTCGCGGTGGTGGTTTCGCGCTTCAACGCTTTTATCACCGAGCGCCTTCTCAGCGCCGCCACCGATGCGCTGCGCCGGACCGGAGCCCTCGCCGAGGACATTGAGATTGTTCGCGTTCCCGGTGCCTTTGAGCTTCCCGCCACCGCCAAAATGCTCGCCGAGACCGGTAAATACAACGCCCTGATCGCTATTGGCTGCCTGCTGCGTGGCGACACCGCGCATTATGACGTCATCGTCAATGAAGTCACCCGCGGCATCGGCGAGGTGACGCTGACAACCGGAGTTCCCATCGGCTTCGGCGTGCTCACCTGCGACACGCTGGAGCAGGCCATCGACCGCGCCGGACTGAAGATGGGCAACAAAGGATTTGAAGCCGCCCTCGCCGCCCTGGAATTAGCCGCACTTAAACGCACACTGCAACAGAAGTAGAGATCAAGCAATTATGGGTACACGACGTAAATCACGCGAGCTCGCCTTGCAGATGCTGTTTCAGGCCGACATGGGAAAGCAGTCAGTCGAGCACGTTAAGAAGACTTTCTGGGCTGAGCGCCGCGACCTGGAAGATAGCGTCCGCAACTTCGCCGATGACATCTTCCGCGTTGCCATGGAGCGTTACGACGAAATCGGTCAACTCCTTGAAGGCCACACCGAGCACTGGCGCCTGGAGCGAATGGCCGCCGTCGATCGCAACATCCTGCGCGCCGGAGTCGCCGAATTCCTCGGCTTTCCCAAGACGCCGCGCCCGGTCATCATCAACGAAGCGTTGGAAATCGCACGCCGCTTCTCCACCCCTGAATCCGTGCAGTTCATCAACGGCGTCCTCGACTCGGTAGCGCGTAAACTAGAACCGCAACCCACTACCCACAAAAAATAGTCGACGAGTAAAGAGGGTCATACTGAGCACAGCGAAGAAGCGCAGTTTTTGCCCGATTCATTCGCATCGCCTCAAGCCTTTCTACCACCAAATCGATTCTTCTTGCCCTTGCTCTCGTATGTGGGAACAGGCAGCGGGTAGCCCGCATTCGTCAGCTTTTGGCGAATGTGGGGTTTAGAAGTATGCTGAAGTAGTGAGGCGGTTCTCCTCCGTTGACAAATCCAAAACATTCATCGAGGATTCGGAAATGAAGCCTACGTCGAAGATCGCGGTGTTTGATACCACTTTAAGAGATGGCGAACAGGCCGCCGGAACTCGCCTTGGGAGTCGCGACAAGATCACCCTGGCGCGGCAGTTGGCTCGACTCAAGGTCGATGTCATCGAGGCCGGCTTTCCGGCGTCCTCTCCCGAGGACTTCGATGCGGTCCGCAAGATCGCGCACGAGATCGAGGGCCCAACCATCTGCGCTTTGTCTCGCGCCGTGGCCGCCGACATCGAGGCCTGCGGCAAGGCGCTCGCCAAGGCAGCGCGCCCGCGCATTCACACCGGTATTGGTGTCTCTGACATTCACGTCCTGGGCAAGTTCTGCGATGAGCGCTATGGCAAGACGCTGGAAGCCAAAAAGGCGAAGCTGATAGCCCTGGCAGTGGATGCCGTGAAGCGCGCCCGCAACTGTGTCGGCGACGTTGAATTTTACGCCGAGGATGCCGGCCGCGCCGAGCCGCTATACCTATTCGAAATGTTGGAGGCGGTCATCGATGCGGGCGCGACCGTGGTCAATATTCCTGACACTACGGGCTACACCGTTCCCGAGCAGTACGGTGCATTGATTCGCAGCATTCGCGACAGCGTTCCCAATATTGCGCGCGCAACCATCAGCGTGCACTGCCATGACGACCTTGGCCTGGCCGTGGCCAACACTCTCGCCGGGGTTCGCAATGGCGCACGCCAGGTGGAAGGAACCATCAACGGAATCGGCGAACGAGCCGGCAATGCCGCTCTGGAAGAGGTCGTCATGGGCATCCGCACTCGTGCTGACTACTACGGAGTGAGCACCGGGATCGAGCCGCGTGAATTCTTCCGCACCAGCCGCATGGTCGCCGACATGCTCGGAATGCCCGTTCCCGCCAATAAAGCCATTACCGGCGCGAATGCCTTTGCTCATAGTTCAGGCATCCACGTCGACGGATTTCTGAAAGACCGCCAGACCTACGAGATCATGCGTCCCGAGGATGTTGGATTCAGCGAGAGCCGGGTGGTCCTGACGGCGCGCACCGGCCGAGCCGGGCTTCGCTCGCGTCTGGAGAAACTCGGCTACGAACTCAAAGGCCAGGAGCTTGACACGCTATATCAGCGCTTCCTTACTGTGGCCGACAAGAAACAGGAAGTGCTCGACGAAGACTTGGCCGCGCTGGTCCACGGTGAATTGCCTCCGGAGCAGCAGAAGATAAAGTTGGAGTACCTGCACAGCTACAGTGGAACGGCGGCGATTCCGACCGCGACCGTGCGGCTGCTGGTGAACGGGAAGACCAAGGAAGGGGCGGCGATTGGCGACGGGCCGGTCGATGCCATATACAAGGCGATTGGCGGGCTCACCGATGTCAGGGCAAAACTTTTGCGCTATGACATTCGAGCCGTGACCGAAGGTACCGAAGCCATGGGAGAGGTCACCGTTCACCTCGAGATCGGCAACCGGCGGGTGATGGGCCGTGGCGTTTCCACCGATATCATCGAGGCCAGCGCCAAGGCCTACGTCGACGGCATCAACCGCCTGGGTTGATTCGTAAGCCGATTCGTAAGTTGAAGTCCTGAGCTAACCGCTGGCCGCAGGACTGGCGCCCCTGCATCCGTCCGCTCGTCCGCCTCCGGGCGAAAAGCGTCCGTCTCTGCCTTGGCGCATTCTGCCCTGCGTTCGCCGTCAGTACGCGGGCCAACTCATGGCCTTGGCTTCGAATCTATCCGACCAGTAATTGGGAAGCAGAGAATTCAATCGCGCTGCGTTGCGCGATCGGAGAGCCGGGAGAACCGTCGCCGGCTCGTGGAGGTATCGTTGAATTTCAGTCAATTTAATTTCAATCAGATTGATCCGAAGTACATTGTGCTCGCGATCGTGGTTCTCGTCCTCGTCCTCCTCGTCGCCGTGGTTTCGGCGCGCCGACGCAGCGCCACCAGGGCCAGAATGCGCGAGCGGTTCGGGCCGGAGTATGACCGTGCGGTTCAGGCGCAAGGCTCGGAGCGTCGCGCCGACGCACAGTTGCTCGATCGTACGAGGAGGGTGGAAAAGCTCAATCTCCGCGAGCTTGCGCCAGCCGAACGTACCCGCTTCACCGATCAGTGGAACTCGCTGCAAGCCCGCTTTGTGGATTCGCCCCAGGGCGCCGTCGCCGAAGCCGACGATCTGCTGGTGCTGCTGATGGAGGTTCGCGGTTACCCCATGAGCGACTTCGAGCAACGCGCCGCCGACATCTCCGTCGACCATCCCATCGTGGTGGAAAACTACCGCACCGCGCACGCCATTGCGCAGGGGTTGCGCCGTGGCGAAGCCGCCACCGAGGACTTACGAAAAGCGATGCTTCACTATCGCACGCTGTTTGACGAGATGGTGCACCCAACGCCCGAGGAACGCCGACCCGACGGTCGAAGAGATGTGGCGTGAACAGCCCGAAACGCCTGAGCGTACCGCCGCCAGCAATACGGAGCTCTTCTCAACTCGTCTCGCCCTCTCGTGGCTTTGAATCCGGGTAGCAGACCTTGCCGCCTGAGCGCTCGGCGTCATCCTTCTCGGCCTCGGTGATCTTGCAATCCGCCCAGTAGTGATCCGCATGATTGCCAGGCCGTCGGCTATAGCATCCGTACCGCAAGTACCAGCTCTGGCACTCCTCGCAGAACCATATCATTCGTCCACCCCCTTCAGGGCTTCGCCAGCCACGTAGATACACCATACCATCGCGGCTACAAGACTCGGCAAGGCGGATGTCGGCCCCGGGAGCGCGCACTGTATAATCGATCTCGATAGCGTTGGGATCGGGTGGTCGCCGCCCGTGGTGCTTACGCCGGCTTTGCCGGAGAGTGCGCCGCGGGGGGAGGAAAGTCCGAACTCCACAGAGCGGTGTGCCGGATAACGTCCGGGAGTGGCGGCTTCAAGGCCGTCCGACGGAAAGTGCCACAGAGAAAATACCGCCTCGCAAGAGGTAAGGGTGAAAAGGTGCGGTAAGAGCGCACCGGGCGTTCAGTAATGAACGTTGCATGGCAAACCCCACACGGAGCAAGACCAAATAGGGAGGAATGAGCGCAGGGCGCAAGCCCCGTGCCTCAGCGAACCGGCTCGGCTCGCCAAACGTCCGGGTAGGTCGCTTGAGCGGCGTGGTAACGCGCCGCCTAGACGAATGATCACCACGGCAGCAATGCCGTACAGAATTCGGCTTACAGATCCCAACGCTTTCTCGCAATAGTTTGGTTCAAGAAGAACGTGCCAGAATCTCGCCGCCGATCCTGCATGGGGAGATTCGTGGCACGTTTTTGACTTCGGTTGTGGCGAAGGTCTGCAAGCCGCCTTCATTGCTTTCCAGCATGCTAGCGAACTCGCTCACGCTGCGAATGCTCTGTCCCTCGAATGACCAACTGGCTTATTCAGTTTCGGTCAATCGAGGGAACAAGCGTTCGCTGCTGTTGTAATCTCTGCTATTTCTTCCAGTCGCGATGGTCGCCATCTGGGTGATGCTCGTCATGATGGTTTCCGTCCCGGTGGGCGCGGTCGTGTTTCCAGTCGCTATGTCCCCCGAATGCGTGGTCATAGTGCCGGTATCCGCGATAGTCTCTTTGATAGCGATAACCATCTTCGTAGTAGTAGCCGTCATGGTAGCCACTTGTAAACATCACTACCGGCGCTCCGATTTGAACTCCGACGTGTACCTCGGCCTCTGTTTTAGGCGGCGACATCAAGCCGACCGCGATAACCAGACCGAATACTGCGAATACCATCTTCTTCAACATACTGTGAACCTCCCTGACTAGCTGATCCTAACAACGCCATAAATATGTGTATGGTCAATCCAGCTCATGCTTCCTTATCTGTGCAAAGTAGCTCACCGCCAGGCGACGCAAAACCGAACGAATGGAAAAAATGCAGATGCAAAGCAACGCCGAACTTACCCGCTACGCCCTGACGC
>CAZLZA010000066.1:0-25393 GCA_964563875.1 uncultured Acidobacteriaceae bacterium
TTCTTGTAGATCAGAACACCCGATTGATCGTGCAGGGCCTCACCGGCCGCGAAGGTTCGTTCCACGCCAAAGCTTGCGCCGATTACGGCACCAAAGTCGTCGGCGGCGTAACCCCCGGCAAAGGTGGAACCGTGCATGAAGGCTGGCCGGTATTCAATACCGTGGCCGACGCCGTGCGCGACACCCAAGCCAACGCCACCATGATCTTCGTGCCCCCGCCGTTTGCCGCCGATGCCATTCTCGAAGCCATCGATGCCGCTCTGCCGCTGATCGTCTGCATCACCGAGGGCATTCCGACGCGCGACATGGTCAGCGTGTGGCGCTATCTCGAAGGCAGTTCCTCGCGCCTCATCGGACCGAACTGCCCCGGCGTTATCTCCCCCGGCAAATGCAAAATCGGCATCATGCCCGGTAACATTCACCGCCCCGGACGCATCGGCATCGTCTCCCGCTCCGGCACCCTCACCTACGAAGCCGTCCACCAGATCACGCAGCTAGGCATGGGACAGTCCACCGCCCTCGGCATCGGCGGCGATCCCATCATCGGCACCAACTTCGTCGATGCCCTGGCGCTCTTCAATGCCGACCCCGAGACCGAAGCCATCATCATGATCGGCGAGATCGGCGGCACCGCCGAAGAAACTGCGGCAGAGTACATCAAGGCCCACGTCCAAAAACCGGTGGTCAGCTTCATCGCCGGACAAACCGCGCCTCCCGGACGCCGCATGGGTCACGCCGGAGCCATCATCAGCGGCGGTCGCGGCACCGCCGAGGAGAAGTTCAAGGCCCTCCAGTCCGCCGGCGTGCACATCGTCAAGTCTCCCGCACTCCTCGGAGAGACCCTGGTCGAGGCCCTCGGCGCGAAAAGCTAAGGTGAAGCTGATAAGCTGTTAGCAGCCGCACGGCTGGCCGATCGGTCAGCCGTGCGCACCGTAAACACCCAAGGAATCTTATGCAAACCCTGCAACGTACACTTGCCATCGTCAAGCCCGACGCCGTCGCCAAGGGCGCAGCCGGCGATATCATCGCCATGATCGAGAACAACGGCTTCCGCATCATCGGAATGAAAATGCTTCACCTCAAAAAGGCGCAGGCCACCGCTTTCTATGCGGTTCACGTGGGCAAGCCGTTTTTTGATTCGCTCGCCACCTTCATGACCTCCGGCCCGGTGGTTGTGCTGGCCCTGGAAAAGGCCAACGCCATTGCTGACTGGCGCAAGTTGATGGGTGCCACCAACCCCGCCAACGCCGAAGACGGCACCGTCCGCAAGAAGCACGCCGAGAACATCGAGCGCAACGCCGTGCATGGCTCCGATGCCGAAGACACCGCGCGCTTTGAACTCAGCTTTTTCTTCTCGGGATACGAACTGGCGAAGTAATTTCAGTAGTGTTACGGGTGCCCCATATTTGCCGTAGCCGGCAAATGTGGGGTAGTTGACCCTACGGCTGCCGTTGACCTTGCGGTTGCCCTAACTTCAACCATCCCGCCCCACCTACCGGGATGACACTTTATCTTTCTCCGCCACCCTCTCTTTGTTCTTGAAGCCAAGCAGCAGCCGGTGCGGTCCAGGTACACCCGGAGGGGCTAGCGCCACTCGATCTCCGGGACGAATGATGGCATGGTGCATCGGAAACGCCGTCCGGTTCACGAAGATCACTTCCACATCTTCCGGCGGAACATCCAGCAAATCGAGCAGTTCCGGCCCCTCAACCTCCCGATCGAGTTGGAAGCGGTGCGGATTCGCCCAGCCCCGCTCGCGAAACCGCGCTTCCAGTTGCATGAAACCACGGAGTTCAATAGTGCTCGGCACGCTTGCCTCCTCCCGTTGCTCCTCTTCTGAGCCACGGCAAAACAAGATCGTCACACCGCATCCCACCGGTGTCAAGCAAAGACATTCTCCCTACTCTTCTAGTAGTCCATCCAGCATTTCCGTCGCAATCGTTTCCGGACTTCTCGTTGTCTGTCCGGGACCAATGGAAACCGCCCCGTATTCATTCACAAAGAGCTCATACTGCCTCCCTTTTGTACTCCCGCGGTCGTAGCTCCAATGCAGGGCCTCCTGAACCGAGCTCGCATCAAACTCGGCCAACAGTTCTTTCCGCATGGTCAACACCGCGATGCGCACCTGCAGTTCGTTCAACGGACCAGGCAGGACAGAAATGGCTTTACTCCCGATCTCCGCATTGAACTCCTCTGCCAACTCCGCCACATGCTGACGAACTTGCTTCCAGAGTATGTCCCCCTGCTCTTGCAGCAACTTCCGTCTTTCAAACATGGCCCCGGATTGTTGTTGCTGTAACGCGTGGCGTTTGCGCAAACCTTTTACCGCCTCTACCGCCCACTCAGATGACATTTATGTCCTCCGCCGAGGCTATCCTCAAGCTACGTAGATGCAGACGAGCTCTCCTGCCCTCCCCTCAAATCGGAGCGGCAGCGCTCGTAGTTCTTTTCCGGAACTCGCTCCAGCTCTCGGAACATATCCGATCTTCCTGAAAACGATTAACCAGTCAGTAATTCGCCCATGCAGACCCATTACTCACCTGGTTATTCCTGTCGCACAAAAAGCAGTGCAAACGCCTCAAAGCCACGGTTTTCAATGCGCCCCCGGAACACCTCAAATCGCGCCACTGTAACTCGAAAATGCCATTTTTTCTCCCGCAATCGCCCCGCAGTGTATCTTGTCAAGCAGATATTTCTTGAAAATTCCTTGTAAGCTACTGATTAAAAAGAATATATAGTTTTTTCTTAAGTGACGGGATCGCTCCCTGAAATTGCTATTCTGGAGCTAGGGAAATGATCGCGGGCTTTGAACTCCAACTTTGAAACCTGCGCAACCGTGAAACTTTTGTTCCCTCTAACCACCCTATTTTCAAATTTTTACCAGGAAATATAGGGGATAGGGCACCGCCGAGAAATGCACTGGCGGAGAAGCCGGCAAGCAAGCAGAACAAAACCCGTCCTCGCGGACGGGTTTCGCTATGAATCAGGGGGATGAATTGAGATGAATCCCACACAGCAACAATTTCTTGGACCGCTTACAGGTCTTCAACTTCCTTCAACGAATGGACCAGTACTGCGAGAACTTCCTTGCAATTAGCGCCCTCTTTCAGCGCCCTTTCCGCTGGCTCAAAGATGCGATCGACTTCCGGGCGCATGGATTCACGAATCGTGTGGCATTCCGCTTCCCAGGTTTTGTTGTGAAGCACGCGCAGGAATGTGTTCGCCGCGCGGGAGTTGAGGTGCTGTTCCTTGCAGAACGACACAAAGTCAACACAAGCTCCTCTTTGTGTTTCAAGTACAGGCAACTTCTGCCCATCGGGAACCGCAGCCGTATTATCGGGAGTCTCGGAGGTCATAACGACTACAACATAACCATCTTTCCGCGAACCCGATGTGATAACACTCACACTCGGCAGTGATTCTTGCCCTCTTTTCCCTGCTTCCGCCCTGCCGGAAATTTCCAGTTCTGTCCACGGACTGCTATCCTTTGAACACGGTTTCAATCTCAGTTCCACAATCGGGGAGCACATAGATGGCAAATAGCCTGCAAGGGCGCGTGGCCGTTATTTTCGGTCTGGCCAACAAGCGCAGTATCGCCTGGGCCATCGCCCAGAAACTGCACGCCGAGGGCGCGCAGATCGCAATCACATACCAGAATGAACGCCTTCGGCAGGATGCCGAAGAGATGATCAACAGCCTGCCCGGCGCGAACGGATTCCAATGCGACGTCACCAAGGACGAGGAGATCACCCGGGTTTTCCAGCAAATCGGCGAGACGTACAACGGCAAGATTCATACCCTCGTTCATTCGGTGGCCTTTGCTCCCGCCGACGAGTTGAAAAACGACTTCCTGCTGACCAGTCGCGAGGGATTTCGTATCGCCCATGACATCAGCGTCTATTCGCTGATCGCCCTGGCGCGCGCCGCCGAACCGCTCATGACCGACGGCGGAAGCATTATCACCCTGACCTTCTACGGCGCCGAAAAGGTGATGTTGGGCTACAACGTCATGGGCGTCGCCAAGGCAGCGCTGGAGGCCACCGTACGCTACCTCGCAGCCTCGCTTGGCCCCAAGGGCATCCGCGTCAACGCCATCTCCGCCGGCCCCATCAAGACGCTGGCCGCCCGTGGGATAGGCAGCCTCGGAGAGATCTTCAAATTCGTTTCCGAACGCGCTCCGCTCAAACGCAATGTCGATCCCAGTGAGGTCGGTGAGACCGCCGCATTCCTGGCTGGCCCCGGCGCTTCTGGAATCACCGGCGAAGTGATACACGTCGATTGCGGATATCACGTGATGGGCTTCTAGAAACGGATCAGTCCGCTTAAGCAATCGCCGCGCTCATCTCAACGCAATGTTGCTGATGGGCGCGGCGAAGTTGTTTCAGATTGATTGGCGGAGCTGATAGTTTTTATGTCCCGGTCGTCAGCCGCACCTTGCGCTCGTCGTGGCCGACGCGCCGAATGACGATTTCAGCGTCCTTTTGCTGCAGAATGCGGGGAAACTTCTCGCCCCACTCGATCAGCAGCACGTTGCGCTCCTCCAGCATCAGGTCTTCCAAGCCAAGCGAGTCCACTTCGCCGGGCTTTTCCAGGCGATAGAGATCGATGTGGTAGACGTCCTTGTCCGGTCCGCGATACTCGTGAATCAGGGTAAACGTCGGGCTGGTAACATCATCCGCCTCGGCAGCCCCGAAGCCTTCGGCAATGCCCTTGACCAGCGTCGTCTTTCCTGCGCCAAGGTCCCCACGCAGCAAGACCACGCGGGCATCGCCCAACTGGGTTGCCAATTGGCGCCCGAGTTCAATTGTTTCCTCCGCAGAATGCGAGGTAAAATCGCGCGTCATTGCCCGAATCATAGCATCGTGGGCAGGAATTGCAGCGCGGAATACGTCAGCAGAGGCGAATGTTTTTCCGCTTCGCCCACTGTCGCATTCTGCGGAAGGCCACTGGCAGGTAGCGCAGCAGATCAGTCGCCACCAGGGATTCCTCGCCGATGTGTTCGCAAGCCACGTCGCCTGCCAAACCATGCAGAAAGACGGCAGCCCGCACCGATTCTTCCAGATGTCCCGGGAACTGGCCGACGGCTCCGGCAATCATCCCAGTCAGAACGTCGCCAGTGCCACCGCTCGCCATACCTGGATTTCCGGTTGCCACCACCCAGACCGCACCGCCTGGATAGGCAACCACCGTACGATATCCCTTCAGCACCACGATGCAGCGGTGCCTTTGCGCAAATTCCCGGGCGGCGGCAACCCGGTTCCCCTGTATCTCCGCAACGCTGCTTCCGGTCAAACGCGCCATCTCGCCGGGATGCGGCGTGAGGATCAGGGGACGAGCAGCACCTTGCAGGAGTTCCGGCGAACCAGCAACCGCGTTCAGTCCGTCGGCATCCAGCACGACCGGACAATGCGCACCCTTTACCAGGCGATGCACGAACTCTGCCACTCCCGGACGCTGCGACAAACCTGGGCCAATTGCTAGTACATCTCGGGATTTCGCCAGTTCCAGGCAATGCGCCGCATCCCCAGGTGCGACACTCCGTGAGGTGCCATCGCCGAAAGGTTCCGTCATCAACTCCGCCGCAAATCCTGCAACGGTCGGCAGGACGGATGCAGGACATGCCACGGTCGCCAGTCCTGCACCAATGCGCAACGCCGCCGTGCCACACATGGCGATGGCGCCACTTTTGCCGAGCGAACCTCCTACGGCAAGCACGTGTCCAAATCGCCCTTTGTTGCTGTCCAGTGCCCGCGGAGCGAACAGTGCAGCCACCTCCTGCGGACTCACCGCGTAGAGATTCTGCGCGGAGACAATCGCCGCTTCCGGAGTTCCAATGGGAGCAACTACCATCGGACCTCGGCTCAACTGAGCGAACATGTGAGCAGGTTTGGGAGCGGTGAAGGTAATCACGGCGCTGGAGCGGCAGACCACCATTCGAGGATCAGCAGCACTGGAGGTGACGTCAGCATCCACACCCGAAGGGAGGTCAACCGAGAGCACAGGCACCGACAACGCATTGATTGCCGTAATTACGGCTCCCGCCAAGTCCTGCGTGGGCGAAGTACCTTCGCGAGGCTTGAATCCGGTGCCGAATATCGCGTCGATGATGAGGTTCGCGCCCGCCAGACTGCGCGCATATTCCCGCCCAACTTCCTCCGCGTTGCACACCACGATCGGACGCAGAGGGAGCCGCTCCAACATCGTTGCGGCATCCGCTTTCAATCCCTCTGCCGGACCGAGCAATAACACTTCCACTACTCTTCCGGCCCCATGCAAACGCCGGGCCGCGACAAACCCATCGCCGCCATTGTTCCCTCTGCCGCAGACCACCGTGATCCGGTTCGCATCCGGCCAGCGTTCGCGTGCGAAACTCGCCACCTCACCGCCCGCGTTCTCCATCAGCGTCAGCGAAGGAACACCGTGGTGTTGAGTGGTGGCCCGGTCAATTGCAGACATTTCGGCAGCGGTGGTAATTTTCACTTTTTCGCTCCGGCCAACGATTCCAACTCTCGCAACCGCGAAGGCTCGCCCATCACAATCAGATGATCGCCCGCACAAAGAAGAGCATCTGCTGCTGGACTATACTTCATCTCCTCGCCTTCCCGTTTGATGGCCAGAACCGTTATCCCGAGATCATGACGAATTCCGGAGGAGCGCAAACCCTGGCCGACATAGACCGAGGACGCATCGATCGTCAACTCCTCCAGTTCCAATCCCAGTTCGGAGCTACGCAAGAGAGCCACCTCCAAAAAGTCCATCACGTGTGGACGGAGGAAAGCCTGTGCGATGCGGAAACCCGCGAAGCCATATGGTGAAATCACCTGGTCGGCGCCAGCGGTACGCATGTGTTTCTCCGCGCCCTCTTCGCTTGCTCGCGCAATAATCTTCAGGTTCGGGTTCAGACTGCGCGCGGTCAGCACGACGTAGGTGTTGGTTGCGTCCGTGGTGGTCGTGGCAACCAGTCCGGCGGCTTGGTCAATCCGCGCGGCGAGCAGTTGTGCTTCCAAGGTTGCATCGGCGTGGACCACCAGCCACTTAGTTTCCTCGCGAATGCGCTCGACCTTGGCCTCATTGTTATCAAGGAGGACGAACGGCGCGGGATTGCTCTCCAGTTGGCGAGCCACAGCGCGGCCTACCCGCCCAGCGCCGCAGATAATGTAATGCCCTTGCAACCGGCTGATCTCTCGTTCCATTTTCCGCCTGCCAAACAAATTGTTGAATTCGAATTCCAGGAGTGCCTGCCCTAATGCCCCCAGGATTAAGAACACCAACCCCACACCGGCGAGGATAAGGCTCACATTGAAGTATCGTCCCGCTTGCGACAGCGGGTGCACCTCCCCGTAGCCAATCGTGGTCAGAGTGGTGAGCACCATGTAGAAGCCGTCAAACCAGCTCCAGTGCTCGATAAAGTGGAAGCCCGCCGTGCCAATAATGACTACGCACAGCAACGCGGCCGATAAAAACCCTACATTTCGCAATGCTCGCATAGGCGCTCTGGCAGCGATTGTACTAGGACAAGGATGCGGCGGAAAGACGCAAGAGAGATACTGAATGCGAAGACGCTTTCTCGAAGGAAAGCGTCTCCGGTCCAACCGTTATCCTCAGCCCGCCAGCGTACTGGACTTGGCCAACGCCGCCTGAACTTTGCTGTGGTGACGTCCATAGGTGAAGTAGATCACCATTCCAATGACAAGCCAAATGATCATGCGCAGCCAAGTCTGCCACGGCAGGAAGACCATCATGAGGAGCGAAACCAGCATGCCCATGATCGGAACAAAGGGGACCAGTGGCGTCTTGAACGGGCGATGAAGTTCGGGCCTTCGAATGCGCAGAATCCAGATGCCCGCACAGACAATCACAAACGCCAGCAAGGTTCCGATGGAGACGAGTTCGCCCAGTACGCCGATGGGAACCACGGCCGCAAAACAGGCCACAAAAATCCCTACAACAATCGAAGACTTCCACGGAGTACGGAACTTGGGATGGATCTCTCCAGCCCACTTCCAAAGCAGCCCATCCCGCGACATCGAATAGAAAACTCGCGACTGGCCCAGCAACATCACCAGCATGACCGTGCTGAGGCCGGCCAGCGCACCCGCATTTACCACGTAGCTTCCCCAGCGCACGCCCGTTTCGCGAATCGCCAGCGACACCGGAGCACCCACATTCAGGCGCGTGTAGTGCACCGTTCCGGTCAGCAGGAAAGAGACCAGGATGTAGAGAGTGGTGCAGATCACCAGCGAGCCGAGGATTCCAATGGGCATATCGCGTTGCGGGTTCTTGGCTTCCTGCGCGGCCGTTGAGACCGCGTCAAATCCGATGTAGGCGAAGAACACTACCCCGGCCGCTCGGATCACGCCGGCCCAGCCATAGGATGGCGGCACGAAAGGGTGCAGGTTGGCGGCGGTCTGCGCCTGATGATGAAAGACATATCCGGCAGCCACCGCAATGAAAGTCAAAACCGCGAAGAGCTTCACGAACACGATCGTGGTGTTCATAGTGGCCGACTCTTGAATGCCGATCACAAGAATCGTAGTGATGACAATGATCGCGAGGAAGGCAAGCAGATTGAACTGAGCGGTCACATGAGGCAGCACCGCGAGGTCAATTCCTTTGCCTGAAAGGGTTGTCATCGGAACCCAGCGCTGATCGTATAGCACCCAGACCGAACCAGGCGTATCGCAAATCTGTGGAGGCAGTTTAATGCCGTAATCCTGCAGAAAAGCGATCAGCGTGCTGCTCCAGCCGGAGGCCACGGTCGCCGCGCCGAAGGCATACTCCAGAATCAAGTCCCAGCCGATGATCCAGGCGAAGATTTCGCCTAAGGTTGCGTAACCGTACGTGTATGCCGAACCGGCGATGGGAATGAGCGAAGCGAATTCCGCGTAACACAGCCCGGCAAATGCGCAGGCAATGCCGGCAAGAATATAGGAGACGACGATGGCTGGTCCGGCATAGCGCGCCGCGGCAGAACCCGTAAGCACAAAGATTCCAGCGCCAATGATTGCACCGACGCCCAACATAATCAGGTTGACCGGGCCAAGCACACGTTTCAGGCTGTGTTCGCCCTTCTCGCTGGCTTCGCAGAGCAGCATGTCCAGGGGTTTTGTTGCCAGCAGATTCGCCATTCCTATTTTGTTCTCCGTCGCAAAAAATGCAGAACCATTACTCGATAGGAGCCACACCTGCCGGAGTTTGCACTCCGTTGCGGGACCACAGGAAATATACCGGGATGCCAAGCAGGACAATAACCAGACCGGGCCACGTATATTGCGGCTTGTAGAGCAACAAAACAATATCAATGAATAACGCCATCACGATATAGATCGCAGGCAGCCACGGATATCCCAGGGCACGATACGGTCGCGGCACATTCGGACGCGTGCGGCGTAGAACAAACAATCCCACCAGGGTGAGCACATAAAAGAGTAGGACCGCAAAAATCGTGTAATCGAGCAACTGCCCGTAGCTTCCGCTCAGGCACAGTACGCTGGCCCATACCGCCTGCACCATGAGAGAAAGGTGTGGAGTCTTGAAGCGCGGATGGAGTCTCCCTACCGAATGGAAGAACAGTCCATCCTTTGCCATCGCGTAGTAGACACGTGAGCCTGCCAGAATCAGCCCGTTATTGCAACCAAAGGTGGAGACCAGGATTGCCAAGGCCATCAACTTGGCACCGCTCTGTCCCATGATCTGCTGCATGACAGCCGTCGCCACCCGGTCTTCCGAGGCATACTGGATGCCGCGCCCGACGCTGGTCATCGAGTAAGGGTCACCCCAAAGTGGAAGCACCAGCAGATAGATGAAGTTCACTGCAATGTAGATGAGAATGACCGCGCCGGTTCCGATCGCCAGCGAGAGCGGCAGATTGCGTTGCGGATTACGCACCTCTCCAGCAGTGAAGGTTACATTGTTCCATGCGTCTGCGGAAAATAACGATCCGACCTGCGCCACGGCAATCACAGTAATGGTGGAAACCAGTGCGGTCGCTCCGCTGACTCCGACCGGAATCTTGTGCAGTGCTCCCAGTCCCGCATGGAGCCAGAAGTTCGCCCCGAAATTTGCACTGAGCGCCTCGGGCGTGCTGCCGGCCCAGATACCGATGAGGATAAGTCCCAGCAGCCCCGCGATTTTGGCCGTGGTAAACACTACCTGCACAAAGGCTCCGGTCTTTACCCCGAAAATGTTGACCGTAGAGAGCAACACGATCGTCGCGATGGCAACCAGATTCTGGGTGTTCAGCCCTACTTCCATGTTGCCCAGCACCATCGGTCCAAGATGAAGCGCAGGAACTTTCCAGATGTGCACAATCCAGTTCGAGGAAGAGACAGAAGGAAGGAAGACTCCGAGGAATTTGCCGAACGCTACGGCGACCGCTGCAATCGTGCCGCACTGAATTACCAGGAACAGTGTCCAGCCGTAAAGGAAACCCCACAACGGCCCCAGGGCCTCTCGCAAGTACACATACTGGCCGCCCGCCCGGGGCATCATCGCCGCCAGTTCGCCGTATGAAAGCGCTGCCACCACGGTCATGAATCCGGTCACCAGCCATGCTGCAATCAGCAACGCGGGCGAGTCCACAATGCGCGCGATATCGGCGGCCACAATGAAGACGCCCGATCCGATCATCGAGCCCATCACCAGTGTGGTTGCGCTGGTAAGTCCCAAGCCTTTTACAAACTCCGTATCCTGACCGGGATAGGTTTCCTTCACGAGCTGACTCACCGCTCTCCTTGGCCACAGAAATACTTTTGGCAATCCAGCGTTATCGTAATTTGTACCAGCCCGCCACAGGCACGAGCGGAGGTAAACTTCAGCCGTTCAGAACGGTTGAACAGAACTCTACATCATCAGGCGGAAAAATTCCCTAGCGGATTCGCGCGGCGAACGGGATATGTCGCCGATTACCGCCACCGAGTCTACCCCTGTCTTCAGAACGGCTACCACGTTGGCTCGCGTGATTCCGCCAATTGCCACCAATGGAAGTGCTCGACCCGAGTCATCCCGCAATCGACAGGCCTCGGACACTCCAGCCACGCCCACCATCGGATCGGCATTCTGCTTGCTGCCGGTTGCAAAGACGGGACCGATCGCCAGATAATCCACCGGCTTCGTAAGCGCCTCGGTCATCTGGATAGGATTGTGCGTGGACAGCCCGACGATTGCCTTCGCGCCTACCACGGAGCGCGCGCCTTCGGGCGAAAGATCTTCCTGCCCTATGTGTACCCCATCGAAGCCCGCGGCCAGGCAGAGGTCAGCGCGATCATTCATGATCAGTGTTACCCCCGGAAGCAAACGGCGCAACTCCCGAGCCTGCGCCAGGGCCGAGCGCATATCCAGCCGCTTGGCGCGATACTGCAGCAGGGTACAGCCAGCCTCGGCCAGAGCCAACGAATGAGCGCAGACCGATTGCAGCAACTTTCCTTGTTCGCAGCCGGCGCTCAAACTGTCCACGTCGAGGATAGGGTAGAGCAGTGGAATCTTCATCTCTGGCCGCAAACTCCGCGAAGCCTTGTTGCTGAAAGGAACGGTGCGGGACTGCCCTCTGACGCTTCTGTTGCGCTACTTCTTCGGCATGAATCGATCCATGAACTTCGTATCGATTTTTCCGGCGATGAAATCCGGCTCCTGCAGAATGCGCTTGTGCAGTGGAATCGAGGTGTGGATGCCTTCCACGATAAACATATCCAGTGCGCGCCTCATGCGGACCAGCGCCTCCGGGCGATCCTTGCCGCGAACGATCAATTTCGCGATCAGCGAATCGTAATAGGGAGGCACTACGCCTTCCTGATACTGTGCCGTATCCACCCGAACCCCGACCCCACCCGGAGCGTTGAATACCGTAATCTTGCCGGCCGACGGCGTGAACTTCTCGGGATGCTCCGCGTTGATGCGGCACTCTATGGAGTGACCGCGCGGAACAATCGGTTGTTGGATGATGTCCGTGAGTTTGGCTCCCGCAGCAATCAGAATCTGGCTCTTCACCAGGTCAACATCGGTGACAAATTCAGTAACCGGATGCTCCACCTGGATACGGGTGTTCATCTCGATGAAGTGCAGGTTTCCATCTTCGTCCATCAGAAACTCGACGGTTCCGGCATTGACGTAGCCAATCTCCTTCATCGTCTTTTCCAGGATGGCGTTCATCTTCTTGCGAAGTTCAGGAGATACGCTGGGAGATGGGGATTCCTCCACCAACTTCTGATGACGCCGCTGAATGGAACAGTCGCGTTCCCCCAGGCTCACCACGTTTCCGTGCTCGTCGGCCAATATCTGGAATTCGATGTGGCGAGGACACTCGATGAATTTCTCCATGTAAAGGTCGCCATTACCGAAGGCCGAGGCCGCTTCCGAATGTGCCGCATTGAACATATGCGGCAGCTCCTCCACCGAGCGGATGACCCGCATTCCACGTCCGCCGCCGCCCGCCGAGGCCTTCACAATGACCGGGAAACCCACCTGCCGCGCCCATTCCACGGCCTCATCCTCACTTCCGATCACTCCGTCGGAGCCGGGAAGGATGGGCACTCCACACCGCTTCATCGCCTGACGGGCCTTGTCCTTCTCGCCCATCATCCGGATGATTTCCGGCGGTGGCCCGATGAACTTAAGGCCAGAGGTTTGGCAGACATGCGCAAAATTCGCGTTTTCGCTTAGCAGTCCGTAGCCGGGATGAATCGCGTCGACATTGGCGATTTCCGCGGCACTGATCACCGCCGGAATGTTGAGGTAACTTTCGGCCGCGCGCGCCGGTCCAATACAAATCGCTTCGTCGGCAAAGCGAACATGCAGTGAGTTGCGGTCCGGCTCGCTGTACACGGCAACGGCTTTGATGCCCAGCTCTTTGCAGGCACAAATGATGCGGAGCGCGATTTCCCCGCGATTGGCAATCAGAATCTTTTTGAACATGCTTCAATGTGCTCCCGCTGGCCCGCCTGACAGTCGGCGTGACCGCGCCTTATTCCGCGTGCGTGCCACGGCGCGGTTCACACGAAATGCGCGGAGCGCCTCCGAAGTCAACCGGGCGGACCAATCCCGTCTCCGCCGGTTTACTTGGTACGAATCCTGAACAGTGGCTGGCCGTACTCGACTGGCTGACCGTTCGAAACCAGAATCTTCACAATCTGTCCTGCGGCCTCTGACTCAATTTCGTTCATCAGCTTCATGGCCTCGACGATGCAGAGAACCTGGCCCACTGTGACCGTATCGCCTTCCTTCACAAACGCCGGGGCCCCCGGAGACGATCCCTCGTAGAAAGTCCCCACAATGGGAGACTTAATGACGCACAGGCCTTCCTCGCTCTCAGTCGAAGGGACCGCCACAGGAGCCGACGCCGGAGTTGGAAGCGGCAGAGTTGCGGATGGCGCCGTGGGCGCCACATAAGCGCCAACAGTAGCCGCGACAGGTTGCCCGCGCTTGATGCGTATTTTGACATCGCCGCGCTCCAGTTCGAACTCGGCAATATCCTTCTCAACGAGAAACTCGATCAGCTCTTTAATTTCTTTCTGATTCATTGGCCGCCAGGAGCGTCGTAGGTTCCGCGACGCAGCTATGGATTTACCACCCTTGTATTTGCCCGCCTGACACTTCAGTTCAGTTCGATCAACTCTTTACTCACCGGCGTCAGCACCTCATACCCGTGCTCAGTCACCAGCACCATGTCTTCAATCCGCACACCGCAATTACCTGGCAGATAAACCCCGGGCTCGATAGTGATAACCATCCCCGGCCGCAGAATCGCATCCGCGCCTGCCGCCAGCCTCGGTGGTTCGTGAATTTCCAGTCCCACACCGTGCCCGGTGGAATGGGTGAAGAAGCGATCCAACTTGGCATGTTTCAACTCCTGCCGCGCCGCCCGATCGACTTCTCCCGTGGTAGCGCCGGGGCGCACCGCGCTGATCGCCGACAGTTGGGCCTCCAGAACAGCAACGTACAGCGCGCGTGCCTCAGCCGAAGCCTTGGCAAGATGTACGGTGCGGGTCATGTCGCTACAATACCCGTCGAGTACAATTCCGTAGTCTAACACCACGAATCCTGCCGACGGCAGCTTGGCGGCCGAAGCCACCCCGTGCGGTAGCGCCGAGCGTGCACCGGAAGCGACAATCGTTTCAAATGACATGCGCTCCGCGCCAGCTTTCCTGGACATGTATTCGAGCTTCGCGGCAACTGCGGATTCGGCAACGCCTACACGCATCGATCGCAGCAAGGGCCGGAACAGACCCGAGGATACCTTTACCGCGTGCCGCAACAACTCAATCTCATCGGCGTCTTTCAACGCGCGCAGCTCTTCCACTGTGCCCGCAAGCCGGACGACTTTGACTCCCTTGCCCAGTGCCTGCTCAAAGGTACTCAACTGAGCCACGGTCAGGTGTTCGGACTCGATGGCTACGCGCCGCAGGCCCAGCTTCACACAGGCTTCAGCCGCAGCCGCCAGTGCCCCACCCTTGGTAATGGAAATGCGCGCGCCTTCGACCTGACCAGAGGCCTGCGCCTTATACCTTCCGTCGGTAAAGAAAACAGAATGCCCAGCTGCCAGCAGTACTCCCGCGCTGCCGGTGAAGCCGCAGAGATAACGCACGTTCGGCAGATGCGTAACTACGAGCGCATCCACCTTGCGGTGCTCCAGTTCCTCACGCAGATTTTTCTGCCGCCCTCGAAAATCCATCTGGATGATTGTAAACGCTCCAAAGCAAAAACGGGCTCCCGAAGAAGACCCGCCCTGCTGCAGAAAGCATAATGTTTCTAGGTTTGGATAATCTTAGGCGTGATGAAGAAGATCAGTTCATCGGTTTCAGTCTTGACCGAACGCTCTTTGAACAGATTGCCGAGCCACGGGATGCTACCCAGCACCGGGGTCTGCGTAGTGCTCACCGTATTGGTTGTCTGAATGACGCCGCCGATCACGACCGTCCCACCATCGGTGACCAGCACCTGGGTGGTAGCCTGCTGTGTGGTTAGGATGTAATTGCTGTTGATGGTGCCGCTAGGCTGCGTGTTCTCCACATCCACGGTCAAAAAGATGGTGTTGTCCGAGGTGATCTGCGGAGTAACCGAGAGGCGCAGAACCGCATCGACATAGGAAACACTGGCATTGGCGTTTGCCGTACCCGCTGTGTAAACAGGAATTTTCACGCCCTGCTTCACCTCGGCCTTCACATTGCTCTGGGTCACGACCCGCGGACGAGAGAGGATCTTCGCCAGGTTGTGAGTTTCCGCCGCTGTCAGGATTGCGTCGATTCCATAGGATTTTGTGAGATTGCTGAACGTAAATCCAGTCGTCGGTTCGGTTGCGGGGAGGTTTGTGAAAAGAGGTATGGTGCCGGGATTCGAGTTGGTGACCGTGGTTGTACCGGTGCTCGAAGTGCTGGAACTCTGTGTCAGAGTGCTCAAGCCTCCGACCCCGGTGACGCCATTTCCCCAGTTGAAGCCGAGCTGAACTCCAAGGTCTCTACTGAAAGATCGCGTTGCCGAAACCACGCGCACTTCGATCTCCACCTCCTGGCTCTTCCTGTCCAACTGTGAGATCAGCCGATCCAGGTTGGGAAGCACACTCGGGATGTCCGAGATGATGAGAGCGTTGGTGCGTTCATCCGAAATTACATCGCCGCGCGCAGTCAGAAATCTCTTGATCGTCGGCACGATTTCTTTGGCCTTTGCATAGCTCAGGAAACGCGTAATGGTCTGGCGATCCACCGCGAGAGCAACTGCCTCGGATTGAGCGCGCCGATCCACTGCCTCCTTTCGCAGCGTATCGGTGGCTGCGATGCGAAGCACATTCCCCTGCAGTTCGCGATCCAGCGCGTTGTTCTTCAATACGATGTCAAGAGCCTGATCCCAAGGCACGTCGTCGAGCACTAAGGTCAAAGTTCCCCTCACGTTAGGATCAAGAACAATGTTCAGTCCACTGATCTCGTGAATCAGACGAAAGAAGTCCTTCAGATCCACATCCTTCAAATTTACCGAAATCGGCTCGCCAGTGTACTTGGGAGTAGCAGCCAAATTAGCGCTGCCTGGCGACTGCTCCGTGCCAACCGGCGGCTGACCAACCTTTGCCGAAGTAGCCAGGGTATCGGCTGCAATACCGGCCCGCGATTTGGGCTCGGAAATCTGTTGCTCTCGGAGCCGCGAAGTAGTGTTTGACGCGAGCATCGCGACTTCCTCTGCGGGAGGCGCGCTTGATGCGCTTACCATCTCGGCGTGAGCACCATTACTACTGCCTCCGGGATTCATCCGTCCTGCGGCTTCAGGCACATCAGCGGATGCCAGTTCTGGGGCCGGAGCGGCCTTGAGCGGCTGTGACGGCGTTACCACCATCGGCTTAACCGAAGCCACAACAGGAGCCTGCGCAGAAGCTAGTACCACGGCCGGAGCGGCCTTCAGCGGCGCTGGCGACCTGACAGCGTCTTCGCTCTTAACCTGCACACTTACCGGCTTAACAGAAGCCACGACAGGGGTTTGCACAGAAACTGGTACCGGGGTCGGAGTGAGCGGCGGTGAAGCCTTTACAGCGTCTTCGCTCTTAACCTGCACAACTACCGGTTTAACCGAAGCCGCAACAGGGGCTTGCACAGAAGCCGGCGCCGGGAAGAGAGTGAGCGGCGGTGAAGCCTTTACAGCGTCTTCGCTCCTAACCTGCACACTCACCGGCCTTACCGAAGTCGCAACAGGGGACTGCGCAGAAGCTAGCACCAGGGCCGGAGCAGCCTTGGGCGGCGATGAGAGCATCGCAGCGTCTTCAGTCTTGATTCGCACAATCACCTGGTGAGGGGAAGGCACGACATCGAAGGAGCGAGGGCCACTCAGGTCGATCACGATGCGCGTAATAGGAGGCGCGGACTGGAAGCGACCGACGCGAACCTGAAGTACGTCCTTGGTATGTACCGCGATGTTCCTGACGGACGGTCTCAACCCCACATTACTGAAATCCACTACCAGCCGGTCAGGATTCTTCAGTAAAAATGGATGGGCTGAGCTTGGGCCTTCGATGATAACGTCCAGCGTACCGTGTCCGCGCTGCACGCTGATGTTGCGAATGGTCACGGAAGTCAGCGGGTTGCTAGTCGAACTGGGCTCCGCCAGACGCGCCGCCGGACGCTCTGCAGGGCGCGCGGGGGCAGTCGCGGCAGAGAATGTCTCCGGGGTCTTCATGGCCGGAGCGGCGGTTTCTGGAGCCGGACGCAACGGTTTGGCCGTCTCCGCCAACGCTGCTTTGGGAGCGACAGCGGCGCTGGCTACCGGCAACGGCAAAGAACTGGCCGCATGGGAATTCGTGGGTGAAGTAGGCGCGATGGTTCCACCGCTGCTCAGCAGAATCTGCAGACCATCACTCCGGTCAATGACCTCGAGGCCCACGTTGTCTCCCAGTTCTAATTCAATGCGGGTGACTTCGCTACCCGAGGCGCTGGTGTAGCTGGAGAGCTTGTAGCCCTTCAGTACCGCCGACTTCACCACAACCGTGCGTTCCACCGCTGCAGCGGCGGTCACACCGCTCAGATCAACCAGCATCAAGTGCTCGTCCGGCCTGTATTCCTTGTGGGCATACGAACCAGTGGTTCGCAGAGTGACCGTCGCCGCGTTTTCCTTCGGCGTCACCTGCACCGAATTCAGTTGTGAAGCCGCCGTTGCCGTGCCGGCGCCAAACAGCGCCATGAGTGCTACCGTCAGCAGTCGCTTGAACCCCATCGTCGTTCTCCCCGCAGTGCCTGTTGCCAGGCGCCCTTCCCAGTCAATTGCTCACCAGGTTCCGGGCTCATCTTCACAATTGTTTCCTTACCCCGTGTCTGCTTAAACCGCAGGCACCCCAATCTTTTTTGTAACTTCGCGGGTCAGCGGTCGCCCCAGAGCATCCGATGATCGTTCCCGCAATATGATGGCGTCCTTGGTGATCCGCTCCACTGCTCCATTCGCGAGGGGATCGTTTTCATGCAGAAAATAGGTATGTTCGCCATTCACCACCACGGCGATAAAACCGCTTGGAGTACGAACCACACCATGCAAACTAACCTCTCCTACAAGGAGGCACCGCCGGCCGCTTCCTGCACAAGTGGCTGAATCGCGAATACGTTCCACAATCGGACTCACGAACGGATCGCGATGCCCTCTGGCCGCAGGCGCCGGCATCCCGTCTTTCTTCACTGCCATTTGCGCGGAAACCGGCCGGGTTCCCTTCCTCGTCCCACCGTGCCTTCTGCCATATGATTTCGCCTGAACCTGTCTAGCTGAAGCAGGGGTCTTCGGCGACGGAGTTGAGGGCGATAGCGTTCGCGCCGCGTTGGGCTTCGCCGTAACCGGGGGATTCACCTGTTGTTTCTGCGGCAGTGTCTGCGCCCACGAACTTGCTCCAAGCCACAACACCAGGATCCATGTGCTGCTCTTCATCGCCCCTCCTACTTCTTTACCGCGACGGGCGGCGATCCGCCCTTGGACGTGCTGTAAAACGTCGTCAACAAACAACTGACTGATACCGTTTCATTGGAGGACCATTTATAGGCCTTTTTCGACGGTACTTTTCCGCCCTTCAATGCGCCCATGTTGAGGCGGCTGACATTCACGATGCGTTCCATCCTCTGAAGACGGTCATAGAAGTTCAACACCGCGTAGTATGGCCCGTCCACGTCGATCTCAAACGGAACCTCAACGTAATAATCCTTAGTCGTAGTGTCTTTCGGCGTATAGCGGCGAATTTCCACACCGGCGGCCGCAGACTCGTTATGGACCACGGTGATGAAGGCTGGAACATCCTTTTCCTCGGGCACGATCTTGCTTTGTGCCTCCATCTCCGCTTTCAGGGTTTCCGTCTGCGCGTTCAGTTGCACCAGCTTATTTTTGTAGGGAGTCAACTGCGCAATCTCGGCCTGTTTGCTTTTTAGCGTAAGCGCATCCGCCTGGTTTGCCTTGGCTAACGGTTCAAGAGCAAACAAATAGGCCCCGGCGGCAAGCAGGATGATTGCCAGTGCAACGATTCCGATTTTTGCCACATAGGGCAGTTCCTTGAAACTCACCATGAGGTTTACGCCTTCGTCTTCTCGCAAACCAGGCTGAAACTGAATGTCTGCAGCTTCTGGTTGTCTTCCTGAAACGTCTCATGCAACTCGACATTCTTGAAGTAGCCGGAGCGCCGCAGATTGGTCATCAGGTTTGCAACTTGGTTCGGCCCCAGCGCCACTCCCTCCAAAGACACGCTTGCTCCTTCGTCCTGCATGTTCAACAGCCAAACTCCATCCGTCCGATTCACCGTTTCGCTCAGGCTGGTCAGGAGCGGAACCGGGCCTGCCTGCGAGGCACGCAATTGATCGATTACGTCAAAGCGCCGTTTGAACGCGTCATAATCTTTCTGCCGTTCCAAGTACGCCTGCTTCACTTTCGTCATCGAGGTGATCGCTGCATTCGCCTCCACAATTGAGCTTTGCAGCTTTTCGTGCGTCCGCTCCAATTGCAGGTAATACAGGTAGAGCCCTGCGCTGGCCACCACCAGGATCGCCAACCCCGAAATCAACGGAGAAGGCCCATCCGTAGTGAGCTGCGGCATGGTGAATAGGCGACGGGACTTCTTCCCCTTCTTCGGCTTTGCTGTGCCTAGCAGATTGATCCGGATCATAGTTTTTCAAAGCTCCTCAGGGCCAATCCCACGGCCACTGCCAACTGCGACGAATTCCGCTCGATCAGGTCCGCGCCTTCCCCAATGGGCGGCACCACCTTCAAAAACGGATTCATCGGGTCTACCGGAATCGAAAATTCCTGTCGCAGAGCCTCCATCAGTCCAGGAACCTGCGACGAGCCACCCGCAATGTAGATTCTTTCAATGTGCTCACCACTGGCGGTTGCGCGAAAGAAATCAAAGGTCTTCTGAATCTCAAGCACAATGATTTCGGTCACCTGCTGCAGAATCGGCAACTTGGCGTCTTCGCTCACCGTCCCGACCTTCTTACCCAGTTTCAGTGCTTCGGCATCGTCGAAACTCAGATCCAGTTCCTTCTGCAGCGAATCAGTGTATTGATTGCCGCCCACGCTGACATCCCGAGTGAATAGCGGAATAGAGCCTCGCACGATGTTAATGTTCATCACGCTGGCGCCGATGTTCAGCAATGCAACGGTCGAGTTTGGAGCCGGGGTGTAGTTGTATTCATAGCAGTTCTGGAGCGCGAAAGCATCAATGTCAACAATGGCCGGCTGGCGCCCGGCAAGTTGCAGGGCGTTCGTATAATTTAGAATCTTGTCCTTCTTCACTGCCACCAGCAGAACGTCAATGGTCGGGCCGTCGAGGCTGTCACTAAGAACCTGGTAGTCAACGTTTACGTCGCTCATGTCGAACGGTATGTATTGCGCCGCCTCATTGCGCACCGCCTCGCCTAGCTCCGGTTCGTCCATGGTTTGCATCGATATCTTCTTCACGATCACGGAATGGCCGCTGACCGAGGTCGCCACGTGTTTGGCTTTGAACGCGTGCTCAGCAAAAATCTTGCCGATGGCACTGGCCACGCTGCCGCTATCCACAATCATCGAGTCCACCACGATGTCGCTGGCCAGGGGCTCCACGCCTAAATGGCTCACCAGCACCTCGCCGCGGCTTCGTTCCAGTTCCACAGCCTTGATGCTGTTCGACCCGATATCCAGACCGACAATCGTTTTGTTCGAACCAAAACTAAAACCAAACATAAGCGGACACCCTCTTTTACCCCACCGCCGTGGTACGAATCGTTCGCGGTTTCTTTTTCAGCGTGCCTTCTCCCCCGCTGCTCTTGTTTTCCATCCAGCGATCAAGTAACGCCTTCTTGAACTTCCAGCGGTTCCCCAGCTTGAACGCCGGTATTTTGTCTTCGGACACATATTTGTATAGCGTGTCCGGGCTCACGCCCAAATACTCGGACGCTTGCCGAATGTTCATCACTTCAGGCGATTCGGACATAACTCTTCTGCCCTTTCGAGTGCCACCAGCCCGCATATACCAAGATCGAATCTCCCGCCTGGCAGTCCCGGCCGTCAGTGTGACCGGCGGCGCCTGCCAATCAACCACCCATCAGGCGCGCTGCTGCCTGAGAGGAGAATTCCTCTACTTTCTCGGGGGGAGTACTACGCGCTGGTTATAGCAGAGTTCAGGGCGGCCAAGTCAACCCGAACTTCCGGCAAAAGGCGGAAGATACCCGGTGTCATCAGCTTATTCCGGTACTGAACCGGTCCCAATTCACAATCCTTTGTAGCTGACACGAACATACACCACAAGATGCTGGGGCAGTAATCCAAACGATGCGAGTACGAAGAGTATGTATTACGAAGGGCCGTAATCCCCGCGGATAGTCCAGCCATGTGCTCCATGTGTAAGGGCAACAACCTTTGGCTTTATTTCGCGCGGATGAGCCAGACCAGACACACAGAGAGTGCTTTCGGATAGGGTAAAAAACGTATCCCGTGCATTCATAATGGCTGGGCCTCGCGTCCAGCCAGTTTTCGTGTCCGGTCATCAACAGAAGTGCCCGCCATGTCTACCTGGCGGGCACCTTTAGCGTTGCTGAAAGCCGGCAACTACCCAGCTAGTAGTTCATGTCGAACTGCTCTTGATGCAGTTGCGCGTCGCTCTTCACCAGGACGGGATGGCCGATCAGTTCTTCCATCTCCTGCAGCCACTTTCCGTTGCCGCCCTTCAACTCCTTGGCAACTTCGGGGTTCACGCGGAGGATGACTTCCTTGCTTTCCACATGGCGGCGCACCTTGCGCATTTCAACGTAAATCTCATTGCACACCGTCTGCACCGACTTCACGAATCCCGTCGCGTCGCAATAGGGGCAAGGCGTGCCGAGCGTCCGCTCCAGCGACTGCTTGACCCGCTTGCGGGTGATGGCCACCAGTCCAAAATCATTAAACTGGAGGATTTTTGATGGCGCGCGATCGGACTTCATGGCTTCTTCCAGGGCCTGCATTACCTTTTGGCGATTCTTGCGCTCGTCCATGTCAATGAAGTCGACGACGATGATGCCGCCCAGATCGCGCAGGCGAATCTGGCGCACGATCTCCTTCACGGCGTCACAGTTGGTCTTTACGATCGTGTCTTCCAGGCGCGAGGTTTTGCCAACGTACTTGCCCGTATTGATGTCGATGGCCACCAGGGCCTCGGTCTGGTTGATCACGATGGAGCCACCGCTCTTCAGCCATACCTTGGACTTCAGGCTCTTGTTGATCTCCTCGTTGATTCCGAATTGCTCATAAAGCGGCGTGTCCTTGGTGTACAGCTTGATGCGGCGGACCAGGTTCGGTTGGAAGCGCGACGCAAAGCGTACGACGCGCTCGTACTCGCCTTCGTGGTCCACCCATATCTGCGAGAAGTCGCTGGTCACCTGGTCGCGCAAAATGCGTTCCACCAGATTCAGATCGTGATAGATCAACGACGGACTCTTGCTGGACTCGGCACGGGTGCGAATTTCGGTCCACAGATGTTTCAGGAAACGAATGTCGGCGCGCAGCTCATCTTCCTTGATATTCGAGGCCGCAGTGCGAACGATAAAGCCGCCGTGCCCGTTCTCCCGTTCACTGGAAACGATTCGCTTCAGGCGCTGGCGCTCTTCCTCGCTGCTGATCTTGCGGGACACGCCGATGTGATTCACCGTCGGCATGTACACCAAGAAGCGGCCGGGAAGCGCAATGTGGCTGGTGATGCGGGCGCCCTTTTTGCCGATCGGCTCCTTGGCAATCTGGACCAGAATCTCCTGCCCTTCCTTCAGTAACTCACTGATGAGAGGCAGAGCGCGCGACTGCTGCCGCGGTCGCATCCGCCCACCCCCGCGGGTCGGAGGTGCGGGACGACGTCCGCGACGTTCGCGACGTTCGAAACGCTCCGGCCGCTGGCGTCCTGCTTCAGGAGCAACTGCAACTTCGGGGTTTTCAGTCTCGCCCGGCTCGTCGTCTTCATCCTCTTCTTCCTCGGATTCGTCAGCGAGCAACTCGGATTCCTCAAACTCCTCGCCGCCGAAGTCATACTCTGCGTCCTCCAGCACATCCTCTTCGCCGCTCTCGCGAACCGCCGTTCCAAACTGAGATCCGTTGCCATCTTCGAGGGCTTCCTCTTCGATTTCGCTCTCTTCATAGCGATCGAAGTGCTCGGCGAGAGCCGGCATTTCTGCCTCTTCCTCATCGAGTTCTTCATGCTCGACGTGGCCGCCTTCGATCACAAAGCTACCAAACTGACTGTCTGAAGCCGACGGTTTCTTTGCCTCCCGTTTCATCTCAGGCGCACCGACTTTGGCCTTTTGCTCGCCGGCTGCTAATTCGGCTTGATTCGTGTTTGCCGGGGGCCCCTGCTGCTCATCGTCGGCGGTAGCGTCTTCGCTGCCAGCACTGAAGATCTTTGAAATGCGCTCCCGCCAGGAATGGCTGACTACGCCGGGCTCCCCTGCTTCGGCTTCGCCTTTTTCGCCTTCCTCGCCCGGCACCGCTTCCGCATGAACCGGTTCAATGTGCACGTCTCCGGAGGGCGCGATTTCCGCGGGTGCTAACTCGGCTTGCGCGGCTTCGGCCTGCTCCGTCTCGGGCTGTGCCTCGGCAACGGGCGGCTCCGCGACTAGCTCGCTGCTCAACGCGGTCTGCTCGGCGGCTCCGGATTCCACCAGCGCTGACTCCTGTGTTGCTTCGGGTGTCAGCTCCGTCAATTCTTCTCCGACTTCTGCCTCACTCTCTTCCACTTCTGCTGCGTGACGCTGGGTCAAGGACGGGTGACCGCTCACGCCCGAATAGCTGGCGTTCGATAAAGGTTCATCGGATGCGGCCTCGGGCTGGCTCGGAGCAACCGGTTCGATCGTAGCAGCGCTTTCAATGGCTTCGACCGGAGCGGCTTCCAATGCGATATCCGGATCGACCTGAGCAGTGTCCTCCGTCGACTCCTGAACCGTCACTGGCTCGACGCCGCGATACTTTGAAATCGATTCACCGGGCAGAACAATTGGAGTGTAGTTTTCCGGTAAAGCAGAACTCTCATACTCGCGCGGCTCGCGTTCCCGGTCACGACTACGTCCACGATCCCGGTCACGATCCCCACGACGTCCACGTCCACCACGGTCGCGATCGCCACCGCGATCACGGTCGCGGCCACGCCCGTAGCCGCGATCCGATTCTTCGCTCGCACCACTCTCCGCTACGGGAGCCGGTGCCGGGGCTTCGCCATCGGCGCGGTTGTATTTCGAAATCGACTCACCGGGGAGCAGCATCGGCGTGTAGGCCGTTGCTGCTGGGGTAGCAGGCTTCGCTTCCGCAGGCGCTTCTTCTACAACTTCAGGAATCGTCTCAGGAATCACCTCACCCGCAACCTCATCCGGCTCTTCGATACCCCGGGCTAGACCGTGAACCACCAGTCCACGCGGTTCGAATCCACGCAGTTCGCGCCGCTTTGGCTCGCGAGGAGCCGGGGCTTCAGCCTCGCGCTCACTCGGCACTGGCTCGGAATCAGCGGCGCTCTCCAACTCGCCTGCCGCCTCGGAATCCACGGTCCCAGGCTGCGCCTCCGGACGATCGCCCGGCATACGGTCGCGTCCGCCCCGTCTGCCACGGCGACGGCGGCGTCCGCGCCAGCGTGGAGCGCCAGCATCTTTTCCCTCACCTTGGGCATCTTCGCCTTCGGCGACGGCCTCTTCCTGGGGCTCTTCGGAATCTTCCTCTTCGGCAGGTTGCGGTTCGGCGAGGATCAGACCATTGGCCTGAGCCAGGGTCGCTCCCGTCACCTTCACATCTCCGAACTCGGCATCTTCTTCTTCGTCCTGGAGTTCCAGAAAATCGGATACATAGAGAAACGCGTCTCGTTCCAGTCCAATGTCGACAAACGCCGACTGCATGCCAGGCAGTACGCGGGTAACGCGGCCCTTGTAAATCGAACCGGCAAGGGTGTACTCGTTCTCTCGCTCGAAGTACACCTCGGCAAGTTGATCGTCTTCCACCAGCGCCACCTTGGTTTCGTGGGGCGTGGTTGAAACGTACAGTTCTTTATTCATTTTTGCTCCCGGCCTGCTCGCAGTGAGCAGGCTGTTGTGAGCCGGAAGCGTGAAGGCAGAGTGGTCAGTATTGAAGATCAATGCATTGCGCCGCGCCCGCTGGCTTGTCTGCCAGGGCACGGAGCGGAGTTCGCCCACTCAGTTGATTCGAGGGGATCATGCCGTCAGATCCGCCGTGGCGCATTGCGCCATTCAGGGCTCCAGCGATTGATGTGAACCTATGCACCGATTCCGTACTCCCCGGGTCTATTTGCCCGGTCCGGTTACGCTACGACTGGGTTTTGTGGCCGCTTCTCTCCTGCATTCCTGAACCTCAAGCTTTTGGAATGTTGGATGGGGCCGTTCCCTGCCCTTGCTTCGCAGCGCAATCTTCAATCCTGACCGGCTTGTTTGCCTTCCTCGCCGGCTTTGCCCTCCCATCGAGG
>CAZLZA010000067.1:0-25319 GCA_964563875.1 uncultured Acidobacteriaceae bacterium
AGAGCCATAAAGCGGAAAGGAACCGGTCGTGAAAAAGATACGATTTGTTGGGCTGGATGTCCATGCAGAAACGACTGCGGTCGCGGTCGTCGAAACCAACGGTGAGGTTCGGTCATTTGGGACGATTCCTAACCGGGAAGAGTCGGCTCGTAAGCTGGTTAAGAAGCTTGGTCCGCCGCATCAACTGCGGGCCGGTTATGAGGCAGGTCCGACCGGCTATGTTTTGTACTGGCTGTTGACCTCGCTGGGGGTCCAGTGCGATGTGGTGAGGACAAAGCGAGCAGCGGTCGAGGCACACTATGAAGGAGAATCCTCGCCTGATCTATGCGATAGGCTCACGCCCAACTCCCGAGGCAGCTCCCGACGGATCACGATTATGTGGTTCCGACCCGCGAATCAGACTGATCAATCGTCGCAAAAGCTGCCCCGACCGTTGCTCGCCTTGCCCTCGAACAACTTCAACAACAACAGCAAAGCCCACGAGTGCATCGCAGACTTGACACGGTCACGCCATATCCGATCAATGCACGCACGATTGAGAAATCAGGGTTCGGGGTCCGCCTGGCATGTAGTCGGAGTGCAGCTTGTAGCGTTCCAGAGGTGGTTCAGTGACCGCGATTATTCTTGCGCGGCTTAGCCACCAGCGATCCCGCCCAGCACGATCAAAATCGCGTCTCCATCGGAGATCGGCGTCGAGGTGAAATCGGTTTCGGGAATCACTTTGCCGTTAACAGCTGCAATGAAAGGAGCATTTTTTAATGTAAGCAGAGGGTCATCCTTCTTAAGTTTAGGAAAACATTCGTCGCGCCATTTTGTCAGGAGGGAATCCAGGGTACTAACCACCCAACTGTATTCGCTCCTATTGATGCTCACTTTTTTGAGCGTCGCCTCACATGCAGGAGTAGGGCTCGGACGTTCGCTGTGATCGACTTCCGTTTCGACCTGCAATCCGAGAGCTTCTCTGCGCTTATTGGCACAAGTGAAGCATAGTGCTCCATCATTAACTCGGCCCCTAATGTGCAGCGACGCAGCGGCCGTCCAAGGCCGCCCCTTGGATGCATTCTGCGGAAGCGTCTGACAACCGCAGTCCACGCATTTCACAAAATGCTTGCGCGTATTGCGTAGCGAGGTGGAAGGACATTCACTCATCGCAACAATTCTCCCTAGGTGCTGTTGGTTTTCTAGGCGGCACGCCCAGCGTGATCGCTATCTCGTCTCCATCAGAGATTGGCACCGAGCTGAAACCGTCTGCGGAGATCAATCTGTTGTTCACGTCTACACTCCACCCCTTACCGGCATTCTCGCTCTTATCCTCGCCGTAGAAGCCATGTTGCCGCACTTTCATCATGAGAGATTCGAGATTACTAACCTCCCAAATGTATTCTCGTCTATTGATATGTACCGTTTTAGGCGTCGCCTTGCATGCAGGGGCTAGAATTGGGCGGCTACCACTGCCACTCGATTCATCACTATTCCCTGCGGGTTTCTCTAGTGGCAGCCCAAGGACTGCTCTGCGCAGATTCGCACACTTAAAGCACAGTGCGCCATCATTGATACGACCGCTGATGTATAGCGACGCTGCTGCGGCCCAAGGCTGCTCCTTGGATGCATTCTGCGGAAGCGTCTGACAGCCGCAGTCCATGCATTTCACAAAATGTTTGCGCTTGTTACGTAATGAAGTAGAGGGACGTACACTCATGGCGTCTCATCCTAGCTGGGTGCGGTTGAATTTAGAGTACTTGCACACATGCTTACTAATATGGCCCATGCTTTGCTTTGATCCATTGCAGAACGTTTGGGCGTGTCCTCAAATAAGTGGACCGCCACAGCAGCTTCGCTGCTGCGGCGGCCGATAACAGCAACTACATAGAGGCAACCATACGCTTAATCAGCGCTTTGACTTCCTGCTTCTTGAAGTTGTTGTCCTTCATCGCAAAGCTGCCTTGCAGAGCAGCCTCGGCGGCTTTCTCAGCCAGTTCACCCGAAGGCTTCTGTCCGATCAGCACACACTCGGCTTCTTCCCTGCGAAGTGGAACAGGAGCGACGCCACCCAGGACAAGTTTGACGTCCTTAATCACGCCGTTTTCCAACTTGTAGATATAAGCCAAGCTGACGATAGCGAAGTCGATCGACTTGCGGACCCGGAATTTGTCATACTTCATCACGTAGCCCTTCGGCACGGCGAAGCGGATCGCTGTCACCAGCTCACACTTGTCCAACGTGTCTTTCGCGTCCAGATTTTCTGTAAAGAAGTTCGCGGCATCGATGACCTTCTTCGTGGTTACGATTTGGGCATCGAGTGCGACCAGCACCGGAGAGATATCCGAAGCATTGACCGAGTAGCAGCCACAGTTCATGCAGCGGCTCGCTTCCGCCAGGGCTTCTGCCGCCGTGAGAGTGGAGCTGTCTTCTTTATCCAGCGCGCGCTCATTGACCGAAAGCTCATGGTCGTGGACCGCTTCCGCCTTTTTCGCTCCCTCCGGATCGAACTTCAGAAAGCCTTTCGCAACGAACCGCTCCGGCTCACCAAAGCCGAGCTCGCGGTTGATCTGTTCGGCAGCATTGCGGCCGCCGCGGATCGCCTTTACTACCGTGGCTGGACCCGACGCAGCATCGCCAGCGGCGAAGATACCGTCGCGGCTGGTCTTCTGCGTGCCTTCCTCGACCTTGAACAGTCCACGGTTAAGCGCGATGTTGTACTTCTCCTCGATGAAGGACAGATCCACCTTCTGGCCAGCTGCCATCAGCACGGAGTCGCAATCCACTGTGATCTTGGCGTTCTGGTCGTATTTCGGAGCAAAACGGTGGTTCTCATCGAAGACCGAGGTACAGGTCACCAGTTCCATGCCACGGATCTTGTCGCCGTCATAAATCAGGTGCGAGACGCCGAAGCCGTTCTTCATGACGATGCCCTCTTCCACTGCACGGGCGACTTCTTCAGAGCTGGCCGGCATTTCCCATGCCTGTTCCAGGCTGGCCAGGGTCACTGACTTCGCGCCTAGGCGCTTTGCCGTGATAGCCACGTCCATGGCCACGTTGCCGCCACCGACGACCAGCACGTTATTGCGTTCTTTCTTGGTGACCCACTCGTTGACCTCGCGCAGGAAGTCCAGACCAAACTCAGTGAACTTCTCGCCGTCGAAGCCCAGCACCGGCCGCTTCCAGGCGCCGGTGGCGAAAAACACCTTGTCGTAGCTGGCTTGCAGCTTCTCCAGCGTGGTGTCCTTGCCCACCTCGGTCTTGGTCTGGAACTTGACTCCCATATTTCTATACGCGTCGATAACTTTCTTCACGTAATGCTTCGGAAGACGGTAAGCAGGGATCGCATAGGTCAGCATGCCACCCGGCTCTTCCATCTTGTCGAGGATGGTGACGCTGTGCCCTGTTTTGCGCAGGAAATACGCAGCAGCCAGTCCCGCCGGACCGCCGCCGACCAGGGCGATCTTCTTGCCCGTCTCCTTCTTTGGTGCCGCATAGAAGATGTCGACGTTTGCAAGTATGAAATCCCCGACTTTACGCTCAACTGCGTGAACCGAAACAGCCTGGTCCGTGGTTTTGCGGTTGCACCCATCCTGGCAAAAGTGCGCGCAGACCCGCGAGGTGATCATCGGGATCGGGTTAGCCTGCATTACGATGGCTGCAGCGCCAGCGATATCCCCGGCACGGAACTTCTCCATGTAGGCTGGAATATTCGTATTGGCCGGGCATTCAATGGTGCAAGGCGTGGTGTTGGCTTTCATGCCGCCAAAGATGGAGTGATAGCGATTGTCGCCACGGATGGCATAGCACTCATCTCCGCCCTTGCGCATGCAGTCACACCGCTCGCCGATCTCATGCGGATAGCGGAAGAACCAGCAGCGAACATCCTGGCAGATGTTGCCGCCGATCGTAGCTACGTTACGGATGATCGGCGTAGCCACGGAGTACGCAGCCTCCGCCAACATCGGAACGTCTTGCTTCACTGTATCCGACTCAGCGATCGTAACCAGCCGGGTCATTGCGCCGACTTCCATCTGGCCGTTTTCGGACTTGATGTAATCTGCGCCCTCAATCCCCTTCAAACTAATAACGGTCTCCGGAGAGTCTTTCAGGAGGCTGCCTTTCAGCAGGCCAAGAAGGTCGGTACCACCGGCCATTACCACTGCTTTGCCGACCGCACTCTCCTGTAATGCTTCAGCGCAGCTTGCGAACGATTCAGCTTTCGCGAACTTGAACGATTTCATCTTGGATCCTTCCTTTATGCCTTGCCCATGGCTTTGAGTACTATGCGGGGGGTAGCGGGATATTCCTTTACCGAGACTCCGGTTGCGTTCGAGATGGCCATCAAGGTCGCACTGGCCAGGGCGGCGCCGGAAATCTCGCCGATGCCAATCGCCTTGAACATGAACGTGTCAATTTGAGATTCCATGACATAGGCGTCATACGGAGGAATCTCGTTAAAGGTTCTCCACTTGTAATCGATCATACTGTTCGCCATCGGACGGCCACTCGCCTCATCGAGGCAGCACTCCTCGAAGATCGCCGTATCGAGACAGGCCGAGCCGACGCCGCCGTGAAGCTGCATCTCGAGCGCCTTCGAGTCGATGATCTGACCGATATCGGTGCCCCCGGCCAGCCGCACCACTTCAGTGTGCCCCGTCTCAAGGTCGACTTCGACCTCGATAAAGACAGTCATGCAGCTTGGGACATCGAACTTCTCGGTGTGCTTCCCGTAGCCGACGATAGAGAGCTCTCTGTCGGCCAGTTTGCTTACCGCAACGTTGATCTCCGGCGTGTCGCGCACGTAGATCACCATGTCTTTCATGTAGAGCTGATCAACCGGACGCTCCAATTTGTGGGAGGCGATTTCCATTGCCTTCCTCTTCGCGTCCGCTGCAGCCTCGCTGACCGGCTTCAAGGTTGTGATGGTGCCGCGGGAGCCGCACAGACCAAAGTTGGACGGATTGAATTTGCTGCCCGACGGGGTGATACTGACCCACTCGACCGGGCAGTTAAACACTTCCGCAGCTACCTTGCAAGCATTGCTTCTCTGGCCCATGCCGGACTCGGTGACATCGGTCTCCACAGTGACGAAACACTGGCCACCGCCAATGTTCTGCACATCGAGTTTCGGAATAACACGCACGATGCATTCCGTGTTATCTTCCTGAACGTCAGCGTTGCCGATCACGCCCATGCCCACGCCGCGAGCCTTGGTGCCGTTCACCGACGTCGGCTTCATCCAGCCCTTCCACTTCTCGGCCCAGCCAAAGCGGTCGGCTGTCTGCTGCATCACCTCTGGGAAGAAGAAGCTCGAACGGCTCCGATAGGTACGGCCATCGCGCCACTGGTATCTATCGCCGTGCGAGACGTAGTTCTTCTTGAGCACATCAAGAGGATTGAAATTGCCTTGCTGCATAACTGCGCACAGCAGTTTTTCAAGACAGCTGTTCAGTTCCTGGCCGCCGTAACCGCGCACGATACCAGCCTGTTGGCGGTTGGTAACGACCATCTGACTGTCCATGAACCAGTTCTCGCACTTGGCCAGCACCAACTGCGCTTCGCCCAGACCGACGCCAACCTGACCGCCGGTTGCGTTGCAGACAGAACCGTTATCGACAAACCAGGTGCCCTTCACGGCGGTCACGATGCCGTCCTTATCCATACCGATCGTGGCGTCCATCACGCTACCCAGGCGGACTTCAAACGAGGTAAGCTGTTCAGCCTTGCTCAGAATAAGCTTGACCGGCTGCTTCGTTGCATGTGCCAGCATAGACGCGGAGATAGCTTGGACCAGCATTGCTTGCTTGTTGCCGTAGCAGCCGCCCACATTGAAAGTGACGATATCGGTAGTAAAGCCCGGCATATAGGCTTCAAGTTCCAGCTTCATAATGTGCGAACTGCCGGCGGAAGCCCATAGCGTGAAGACCTCATTTCCTTCATATCTCGCGATAATGGAAGGCGCCTCTGGAGCCGCAGGACAGGGCATCTGATTGAAGTCAATCTTGTCCGACGCTACAAAGGCGGCTTCCTTAAGCGCCTTGTCGGGATTGCCTCTCTTGATCTGCCACCATGCACCATCCGGCTGGAAGTAGGGGCACCCCGGGTCCACCTCGTTGTGCTCGAACCGATCTGGGTACAACTGCGGAGCGCCATCCAGGCGGGCTAAGTCCGCCCGAAACACTGCCGGAAGCTGCTCGTACTCGACCTTGATCAGATCGACGGCCTCATCGGCGATTTCCAGCGAATCGGCTGCGACCAGTGCCACCGGTTCACCCACTTGGCAAACCTTGTCTTCGAAAAACGTGCGGTGGACGGGGTAACCGAGAACGGACAAGAACGGCGCGTTCTCTCCGGTGACAACGGCGCGCACGCCTTCCAGCGCTTGGGCCGCGGAGGTGTCGATCTTCACGATCTTGGCATGTGGGTAAGGACTCCTCTTCGTCCTCGCATAGAGCATGTGCGGAAGCGAGAAATCATCCAGGAAGATCGCCTTGCCTGTGACGATCTCCTTGGCATCCTTACGGGGTGTGTACTTGCCGACGTGGCGGTAATTAGGCTGCTTTACATCACGGAATTTCATCGTTTGTTCCCTTTCGTCAGGATTCTTTTCCAGTTCTAGTCAAGCGAGTGCTTGCAGACGTGACCGTTTGCATAAGGGCTGTGATACATTTCCTCGGCAACCGGAATTGGGTCCTCGACCAGATCGACGGCCCTGACAAAATTCGACAGTTCTGCGTCCTTGTTCCCCGCAACTTTGTTAAGCGCTCGAAGTACTGTGTAATGACTGATGCAGCGGCAGTAATTTCCAGCAAGAGCTTCCCTGATTTCATCCGGAGTCGGATGGGCGTTCTTCATGAACAAGGCCTTGGACACCATGATGATGCCCGGGGTGCAGTAGCCGCACTGGAAAGCATACTCGTCGATAAACGCCTGCTGAATCGGATCAAGACCCTTCTTGGCATCTTCCAGTCCTTCGAGGGTGGTAACACTCTTGCCGTCCAGGTCGGCGGTCAAGGTCATGCAAGCGGCAACAGCGTCTCCATTCACGATCACGGCGCAACAACCGCAAGCGCCTACACCGCACGACTCTTTGGAACCGGTAAACTGCAACCGTTTGCGGAGTGTATCAAGCAGGGTCTCGGAGGGCGAGACATCGTTGGCGCCATCGCCGACAGAAAACTTAAACTTCCTATCGTTTATGACCAGTGTGATCGAATCTGGTATAACTACTTTGCTGTGTTGTGGAGGAACAGCAGTTTTTGTAACCATAAAGACGTCCTCTCGGTTTACGACAATTAATGTTGTGATAATTAACTAAATGAGAGCTACACATAACGCACGAGAGCTTGACCATCTGTGGCAAATCAACCAGCCACATCCGGATCGCTGCTTCAATGCTTTGCTCCCAAGGACTTCATTAAGAGACACGCATCTACTACAGTTGCAGTTGAGTTGCCAATTCTGGGAAGAGGGCCTAAGCAGGATTTTCAACGGGTTAGAAGAATTATCGAAAACTGGTCGGGGTATAAGTCCCAGAATGACTGTCACGTTGCCTTTCACGAGATGCGCACCATGGCGACCGCGGCGTTGCGTGATTTACATTCGATAGCGAATCAGCCAGAAGAAAGAGCCGCCGCAATGGGGGCACGAGAGAACGCAAGCAGCCTACAGGCACACCGCCTTTGTTATTCTCGTTGGAAGCGCAAGATGAGCAGCATGACTGCCTGGTTCAAGCACTTTGTCGAGTGCTAGAAAATTAACAATGAACGTGAAAAGGGCGTCGTCGGTCTGGATGTCATTCATCCGCGTAAACTGGCGGTTTCTCGACCTAGCAGCGTTTCCTATACCGAAATCTATGTTTCCTACCAAGAGCAAGGGCAGTGTTGAAAGCTTCAACACTGCCCTATCATTCATTTAGCTTAATCGACTCATTAGAAAATTATGCTTTTTCCCCTGTGCAAGGAAAGGTTCCCAACTTTGTTTTAGAGGTGCCGGTAAATTTATCACCTTCGATTTTGCCACTAATTCCTGCATTCATCTTTCCGATAGGGCCTTTCACCGTGGCTTGAAAAGAGAACTCGTTTCCGTTGACCGTTGCTTCAGTAAGGGGTGACTCTGCGAACGTGCCGCTTAGCGTAGTGCCTTCAGTTTTCACTATCAACGTATCAGTCTTGAGTCCCATTGGGGTCGTAGTCACTACTTTGTAGGTACCATCGAAAGCCATTTCAAAATTCTCCTTGGTGTATGAAAAGTTCGCTTTGAATGCTCGAGCCCGCCCGGATTTGCGGCAGGGCGGACTCGTCACCAATAGTTAACTCCTGGTTAGAAAAAGAACGTCAGGGCGCCATTATAGACAAACGAATTGGGCGTCTTAGGCGCAGGCGTCGGGTGAGTGGTGTACATCCACGTCTGGTTAAAGAAAAGTCCGTTAGCGACACGGGCAACGTAGGTCGCGCTGTAGCCCTGCTGCCCAGAGTCCCACGAAGGGTTAATGTACGTGTTAGTCATTGCAGCCTGGAGTTGCTGGCCCGGAACAACATAATTCTTCACCCAGATGCTGCTGAATCCGAGGTGATTGGCCTGGAGCGTCAACATATCCATCGGGCGCTTTTTCCATAGGCCGATGGCGTAAGTACGCAGCTCGTAATACTGGGAGTACATGTTCTGCTGCGGTGGAGCATACTGCATGGTACCGCCAACAAAGAGGCCGCGGGGAAAGAGAATCTTGTCTAACTGCTTGAATTGATAGTCAAAGGCCCCCGAAAATCCCCAGTTGTTGTCGGTTTTCTTAGTTGTCCCAAAACCAGTAGGAATAGGTGATCCAGGGGCAAAAAGCAGGCCGGAAGACCGATAGTCAGGATACTTGGTGAAGTTGTACAGTCCATCCACCCGCATCCAAAGTTTGCGAACGCCAGGAGCGAAGTCACGTTTGTAACCCAGTTCCTGAGTAATAATGGCTTTGGCGCCGTGAGGGGCAAAACGCATGTCCCCCATACTCGACGGCGCTGCTGAATGGATTGGATCGGCGCTCGACGCCACGGCATCCACCGTGTAGATGTGCGACGTCCAGTTGTATCTGACGTCGATACCCGGCGTAACGTGATATGGCGGCGCCTGACCGATGAGCGCTTGAAGGATTGCGGCATTGCCCAGCAGAGAGCTCGCTAAATTTCCAGCTACGAAGAACCCAACGGTATGCCAGCCCTGGGCCATGTAACCCGCCGACAATTGCATTTTCCTATTGAACAAATATTGATTCAGGTTTAGCGCCGCTACCCTGGGCGAGTTGCACTGCTCTCCCTGGCCGAAGTTGGTGACGCTATCCCAGCCTTGGAACACGAACTGCGTGTTCGGATTTGGATTATATGTGAGAGTTCCGAGGCTGCGTTCTACGTAGCTCGGCCGCTGCCCCCAGTACCACCACATGTAATCTTTGCCGACAGGATCGTGATACTTTCCGTCAGCGGCCTTGCCTTGCGCACCAAACATTGGCGGATTAATCAGGTTGTCGTAAAAGATGGTTTGATAGAGGTACCCGAAGCCAATCTTCTTCTGTGCAAGCCCTTCCCGAATTCCGTCACGATCCGAAAGGAGCGTGTTGCCGGTGCTGGGAAAGTCCGCCACCGTCCAATCCTGCGGGTTGTACTTGTCATACTTCTGGCCGACCTCAACCATCTTGATAATGTAGGCAGGGATCGCCACCGCCTCCGGCATGGGCTGGCTCTGCTCTGGATTTGCCGCCGGTGAGGCTGGGGCATCATTCGGCGCCGGAGCTGGATCGCTCTTTGCGATCTGCGACGTTGCTTCCGGCGTCGGCTGCTGAACATCCTGCGCCTGCACGGATACCCCAAAGAACATGCACGCCATGACGCAGCTTAATATACATTCTTTTTTCATAGTTTCCCCCTAAGTCGCGCATGCGCGGACAGCTTGCTGGAATGCAAGAGTTCGAGAATAAGTTGATGTGTCTGAATCATGTTGTAATCTCAAGAAGTGACGAAGATAACTGACGTGCATTAGGTTACGAGAGCTATAACTAACGAACTCGACACGAAGCTTTACCGGGGTAACAAATCAGCTAGCCCCCCCGAACTACTGCTTCGGCGCTCTACTTTCAAACGACACAATTAAGCGATACGCATCTGCTGCAATTGCAGCTGAATGGCCATGCCCGGAGAGTGACCTTAGCATGATTATTCAATGGGTTAGAAAGATATCGATATCTCGCTCGTGGATATAAGTTGCAAAATGACAGTCATCATGACTGTCATGAGATGCGCGCCTTTTATCGGCATTGCTGGGTTACTTACTCGTCGCTCGCAATTAATAAATTACAGGACAAAGGTAGCGATTTCGGGATAGGATTTCGGCATGTCTAACGCTCTCGATGACGCTGTCGCTTTTCTTTCATTGCTTGAGGTCTCCAAACGCTTGCGGCTACGTGAAATTTCGTCGCTAGCACTGACCGAGTTATGCCTTCGCCGTATTTGCTCGATCAATCCACAACTGAAGGCATTCATCACTGTGCTGGAAAAGGAATCTAGCGATGCCGCCCGTGATGCTGATCGCGAAATCGCCGCCGGAAACTGGCGCGGTCCGCTACATGGCGTGCCTGTAGCAGTGAAAGATCTGGTTGATGTTGCGGGAACCGTTACCACTGGCGCCAGCCTTGCGTTCGCAGGCGATCCTCCGGCCACCGCCGACGCGCCTCTCGTGCACGGTTTGCGCAACGCTGGTGCAATCATTTTGGGTAAGACGAACCTGCACGAGCTGGCATACGGCGGCACCGGAGCGATCTCGGCCTATGGGTTGGTGCCGAATCCTTGGGACGCGACGCGCGTTGCGGGTGGGTCGTCCTCCGGCTCTGCGGCGGCGGTTGCCGCCGGCCTATGCTATGCAGCAATCGGCACCGACACTGCAGGTTCCATCCGCGTGCCCGCGTCGAGTTGCGGAGTCGTCGGGCTGAAGCCGACTTTCGGACTGGTTTCCGTCGAGGGAGTTCTGCCGTTATCAGTCTCCTTCGATAATGCTGGACCGCAGGCGCGAACCTCAATGGATGCGCTCGCAGTACTGGAGGCTATCGCTCCCAATGGTGGTTGGGCAATTTGGGCAATTAGCGAAACGAAGTGGAGCGGAACCCGCGTGGGCGTTCCGCGAACAGGCTTTCTCGAGGGCATGGCTCCCGAGGTAGAACAGGCCTGGAACGATACGCTCGAGCGGGTGCGGGCGGTTGGCGTAAAGCTGGTGGAGGTGGATATCTCCGCCGACGGTGATCTCGCGCATTTCGCGCTGCTCGCTGGTGAAAGTTATCGCGTGCATCGTGACCGTGTGGCAGTCGGCTCGCCGTTTCGCGAGTTGTACGACCCGCGCACGCTGGCGCGCATCGAGGAAGGTGCGGTAGTGACGGACGAGCAGATTGCGCATTTGCGCGCGAAATTAGCTGCTGACCGCGCTGCAACGAATGAGATTTTCACGGGGGTCGATCTCCTGCTGACGCCCACCATGCCAATTCTGCCGCCATCCATCGCCGAGCTCGACAGACCGCAGGCGCGCACGCTTGAGTTGCTGATGCTGCGCAATACGTTTCCTTTCGACGTGCTGGGTTTGCCGACCGTAACGGTGCCGGTCGCATTGGCGGGAGGGGTGCCAATCGGCATGCAGTTGACGGCTGCCGCACACAAAGACGGCACGCTATTGCGCATGTCGTCGCATTTTGAATTGGGGCTCGATCGTGGTTGCGCCGTCAACCCTATCTTCCGATGAAGCGAACCTGCTCAGCGCCAATTCCCGGAATCATCAGCTCACAGATTCTGCTGAGCAGCCGTCCGTCGAATCCAGCAGGCCGTAGCGTTTCATCTTTCTCCACAGGGTAGAGGTGCTGAAGTTCAGGGCGTGGGCGGTGGCTGTCCGGTCTCCGCGATGTTCTGCGAGAATGGTGGCAATGAACTGCCTTTCCCCGCCTACTGAATCAATTTTCCCACTGTGTGACACACTGTTATAAAAAGACGCACTGTCATTATACGGTGCACTGTCACTACAGGACGCATTGCCATTAGCTATTTCGATGGGCAAGTCACGAAGCTGGATGGAGTCGAAACGTGTCACGACAACTGCCCGTTCAATAGCATGCTTTAATTCCCTGACATTCCCCGGCCATTTATACGCCATCAATCTGGCAAACGCATCTGGGCAAACACTGCTGACTTTTTTTCCATAGGCACAGCCAACCTCATCGAGGAACAGCTGAATCATCGCAGGGATGCTGGTCGTTCGCTCTCTCAACGGCGGTATCTGAATGACAAAACTGTTCAACCGGAAGTAAAGATCCTTACGGAACCTTCCCGTTGCTGACATTTCCTGAAGGTTGCGATTGGTTGCAGCGATAATCCTTGGCTTGGCCTGAATAGTCTTATTGCTGCCTACGCGGCGAATCTCGCCATTCTCAATGGCGCGCAACAATTTGGCTTGTAGGGTAAGCGGCATTTCGCCGATCTCATCGAGAAACAAGGTGCCGTTGGCGGCCAATTCAAACAATCCCGCCTTGTCGGAGACGGCCCCTGTAAAGGCCCCGCGCACATGACCAAAGAGTTCGGATTCAAGAAGCGTCTCGGTCAGGGCGGCACAGTTCACGGAGACGAGTTCTTGTCGTCCGCGTGCGCTCTGATCATGAATCAAATTAACCAAAAACTCTTTACCTGTGCCGGTTTCACCCTGAATGAGAACGGGCGTGTTCAATCGAGCCACACAGATAGCCTGATCGAGTACCTCCAGCATAGTTTCTTCTCGTACAATAAAACGAGAATTTTCGAGAACCTCCAATGTCTGTTTGCGGATTGCTACACCGCCTTGGGATAAAGCACCGGCTGCCGCCTTTCCCTTCCGACCGACGAGCAATGAGTAGTTTTGGCGCATCTCCTTCCACAGAGCCTCGACATCTTTGAAGTCCCGAAAGCCATAGTCCTCTCGAATTTCTTGTAGCTCGTCTTTCCAGCCCAATGCCGCGCGTCCTACTGCGGAGCAGTGATCGGTCCCGCAAGCAGAGCATGCCTCCTCCTTGAAGTAAATTTCGAATCCCCGCTCGGCGCTGGAGTATCCGCTACCAAAGCCGACGGCCCACCAGCAGACGGGAATCTCACTCAAGCCGCAGTAGAGCGAGTACTGTTCCGCCTCTACCGAGTTATAAAACTGAACTCTCACTTCGAATTTAGACGGGTCTTCGCAGACGAACTGAACTTCCGGTCTAAACATACCTTTGGCCGATAGCAACTGGGGCGCGACGACAAATCCCTCATGAGGGCCGAACATGCTCTGAGCAGCGAGAGAGCTAAAGAATCCTTCGCAGTAACCCATACGCATCACTGACTTTCGCGCTTTCTCTTCGCCGACGGCCTTGATAAGGACGGAACGCTGTCGCAAAAAACTGGTTGCATCTATCATTACCATTCGCAAATCCTTCAAGAACATGGTGCCATCGTCCGTACGAAACTCCACAAACCGAAACAGATTAAGATCTTCTTTTTTCATACCAGAGCCCCCCCAAGTTACTTACCAAAGTTTGCTGTCGCGCATAATCAGTCAGAAACTCGTCCTCGCTGATGTGAAAGCTGTCCTTGGCGACAAATTACCGGTCAACAATTGAAAGCCCTCTCGGGCTTATCCGCATGTACCTTACGCATTACAGTCCCGTCCCTTATTCCTGTGCGGCTCCGAGCGGTTGTCCTGCTTCGCCCTAGGAGCCGAACTGCACGTTTCTAGTTTTAGCTCAACCCTTTTCCAAAGCTGCAGTTTGGGAAGCGACAGGATTCACAATTTAGGCAAAGGCCTCCGTGCCCCAAGCGCACGATGCTATGGCGAGTGATTGTCTCGCCGGCCAGGATTCGGGGCAAAATAAGGTCAAGAACCGTGGTTTTGTTGTACATCACGCAGCCAGGTACCCCGAGAATTGGCACGTCGCCGATCTTCGCCAATAAAAACATCGCACCAGGAAGCACCGGCGCTCCGTATACGAGCACTTCTCCACCCGCTGCCCGGATGGCGCTAGGTGTCACGTCGTTCGGATCGACCGACATTCCCCCAGTTGCGATCACTAACTCCGCGCCCCGGTTTATCTGGTCGCGAATGGCATTGGCAATCAACTTGATGTCGTCTGGAACGATAGTTTGATCCAGTGTCCGGCTACCGAGGTCCGCAACCTTGCGACGAATGACAGGACCAAACTGATCTTTGATACGCCCGGCGTACACCTCGCCGCCCGTGGTCACAATACCGACGTTGCGGCTCATAAGCGGCTTGATCGTCACGATGGGGGCGCGGGACGTACATATGGCTTCAACATCGGCGATCTTACTTTCACCGATCACGAGTGGAACGACTCCGCAGCTGGCGAGTTTCTGGCCGGCTTTCACAATCTGGTTCGAGTGTAGAGTGACGAACAGAATCTGATCGATGCTGTTGATTTCTTCCAGCGCACAGCTGTTAATTTTCAAAAGTCCAGAAACTTCTGCTTTTAAGCTGATCTTGCCTTCAACCGGCTCGGTAAGGCTGATTCCAAATCCAGCACCGGCCCGGGCAATTCTCGTCGCGGCGTCGTTTTCATGAAGGAAACCGGTGCCTAACTCCCAGACGTACAAGCTCTCTTTGCCAAGCCGGAGAAGCTTCTGAATATCGGCTTTCGCGACAACGTGCCCCTTCTTGAAGGCCCGCCCCTTGAATTGTCCTGGAACGATTTCTGTAATGTCATGACACAGCACCGTGCCTTCCGCTTCTTCAACGGGTATCACTTTCATCTTCGGCTCCTTCGCGGCGGATCTTTCGAGGCGCCGTCTTCTTCAGAATCCAAGTCACGGAAAGAGGCATTCTTCTGGGTTGTGCGTAAATGAAGTCGCTCGCAAAGGCTGATGGAATAAAAGCTCTTGGCAATGAATTGCACACCGACTTGATTGAGCCACAACAGTACGTCCTCCCCCACGGTGTCCACGAAAGTGACTTCCGAAAGATTCACCACCAGACGGGAAGGTATTCCCGAGCGGAGAATCAGGTTGCGCGCATCCTCAGCGAAGTTGTTTACCAATCTTCCCTCAATGCGCATAACAAGAGCGTCTTTGTATTTATCGAATTCGATTCGCAACATGGAGGCTCCAGAGTCCGTTGTTCTTGAATGTCACCAGTGCATGTCGGATGCCAACCGAACATCGAAATAGATTTAACAAGTTATGAGGCGTAGTCTGCGCATTGAGCAATCATCCAGGGAGGGCTAATGACCACATTTGGTCATTAGCCGAAACGAATGGCACGATTCGGTCGTACGCCTGCGCACCCTTCGCCAACGTATCCGCTCGATGGGATTGGCCGTTTCTCATCTGCTTTTGCGGCCGCGCTACAGCCTTGTCGATAATTGGCAATCTATTTGCTCGTGTTTCCTTGTACTTCGGTAGCGGCCCAGGGAATCGCATCGCGAGCCCACATGAGCTGGAGGCGTAGTTCACAGCTAGCTGAAAGGGCTTAGTAGCCTCTGATATACAAGATTCATTCTGCGTCGCGGGCCGCTGGATCGCTAGCATTACGAATCTGGCACTGCTCCGTATAGACGGTGCTAGCGGAATTGGGTGGCCACTGTGAAAGGAACGAAACTGTGAGTGAGAAGGGGGGAATCGCCTCGAGCGCCGCTGCCGTGGCGCTTGCGGCAGTTCGCACCTCAGCAAATGAGGCTAGGTCCGCTGCAACGCAAGCCGCGGGCGCTTTGCAATCCAAGCAATACTCCGACGGTTACTGGTGCGGCGACCTCACCGCCGACTCCACCCTGCAGTCCGATTACATCCTCCTGCAGATGTGGCTCTACCCCGCCGAGCCGGACGGAAGCTGGACCCCGCCCACGATTCCCAGGATTCGAAAAGCCGTGCGCGCCATTCTCGACGCCCAGCGCCCCGACGGCGGCTGGAACACCTACGAACCAGGCTCCTCGGAGATCAACGCCACGGTTCGCGCTTATGCCATGCTTAAAATGACTGGCATGGACGTTAATGATCCGCGCATGAAGAAGGCCTGCGCACTTATTCTTAAGCTTGGTGGCATCCAAGCTTGCAACAGTTACACCAAGCTCAACCTCAGCTTCTTCGGCCTCTATCCTCGGAAGTACTGTCCGACTATTCCGCCGGAGATCATGATTATCCCAGGCAACTTCCTCTATGAGATGTCTTCCTGGACGCGCACCATCATTGTCCCACTCTCACTGGCACAGGCGCTCGGAGGAACCAAGCCTACGCCGGAAGGGCTTCGGATCGATGAACTGGTGCATCCCCACCGCAAGTTCGCCTTGCAACGCAAAGACCGCATCGCCAATCTGTTTATTACTGCTGACAAGCTTTTAAAGCGCTGGGAGCGTCGGAGCGTCCAGAAAATTCGAGGGCGAGCTATCCGCGATGCTGAGCACTGGATGCTGGATCATCTGCAATACAGTGAAGGTCTCGGTGCTATTTATCCGTCGATGATGTACGCAATCATGGCGATGGACGCACTCGGCTATGAACGTGATCATCCCGACCTGGAACTCGCCATCAGGCAGTTCGATAACCTAATTCTGGAGAGCGAGGAGAGCCTCATTTTCCAGCCGGCCAAGTCGCCAGTCTGGGACACAGCGATTGCTGCCCTCGCCCTGGGCGAGTTTGGCGAGGGCGACCCCGCTAGCCTCACCGCGGCGGCCGACTGGCTGCTCACCAAGGAAATCCGCCGCAAGGGGGATTGGGCCGCCAAGCGCCCGGATTTAGTTCCCTCCGGTTGGGTCTTTGAGTTTTCCAATGAGTTCTATCCTGATGTTGATGACACTGCGATGGTCCTGCTCGCCCTCATGTACGCCAAGGCCAGCGATCCGGAGAAACAGGCCCGCGCCGAACGCCGCGCCATCAATTGGCTATTAGGTATGCAGAGTTCTGACGGTGGATGGGCTGCTTTCGATGTGGATAACAACTGGCGGATACTCAACAAGGTACCCTTTGCCGATCACAATGCCATGCTGGACCCGACCTGCCCGGACATTACGGGGCGCACCTTGGAGTCGCTTTGCCGTCGCGGTTTCGATTACAACCATGACGCCATTGCGCGCGGCGTGAGATACCTACTGAGAGAGCAGGAGGACAACGGGAGCTGGTACGGCCGCTGGGGCGTGAACTACATTTACGGCACCTTCCTCGCGATCCGTGGCCTTCGCGCCACCGGTTCGACGGATGTCGTGGATGCTGTCGCCCGTGCTGCCCGATGGCTCAGGCAGATACAGAACCCGGATGGCGGTTGGGGCGAGAGCTGCCATGGCTACGAAACCAATCGTTTCGAGCGGGCCGTCAGCACGCCCTCGCAAACCGCCTGGGCAATTCTCGGACTTATCGCTGCCGGCGAGGTCCGGAGCAATGCCGTCAGTATTGGCGTGCAATGGCTACGCGATCATCAATGTGCGGATGGAACCTGGGAGGAATCGATCACAACCGGCACCGGATTCCCGAACGTTTTTTATATTAGCTATCATTTATATAGGGATTACTTCCCGTTGCTGGCTTTGGCGAATTATGTGAACCAAGGACCAAGTGGAGGTACACGGAAAGCAAGGGCGACGTGCGTCGGAAAGGAATAGCTCTGCAAAGTTCGATTGCACTTTGAACAATCATTTTGTTTTGGCACACCGTGCGTTATTCCCGTGCAAGTGGAGGACACATATTGAAGATTTCCACCAGCAAGGGCCGAAACCAGCGGCGGTTGATTCTCGATGGCAAGCTCGTTGCACCTTGGACCCATGTAATGAAATCAGAGTGTGAAAAGGCCAGAGCGGATCATGACGAATGCGAACTCGTCATTTTCCTGAAAAATATCACCACGAACAGCCAGCAAGGAGAAGACCTGTTGCTGGAGCTCATGAAGGGCGGAGCCAGATTCCGCTGCTGTGGCGTGTTTACGAAGCAGTGCTTCGCTGCTGGTCTCGAAGACTCAGTCAGCACAACTAGCGTGTTTCGCGAATTGAGCATACCTGGGCGAAGCGGGCCATCATAAACAATGCGATTGCTGCCCTGCCTTGCAGCCACAACCTGATCGCGCCCACACATCGCCAACCAAGGCTATTACCGATAGAGAAAACGTCGTGAATTGCAGGAGAAGGGCGTTTCGAAATCAAAAGTGTCGAGTGCTCGTCAGTCGTTTTCTTAGTCTCGTCTTGGAGAAGGGTGGTGTGATCCTTTGAGGAGCCTTACGAAGCTCTCCATGGTCTGTTTTTACTTTCTGCTCGGTTGGCTCGGGATTTTATAGATCGAATCGCTCACGAACGAGCCGCGCGGCTTTCGCCACGGTCTGCTGCTCGTTATACTGGTAAACGAGCGTTGAGTTCCATTGCAGCGCGTCCCATAGTCCCTGACGCTCATTGGCTACGAATATGGGGAACATAGCTCCTGGCCGAACTCTTCTCGTTCGCGTTAACCGACTCCGGAGCGCGATCGCGACCATGCTTGCGTCTTATCTCACCTGCGTCTTGGTGCTAGTAGGCGCGGTTCACGCCCTCGATCTGAACAAGCGTATTAACCACTACATTCACACCTCCCGATGCCAGCATCGCGTACGCGACAGCTCGGAAACGCTCCGGGTTGTCACAAAAGCTCGCCGGGAAGGCGAAGGCATGAAGTAGGAGACCGTTCATGAGCGGCAACATCTTGCGAATTCGAATCCTTGTGGCCGACGTGGCTCTGGTTGCTGCTCTTTTAATCGCCCCACTGTGCGCACAATCGCCTCCGACGCAGTACGTCGCCACGGTATTTCGAACGGAACAAGGTCTGCCGGTGAACACGGTCAATGCGACGGTGCAGGACCGTGAGGGCTATCTCTGGTTAGCCACAGATGGCGGGCTCGCGCGCTTTGATGGCGTGCGCTTCAGAGTTTTCGGCGGGGACGATTTTCCGAGTCTCCAATCCAGTCGATTCCAATCTCTGTACGCAAGCCGTTCCGGAGAGTTGTGGATCGGCACCAGGAATGGCGGTCTCATCCGATTGCATGATGGCAATGTCACTGCATACCTGGAGCGCGACGGCTTGCCGAGCAGAAACGTCAGGTCTATCCGCGAGGATGCAGAAGGCAAGCTCTGGATCAACACTATTCGCGGCATAGCGTGTTGTGCCGGCGGAAAGCTGCAGAGTTACACTACTTATCGGGGAAAAGCAGTCAGCGAGTTCTTGTTGCAGGCTCGGGACGGAGGCATGTGGTTCCGCTCCGGGGCGGACGTCATCCGTTTCGGCCCCGATGGCACGATTGCGACCCCGGTTGGCGGCTTTATGGTGCAGGAAGCTCGCGACGGAAGCGTTTGGGTTGCTTTTCAACACCAGCCTCGATTAGTGCGCTATTACCAGGGGGTATTCTCCGATGTACCGCTTCCGGCGACCACAGTGCGCCAATGGACGAGCGCGGATCGCTGGCAAGGCGTAGCCATGGCGGGGGATCCCCGGCAAGCCGTGCTGGCCATGGCGACAGACACGGATGGCGAGTTACTGCTGTTAACGCCGGCCGGACTCGTTCGGGCTGTGGACGGGAGGCTCACTCCGCCTGAAGTCCTACCGTTGCCTGCCAACATCGGCGACGTGCCGAAAGTGCTCAGCCTGATGGTGGATCGCGAAGGCAATCGCTGGGTGGGAACGGTTGGGAAAGGGCTGTTTCGTTTCCGCCGAGCCCCATTGACGGCCTATGGTAAGGACGAGGGCTTGTCAGATTCATCCTTCCGCGCCGTATTTCAGGATCGCGACGGCCGCATCTGGCTGGGCGGAGATGATGCACTCTACTGGTTCGATGGGCGTCGGTTTCATCGTGTCCCCGGCGTGGCGGAGATAGGCACGATCGCCCAAACCAACGATGGCGACCTGTGGTTTGGCGGCACAGGCGCGGTGTATCGTTGGCGCTCGGGCGTAGTGACGCGGTTCAAGATCGAATCACCAGGCGTGTTTCAAATTCTCCAGGACCGGGAGGGTACTCTTTGGATCGTTGCCCCCACAAACGAGCAAAAGTGGCGGCTTTACCGCTTTCGTGACGGGAAATTCGAGCAGATCGACGCGGACGTGGTTCACATAGCTGAGGACCGGGGCGGTGGCTTGTGGCTTGGAGGCGTGTACCCGCCAGCGATCCGGTATGTGCACGGCGGCAAAACCGTTCTGTACGACGAGAGGCAGGGTATGCCCCACAATGGGGTGCATAGCTTCTACCAGGATCCGAGCGGGGCTCTCTGGTTTTCAACCACGACCGGACTGTACCGTTTACGGGATGGCCGGGTTGCGGCGATTACGGCCAAGAACGGCCTGACCACCGAAATCACCAGCATCTTGGACGATGGCAAAGGCAATCTCTGGCTCCCCTCCGAACAGGGGATATTCCGCCTCAGTCTCAAGGAGGCGAATGATATTGCCGACGGGAGAATCTCTTCCATTCCGCCCCTCTCGTACGGCGCTGCCGAAGGCATGAAGTCCAGCGAATGCAATGGTGGGGTTCCGGGCGCGTGGAAGGCCCGGGACGGACGGTTATGGTTTCCGACTGAGCGCGGCGTGGTTGCGATTGACCCCAATGCGGTCAACGGTCCTCCGCCTGTTGTGCTGGAGGAGGCTCGGGCAGACAAGGTGATCCTGGGGCGCGACGGCAGGACTTCCGTACCAGCCGGAAGCAATACGTTCGACTTTCGCTTCACAGCCCTGAACCTGTCCGCCCCGGAAAGACAGCGGTTCAAATACCGGCTGGAGCCTTTTGATAAGGACTGGGTGGATGCCGGAACAGGCCGCACCGCTCACTACACGAACATGGCTCCGGGGGAGTACTCGTTCCACGTGATTGCGGCGAACAGCTACGGCATCTGGAACGATCAGGGGGGCAGCGTTCGTTTCGTGCTGCTGCAGCATTTTTACCAGACGAACTGGTTCCGCGTTCTCTGCGCATGCGTCTTCCTGGCGCTGCTGTGGGCGGCTTACCAGCGGCGTGTCTGGCAATTGCATCATCAGTTCGAGATGACCCTGGACGCGCGCGTCAGCGAGCGTACACGGATCGCCCGGGAGCTGCATGATACTCTCCTGCAGAGCGCCCACGGTATGCTGCTCCGGTTTCAAACCGTTTCCCAGTTGCTGCCAGAGCGCCCCACGGAAGCGAAAGACAAGCTGGACAGCGCGATCGAACAAACCGCAGAATTCATTACTGAGGCTCGAGATGAAGTGCAGGGATTGCGCGATTCCACTGTCCAAAGCAATGATCTCGCACTGGCGATCAGCACCCTCGGAGAAGAACTCGCAACCGGCTCAAGCGATCCCCCGTTCGCAGATTTCCGCGTGACAGTTGAGGGTGCAGCGCGAAATCTGCACCCGATCCTCCGTGACGAGATCTACAAAATTACCGCCGAGGCGCTCCGCAATGCCTTTCGGCACGCCCAAGCACTGCGGGTCGAAGTTGAAATCCGCTATGGTGATGAGCAATTCCGATTGCGTGTGCGGGACGATGGAAAAGGAATTGATCCAGCGGTGCTCTCGGGCAACGGGAGTGTGGGACACTATGGTTTGCATGGTATGCGGGAACGCGCCACAATCATGGGAGGTAAGCTGGCGGTGTGGAGCGAAGTCGATTCCGGCACCGAAGTAGAACTACGCGTTCCGGCCAGCCTAGCGTACGCGGCAGCGCGGAAACGTTCCTGGTTGTCACAAAAGTTCGCCAGGAAGGCAAAGGCATGAAGTAGGATACGCTCATGAGCGCCGGCATCTCGCAAATTCGAATCCTCGCGGTTGACGACCACCCGCTCGTGCGCGATGGCATCGCCGGTTTGGTGGGCGTCCAGGAGGACATGATTTTAGTAGGTAGAGCTTCCAACGGCCGCGAGGCTATCCAGCTATTCCGGACGCACCATCCGGACGTGACGCTGATGGACTTGCAGATGCCCGAAATGAACGGTCTCGATGCCCTCATCGCTATTCGAAATGAATTTCCTGACGCAAGAGTTATTGTCCTCTCCACCTACGCGGGCGATGTGCAGATTTTCCGTGCGCTTAAAGCCGGTGCTCAAGCCTACCTGCTCAAGAATACGTTGCACAAGGAATTACTGGAGACGATCCGTGCCATCCATGCCGGAAAGAAAACCCTTTCCCCAGAGATCTCGTACCAAATCGCCGAGCATGCGATGGATCACGCCCTGACGCCGGCAGAAATCCTTGTGTTGCGACTGATCGCGGCTGGGAATGCGAACAAGCAAATCGCGGATCAGCTTTCAATCTCCGAGGAAACCGTAAAGAGTCGAGTCAAGTGCATCCTTTCCAAATTGGGCGCAAATGATCGAACCCATGCTGCAATGATCGGCTTGAAGAGAGGAATCATCGAGCTGTAATTTCCACCAGCTTTCCTCCTCGCGCGGCCCGCATGCAAAAACTCTAAAGAGTGACGTATCACGGCCCTTTTTGGGGTTTCGGGTCGCCTCCTTATCATCAGAAACTAGTAGATGACGAGAAGGGTGTGCACTTGCGACGTCTATATTCGACATTTGCCGGCGGTTGGCCTGGCACAGGTTTGCTTCTCATGCGCCTGGTTATCGGCTCCGCACTGGTTGTGCGCGCGAGCTCGACGCTGTGGAGCAACCCTCCGACAAACGCGACAATAACATCCGCATTTCTAGTGGGATGCGGAATTCTCCTAATCCCCGGGCTATGGACGCCCATCGTGGGGACGTTGGTTGCTTTGATTGAAATCTGGCAAATATTGATGCCAACCGGAGACCGATGGGTTCCTCTTTTGCTGGGAACCATTGGTGGCGCTCTCGCCATGTTAGGGCCAGGTTTATGGTCAGTCGATGCTCGCCTCTTTGGGTGGAGGCGCGTCGAAGCTCCTCCTCGCAAAAGTAGTTCTAACTCTCCTTAAGAAACTGCCCCAAAAACCAAATTTCTTGCCTCAAAAGAAGGCTGCTATCAACCCCCGAGAGTCTGCGATATGACCCGATGTGGGGTTTTCGGCAAAACGAAATGCGTGGGAGTATTGGCTCTCAGAGGAGGAGATTATGGCGCACGCAAGTCTTGCTTTCACCGACCCAGGAGGCCTCGCAGTAACAAGTTTGCCCGCGGTGGGCACGCTGGAACATCAGCGGCTGTTTCTAAAATCGGCAACTGGCTCTGAGCATTGCTTCGAAGGCATCATTGGCAAGAGCCCGGCCATCCTGAAAGTGCTCGAACAGGTCAAGATCGTTGCGCGTACGGATGCCACAGTCTTGTTGTACGGAGAGACTGGCGCGGGGAAAGAACTGGTTGCGCGCGCGATTCACAATCTCAGTTCCCGGCGCGAGCGCACCTTCGCGCCCCTGAACTGCGCCGCTATTCCCTCGGGACTGCTGGAGAGCGAACTATTCGGGCACGAGAGGGGAGCATTCACTGGGGCTCTGATGCAGAAAAAGGGTAGATTCGAACTCGCCGACAGGGGATCGCTTTTTCTGGACGAGATCGGGGACATCAGCCTGGAACTGCAGCCGAAATTGTTGCGTGCTGTGCAGGAGCAGGAGTTTGAACGCCTGGGAAGCGCTAGTACGATCCATGTCGATGTACGGATCATTGCCGCAACCCACCGCAATCTTCCATCCATGATTCAAGAGGAGAAATTTCGCGAGGATCTGTTCTATCGGCTTAATGTCTTTCCGATTGAGATCCCGCCGCTTCGAAAACGGCGCGAGGATATTCCGCTACTGGTGAACTATTTTGTGTCGAAGCTGGCGCGGCGCATGCGAAAGACAATCAAATCCATTCCCCGCCATGCCATGGAAGCGTTGACGAGTAGCCCCTGGAGAGGCAACGTTCGGGAACTGGCGAACTTTATCGAACGCGCGGTCATTCTTACACGGGGTGTTGAGTTAGAGGTGCCGACCACCGAGCTTTGCGCCGCTTCTTCCGCGGACGTTGCTGCTGCGACCGCAACGTTTCGAGAAGCAGAATCCAAAGCAATCATCGAAGCCTTGAGAGCTGCATCTGGACGGATAGCCGGGGAGGGTGGGGCCGCCAAACGGCTGGGATTGAAGCGCACAACTCTACAGAACAAGATGCGCCGACTCGGTATCACAAAAGCATACCACTACTGCGCATAAGGATCATCACGAGAAAGCAAACCAACGGCGAAAGAGAAAAACGCGGAAGAAATGGATTGCTCAGTTGGAGTGAGCACACAATGAATTGTGAAATTTGCGGTAGACAGACGGAACAATTTTCGAAGCTATGCGCAACGTGCGCTGATGCAATAGGAAGACTTATTTTGGGGCAAACGAAAATAGAACAGGAGATAAAACTCCTGCAGACGGAAGCCGCTGAAAGTTGGGCCACCAGATTTTATGGAAAAGCAGAGTAGGACGGTTCATGACGAGGTGATAGCTGCTCCTGGTACCTTCATGCAGCCTCGTCTCATTAGCCAGAATGTTCCTATTGCAGTAACAACGGAACAATAGTAGGGGTTGACTGCGATGTTCAGCATATTAATCCTGCGATCGTTTGTGAAACAATTCGTTATATGGCTTAATCCCAAGGCTTCCGCCCTTGCAGGAAACAATCGCTGGACGGCCCGGCAACTGTACTTGGAAGCAAAGGGAGATCGAGCGCAGCACAAAATTCTCGAGATGGCAACGAGGAACTTGCAATGACGAGCATAAGTCTCGACGGGCAGTGGCAAACCCGCCCGGATCGCGATCTCGACAAGAATTGAGAAAATTCTTGATCTTTGGGCGCAAGGCTTGAGAAGCTTCTATTTGGCGAGTTTTGTTCTTAGCTCAGGTTTGCAAGTTATTATCGGGACTTCGGGATGATCGCACACTTGGCAAAAATAATGTCGTCAACTTATTCGAGTTGTTGAGGATTTGGAATCCATGGACCAAGCTGCTGGCCGATACCGCACCCTGCTTGAGTTGTCGAATGCGATCACCAACCAGCCGAGCCTGCGCGACGTCTTGCAAAGCCTTCACTGGCTTCTACCTACTATTGTTCCCTGTGATTCTGCAGTCATTTTGCTATTGACTGGGCGCGAAAAAGCGCTTCATCTCGGAGCCTTCGAACGCGGAGGGCCTAATGTGGAACTTGGGGTTGAAGGACCACACGCAGGGACAGCCGCTGGACGCGCTCTCCAGGAACAGCGTCCGATCTATGTCCCAGATTACCGAACCGAGTTTGCGATAGTTCCGGAAACCGCACAGGATGCTCCGAGCAGCACTCTGCGCAGCGGATATATGCTCCCGCTTTCCACTTCAAGGTGGCAGTTGGGAGTGTTGTGCCTGGGAAGCGAGAAAGAGGGAGAGTTTTCTGCGGAGAATCTCGCATTGATTACCTCTATCGCTGCGCATG
>CAZLZA010000068.1:0-24962 GCA_964563875.1 uncultured Acidobacteriaceae bacterium
CAAGAGGGGGCGCTTGCCCAAAGGATCAAAGCTCTCAGGAAGGGAATGGGGCTCACCCCTGGGTTTATAGAGGTGCATAGCGTTCGCATCACGGAACGGGGCATCGGAACCACGGGCGTTTATCTTGTTTTCAAAGACTCGACGTTCACTGGGAACACGCGGCCTGTGAGAGTCGGGCTAGCTTATCTGGATAAACCCGAAATACAGATGATGCGCGACGCCCTTCAGGCCGAAAGGGAATACATCGATAAAGCGGCGAAGACACCCCCTCAAAATCAGGAAGAAATGAATTGGGAGAGCACTGAAGGCGTGCGTATCGGAGTCAGCCTTTTAGAGGGAAGCCCTACCTATTATGCGCATATCCCAGTTCGCAACGGAGACGACTCGGAGACCATAGGCCTGACGCTCAGCCCTGAGGCCGCGGAATCGCTTATGACGAAAATTACCGGAGCGCTCAATCTCGCAGAGGGCGGCAAGTAGAGGACAATCATGCCAAACTGCAAGTACTGCGGCAAGTGGAGCGGGCTTTTCGAAGATGAGCATATGGACTGTGCCCTGGCCGCGTCGCAGGGCAAGACGGCAGCCGAGATCCGGGAGGATGCCGGAGGGGCGCCAGTGGAAGCCTTCCAGCCTGTCACGCCAACATCAATCTTCTGGGCCGTCTTGGGGGCGCTCTGGGCGTTCGCTCTTTCTGCCGGGTTGTTGGTAGCGGTTCTGCGCGCTCTCTTTCGGTAGTGTTCCGCTCCCTCCTTTTCTATCTAAATCGCCAAAGGTCGCCGCTTTGCCATCTCGCGCAGCTCTGCGCGCAAGCCCCGCCTACTCTGTGTTTGTGCAATCCCACTCTCTCTTGAAAGGAGTTTGTGTGGAGTGCCAGAGCGGGAGACGGGCGTTGCCTGATAAGCAGCGTCCGGCCTCTCTGAACACGGACTGAAAGCGTGCGGGGTAAGAACCATGCAAATCAGCGCGGCGGGGCTTGCGCTCCTCAAGAAGTCTGAAGGCTTCCGCAGTCACACGTATCTTGACGTGGCGGGTTTCCGCACCATCGGCTACGGCCACCGGCTGCTGCGCCCCGAATCTTTCCCGAACGGCGTCTCCCTGCCGCAGGCGGAGGAGATTCTGGCCGCGGATGTGCGCGACGCGGAACAGGCCGTGGAACGCCTGGTGAAGGTCCCGTTGACCCAGGGCCAGTTTGACGCGCTGGTGGACTTTGTCTTCAACCTCGGCAGCGGGCGGCTGGCGCTCTCTTTGCTCCTGAGGTGCCTGAACGGGCGCGACTACGAGGCCGCGGCGGCGCAGCTGCTCCGCTGGGACCACGCCGCAGCGAAAGAGAACCCGGCCCTGAAGGCCCGGCGCACGGCCGAATTTGAGATGTGGCGGGGCAAGGAATAGGGACTAAGGGACTGAGGGACTAGGGACTAAACGCGCCGACGACCTCGGCAGAAGGAAGGAAACGATGAGACGTGAGAAGTTTGGCATCCAACGGTTCTTGGGCGCTCTGGCGCTATGCCTGCTGACGATAATGGTTACGTTGCCGCCGACGGGTTGCAACGCCGCGCAGTTGGCTGAAGGGGAAGCGGTAGTGAACGCGGTTCTCGGGGCCGCAACCAACTTGGCCAACGTGGCGGAACCGGGCGCGAGCTGGACGCCGGAGCTGACTTCGGCGGTTGCCGGGCTGAAGAAGGCCGAAGCGAACTTCGAGGCCGGAACTGGCGCGCAGGCGGAGGTTAGCAACGCGCTGCTGGCAGTGGAGGATGTGCTCTCGGCAGTCGAGCCCACCTCGAAGACTTCGACCCTGGTGGACATTCTGGTCACGGCGATTGACGCGGCGCTCGTATACTTTCCGGCTCCCGCGGCCGCCGGCGCCACCGCCCGGCTGGGACCGCCCCACCTGATGAACGCGGGCTTCTTGACCTACGCGGCGGCTCACCCCAAGTACAACCATCACGGCAAGGCCACCATCCGCCATCGGTTTGGGCGTAGCCGCGCGGGGGATTTCAAAGCCGCGTGGAACAAGGCTGTTGGCGCGCGGCCCGAGTTGGCGCCAGCGAAACTCCAATGAGACCGATACGCTGTTGCAAGTGCGCGCGAATTTTCAGAGGGCCGGGGATCTCGCGGGTGTTGTGGAAGATTCTGTTCCACTTTTGCGGGGGGTGCTGGAAGGACGATCACGACGGCTGCGAAGCTCACATGCGGGCTGCGGCGGCCTAAGAAATTGCGAAAAAATGAGGCCCGCGCCCCTGGGCGAACATGCCGGGGCCGCGGGCCAGAAAGAGAAAGGTAAGAGGATGGCAGGAAGGTTTCGCGGTACTGTGAAGTGGTTCAACGCCGGCAAGGGGTACGGATTCATCGAGACGAAAGACGGCCCGGACGTGTTTGTGCACCATTCGGCAATCGAGATGGATGGCTTCAGAACCCTGAAACAGGGCGACGAGGTCGAGTTCGACATCGTCCAGGGCGCCAAGGGCTCGCAGGCGGACGGCGTCACCAAGGTCTAACAAAAAAAGAGGAACGGCCCGATTGCCCCGGCGCACGGACGCCTAGCGGGGCGCGTACCGGGCCAGTTTAAACCAATCCCTCGGCGCGGATGAACAACTCGCGCCGGGGACATAAAGGCGAGGAATCGAGATGGCAAGCTGCAAGCCGGTGATCTTCAAGAATGTCTCGCGCCTGAAGTTCAGAGCCGTCCGAGCGCGGATCAACGCGCAGGCCGACATCGAAGGGTCAGGAGAGTCCGGGCTCGCGCGCGGCAATGGCTTCACGGCTGCCTGGACGTATTGCGAACCGGAGCAGACGCTGGTGATCGAATGCACTGAAAAACCGTTCTATGTGCCTGAAAGCCTGGTGATCGCCAAAATCCAGGCGCTGGTAGAAAGTGTGAATCTGTGACGATACGCGCAAAGATGTGGCTTTGGATGGCGGGACTGTTCCTTGTGGGCCTCTGGGTAGCCGCGTGCGAGCGCCCGGCGTATGCCCAGGGAGCGCCGGAGCCGGGCGTCTACTATGCCCCCGAGGCAAATCTGCAGGAGTTGGACGTGGCGGCGATCCGCTCGGCCTACAAGCGCATCGACCTGGCCGCCTATAGCCTGACGGACCAAGCCATTATCGACGCCCTGGCCGCGCAGGCGAAGGGCGGCGTCACGGTGCGCATCTATCTGGACCGTGGGGAGCTGCAAAGCCAGTGCCGTGGCGACGCGAATTGCTCCCGCTCGCCGATCCGCGAGCTGATGGGGCTGCGGAACGTGGAGATCAAGGTCAAGCGCTCGCTGATCCTCATGCACCTGAAAACTTACTCGGTGGACTATTTCGACGCCAGCGGAATTCCGGAGTGCTGTCTGGTACGCGACGGCTCGGCCAACTTCAGTTTGCCCGGCGAAAGCCGTCAGGACAATTCGGCGATCTTTACCCGCGACCCAAAAAGAGCGGGCATTTTTGCCTTGAAGTTTGGGGCAATGTGGAACAGAGCGGACAATTTGACGGTTGCCGAGGCGGTTGCGGCGGGGGCGAAGCCGGAGGACTCGAAGCCGTCGCCTGGGGCGTCCAAGGGACCGCCAAACTAGCCGGAAGGGGAAAACGAGCAAAATGCCGTTTTAAGGCCTTCGGTTCGATTTTGGCTACTACCCTAGCCGCCTATCCCGGTGAACGGGGTCGACGGGGCCTTTCCGGGGCAGCATCGTACGAAATTTCGGCGGGGTCCGACCCTCCGGGACGGTTCGGGGTCGTTTTTGGGTTTTGGGGAGGATTTATGGGTAAGGTTTGGGCGGCGGCGGTGGGTTGGTGGCAAGGCAAGAAAACGATGGTCGGCGGCGGACTTGTGATGGCTGCGGCCGTGGCGGGTGTTTGGTACGGAAAACTGGACCCGGTGAGCGGCATGACGCTGCTGGGGATCGGCCTGTCGATCGCCGGATTCAGCGCCAAGGCAAATCGCCACCAGGCGGAGCTGCTAACCGCACTTCAGGGCGTGGCCAAGGTTGGCGCGGATACGCAGGCTGGGAATCGGACGGCCGCGCTCCAAGATGCAGAAGGGACGGCTACGCAACTCGCACCGGCGGCGATTGCCATGGTGCCCGGCCTGGCAGTGCCGGAACCGGCAGCGGTGCATCTCTCGGCCGCGGGACTGACTGACCTGGTGACCGCGGCAATCGCGCAGTTCCAGCAGGGCTCGGCGGAGGGCGTTGCCAAGTGACATCGCTCGGACTGGGACTGGAGCGGCCAAAAGTGGATCTGCAGGTAGGCTTGCGCAGCGGGTGGCTCAGGCACGTCGGCGTCGCCGTTGGCGGGGCCAGCGGCGCCGCTGTCGTACTGAGGGCCTACGAACTGATGCGTAGCCAGCCGGAGAAATCTTTCCAACTGCTGCAAGTGTGGGGGCCGGCCTTCCTGGTAGCGTTGATGGCTCTTTGGATCTTCGGCCAGCTCGCCGAGAGCCTGATCCGGGCCGTGCGCGAGAGTTTCGGCGCACTGGCGCAAAGCGTGCGCGACTCGGCGGACGCCACCATGCGCCAGGCCGAGGCGCAGAACAAACTGGCGGAGATTGGCGGCGAGCAGGCGCGGGAGACGCAACGGCTCGCGATGTTTGCCGCGCAGGAGTCGCAGAACGTCTACGACCGGCTTGACCGCCAAGACGAAGTGCTGCATGGGTTGGCACAAAACGTGGCTGTTATCCGGAAGCATCTTTGCGGCGACGCGGGGAGTGAAACATGAGCTATCAGGCTGAACGCAGGGAAATCCTCATGCGGCGGCAGCGCGGCATCATTCTCAAGCTGATCCGCGAGAACCATGAGTTTCAGGATCACCGGTACACGGGCGCGGAAATCTGGGGAATGCTGCTGAAGATCCGCCAGACGGTCGGCAGCGACCAGGTGACCACCATGCTGCAGGATCTGCAGGCGCTCGACTATATCGACTTCCGCAGCGAGATGGACGAGGAGAGCGGGAAGACGCGCATCTCCGAGATCCAGCTTAGCGCCGCCGGCCTGCGCTTCTATACCCGGCACAAGAGCAACGACGACGTGCTCTTTGACTGAGCCATCTATGACAACGCGCCCAAAAACCGGAGAGCCCCGCAAGAGCAAGCAGCCGCTCAAGATAGATCGCCTGCCGCAAGCTGCGCGGGACGCGATCGAGACCCTCTATAGGCGCCGCACCTGGGTACAAATCGCCAACCAATCCGCGCTGCCCTACAGCAAGGATTGGGAAAAGGACGGAGGCGGCTTTATCGATTGGGTGACGGTCGATCCGGAGGTGCTCGATCTCTTCCCCGGTCTGCGCCTGAACAAAACTTCGCTGCAGAGGTGGTTTGACCTGCGCATCAGCCAGGTGAGGGCGCAGGTGCTAGCCGAGAGCGCCAAGGCGCGGGAGTGGGCGCAGGCTTTTGCGGGCAACGACCTGGCTGAGTCGAACGCGGCGGTGATGAACGCCATGCGCGACCAGGTCTTCGCCCTCATCCAGACAGTAGGCCCCGGCGACCAGGCGAAGTTCCTGGAGGGACTGAACCTGCTCTCGCTGACCATGTCGCGCCTACAGCGCGTTGACTTGCAAGCCAAACGGGTCGAGGTGGATCAGCGCCGGATCAAGCTGCTCGAAGACCGCGAGAAGGCCGCGCGCGAGAGTCTCGACCAGGCCACCAAGGACGCTGCCAGGAAGGGCGCCAGCGGCCAGTTTACGCTGGCGGACATCAACCTGCTGCGCGAGCGCACCTTTGGGCTGCCCCCTTTGGTGATCGCCCATGATTGAAGTTTTCGACCACGAAATCAAGCTGCCCGCCGTCCTCCAGATGCGGCCCTACCAACAGCGCTGGATCGACGACAACTCTCGCTTCAAGTGCGCCGTGAAGTCCGCGCGGATCGGCTACAGCTTTGCCACGGCCTACCGCCGCGACGAAGTATCGATGCGCATCCCCGGACGCACGACGACGGTGCTCAGCGCCTCGAAGGCGCAGTCAGTGGAGTTTGTCGAGACGGCCGCCAAGCTCTGCCAGCTCATGGGCGGGACGGCGCAGATGGTGGCCAACGAGGACTTCGTCGACGCAATCGGCCGGATCGAGGCTATCCAGAGCAAGATCACCTTCCCGAACGGCAGCCGCATCATCGCCCTGCCGGCCAACCCCCGCACGGCGCGCGGCTACCCCGGCGACGCCGTCCTGGACGAATTTGCGCACCACGAAGACAGCTACGCCATCTTTGCGGCCGTCTTCCGCCAGGTGGCCCTGGGCAACTCGCTTGAGGTGCTATCGACGGCGAACGGCAAGCAAGGCAAGTTCTACGACATAGCCCGCAACCTGGGCCTCGACCTGGGCGTGGCCCCGGCGGAACTGCCGGTCAAGAAAGACGGCTGGAGCGGCCATTGGGTGGACGTGTACCGGGCGGTGGCCGAAGGCTGCCCCATCAATATCGAGGAGATGCGCCGGGGCCTGAACGACGACGATACTTGGAATCAGGAGTTCTGTTGCGTCTTCCTCGAGGCGACCGGGGCGTGGCTGACCTTGGATCTGATTGCCACGGCGGAAGAAAGCACGCTTGACGCCAAGCTAATTCAGATCGGGCCAGATTGCTATACCACCGCGTTTTTAGATCCTGACTTCAAGCCGCGCGGGCCGCTCTTCGCCGGCATCGACGTAGGCCGCGATCACGATGCAACCTGCCTCTGGCTCGATGAGAAGGTCGGCGACGTGGCCTGGACGCGCGCCGTCTTCTGGTTGCATAACATCAGCTTCCCGAATCAGTGCCGCATCCTGAGTCCGGTTCTCAAGCTGTGCAGCCGGGCCGCGATCGACAAAACCGGCATGGGCGTCGGCCTCTACGACCTCTTGAACGAGGCCGTCCCTGGCAGACTGCTCGGCGTGGCCTTTGGCTCGACGAACAACGGCGTGCCCATGAAGACAGATTTGGCTATCCGGACCAAAAAACGCTTCGAGCAGGCGCGCAACCGCATCCCTTACCACGGCCGCATCCGGACCGAGCTGCAGGCTATCAAGCGCCAGGCCACTCCAACTGGCGTCACCTTCGACGCGCCGCGCGTCGAGATCGACACGGCCGTGGCGGGGGGCGCGAAGAAAAAGCTCTACGCACATGCCGACGCGTTCTGGGCCAAGGCCCTAGCTGACCTGGCCGCCGATACGGGAATTCTCAGCCTTGACGCGCAGACGCCAGATGTGCCCGGCTCTTACACGCAACTGAAAGGGTTGTTCTGATGGTCAAGAATAGGCTTCAATCCGTTCCTCCGCTTCCGCCCAAGGGCGAGATGATTCCCGACCAGAGCCTCTATATGCAGCAGATCTCGCTCTACAGAAACACTCTGGCTTTTGGCGGCACGCGCAACGCATCGGATATCTGGGCGGCCATGACCTACCGTATGCCGGAGACCATGGCCTATTATCGCGAGTTGGAAGACAAAGACGAAGACGTGTCAAACGCTCTCGACGACCTGAAGCTGAGTGTGATGAGCCGCAACATTACGGTGCAGCCCGCCAACGATAAGGATTCGGCGGCCGTTGACACCAAGGAATTCATCGAGGCGCAGTTGGCGAAGGTCAAGTTCGACGAAGTGCTGGATTGTGTGCTCGACGCCGTGGGTTATGGTTTCAGCGTCCAAGAGATGATCTTCGACACAAGCATGGGCCAGGCGTCGCTTCTCGATTTGAATGACAGCCCCCAGGAGTTGTTTCTTTTCGGCAATCGCTATTACCCGCAAACCGGGCCGCTGCAGCTCCTCGACAACCCCTGGGCGGCGGAAGGCGGCGCTGTGCCGGAACAGAAGTTCCTCATCTTCAGCTACCGAAAGCGCAGCCGCGACCGGATGGGACGGCCCCTGCTCAAGTCTGTCTTCTGGCCTTCGTGGTTCAAGCGCAACATGGAACGGTTGTGGCTCCAATTTGCCGAGAAAGGTCCTGGAACGGTCGTGGTGCGCTACAACGATCCGGACTCGCCTTCGGAACGCAAGAAGGCAGTAGACATCGCGCAAGCGATCCGCGATAACACAGCCATCGCCGTGCCCAAAACCTTCGATTACGACCAGGAGCTGCTGAAGGTGGCGCGCGCGCAAAACCCTGACGTATACGAGCATTTCTTCCGCACGATGCAGTACTCGATCATTCGCCGCGTGCTGGGCGAGACCCTGACCAGCTTCGGAAACGAAGGGGGCAAGGGCTCGAACGCCCAGGGCCAGACGCATTCCGAGACCAAAGACGAGCGCTCGGTGTTCGTCGCCAAGGCTGTCATGTCGGTGGTGAACGATCAGCTCGTGCGCCCGCTGGTGCTGTGGAATTTTGGGCCTGACGCACCGATGCCCCGATGGGACATCGAGATCAAGGAAGGGGAAGATCTGCAATCGGCTCTGACGATCGTGAGCGGAGTGCAGCGGCTGGGCAAAAAAATCACCGCCGGCTACGTTGCCGAGCGCTTCCAGATTCCACTGGCCGCCGGGGAGAATGGCGAACTGCCCACCGACGTGCTAGTGCCGAACATCAACGCGCCGAGCGTGGCGCTGCGCGATACCACGGTGGGATTCAGCGAGGCGGAGAAAGAATCCGAAATCGAGTTGAGCGAGTTCGACAAGCTCTTCGAACAGCTCAAGGCGGAGTCGGCGGCGGCGTACAAAGAGCGAGCCAAAGAGATCGCCGGCGCTGCGGTTCCCGTGAGGAGTACAGCGAGTTTTGCGGATGAGGGCCATTGGGTCGAAATTGACGATCATCCGGTGCTTCTGGACGGGATGGGACACTCGCTCATGCACCGGGTTGTCGCTCCGAGCAAGAGTCCGATGTTTGGGCATCACAACCCAGGTTCTCGCGGTGGCCCCGGCTCCAAGGTTCTGAGGTCTGTCTGGGATAAAGAGGGGAAGGTCCTTACGCATCATATGCTCCAACGGGACGAGAAGGGTGTCCTCAAGCTGGCAGGCAAAACTTCCAGCGAAGAAAAGGCGGAATCCTGGTTGAAAGGAAAGTAGCGCATGCCTCTGCGCTTCCACATGATGGCTACGCGGGACTCGACGGTGCAGGCGCGCGTCGGCAACTTGCTGGCGCGACACCTGGCCGCGGCCAACCTGCTGGGCCGGGTGCAGATCGTCAAGCAGGCGGCGCGGCGGACGGGGCGCAAATTGGCTGTGGCCGCCAGCTCCCGCCATGTGCGGTTCGACGAGGGCGACGAGGATCTGCTTTATGGCAGTTTCTCGACCGACCTGCCCAACGACGACGCCGCGCAGTATATTCGCGACCTGACGCCGGTGACCAAGGAAATCTTTGAAGGGCTCAGCTCGCAGTACAAGAAGGATGCCTTCACGCTAGCGGCGGCGGCCGACGTGCGCCTGATCGAGAAGATCCGCGATGCCCTGGCCGAGACGGCGAAGGATGGTGGCACCGCCCAGGATTTTGAGGCCGCTGTGAATAAACTCACCAACGAGGCCGGAATCGAACAGATCAACGCTTTCACCCTCGATACCGCTTTCAACACGGCGATGCAACGCGCCTACAGCCTGGGCCGTTACGAGCAAATGAGCGACGAGGCAACAAAGGCGGTCTTCCCCTTCTGGCAATACTGGACAGTGGGCGACGACCGCGTGCGCCCCGAGCACGCGGTGTTGGATGGCTTTACGGCGCGGGCCGAAGATCCCGTGTGGATGAAGATCTATCCGCCGAACGGCTTCAATTGCCGCTGCAGCGTTGTTCCCGTGCTGGAGACCGAAGCGCTGAAAGCGGACGAAGGGGCGAACGAGCCGGGCTACGCGCGATTGCCTCTGCTGGCCCAATTGAAGGTGCCACAGCCGGGGTTTGGGAAGGTGTTTTAGTTATAACTCTCGCCAAAGAGCGCCGCTTTGCCATCTTGCGCACAGGCGGAAGAGAAGGAGTTAGAAGATGTCTCAAGTGGCAGCCAAGACCAAAACCGTAGACGGCAAGGCGCTCCCGGCGGAGAAGTTCGCATACGTGGGCGACCCCGAGGATATTTCCAGCTGGCGTCTGCCGATTGACAGCGACCATATCGAATCGGCGCTGAAGATGTTCGGCCACGAGCAACACGTTCCGGACTCCGAAAAGTCGAAGGTTGCGCGCAAAATCGCTTCCGCGGCCAAGAGCGCCGGTCTCGACACGAAGGATTTCGAGGATAAGTACTGCTCGCAGACTCATGCCGAGTCGCCGCGGCTGTGGATGGAAATCTTCCGCGCCGGCGACTATTCGAAGGCTGGCAAAGGCGTCATAACGCCCGAGGATCTGCGGCGCGTGGCACGCAACTACGACCCCACTTATCACGAGGCCCCCATCACCATCGGCCATCCGGAAGACAACAAACCCGCGTATGGGTGGATCGACGGGCTCATGGTTGACGGCGACACTCTTCTGGCGCGCGAAAAGCAGGTGGACCCAAAGTTTGACGAGGCGCGCCAGGCGGGCAAATTCAAGAAGCGGAGCGCCGCTTTCTATACGGACGATGCGGGCAAGATCACCGGGTTGCGCCATCTGGCGTGGCTCGGCGCCTGCCCGCCCGAAGTGAAGGGCTTGCAGGACGTCGCTTTTGACGATCACGGATCGAAGTTCATCATGGTGGACTTCGGGGAGGATGGAACAGTGGCAGAGAAAACTGTGGCCGAGCAGATCAAGGCCTTTTTCGTGGAAACCTTTGGCGGCAGCTCTCAGCCCGCATCCAAGACTTTCAGCGAAGCGGACGTTACGCGCATCGCAACCGAAACCGCAACCGCGGCTGCCGTTCCGCTGCAAGCAAAGATCGCCGCGCTGGAAACGGAAGTAAAGACCTCGACCGCCAAGTTCGGCGAGCGCGAGGCAGCCTTGGCAACCGCCGAAGTGGAGCAGCGCGCCGTGGACGCCATCAATAACCTCAAAAGCAAGGGCGCCTGGGTCCCAGCTTTCGACAAGACCGGCTTGCCCTTGGTCTTCAGAGAATTGGCCAAGGCCACCGCAACCGTGGAATTCGGCGAGGGCGACGCCAAGAAGAAGGTCACTCCGCTCCAGGGCTTGGTGCTCTTCATGGAAGGCTTGGGGAGGATCGTACCGCCGGGCCGCGTCGTGGGCAGCGTGCCGACCGCGGCAGGCGGCAGAAGTACGGGCGATCCGCTCACCGACGCTTCCATCGCGCGCCAAAAGGAAAAGGGCATCACATTCGGCGAGGCGCTTCGCCAGGTCAGCGAGGAGCATCCGGAGTGGACCGGCGCCGGTCAGTCGACGGGCGGCCAGGTCTAATAATTTCCGAGCGCCCGCGGCGGAGCGGTCTGCCGCGGGCGGCGCAGCCGGGAGCGCGGCCTGCCGGCAGTTTTCTGAATCAGAGCCCCAGGAGGGCGTGAAATGGCGAACATCTACGTTGAAAAGAAAGGCCCCCAGGGCGCCCGGTTCAGCGAGTCGTTGCTCCCCGCGGCCGTAAGCGGATACGAGCGCGGCCTGGCTGTGGTTTACGGCTCAGACGAATATCACGCAGCTCTGGCGTCGGTGCTTGGCGAAGCCGCTGTGGGAATTCTGGACGAGGATGCACTCAACCTCACGAACCCTTGCAAGGTCATCGAGTTTGGCCAGGCCGTGGCGCAGATTGGCGCCAGCGTGGCAGCCGGGCAGCTCCTGACGGTCAACGCGGCGGGGCAGCTCGTTCCCGCGGCCAGCGGCCAGGCGGTCATTGCCGTGGCGCTGGAAGCGCAGACCTACGTCTCGCCGGGGTCCTACGCAACTGTCTTCGTGTTCGGCCTTTTCGGATTCCTTTATCCGGGATCGCCGAGCAACGGCGCCTCGGTTACCTACGAGACCGCAAGCGGCGCGATCCCCGTGGTCGCGGGAACTTACGCGCTCAACGGCGCCGCCGCCCTGGCTATGACGCTGGCTACGCCCACGACGCCCGCGCAAGACGGCACCGTCGTCACCCTGGTGGCCACCACGGCTCACGCGCACAAGGTGACCACTGCGGCCAACAAGATCAACGGCGCCACCGATACGGTGACGTTCGCGGCTGTCGGCGACGCGGTGACGCTGGAAGCGGTGGGCGGCATCTGGATCGCCACCAGTATTGGCGGTCCCACGCCGGCCGCGCTGACCGAGGTCTAGCAAACTGTTGCGGCGCCGCAACGAGAAGTTTTTGAGGATTTCACTCCGCGCAAGCGGTAGGAGGAAGAAGCGATGGGTGGTTATGTAGGCCTGATGCCGGCGGGCGGCCTGAATGTGGCGCTCTCCAATTATGCGAAGGAATTCGCGGATGACTCGGTTCCCCTGGTGGGCGATCTCATCTTTCCGAAAGTTCCCGTGGATCGCCAGAGCTACCAGTATCTGATCTGGAACCGCGACAACCTGCGCGTGCCCGGATCGACGCTGCGCGCGCCCGCCGGCTCCGCCACCGAGATCCGGCGCTCCTACTCGACCGACAGCTACTTTTGCCGCTCGCACGCGCTGAAGGGTTCCGTCCCGTTCGAGAGCGAGGCCTATGGTATCGGGCTTGGGTTCAGCACCAAGCAGCACCTGACCGCCGATCTTATTGGCCGCATCCGGCGCGCACGCGAAGCCGAGATCGCCGCGATGGCCTTGAGCACAGCCAACTTCCCGAACGGCGTTACGCTGAGCGGCGGCGCGCAGTGGGACAGCTACATCACTACGCCGGCCAACGACACCGAAGCCGCGGTCACCTCTCATCCTATCGTCGCGGTCGGCGAATATAAGGCGATTCTCCGCCAGGCGGCCATCCAGGACAGCGAAATGGTGCTGATTTTGAGCGACCCTGTTTACCAGGCGCTCATCAACCACCCGGACATCATCGAGCGATTCAAGTACACCAACGCCGCCGGCAACATCGGCCTGGCGCAGCTCACCTTGGCTTTCGGCGTGAAGTGCGTCCTGGCCAGTGCGTTGCAGATGAATCAAGACAATGTGGCTTCGTGGATCTGGGGCTACAACGCTTTTCTCGGATTCGCGAAGGCCAACCCCGACCGCGAAGACGTGAGCTGTGGCAAAACCTTTGTGTGGGCCGGCGGCAAGGGACCCGGCGCGGGCGACGCGGGCAGCGGGATGCCCGGCGCACCGGGAACCGTCGACGGCTACGGCGTGCTGGAATGGATCGACCCCCAGTTGGACACGAAAACCTACTGGCAGTCGATTGACTGGTACTACGGAATCAAGGTCACGGCGCAAGAGACCGGCATTCCCATTCTCAACGCGGTTTTCAGCTCCAACTTCACCATGGGCGCCATCCCCGGCGACGTGGAGGGTTAACGCAAACCGGTCGCAACCAAGAGGGGCGCGCTCTCAACCGGCGCGCCCTTTTTCACAAATTCGAACGACAGGAGAAAAAACATGGCCGGAACGATTGCAGCCGCGAAGAAGACGACCTACACCGTGCTCTCAAACCTGCATCACCAAGACGAAGAGACGCCCAAAGGCGGCAAGCTCTTCCGCCGCGGCCAGAGCGTGAAACTTAGCGACGCGCACGCCGCGCCTCTGCTGAAGTCCAAAGTTATCGAACCGGCGAAGTAGCTCTGGCTCTGTCTGTTCACCAACTACTGTTCTCTGGCGGCTATGGCCTACGCGCAACAATCCGATCTTTGCCCGCTGCGGTTGACGCAAACCGAGCTTACGCAGCTCACCGTCGACGCGCCCAGCGGCAATGCGCAGACCGACGCGGGCGTCACGGCGAGCGTTGTTTCCGCTGTGCTGGAAGAAGCTAGCGGTACGGTGGATAGCTACTGCCGCGAGCGCTACCAGACGCCGCTGCAACCCTGCGACATGGTGAAGGCGAAGACGGTGGATATTGCGCTCTATCTGCTCTTCCGCAGGCGCCGCGGCGGATTGCAGCCGACAGAGATTATTCGCCAGAGCTACGACGACGCGATCCAGTTCCTCAAGGATGTGGCGGCGTGCAGGGCCTCGCTCGACCAGCCAGCCACGCAACAGGTTCCGCAGACATCGTTCGCCGGCCCAACGATCTCTGACGGCGACCGTCACCTAGCCTTCCGCGAAGAGAACATCCGGGGATTCGTATGAGCGCCGTAGTCGTCAAATCCGATGCTTCGAAGGTGACGGTCTCGCTGTCGCAGTTTGCTCTGACGCTTCAGGCCAAAGAGCAGTTGCTGCGCACTATCGGTCTGGGCCAACTCCAGAGCGTGCGCCAGACCTTCCGCGAAGGCGGCTCGCCCTCCGGATCGTGGGCGCCATTGAGCCAGGCCTCCCTGAGTTGGCGCAAATACTCCGCCGGCCACAAGCTGCTCATCGACAAAGGGCTGCTGTTAAACTCGATCGTCTTCGCGGTCCAAGGCAACGAGGTGGTCATCGGTACTGGCCTGAGCTACGCGGGCGTTCATCAGTATGGATTCGAGGGATCGCAATCCGTGAAGCCATACAGCTACGTCCGCCGGCAGCGCAGCCGGGACACCTTCACCCGCGAGCAGATCACCAACAAGCTAGGCCGCAAGCAGACGGTGAAGCGCAAAATCGCAAGCGGCATCGCCACGGTGAACGTGAAAGCCTTCACACGGCACATCCATATCCCGGCCAGGCCGTTTCTGGTTTTCCGGCCGGAAGATCCGGCGCGGATTCAAGAAGAGGCACAGACCTGGCTCAAAGCGGCTGCCAAGCAGTCGGGACTGGAGATGAAGTAGTGGCTGCCTCGATGTTTCTGCCCGGCGATGTCGAGACCGCGGTACAGGCTCTGCTCAAGGCTGCGTTGCCTTCAGTTTCGGTGGGCTCGATCGGGGACCTGGACACCGACGAAAACGGAGAACTGGTCTTCGATCCGCCCTGCGCTCGCACCTTCTACGCGACCAGCCATTATGTTGCCAACGGGGACAGCCAAGCGTTGACATACGACGACGCTGGCCACCAAATCGACGTCTGGTGCGCGGCCGAGAACCTGACCAGCCTTGAAGCACAACGGACCGATAGCCTCGCGCTGGTGGGGCAGGTGCTCCCAGTGCTGGCCGGTGCACGGCTCCGCTTGCCAGATAGCTCGCTGTCTGAGCCGGTGCGTCTGGTGAGCATCACGGGCGCGTTGCAGGGCAAGATGGGCGCTCCGGTGCGCACGGTGTACGTAATCGCAATCCAGGTGCCGGGCATTGCGCAATTTCCAGGGACGTACGCAGCCGGAAGCGAGGACGACTGATGGCCGACGCAACGCAAAGACCGCGCCCCGATTTCGCAGTTGTCCAGCTCTCAGATGCCGGGCGGCGCATGGCGGGCGAAGCCGGCACAGTGGGCTGGGCCAACGGACGCCGACATTTCACCTTCAGGGTTGGCGAGGCGCAAGAAGTGGAGCGCAGCTACGAGTGGAACGCGCTGCTGCGGCATGAAATGTATCAAGGCAAGCCCGTTTTCAAGGAGATCGTCGTCGAGCCTGAACCGCCCGCTCCAGACGCCCCCGAGGCCGAAAACTTCAAAAAGGATGGTGAATAATGTCCGGACCTTTCAATTTTGAAAGCCAAAAAATAACGGCGCGGAACCTGGTGCTGAGCCCCAACAAGCAGTTGGCAGCAGGGACCGCTGTTAGCTCCGCGGATATGACCCGCCGCCAGAAGTTTGACGGCTCGGCCGTCTTTGAGCTGAAGCAGACGCGCTACAGCGATAAGGCGCAAGCCGGCAAAGGCACCGAATTCGCGACCCTGGGTCTGCTTACGGCCTGGGATCTTACGGGCGGATTCAAAGGAGACCTGGACGACTATATGGCCGGGTGGATACTTGCCCTCCTGATGGGCAAGGACGTCGTGACCGGAGCTGGGCCGTACACGCACACGCTCAGCTTCGACGAGACCACCACGCAAGCGCCCATGACCTCGATCTACCTGGCCGACACCAACGACGTTCTGTGGACGCTGATCGACATGGGCGTCGTCGACGTGACCCTGACCATTCCGGCGCGTGGCCCCATCACCTACGAGATCAACTTCGTTGGCACCGGCCACTACGCCTACGGGGCGATCACCAGCCTGCCCGCGCTAGCCTCCAGCTACGCCTACCTGCTCGGCTCGGATTGCGTCTTCTCAATCGGCGCTCCCGGAGCCACGGCGAGTAAAGTTGGGCGCCACATGTCCAGCACCATCAAGATCAGCACTGGAGCCGTGAACCACACCGCGCCCGGCCTGGGGCTCTACGGCGCGTTTATCCGCACGGGCCTGCGCAAGCTCAGCTTCCAAACCTCGATTGCCGCCACCAGCACGGACGATGTCTTCACGCTCTTCCGCGCCGATACGCCGCAGGAGCTGAACTGGACCATAACCTCCGGCACATCTTCGTTGACGATCGACCTGCCCGCCGTCCATCTGAAATCGACCAAGATCGGCGCCAGCGGCAACATGGTGGTGTGGCAGATCGAAGGCGACGAAACCACGATCTTCAACGTCGGCGGCGCTGGCGTGATGAACGCCAGTGTCGTCAACTCGCAGGCAACGGCTTACCTGGTGGCTGCGTAAGATTTCTTTCACCCGGAGCGTCGGCGGTCGATGCTCCGGGACTTTTTCTCTACTTCACCGGGTTGCGTGCTACGGCAACCTCTTCGAGGATTCGCATGAGCTGCGCGGATCTCGGGCACTACGGGGTTCCTCACCCTGGGACGATTCAGAAACAAATCCCACACAAAGGATGGAGCCCTATGTCCACGTCAGACCCTATCGATCTCGCGAAGCCTCGGATCATCGTGATCCGCCAGGGCGCGCAGATATTTCCGTATACGGTGCCTCGCGTATCGCAGGCACAATGGCTTGAATATTTCGAGGGCATCGTCTCGACGGCCGAGCGCAAAGGCAAGCAGATCGTGCAGCACACCGACGCTTCTAGCGCCGGCATCGAGCTGGTGGAGAAAATGCTCGGCGAAGCTCAGAAAGTTCCGCTCAGCCACTGCCTGGCTATCGCCAACGTGCTCACCTCGGCGTACGTTCCCGACCAGGAGATGGCCGGCTTCGGCCAGGTTCCCCTGATGGCCATCTGGACGGCAGGCGACGGCGGTTCGATGCGCCGCCAGAAGAATCTGTTGCACGTCTTTGAGGAGCCCACCGCCGAGCAAAACCGCCGCTACCGCCGCGACGATAGCCGCGCCCAGGTAATAGGCGGATTGCGCAAGGGCGAGACCGTCTACCACGGCGCGCAGCGAACGCTGGCCGCGCTCTACGACGAGCTGATTGTGCGCGTCGAGGGATATGTGGTGGACGGCGCGGCGCTGGAAGGCCGCGACGCGATCGCGCGCAACATGGACGGCTATCACAAGGTGGCCGCCGTGGCGCGTCTCTTCGCGCCGGAAGAGATCGAGATAGAGGAAGAAGAGTAGATGATCACCGACGTGACACGCGACGCCGAAGGCCTGCGCCAAGCGATTGGCGAACTGCTTGAGCAGGCCTATGCCAGCGCGCGTGTCACGCGCTCTCTCGACGACAGCGACGACGCGGGCCGCGATCGCATCTTTGGCTCGCTACCTCAGTTGACGCTCTCGCCCGGCTACTACAAGTGCGCCGAGTACCTGCTCTGGCTCGAAAAATGCAAGAACAGCGGCCTGGTGGAGAGCGCTTTCAGCATGGCCGAGGGCCAGGGGTTGATGGCCGTGGCCGACGCGCGGCGCGAATTCGAGCGCAACCACCCGCCCTGCGGCGTCTGCGGAGCGCTGCAAGAGAGCCCGTTCTCTGTCAGTTGCTGCAAATGCTCGACGGACTTTGTGCGGAGGAATGCATAGATGGCGCCCGGCCAAACGATACAAATCACGATCAATGTGACGGATGGCAACGCAGCCGAAGCCGTGCAACAGGTCGTTGCGCAGCTCAACGCCATCGGGCCAGCCGGAGAAAGCGCAGGAGCGGAAGCTGGAGCTGGCCTCGATAAGGTGGGCGAACACGCTCTCAGCGCCAAAGAGAACGTCCGGCTTTTGAACGACGATCTCGGATTGCGGATTCCGCGCGCCATGCAAGCCGTGATCGGGCAGAGCGAGCTGCTCATCGGTGCAATCGGCACGATTGGTCCAGGGCTGATCGCGTTAGGCGCTGTTGACATCTTTGCGCATATGGGCGAGTCGGTCTACAACCTCTATGAAAAGTACATCTCGTTGGATGCCGCTCAGGATAAGTTTCTCGAAGCTCAGGCGGATGCTAAGGACAAGGACTTCATCAATGTCCGATCGCTTGAGGACGCGCAGCCCCGGCTGGAACAGGCGCAGAATTCCATGCAGAATCTCAAAGGTCTGGCTGAGGATATGTCTCACTCCGGTTGGAGCAAGATATTCGAGGGCGTCTTGAGCCTCGATCTCCCGCAAATTGCCGAGGGCGCCGGCGAAGTCGCAGGAGCCTCGCAAGCTGCCCATTCCTCTGCTCATTCCGCTGCTCAAGCTCAAGATGTGACTTTGGCCCGTAACGCTCTTTTTCATCAGGGAATGATGGAACAGATCGAGCTTGAGCACGCGGGGGATGCGTCGCTAAAGCGCCAGGAAAAGATAACCGCGGAGCTTAAAAAGCAGCTCGAACTTGACAAGGAAAGACAGGCATATCTACAAGTGCAGGCATCAGCCCGCGGGAACATGGGCGAAACGGATTCGGGTGCTGGCGAGCGCGAGAGGCTCGACGAAACTGCGAAGGCGAAGGCACACGCGGAAGAGATAGAACTTCAGCGCCAGGAAACCGATCAGATCATCCAGATGCAGAATGAAGCCGTGAACGCCGGCCTGCAAGGCAACGCCTTGCGCGCCGCGCAAGAGCAAGAAGAAATAGAGAAGATCACGCGCAAGTTCCAGGAAGGCGAAATATCCAAGCGCGCCGCGGCGGCCGAAACGACAGCGGCACAACAGAAATTCGCCGCCCAAGAATTGAAGCTACAAGAGGAACTCGATGCGCAGACCAGGCACCTGGCAGACGAAGCAACGCAATCCGGGCTCAAGGGTATTCCATTGGTGGAGGCCGAATTAAGGAGCAGACTCGACCAAATACAAGAAGAAGAAGATAAAGCTTCAGGCGGCCAGCCTCTGACTGCGGGGCAGGCTAACGACTATATCCAGCAGCGCATCAGTGCCGAGACGGTGGCGAACGGGAAGATCACGGAACTGCGCCAAGGGTTCAACCAGGCAATTGCCGGGCTGGACGACCGCCTGGCCGATCACGAAATGCAAGGCTATGCCAAAATTGCGGCGGATGCACAGAGCAGCTTGAAAACCTTGGAAGACAAAGAACGCGAGACCTACGGGTCCGATCAGAACGCTTGGCAAGGATACCAAGATCAGAAAACCAAGATCATGCTTGCCGCGGATCGCGAGATGGAACAGCTCCACGCGAAGACAATGGAGCAGATCACCAAAGAGGAGGAGCAAACCGCGCGGCTCTCGCTGCCGGAGTGGCAACAGGCGCAGATGAAGATCGTTGACGCATTCGACGATCGCGTTAGAGAGATACAAGAGGCCGACAGGCAGCAATATGCGGCCCTCGACGCGGACATGCAGCAGCACGCGGACCGCGCCGACGCGGACAGAAGGGCTGAAATCATGGTCGCCCAGGATGCCGATCAGAAGATCTTGGCCGCGCGCCAATTGATGAACGCGCAGATGCAGAAGAGCGACGAGCAGACGCGGGACAAGTTGGCTTCTGGCCTGCAGAGTCTCTTCGAACATCCTGAGCAGTTCTTTGAGAAGCGGGCGATGGACACAGCCTTTCAGATGATGGCCAATCAAATGCTCAGGGCGTTCAAGAGCGACGGTCCCACGGGGGGCATACTGCAATATCTGTTTGGCATGGGGCCGGAAATGAGCACCAGCACTAACCCCCTGACCGACATGGAATCGGTGCTCGGATTGGGCGGCCATAAGCACGGAACGGCTGGAATGTCTTCGTTGACTTCGAGCGCGCCAAATCCGGCCCTTTTGCAGTTTCAAACCAGCACCAGCACAATGGACACGGCGAGCACAACGTTCGGAAGCGCGGTAACTCAGTTTGTTTCGGCTGTGGGAACGATGGGGCCTGGCGGCGGAATTCCAGGATTGGGCGGCGGCGGCGGGTTTGGATCGGGAGGTTCGACGATAGGAGGAGCGGGCTACTCGGGGAATCCTTTCCCTGGCTCGGATGAAAGCGGCATGGGTTCCAGTTCAAGTTCCGGGGCGGCATTGAGCTTGAGCGGCGGCGGCTCTTACACGACTGCGGCCGGCAACACCGTTGTAGACGCGTCAACCTTGTCGGGCGTGGGAGAAAGTTCTTCGCTGACGGGGGCAGCACTAGGCACTGGTTCGCTGGCCCAGGGTTTGAACATTGCTGGCGGCGCGCTGACGGGCGGCATGAGTATCTATTCCGCATATGAGAACTCGAATCCAGTCGAGGGCGCCGTAGGGGGCGCCATGGGCGGCATGGAAATAGGAGCTGCCGTTGGAGGTCCGGTGGGCGCCGCGATCGGCGCGGTAGTGGGCGGCTTGGCTGGCCTCGTGGCGGGCTTTTTGGGGGATCAGGGTCGGGGCAAAGCTGAGAGTCTGGACGTGAACACGATCCAGCCCGCGCTTGTGAAGGATATGCAGGATTACGAGGCTGGAAGATCGGGTTACAACACGCTCGCTTCCGAGCTGAACAGCCTGCTTGTCAGCTCGCAAAACTCCACGGCTAGCATGGGCAGCGGGGCGCGAAACTACTACAGCAATAACATTGCCCCGGAGATCAACGCGGTGCTCAGCACGCTGCAAAAGCAGGAAATCGGCGGCCGCAGCGCGGTGACGCTTTCTGCCGCGCAATACCATGGCGGCGGCTGGACGGGAGACTTTGGGGACCTCGCCACCAGCGAGACCGAAGGATTCATCCACGCCATGGCAAATGAATTTGTGGTGCAGCCGATGGCCGCGCAGGCGCACGCTCCGCTGCTGAGCGCGATCAATGCCGGCAATGTAAGTTACTCCAGCAGTCCGCAGCCGAGGATGCCGGCCAGTTCGGCGGGCGGCATGGTGCTGCTCAATGTGCAGGCTCTCGACGCTAAGAGCTTTGCAACTTGGGTGAAGACCGGCGGCGGCCTGAGCCTGATGGCCGGGCTTAACCAGGCTCAGCGGCAATATAGCGGAAAGGGGAGAGGATAGTGTCCCAATTCGACATTCTCAACCCGACGCCGACTCACCCGTTGAACCCGGACTACGGATTCCAGAAAAAGCGGCCGCTCACGCATTTGAACGCGAAGGCTAACCAGGGCGCTCCCTACTTTCGCGAGATCACCGACACCGGTCATCAGTTCAGCTTGAATTGGACCGATAAGCTGGCTGCGGACGCGCGCAAGCTGAAGTGGTACTACGAGCAGTACCGCGACGGCTTTTTCACATTAGTGGACCATGAAGGCGGAGGCCGGCATTATGTTGGCCGTTTCTCTCAGCCCGTGGAGCCTGTTCCCACCTCGCATAATCACTGGTCAGTGCAGCAGGTTCTGTTTGACGAGGTCCCGCTTACACCGATGTTGGTGTATCCGAACGATTGGCGGAGAGATGCCATTTGGCGGCTCTTGCTGAACGATAGTGGAGATCGCATGACCGCCGCGGTCTCGGGCACTTGGACGCTGACGACCGACGCTCTTGCCCAGAGCGGCTCTCATTTCTCGAACGCGGGCGCGGTGACGACCGACTTGGCGGCCTATGTGTACGCGGGATACGGATTCCAATTTTGGGCTCCCACCGGACCGGCTTATGGGCAGGCTTCAATTCTGCTCGACGGGGTCGCGGTCGGAACGGTCGATTTCTATTCGGCTGCGCCCGCACAATCGACGATGCTCTTGCAGCAGCAGAATGTATGCCTCGGAATTCACACGGTTGGCCTGCAGCCGCTCAATAGCAAGAACTCATCGAGCAGTGGCACGACGGTGCTGTGGGATGCGCTCAAGGTGATGAGATAGAGATGCCTTATCCTTACTCTGTCGAGCTGATCCAGATTATGGCCGCGCGCAGCGGCCCCGCGCCGATTTGTCTGCTAGACGTGGTAACGACGGACGGAACCGGTTACCACTGGGCAAACAAAGAGATCGACGTGACCCCGGTGCTTTTGGGCGCCGCGCCCGCAGCATGGCTGGCAGGGCTCGCCAATCCTCCAGCAAACTACAACACGCACTATTTCCCTTGGCTGTTGAGCGCCGCTGGCTTTCAGCAGTCGCGCGCGCAAACCTCAACCACCGCGACAATCGTGGTGCAGAACGTGAGCGGCAACACGCTCCAGCGCGACCTGGCCGGAATGCTGACCGCTCGCACCTTTGAAGGCGCGCTGATAGCTTTTCGCGAGTGGAACCTTGTGGCGCAAGCCGCCGAGTTCGAGTTTCATGGGCGTCTGACGATCATCTCGACCTCTGAGGACCAATGTACTTTTGGCGCGAACCCGCTTTTCAATCCGAACGAGTACGACGGCAACCCTTATGACTACTCGGAGACCTGCCAATGGCGATTTGGCAGTCCCCAGTGTGGAGCAACAGCAGCAAACGATTCTGGCTACGCGACGCCCTGCGACAACACCTACCAGACCTGTCATTTTGTTAATCGCTTCTGCGGCGTCCTCAACACGGTTGTCTTTCGGCAGGCCGGTAGCGAGGCAAATCTGAGCGCGAATGCGGTTCAATTTCAGAGGATGGTCTGATGCCGAGCGGAGACATCTGCGTTGCAAACATCGGGACGCCGTGGCCCTTGGCATACGGGTATTTCCGTGCCACGGGCATGAAGACGATCGATTATTCCGTGCAGCCCGCGGTGGCCACTTCAGGCATCCAGCCAGTTGCTACGCAAATAGGGTTCTGGGACCTGGGCGAAGGAGAGTTGGATGGACCCTCCGCACTGTGGATTAACGGTGTGTTGCAGATGGCATTTGCCCCAGGAAGCACAGGGGTGCTGATGGGGAACACTTTGCTGGGCTTCCAGCCGAGCACAAATGCGTCCGACTCGGTGAATATAAGCAACACACCCACACTGAGCGCTTTCAATTTTCATCCAGGCGTGGACGCCCCTTTGACCGAGGCCAGCACCACCAGCGAAGTCTCTCAGGATTACGATCCTTTGTGGCTCGATATGGGCTCTCTGGTGACGCCGCTGACTTATTCGCGGCGCGCGTATTTCGCAATTGCGTGGACCCCGCCTACGCAAGATAGCTCCTCGACTTCGCCCGTGCTGGACATGCGCGGGATGAAGTGCCGTCAGTTCTACGCCGATGGCACCACGTCTTTCGCGGGGTTCAGCTCCCCGCCACCGTACGGCACTCAAACGGGCTACGGCTTCACCACAAATCCAATTTGGCATTTTGTCGATTTGTGGTTGCGCCGCGCCGTCAAGCCGGAATATGCGATAGACCCCATCGCGGGACCTGACCCGCTGACTGCCGACGAATTATCGCTTTTCAATTGGCCTTCTATCGTGGCGGCTGCGCGCTACTGCGACGAAGCAATCAACATAACGAGCCAAAATCCCGAGGGCACTCCGAGATTCGAGGGGAGTTATGTGTTTGCGTCGGGGTCCACTCTAGCCGCCATGTTGGAGCAGGTGTTGCTCTGCTGCCGCGGATATTGGTTCGAGTACGCCGGTCAAATTTATGTCTTTGTCGATCAACCAAGGCCTTCCACACTTTTGATCGCGGCGGAGGCTTTGGCGTCTTCTTCCTTTGAAATAGACGACGCGCTCGTGAATCAGAACGCGAATCGCTATATGGGCCAGTTTCTTGAGACGGGTCTCCCGGCGGTTGCTTCAATCGCCAGCATTTCGGTGGATGTTACCGGTACTGTTTTGACCGTGGACACGGAGGAACCAAACCCTTGCGCGGTAGGCGACCTTATAAGTATCGGTGGAGTCGAAAACCCGGTTTTCAACGTAAATGTGATTGTCTCATCGATTCCAACTGTTGACTCGGAGCCTTCTCCCACGCAATTCACCTGCACTATCGCTGGAGGTGTGATCACTCCCGGAACTTCCAGCACTGGCGGCAGCCTTGGCTATATCCAATCGCGGTTCAGTCAGCGGAACCCTGAGATCAACCATATGCAGCATCAGCTTTGCCTTGGACAAATACTGCCGCCGGGCACTACGGGGACGCGGCTGAAGCGCATCAAGGTCAACTATGACTTTGCTAGCATGACGTACGACCAGGCGATGCGCTTGTTGACCTACGAGGTGTATCGCGATTTAGGACTGGACCAATCGCCTTATCTTCCGCCTTGGCAAGTGACGTTGAACCTCTGGGCTGAATATGTAGACAAGAGCCAGGATATCTCATTGGGACAAACCGACCCTTCTTTGTGGCGCGCGTTGAAGGCGCAGATGGTTGGCGACATCGTGACGTTGGATGCCTCGGTGTTTTACGAGTTCGCTGGCGACTACGAAATCATCAGCAGAACGGTGAATCCGATGCAACTGGAAGTTGAGGACTCAACAGGAGGGGGCTTCGTGCAGGCTACCTCCCGCTCTGGCGGAGCGAATACTTCGCTCGATCAAAACTCCGGCGTCCTCCAGTTGGTCCTGCGGACCTTCAATCGATCTTCAGCAATATTCACCGATGTTTCGCCGGCGGCGAACGCTAGCTTTGCGACGGTTCCAGGTCAATTGCCGTATGCCGGCATGGGATCTTCCGGTGGGGGTGAGGGTGGCGGAGGCGGAACATCGGTTGTTCCGTTCACTTTCTCTGTGTCTGTTTCTGCGAGTATGCTCCCCGGCGGCGGAATCGCAACTGCCTCGTGGCCGTTGTTCTCGATTGATTATGCCGGCACGGTGGTAGTCTATGGCGCGGGACGGCGGGGTGGCATGGCCTCGGATAGCGGTCCGTGGACGATGTACGTGAACGATGCGACTTTCTCAGGGCGTGGGGTCGATTTCTGTTTAACCTCGGATCTTCCGACTGCTTCTACTGTCGTTTCTGTGGCCAGTTTTTCGATCCCGGATGCCCCGACGAGCGGCGCAGAAGTGTTCACCGTGGATGGGGGTTGAGGGATGCCTTTTGGGGTGTGTACTACTTTGTAAACTTTGACCTCATTTTGCAGAATATGAAAAGCTGGAGCCTCGGGGTTTTGTTTGGCACCACTCCAGCGTAACGGCTGTATTCACTCCAGCAAAGCGGCTGCAGCTACA
>CAZLZA010000069.1:0-24594 GCA_964563875.1 uncultured Acidobacteriaceae bacterium
AGTTTGGAGTGAGACCCACAGGCTAGCCGCTTGCGTTTCTTGTCCGTTCTTAGCGTGAGAGGCGAACATGCGGCACGGTTTTGCGAGTTCGCTCGCGGGTCCGGGAGCCGCGATGGAACTGACTAAGTATGTAGACTCCTCGCTTGCAGCATTTTCGGACAGGGGTTCAACTCCCCTCGCCTCCACCAACTATTATCTGGTTTTTTTCAGTCATTTACCACACAGCTCAAGGATACGTGTACCTAATACGTACCAAATGCCACGCAGCCGATCATTGTGGCGGCGGTGGTTGGCGCTCGTGGCTGCTGATAGACGGAAATGTCGGGAGTTTTTTACCAAGCCATCTTGATCCCCAGACAAGTTTCCAACTGCCGTTGTCCTTCGTGCGTGACGCGCACGGCTCGTGGCTCGTTCATGCGGACCAGCCATTTCAGCTCCAGCAAGCGTCGCAAAAGAGATGTTCCCAGCGGCCCGGCAAGATGATGACGCCGCTCTGTCCAATCCAGGCACGCGCGAGCGAAGTCGGGACGATTTGCGTGGCGAATCGAGAGGTCAATTCCGAGTTCCCGGAACCAGGCACACCCCTGTTCCGTGACGCGATAGCTTTTGGAACCTTCCGGCGCGAGCAACCCACGACGTTGCAGCGCCTCGTTCAAGTCTGTAGCTAACTTGCCGGCAAGATGGCTGTAGCAAGTGCGCGCAAAGCAAAGCCGCCTCAACCGCTCCGAACTCGCGTGCTTGACGATGCGTGGCGGAGGCGCGACGGCGGCGAGTGATTCCATTGCCGCTGCAACTTCCGCGTTTGCCAGGCGGTAATAGCGATGTCGCCCTTGCGACTCGAGAGTTAGCAACTTGGCTTCGAGGAGTTTTGACAGGTGCGCACTGGCGGTTTGAGGCGCTACGTTGGCGCACATCGCCAACTCTCCTGCCGGAAGCGCCACACCGTCGAGCAGCGCCAACAACATGCGTGCGCGGGTCGCGTCCCCCATCAGCGCCGCAACCGAAGAGATGCTCTCATCCATGTCGTTCATCGTAGTCCAACCGTAAACCATCACATTTCCACCCGCATCGAAACATTCATCTCTTCAGAGCCTCTAGAATGTGTGGCGGATGGATGTGCTTAGTCGCGCTGGCCGCGAAGAGCAGCGCCGCCACGCCGAAGAAGACGCACTGGGAAGTTCGCTCGGAAACTATGCGAGCGTCGATGACGCGAGAGATGACTCGCGCCAGATTGTTGGCGGGGGATGTCGCGTTAGTTATCATGCTATCCGAGATTGTCGGAGCGTCCGGCTTCGAGGCGGGACCACTGGGCGATGGGGCGTCCATCGGTACGGAAGTTTTGCTCGCCACTAAACCGCTGTGGCCAGCCGGTCGGCGAGTCCTCCCACGTCTCCTGCCGCCCGTAGACGGTCAAGTCGAGCAACCGGTAGCTGTTATCCATCGCCTCGACGCCGCGTCTGGTCGTCCAGTAAGTCTCGAAGACATTGGATCCTTGTCGCAGGTAGCAAACGATGTGCATCATGCCCACCCGGCGTCCAACCAAGAGGGTGTCGAGCGAGTCCTGGGCCGAGTACCAAGGCATCTCCCAGCCCATGAAGTCGCGGTAGCGGGCGCTCTCTGCGTAGGGCCCTTGGCAAAACACGGCAAAGGTGACGTTGCGAGAATGAAGATAGGACAGCTCGCGCACTTGCGTTGTAACCCAGGTGCATCCCTCGCATTGCTCCGGCGCAGGGTGGCCGGTGTGCCACATGAAGTAGTAAGCAATCAGCAGTCGACGGCCCTCGAACGCCTCGATAAGCGTCACCGCGCCGTGCGGGCCAATCACCGTGATGTTGGGGTTCACCTCCACCATCGGCAGGCGTCGGCGGGCTGTCGCGATCGCGTCCCCCTCGTGCGTGTGCGCTTTCTCTCGAACCCGCAACGCATCGAGCTCGGCCTGAAAGGTGGCTCGGTCGACCACCGGCGGCACCGCGGCGGTGTCGATGGCGTTGGCGGCCGATAACTTCGCGTTCTTTGACTCATCGTTCGTCTTCATTGATGAGTCTCCCTTCTTTCGCAGTCGGAAGGACTTCAGTTGTTTTGTTTTGCTTGCCGGACATCTTCACGGCCAAAGCTGCCAACCCGCCGGTGGTCACAGAACCGGCAACGATCAATCCCACGGTCATCAAGCAGAATGGGCACATCATTAACCTCTCGGACGGCGGGGCGTTTAACGCTAAGCCGCCCCTATACCGATGACGAGGGAGGTGGAGAGTTTTTCTACAGAAAGCTGAAAAATTTGCGGTACGTACTTGCGATGAGGTCGCGCCACGCCGCCCACCGAGACTCATAATACAGCCCACTTCATTCGGCGCCCCGAGCGGCGGAATGTGAACTGTCTCACCAGCGGCCAGCGTGAGCGCCACCATCCACGTGGAGCACCTCTCCGGTCACTTGATCTGCCTGCGCGAGGTAGAGCACAGCGTCGACAATGTCTTTCACTTCCGCGATTTTCCCCATTGGTTGCAACCTTGTAAGAGAGTCCTTAGGATCATCCTTGTGCAGTGGTGTGTCCACGACGCCGGGCGCTACGGTGTTAAAGCGGATACCTTCTTTTGCATACTCGATTGCGAGACTCTTGGTCACTGCATTCAAGCCCCCTTTCGTCATCATCGAAACCGAGCCATTAACGCCGGCAATTGGCTGATCGGCAAGCGCAGCGGAGATGCTCACAACGTTCCCCGATTTTTGTTTCAGCATCTGTTTCACGGTAAGCTGAGTTACATAAAGAAATCCCAACAGGTTGGTCGAGACCAGGGCATTGAAGTCCTCGGTCGTAAAGTCCGTGAAGGGCTTGGTGCGGAAGATTCCAGCGTTGTTCACCAGCACATCGATGGTTCCGAAGTTCTTGATCGCCGTTTCGACAGTTTTGACAGCGGTCTCCTGCTTGCCGATATCACCATCGACAAGAACCAGGCTAGGTGAGGCGGTCAACGAATGACTGACATTTCGAGACGTTGCCACGACGTTATAACCTTCCTTCAGAAAGCCCTCAACCAGACCCGCACCGATACCCCCCGATGCTCCCGTGACGATTGCTGTTTTCTTGTCTGACATACGTTCACCCTTCTAGCCAACGCGCCGTGAAAGGAGCTCTGAGCGTGAAGAGCCGACAAATTCCCGGACCAACGCGGCGATCTCATCTGCCGCCGTTTCCAATGCGAAATGACCGGCGTTGAGGATGTGGACTTGAGCACTCGGTACGTCCTGATGGTAGCGGTCAGGTTCGCCGAGATCGAACGAGGGATCATATTTGCCCCAGAGAACCAGCAGTTGCGGTTGTCTTTCGCGCATCCATGCCTGCCACTTCGGGTAGGAGTCCACGTTGGTTCGATAGTCATAAAACAGGTCGCTCTGAATAGCCGCCTGACTTGGCTGACTCAGGAACGCGAACTCGTCCGTCCACAGGTCAGGGTCGTAGAGTTCCACGTTGGGATCGCTCCCGACATGGCGCGTTCGCGTGGTCGCGAGCGACAGAAGATTTGTGCGAAGCGCGCTCTCGTTGGCAACGCGATCGGCCCAAAAGGCTCGGCGCGTCTTCCAACTCGCCCCCAGCCCCTCGTTGTGCGCCACGGCGTTCTGGACGATGAGAGCCTCGATCCGATCGGGATGGGCCAATGCCATGCGAAAACCTACGGGGCCACCGTAGTCCTGCATGTAAAGCGTGTAGCGCAAAAGCCCGAGCACCTCGGTAAAGCGATTCATGATCTTCGCCAAGTGATCAAATGTGTACGCGAATGTTTTGGGGTCAGGCCAGTCGCTGTGTCCGAAGCCGGGGTAATCGGGCGCGACCAGGTGATAGCGATCGGAGAGCCGGGCGAAGAGCGGCTCGAACATCCGCGATGATGATGGCAGTCCGTGCAGCAGCAGAAGCGTTGGCGCGTCTTTCGGGCCAGCCTCTCTGGAGAAGATGGAGAGTCCATCGATCTGTATCGTGCGATAAAAGGTAGGGTACCTCATAAGACATCCTTTCGAGCGTGCAACCAGCGCTCACAGAATCGAAGCGCCCGTGAGAGAGCGAATCGGGACGGCTGCTTCGCTGAGAGACAACTTGCAAAGGCCCGATGAGCCGCTCAATCGTGCCGAGCAACGAATTACGCAATGATTCGTCAATGGTCAAGTGCTCCCGGGGTTGATGAAACGCCGACCAAAGAAGCCTAAGCCGCCTTCTCCGCCGCGATCAGCTTCACCAGAGACCGGGCCGCAGAGGTTGAGGACGCGGGATTTTGCCCGGTGACGAGTCGACCATCCACGATGGAAAAAGGCTGCCAGTTGCGAACCTTTTCAAAAATGGCTCCGAGGCGCATCAGTTCATCCTCAACAAGAAACGGCACAACCTTGGTGAGCTTCATCTCTTCTTCCTCGCCATTCGTAAAGCCGGTCACACGCTTCCCCTTTACCAGAGGCTCGCCCTTGTAGGTGACGTGACGGAGCACACCAGGAGAGTGGCAGACCAACGCTATCGGCTTGCCGGAGTTGTAGAAAGACTCGAGCAATGCGATCGAAACCGGGCTCTCGGCCAGATCCCACATGGGGCCATGCCCACCCACGTAGAAGACCGTGTCGAAATCGTCAGCTTTCACATCGCCAAGTTTAATGGTTCGAGAAAGCGCCTCTTGCGCGATGCGATCTTGCTTAAACCGCGTCATTGCGGGGGTCTGATTCTCGGCTAGATCGCTTTTGGGATCAAGCGGAGGCTGTCCGCCCTTCGGCGAGGCCAGTGTTAATTCCACCCCTGCGTCTCTGAATACAAAGTACGGTGCCGCGAATTCTTCCAGCCAGAAACCAGTTTTGAGGCCAGTGTTGCCCAGTTGATCGTGCGACGTTAGTACCATTACAGTTTTCATTGTTTTCCTCCTTTGAGAAGATTCTTGTTCTGGATCTCACATCGTAATCACGATGCGAGATTAGTTCATACGGCCGATAACTTCCGATCGGGCAGTGGCACGCTCAACCTATCCGCGAGCCGGGCTGATGCCGCAATCGTCACCGAGCGCCAATTGCGAATTTCCGAGCGAGGTGGATCATCCAGCAGGTCGGATTCATCCAGCCAGTCCTTTTCCGAAATTCTGCCCTGTTCTAGTCCGTACAATTCCGTCACCGCACGAACGAACGCGGAAAGCTCACATTTCTCTATTTGCATCTGGTCGTCATAAATCGCGAGCGAAAACAAATCGTTAAACATCACTGGTTCTCCTCGGGTGAGCTTTGCGCGTAGAGGTATCTGCTTCCGAAACCAACGCCCCGGTACTAAGGGTTAGGTGCGTAATGCATGAAGGCATAGTCGCGAGCTTTGAGATAGAGCCTCGTGCACCCTGAACGCATACGCTCCCGTGGATGTCGTCTGCGATTCACTGCGCAGCAATGGCGTTGCCCGCGACGGATGGCCGATCTTCAACAAAACATTAATTTACGAAGCTGGCCCATACTGCTGAGGACGATCGCTGATGGGGGAGAATACTAGCCTGCTTATTGCATCGAACGACGACGCTCTTCTGGAACTTGGAAGCCGTCTCCGCTATGCTGCATCTCCGGGGAAGTCAGGAGACAATGCGGATCAGCGTTGTGATCATCGGAGTCACGGGCGACATGCAGCGAGCAGTACAGTTCTACAGGAAGGCGCTCGGGTTCACTCCGCCGCCGCTGAAATTGGTTGTGAAATGTCCTTCAGCTCCGCAGCAGATACCCCTTGCCGGGACTCAATCCATTTGGGAGACGGATCTGCTCCTCGTCCGGGCGGTTCATCGTGAAGGCGGCAACGGGCACGTGCTCCTGCGTGTTGCCGATGCCTTGGCGACCGCAAGCACGGAATCTGACATCAGGCTTCCCTCTAACAGGTTGCGGGAGAACCTGGCGATGATCTAGTCTCGACGATAGCAGCGCTGGTTACCTGCACCAAGCCCTACAGGCTTTCGATATCGGGGGTTGCTTAGTCTCAAAGGAATCGCTGGTCATGAACAGATCGTCACGTCGGTACCATATTCTCTACACGGTCCCCTGCTAGTTTCGAGGCTTGGGACTCACGACGAGGGATGAGGCGCTCGTGAATAAGGATGTGGATGTTTTTGTGGTTGGCGGCGGTCCCGCCGGACTCGGGGCCGGCATTGCTGCCGCTCAGCTCGGGTTATCGGTGATGGTGGCGGATGCCGCGCGACCACCAATCGACAAGGCTTGTGGCGAGGGAATCATGCCTGACGGAGTGCTCGCGCTGCGCGCAATCGGCGTCGACCTCGCAGGGCTTACCGTTGCCCCGTTTGAGGGCGTTCGCTTTGTAGACGCTGCGGGTGAAATCCATGCGCGCTTTCCGAAGGGGGTTGGATTGGGCATGCGACGCTCCGTCCTGCACAGCGTCTTGGCCGAGAGGGCGGATAGCGCGGGTGTTCGTCTGGCGTGGGGTACGCGCGTAACGGCGGTACGGCAGGGCGAGGTCGATGCTGGTGGAAGGACGATAAAGTCCCGGTTTGTTGTGTGCGCCGATGGACTAAATTCCTCGTTGCGCCAGATGGCAGGGCTGAGTGCAGGCAAGGTATATCGGCTCCGCTACGGATTCCAGACTCACTATCAAACGAAACCATGGTCTCCGTTCGTCGAGGTGCATTGGGCGAATTGTGGGCAGATCTACGTGACGCCCGTAGGAGCGGCGGAAATCTGTGTAGTCTTCATTACCTCAGACAAACACATACGTCTAAATGATGCATTGCCGCAATTCCCGGAGCTTCGAGAGCGGCTGGCGGGGCAGACGATGAGTGACCGGGCTGTGGGTGGACTCACGGTAACTCGAAAGCTCAAGACTGTAACGAATGGACGCGTCGCGCTAGTGGGAGACTCTTCGGGTTCAGCGGATGCAATTACCGGCGATGGCTTGAGCATGGCGTTTCAGCAAGCCGCCGCGCTCGCAGATGCAATGCGCTCCGGAGACTTGAACGAATATCGGCTAAAGCACAGAGAGATCAGCCGATTGCCGCGCAACATGGGTAAGCTAATGCTCGTCATGCACGACTATCCGTGGGTGCGGAGGAAGATGTTTTTAGGCTTTTCGCAATCACCGCCGATGTTTGAAAGGTTGCTTGCCATGCATACTCGGGCCATCTCTCCGATGCAACTTGGCGTGAAGGATTACCTTGCATTCGGCTTAGGGGTGCTACGAGCCTGAGGAGATCGAGGGGCATGAAGCGCTGGGTGCGCGCCAAGTATGCAGGCGCATGCAACGTCGATTGCATGGATGGCCTCTCATTTTAGAGAAAATATTTCAGCAGCCCGACGTTAAGTTCGGCAAGTAATTGGGGAGTCCATCGGTACTCCCCAAATCTTTTAGCTTCGATGCGGTATTTTGCTTACTGATGGGAGCTCATTGCGCTATCACCCGTTCGTTACCTTGGTTACCGTTCCTTTGTTACTGCGATATTTTTTCGACGTGCCGATGGATATCCCTGAGTAGCTGATCACCTCATCATAAGGGTTAACGGCAACGCGCGGCATAGGTACGGCCATACAAGAGGCGAAAATTGACTGATTCCATCGCAACGAAAACAGCCATGAGCGCACCAATGCGCAGATGGCAACGGTTCAAGGTAGATGTCCGGGTCAAGGTTCGGCGCTCCGAAGAGCCGGACACGGCGGCCGTGGTGGTACGCAGCTACGTGATGAGCGAAGGCGGCATGAGCGTCTATGCACCGGAATCCCTGGAGATTGGGATGCATGTGCTAGTCGAATTCTCGCTGCCCGGAACCTCGCGGGAGTTGCGGCTACGCGCCCTGATTCGAAATCGCTGCGGCTTCCGTTGTGGCATGGAATTCGTGGAACGGGTAGCCGCTGACCGGATGTTGATCCGACGCTTCCTGCAGTTGCTAGGCAGTGAACACGCCGAGTCCATGAAGGACGCCGAAGTCGGTCACAAAGCCACTGCCAAGCCGGAAGCATTGCAGCCAAAGCCTGAACTGTCCAGGTTCGCAGATTCACCCAGTGCGAGTGCGCCTACAGGGAGGATTCCACTTCGAAGCCCCACGCCTCCAGAAGCGGCTCGGGAATGAATTTTGAGTTCTTGTTGCGGCTCGCCCACTCACGAAGCCGAGTTGATGTGATGTACTGGTCAGGTTGCAGCTTGAACTCGCGGGTGACCTGCTCAAATTCAGTGATGGTTGGAACCACCGGGCCGCTTGGCTCCGGTTTGCCCCAATTTGGATTGCCACGCTTTTTTGCCATAGATCCCCCTCTGCGATATAGCAGCCACAATGAAAGCTTTTCGGTGGTGTTTCTATTCTACCGTAAGCTGCTCGCCGCGACTCTATTGCAGGATGGTATTTCCTATTTCTTTCCCGGCTTCGACGTTTGATCGTGAATGAAACAAGAGTTGATCTATTCTGAGCGCGAGTAGGCTGGAAGACAATAGTGGAATCTACTTACCTTGGTGTTTTTGTCGCCCTCGGAGAAAACGAGCCTCAATCACCTTTCGACCACGCAGGGCGTAGCGAACTCAAGCACTTCAATGGGAGCGCCATTTTCAACGATCATTGCCGCCCGAACTCCCGAATAAGGTGAGAACGGCGGAAAGACAATTTCTTTTCCCGCGATCGCCGCTTCCAGGTTTTCCACTTCAAAAGCAACATGAGGAACAGAACGGACAAGTTCTGGAACGGGGCTGTCGGATTCGAACCGCAGCCACTCAACCCCATAGGAACTTGTTTCAAAACCGGATGTGAAAACCTTGAAGCCCGCAAGATAGTGCTCCTCTGCCTGTACCGCGTCGGTGGGGATTCCGACATGATGAAACCGCCAACCTTGCGCCAAAGTAGCGGCGGGCGGTTCCCGAAACTTCCGGTGCTTGGGTAATTCGGCGTTGGCAGGATATTGAAGTGCGCTCATCGCCTTCCATTATACTTTGCGGCGTTCGTGCGACGGGAGTTGGGCGTGCCTTCCTTGGCAACCCATGCAGTCGGCGTCGGCTTATCCAAAGTGGTAACCAACCAACACAACGAGGATACCCGAATGGGTTTGTTTTCATTGAAGCTAGAGAGCTTGCAGCAACTGTTCGTCAAGGAGCTGCGTGACCTCTATGACGCAGAGCACCAAATCACGGAAGCGCTGCCGAAGATGATCGAAAGCGCAACCGCCAGCGAGTTGAAGGATGCGCTTCATGACAGCTTTTGCGCGTCCACTAAGCGCAAAGGGCGTCATTTCAATCCGTACACATCTAACTCTCCGCGTGGATTGGCGGTGCTGACAGGATCGTGCCCGGTCCCGATGAACACTTTGCCATTAGAGACGATGGGGGAAGTGAACTTGATCCCGAGTCCTGCGGCATCGGCCGCATTCTGCGCGCTGTTGTACAGTTCGTCGGTCAGGTCGGTGGCATCATAGGCGCGCAATATCGCGGAGGTAGCCGCAACATTGGAAGGGTTTTGAAGCGGCAGGCCGTGATCGAGCACCCAGACAATTCCGTCCCCGGTTCCGTTGGCCGAAATGAAAGGAGTTGTCCCATAGCTATTGGGGGCAATGCTGTCCGGAGTGATCGGGCCGGGCGTCAGTTTCCCGCCGGCATAAGTGAACTGGCGCACCGGCCCGGGGGTGGTGGTCACCGAAGGTGTGATCCCGAGGTAGGCCGAGCCATTGAAGAACGCTGCGGTTCCGTAGATCTGGTAACTATTGATGTTATCCGTGAGGATGTTTCCCTTGTTGTCCGTGCAGGTCGCGGAGTAAGGGGCGGATAGGTCCTGTTCGAACCACAGCCACTGGGTAGCACCGGCATCGTTCGCTTGCTCGCCGCCTAAATTGCCGGTGTTCACCAAATACATCTTCCCAGTTTTCCCGCCCACTAACGCCTCTGAGGTGCCGGGGAGCAGCAGCACACCGCCCGCGGCCAGGTCTTCATCCTTACATTGCAGAAACGCAAAGTCGTCCGGCGTAAAGTGATCGAGCAATTTTAGTTGTGCGTTGAACTTCATCAGCGAATCGCCAAACGATGTGAGTCCGTCGTAAGGTCCATTTCCGGTAGTGACGTAGATGTTGCCGCTGCTGTCCGCGGCCGGACCGGCTCCTCCCATCCACACCCCTCCGGCACCTCCAAACTTGCCATAACCGTCGATATTCGGACTCATGTTGAAGACGCCGGTTTGGGCCAATGTCTGGGCATCGTAGGCAAGCAACCATCCGCTATGGCAATCCCCAAAGCCGGCGAATACGGTGTTATCGGCCAGAAGAAGCGCCGCGCGTTGAACGCAGGACGTGGTCAAGGACAGCACCCCGTTCACCGAATCAGAGTTCGTCCCGGGCACCGACGCGGTGATCGCGACGGGCCCTCCAAACTTCTCGGTACCGGTGATGAGATCGAGGGCGTGCAAACGGAAAGATGTAGACGATGCTGCCTGTTGAGCAGAGATCACGTACAAACTGTTGGAGGCGAGATCAATGACAGGAGTGGATGTAACACCCTGAAATGGCGTTATGGATGCTCCGGTCTGCGGCGTTTCTCCAGCCTTGAGCAAAGAACTCTGCCACAGCGGCGAGCCCGTGCCATATTGGTCGGCGTCGAAGGCGTAAACGCTGTCGTTTTCAGTGGCGACGAAGACCACGTTGTGCGACGCGCCTCCGATTTTAAGATTCGAAGCGTAGAGCGGCTGGGCGTAGATGTAACCGTCCACAAGGTAGGAAAACAGCTTGCCGAAGTTCGAGGCATTCACGTTTGCAGGGTTTAAGGTTGTTTCGTTTGGATTCAGCCCGCTACGCTCGTTGTCATAATGCCAGGTGGCGACGTTTGTGCCAGTCCCACTGACCACGACTCCCAGAGTTGCCACGATGGAATTGTCGCTGGCGGTAATCGTAGCAGGGCCGGAGCCTACGGCGTAGAGTGCCCCGGTAGGGCTGACGGTGGCCACTTTTCCATTCGAGGAATTCCAAATAACCGCACCCGTAAGATCGGCCTGAGTGTTGTCGCTGTAGTGCCCTGTTGCCGCCAACTGCTGGGTTACTCCCTGTGGGATTGAAAGCTGGCTCGGCGTGATGGTGATAGAAGTCAGATTCTTCGGCGTGGCGTTGACCGTAACCGACGCGGTTGCGCCGACCGTCCCCACGCTGGCCGTAGCCATGGCAGTTCCAGGAGCAATCGCATTCAGCAGCCCGCTCGCGTTTACGGTTGCCACCGCTGCGTTAGAGGATGCCCACGTCGCCGAACTGGTGACATCTGTCTGGCTGCCATCGTTATACGTGCCGGTCACCGTGAACTGCTGGACGGCGTTAACGTTTAGGGACACATTGACGGGGACGAGGGTAAGCGAAGTTAAGGTCTTGTTATTACTGGGGGAAGGAGTGTTAACTGCACTCTTGGCTGGTGAGCTGCCGCATCCGACAGCCACCAGCAGATTCAGAAAGATAACAGGAAGTAGCCAGGAGAAGGCACTGCGGAATCCCATAGAGTACTCCAAAACCTCAATTCAGCAGCATGAGATGCAGAGGTTTTGGACGGAGTTGCGGCCCAGTTTCTTAACATCATGATATCCAGCTCACGATATCAGTCTTACGTTATATCGAATATTGTCCAAAATAAAACCCTGCACAACCTATCCAGTTGTGCAGGGCATCCACCGCTTTCCACAGTGACAACTAAGGCGCCAATTAGTCGCTGATCGGTGACATCTGGTTGACTATGGAGCTGACTCCAACCGCTTTCACATAGTACTTCGCACCGCTCGGGACATTGTACTGAGAGAGGTCGGTAGAGGTCGCAGAGTTGGGGATGTTGTCGGCTACCAATGTCAGATCGCTCCCATCGGTGGTGGCATACACCGTATAATGATCGATCGTATCCAGCGAGGCCAGCGAACTGCTCGCCACCGTGCTCCAACTCAGCGTTGAACCCTGAACTTTGGGCTGGCTCACGGTCATGCAGTTGTCTATGCCCGTCTCGATCTCCGTGCCTTCCTCGTAGTCGTTCCAGGTTACCAGTTGCAGCGACTCCAACTGATTCGTCTGTGAGTAATAGTTGCCGATTTCCTTGAAGGTGTTGATCCAGGTGCTGCCGCAGTTCTGATTGATGATGCGGTTCATGCCCCACGACGCCATCGAATCGTTGAAGCCCTTCTTGGTGGAAGCGAAGCTGTGCTCGGTCGAATGGGATATCGCGGAGCTATAGAAACCGTCAAGATAGCTCTGGCCCCAGTCGTTCGGATTGCCGAACGCGCCCACCCAACTGAAGGCACCATCGGAGCTTGCCTGGGTGAAGCCCGAGGCGTTCTCAAAAACATAGACCGGGTTACCGGAAACGGATGCCTGCACCGTCGACCAGTTAACCGCCAGACTTTCCACGCCGAAGAAAGGAATGACCGGGCGGCCACCTAAGCGCATATACGCTGATGAGGTTGCGTAGTTCGCCTCAATGTAGTTCAGTTCAGACACTACCGACGTAGTCGGATCGCCTGAAACACCACCGGCGTCAACCATGACTGCGACTTCAAAGCCGGGATGCTTCACGGCTTCCTGGAAGATCAATTGAGCCGCGGTATTGAGGTTGGTATTGTTCTGTCCGTACCAGTCGATCACCATGCCATTGATCCCCCGCGAGATCATGTCATTGACCTGCAGTGCAACCTGCGCGGCGCTCCATGACGTGTAGCCGATATTCTTGTGCGAACTGTTGCCAAACCACGGCATGAGATGCGCATACACCTTGGCGGTCGTGCCGGGATACAACAACTTGTGAACATCCACTTTGCTGACGTTGGCGGGCGCTATATCGCCGTCCGACCAACCGGCGAAACTGGATGAACCGCTGGTGTTGTTACCGGTTTCGGCAGCCAGCGTGGTCGTCGTTGGCGTTGTCGAGGTTGGCGTTGGTGTAGTCGGCGTCGTTGGCGTGGTCGGCGTGGTCGGCGTGGTCGTTCCGGTCGTTGTCGGTGTGGTCGTCCCTGGTGTGGTCGTACTGGATGTGGAACCGCTTGAACTCGACTGGCCACCCTGGACGGATTTAGCGCCGCTTCCGCAAGCGACGGTTAGAGATAGGCCAAGTATGAGTGTGCCGAAGAAGAGTTTATTCATTTGATTTCCAGGTGAAAGAATTTGTCAGTGCGTAGGCCGCGAGTCATGCCCTGACATCACCACTATGGGCGAGCATGGAAAACAAATGAATGAGCGGAAGTCCCCAAGTAAGTTAGGATTTTTACATTAGAGGCGCCACCTTGGGACTACAGTAGATGTTCCTAAGTAGCAGGCCAGAAAAGGAAATCATAAGGAATTTCCTGTCGCTGATAGCCATGCATGTGGTCCATGCAAAGCCCGCAAGATCGGATTGAAGCATGCGGAGATTCGCGGAAGGATGACGTGGCGCATGGATTACGGCTGAGCCGCACGCATCCTCCCGCGCCGGCTTGCCACAGCAAAGACGAACAAGAATATCGTCAGTCACTTATACTTGATCTATGGCCTTTCCCGAACTTCATCCCAGCTTGCTGCGTGCCCTTGCAGCACGAAACTACACCGAACCTACACCCGTCCAACAAGCCGTACTTCGGCCGGAAGCAGCAGGGCGCGACCTGCTGGTGTCTGCGCAGACGGGGTCGGGCAAGACGGCCGCTTATGGCCTCACCTTAGGAGAAGAACTACTCGGCGAGGAGCCGCGATTTGGGCGGCCAAAGCAACCACTCGCGCTGGTTGTGGCACCGACCCGTGAACTGGCGCTACAGGTACAAAAAGAACTGGCGTGGTTGCTGGGCGAGGCCGGCGGGCGCATCATCTCCTGCGTGGGCGGCATGGACATTCGCCGCGAGCAACGCGCACTGGGGGCGGGGGCACATATCGTTGTCGGCACCCCGGGCCGCCTGGCTGACCACCTTAATCAGGGGCACTTGGACCTCTCGGTGATTCGCGCCGTGGTGCTCGACGAGGCCGATGAAATGCTTGATTTCGGCTTTCGCGAAGAACTTGAGCTACTGATGAACGCCACTCCTCCGGAACGACGCACCATGATGTTTTCGGCGACGCTGCCGAAGTCAATCCTGGGACTGGCGCGGTTATATCAACGCGATGCTCTCCGGATGGCGTTATCGAGGGAGAACGAGCCTCACGCCGATATTGAGTACCGCGCGTTTCTGATCGGTCCGCGGGATATGGAGCACGCGGTGGTCAACTCGCTGCGCTACTTCGATGCGCATGGCGCGCTGGTGTTCTGTGCAACGCGCGAGGCCGTGCGCCATCTGCACGCGAATCTTCGCGAGCGTGGATTCTCGGCGGTTGCACTTTCAGGCGAACTGAAGCAGTTCGAGCGCACCACCGCACTACAGGCCTTGCGCGACGGGCGAGCCCGGGTATGCGTGGCAACCGATGTGGCCGCCCGCGGATTGGATATGCCTGAACTCGGTCTGGTGATTCACGCCGACCTGCCGCAAAACAAGGAGGCGCTCTTGCATCGCAGCGGGCGCACCGGACGCGCGGGCCGCAAGGGATTGTCGCTGATCATCGTGCCGGCGCAGCATCGGGGGGCCGGAGAGCGGTTGCTGGCTTCGGCAAAGATCAAAGCAGTCTGGACGACCGCGCCCTCGGCCGATGCCATTCGCGCCCGCGACGAGGAAAATCTGGTGCGGGAAATCGTTGCCATGGCCGATGCTCCGGCCGATGACGATTTGGCTGCGGCCAGAGTGCTGCTTGCAGAGCGGAGCGCTGAACAACTCGCCGCCGTTCTCGTCCGCATTCGCCGCGAACTGCTGCCCGCACCCGAAGTATTGGAAGATCCTGCTACATTCAAGAAGCAAGCGCCGAAGAAGAAAAGTTATGGACCAAAGAAAACGTATGGCGCCAAGCGCCCGCGGATCGACCGAGGCAAGAAGCGAGACGAGCCAGCGCGGCCGAAGAATAAAAAGCGGTAATGCTCAGCCACGCCCGCTATCATAAAATCGGCGATGGTCTTCGGAGATTCGCCGCATGTCCTTGACGAGAGCGGCGTGAGAGGCTTGTAATTCAAGTTCCCAGTGAATGTTGTAGGCGTGCCCGATGGGGAGGAGTGTAGCTGTGAGCCACTGGAAGCCAGCGAAGCTTCGTCGCTTGTCGCAGGTTGTTTTCTTTGTATTCTTTATCTTCCTCCTGCTGAGGACGGAATTTCGCGGTTCGGTTCGGGGGGTGGGCAGCGATATCCGCTTGCCCTATCCCATCCGTCTGTTCTTTGAATTAGACCCTCTCGTCGGTTTGACCAATGCGCTCGCCGGCCATGTCCTCTACCGTGGTTTGCTTTGGTCGGTCCTGATTATTGTCGGCACGCTTTTTCTCGGCCGTATCTTCTGCGGTTGGATCTGCCCGATGGGCTCCATCCATCACTTCTTCGGCAGCCTGCAGTCGGAGAGCAAGCGTGGCAAGCAACTCGTCGAGTCCAATCGCTACAAGCGCTGGCAGGCCACAAAATATTATGTTCTCTTCGCGGTGCTGGCCGCCTCGGCGCTGGGTTCAGGACTGGTTGGCTGGATTGATCCGTTTTCGTTTCTGGTGCGTTCCTTAGGGCTCTCCATCCTGCCCGGATTGAACTATGCTCTGAACGCCGGATTTCAGTGGCTGGAACGCAGCAGCTTTGCGCCGCTTCACATTGCCGGAGGAGTGCTCCACGTTGTCTTCAGCGCGACGTTGCTGAGCTTCAAACAGCCATACTTCCGCCAGGGAATTTTTCTCGGTTTCATCTTCGTTTTTATTCTTGCCCTCAATTTGCGGGTCACTCGCTTCTGGTGTCGCGCCATCTGTCCGCTCGGTGCGCTGCTCGGCATCATTTCGCGCTGGTCGGTGCTCGGTTTGCAAAAGAACGCCAGCGCCTGCGATGACTGCAACCGTTGCCTGATGCGTTGCCAGGGCGGTGATGATCCGGTTGGCCCCGCTCCGTGGCGTAAAGCGGAGTGCGTACTGTGTTTGAACTGCGTCGACTCGTGCCCAGAACACAGCCTCGCCTTCAAGTTTTTTCCCGAAGGACCGAAGCCAGTCGAGGCACCGGATTTGCAGCGGCGCAAAGCTTTCACGGGTATCGCGGCAGGCGTGGCGGTCATTCCCCTGCTGCGCAGCACCGCCGGTCTTTCCGCCGGACGCGATGAGCATCTGGTCCGTCCGCCCGGATCGTTGTGCGAGAGCGATTTTTTGCAGCGCTGCATTCGCTGCGGCGAGTGCATGAAGGTCTGCCCCAACAACACGCTCCATCCGGCATTCACCGAAGCGGGACTCGAGGGACTCTGGACGCCGGTCGTGGTGCCGCATATCGGTTACTGTGAGCCGAGTTGCGTGCTGTGCTCGCAAGTCTGTCCGACGGGTGCGATCTGGGAGATCACCGCCAAAGAAAAAGGCTGGGTGGTTGGCGTAGGGGCCAGCGATGCCAAGGCGATTCGCATCGGCACGGCGTTTTACGATCGAGGACGCTGCCTGCCATGGGCGATGACGACCGATTGTATTGTCTGCGAGGAATGGTGCCCCACCTCGCCGAAGGCAATTTATCTTCGCGAGGCCCAGGTCATCGACGCCACCGGCAAGGCTAAAACCATCAAGCAGCCATGGCTGAATCCTGAGAAGTGCGTCGGCTGCGGAGCGTGTGAACACGCCTGCGTCTTGCCGGATCGCGCCGCCATCGTTGTCACCAGTGTCGGCGAGAGCCGCTCGCCTGACAACCAGATTTTGTTGAACAGAATCAAGGGGAGACGAACGAAATGATGAATTGCCATAAGATTCGCGTGGCGGCACTGATCACCGTGGCCCTCGTACTGATCACCGCGTGCGGATGCAAGAAGCAGTCTCCGGTCCAGCCATTGCCTGCTTCGAACGAGGTTGCGGGTTGGGAGAAAACAGGGGAGACGCGAACCTACACCGCGGCGACCTTGTCTGACTATATCGACGGCGGAGCCGACCAGTACCTGAAGGCCGGATTCAAAAATGTATCCACGTCGGATTATAAGTTCGAAGGCAAGATCGAGGCCGTCGCGGACGTCTACGTGATGGCCAATGCCGACGCCGCCCGGACGATCTTTGAGGCCGACCCTTCGGGCAGCGCCAAAACTGTTCCACTCGGTGACGCAGCCCGGGCCTCCAGCCAGAGCGTAGTCTTTCGCCGAGGCCCCTTTCTGGTGCGGATCGTCGCCTACCAGGAGACTCCAGAGACGCCACAGGCTCTGCAGCAACTTGGGCAGGGCATCGAGAAAAGACTATCGAAGTAGAGCAGGCTTACATTCATAATTCGTGAGGGAGGCATTCATGAGCGATAAGCAAAACCCAAGCCGCCGCGATTTTCTGAAAGCCAGCGTTGCCGGCGCAGTTGCGTTGGGCGCGGGCGATGCATTGGCGTTCGCCAACGTCCTGCAACCGGGAGGCCCCAAGTCCAGGGTTGTGATCGCAAGAGACGCGATGCTGCGGGGCTCTGGTTCCACGATCGATGCCACGCGCATGCGTGCGTTGCTGGATCGCGCGATCGAGGCCTCGCTCGGCACCAAGGATGCGCTCGCGGCGTGGAAGCAACTGGTCCACCCCGGCCAGGTCGTAGGCCTGAAGGTGAACACCATTGCCGGCCGCGGCCTCTCGACGAATGTGACCCTGGTCGAAGCCATTACCGAACGGCTTCAGCAGGCCGGCATCAAGCCATATGACATCGTGATATGGGACAGGACGGGCCATGAGTTGGAGCGTGCCGGTTTCCCGCTCTCATCGGCTGCCGGAAAGGTCCGCTGCATCGCTTCGGATACAGTGGGCTACGAAGACACGCCTGAGGCGCATGGAACCGTCAGTTGCCGCCTGTCCCGGATTCTCACCCGCACCTGTGACGTTGTCATCAACGTGCCCCTGCTGAAGGATCACGGTCTCGCCGGTGTAACCCTGAGCATGAAAAACATGTACGGCGTCATCGACAATCCGCGCAACTGTCACGATGGCGGCTGCAACCCTGCGGTTGCCGACGTGAACATGCTGCCCACCATCCGCAAGAAAGTGCGCTTCATCATCGGCGACGCCACCAGCGCCTGCTATCACGGTGGCCCAATGCACAAGCCCGAGTACGTCTGGCAGCCGGACAGTCTCATCATGGGCAGCGATCCCGTCGCGCTGGATTTTACAGCCTGGCAAATCATCGAAAGCAAGCGTGCGGAAAAGGGTCTGCGAACGCTGGAAGCCGAGGGTCGGCCGCCCCGCTACATTGCCACCGCCGCCGATGCCCAGCATCAGCTCGGAACCAACGATCCGAAGCACATAACGCTCGTAAAGGTATAGGTCAACTCCATGACGACTGACGGCACGTCATCCACCACTCAAGGCATCAACCGCCGCCAGGCGCTAATCAGGTTGCTGCGCCTCGGTGCCGTCGGAGCTAGTGTCGCCGGGCTCGGCGCGTGGCTCAGCGGGCGTAGTCATCGGCCCATCGAAGCCGTGATAACCAACGCCAAGCGCAGCCACACCGTAGCGCCTGACGCAAGCTTTCCTGACGTGGTGATCGTCGAGGGTGGCGAACCGGCACAACTGGTCCAGGCGGCCCTGCGCGAGCTCGGAGGCATGGCGCGCTTCGTATCCCGAAATGACGTCGTACTGGTCAAGCCCAACATCGGTTGGGACCGCACTCCCGAGCAGGCCGCCAACACCAATCCCGAGGTCGTGGCCGAGGTGGTTCGCCAATGCTTGAGCGCGGGGGCCAGAATAGTCATGGTCACCGATGTCAGTTGTAACGATGCCCGCCGCTGCTTCCAGCGCTCAGGCATCGCCGAAGCCGCGCGCCAAGCGGGTGCGCAGGTTCTTCTGCCCGATCCCTCGCAGTTCAAGGACGTCGATCTGGAGGGCGAGGTGTTGCGGAGCTGGCCAGTCTTCGAGCCATTTCTTTCCGCCGACAAGATCATCAACATTCCTATCGCGAAACACCATAGTCTCAGCGGCGCAACTCTTGGAATGAAGAACTGGTTCGGCATGTTGGGCGGTGCGAGAAATCAGTTGCACCAGCGCATTCACGAGAGCCTCGTGGACCTCGCCGATTTCGTGCGCCCAACCCTGACCCTGGTCGATTGCTATCGCGTGCTTGTGCGCAATGGTCCCACCGGAGGAAGTCTGGAAGATGTCGCGCTGCATAAGACGGTGGTTGCCGGAACCGATCCGGTTGCCATTGACGCCTACGTTGCAAAGAGGTACTGGAATCTCGACGTGGACGCGATGCCATATCTCAAACTGGCCAGCCAGCGCGGGCTCGGCTCGTATGAGTTCGACACCGTAAAGTCCACGTTCGTGAAGCTGAGTTAGCGGACGAATCTGGGAAACTGCGGGTAACATACCGTGAAGCTCTTTTGGCTTTTCAGATGACGCATATCGAACACCTATTCCCGGAATTCTCGACCGGCACCGTTGCGGTGAGCGGCGTTGAGATCCCGTATCTCATGGCCGGAAGCGGCCCACCGCTTCTGCTGTTGCATGGTTTTCCGCAGAACAAGGCGATCTGGCACAGAGTAGCGCCTGCGCTCACTCGAAGATTCACGGTAGTAATCTCCGATTTGCGTGGCTATGGTGATGCCAGCAAACCTGCGGGGCTGCCGGATCATTCGAATTACAGCAAACGCGAAATGGCGCGCGATCAACTTGAGTTGATGCGCTCGTTGGGGTATGGCGCGTTCTCGTTGGTCGGTCATGACCGCGGTGCGCGAGTTGCACATCGGCTTGCGGCAGATCACCCTCACGCCGTCACAAAGCTGATGACGCTGGATATTTGTCCGACCCTCGCGATGTACGAGCAGACCAATATGGCCTTTGCTACTGCTTACTGGCATTGGTTCTTCTTGATTCAACCGGCGCCCATGCCGGAAAAGTTGATCGACGCCGATCCAGTCTTTTTCCTGACGCAGTTCATGGGCAATCGCAGCGCTGGCCTTGGTCCGTTCGCTCCCGAGGCATGGCGGGAGTATCTGCGACCCATGAGCGACGCGGCTTGTGTGCACGCCATGTGCGAGGACTATCGCGCCGCCGCATCGATTGACCTCGTCCACGACCGCGCCGACCGTGCCGCCGAACGCAAACTCTCGTGCCCCGTTCGCGTGCTCTGGGGCAAGCACGGCGTCGTTGCACGCTGTTTCCAGCCCCTGGAAGAATGGCGCAACGTAGCAAACACCGTGAGCGGCGAGGCAATCGAGTGCGGGCATTACATACCAGAAGAGGCACCCGAGGCTCTCATTGCCGGGATCGAGAGTTTCTTTTGAGGACAAGAAATCGGAATCGAACCTGCCTCGTCGCCGGATTGAGAATCTAACTTAGCTATGCGTCACAAAGATTTGTACGATGAGCCGGCGGCGTAGAAACGGTGAACCATGAATGGACATCCAAGCAAGTCGCTGATCTTCATGGCCACAATGCTGCTGCTCTCACTTCTCTTTTTGCGAGCGGACTCTTCGGGCCAGTTCAGCACGGCCATTCCGGTTCCATCTGCACATGACGAATTACAAGGAGGGCGCATCGTGTCCTTTGCACTAAAAACAACGGCGTTTACGGATGGTGGAGCAATTCCCAAGAAGCACACCTGCGATGGCGCCGACCTCTCACCTGCTTTGAACTGGAATGACGCGCCAGCCCGGACGCAGTCGTTTGCACTCATCGCGGATGATCCTGATGCACCCGTGGGCACGTGGACCCATTGGATCATCTGGAACATCCCCGCTTCGGCTACGGCATTGCCGGAGAGTATGCCCAAGGTGGGGGATGCAGGGGACGGAGCACGCCAAGGCAGGAATGACTTCAAGCGCATCGGCTACGGTGGCCCCTGTCCGCCTCCCGGCAAGCCACACCGCTACTTTTTCAGGTTGTATGCTCTCGATGCCAAACTCGACCTACAGGCCGGAGCCAGCAGGAACGACCTGGAACATGCCATGAAAGGGCATGTGCTGTCGCAGGCGCAATGGATGGGCACCTACGGGCGGTAGTCGGGGTCTCGCGGTCCTCCGCTGCTGAATACCCGATGAGAGGCCTGCGATGAAGCTAGGCGACCCTCTTGCTGCTCGCTCGTCGGGGCTTGCTCTTGCCTTTGAGATTGAGCGCCACGGCAGCGCGGATGAGATCCTTCAAAGCCGCCTCATCGAACGTGCCGCCTTCGTGGATGTCGATGGCGCGCCTGACATTCCCGTCGAGGCTGGAATTGAACAGACTTGAACGGTCTCTCAACGCAGCTCCCTTGGCAAATGTCATCTTGACCACGTTTTTGTACGTTTCTCCCGTGCAGACAATGCCGCCGTGGGACCAGACCGGGGTCCCCATCCACTTCCACTCTTCGAGGATCTCAGGATCGGCCTCGTGTACGATTTCGCGCACTTTCGCGAGCATCCTCCCGCGCCAGTCCCCAAGTTCCTCGATCTTCTCGTCAATTAATGCAGCGGCAGATTCCACAGGGACCGGCCTTTTCATACCCACCTCCAACTCTCGCACCTAATCTAGCTGTGCTCCAGCGTAGCGTGAACGGGGCGGCTGACTCATTTTCGTTCTTGATGTTCGTCCCGATTCAGTTCACGGCGGAGGCTGCTACGGTGGCTGCACCACAGGACCGGGCAAGCAACCCCCGGATAATCTCTCCGGCGATCTCGCTGTCCGGCCTCATCTGTCGGGCACAGCGGTCGCATAACCAGAGATAAACGGTCTTCCGCTCGTGTACTTCAGTCGCGCTGCTGATCTCAACCTCGGCACAAAAGAGCTTTCCACTGTCTGGATGCCGAGAAACGGAACAGGACGGGTTGCCGCAAGTGTAGGACATGGCGTGGAGCCTCTTTTCTAAACCTAGAAAGAACGGATGTTCCAGCGTTTAGGTGCCTAGCAAACCACAAGCAAGGTGAGTCTCTAGTGTCCAGCGACGTAATGTGATGTCGATTGTACAGCCAAAGATGCCGTTACGGTGAATTCCCGCAGGATCTCGGGCAAAAAACTAAAGGGCTGAGCCGCACGGTGCGTCCGTGCTTGCCCCGCCCCCACAAAGGATTATCTAAATAGATGCACTTGCCTTGTCGGAAGGTGCAGAGTTGCTGGAAAGTCGGGTGAAATAATTGGATTGCTGAACGAATTTACAATGGACTTGCGCCCGCCGGTCAACTTACGCAATACTGCGGCTAAGGAACCGAGGAGATGATGGCAACAGCACCACAATCGAACCTACGAGAGGAACTGGACGTCAACCAGACGCAAGCCCGGTTGGATCAGTTGGAACGGCAAGAATGGTGGCGCTGGAGTGTCGCTTTTGTCGTTATGCTCGCTCTCACCTTCGGGCTGTTTGTCCTCTCCGTCCCGGTTACCGGACAACGAAATTGGGTGGAACAGACTGAGTTGAATACCGGACTGCGCGGGCTATTGGCGCTGGTTCTGCTCTTCGATGTCTTCGTCGTTTATCAGCAGATGCTGATCACGAGGTTGCGCCGTGACCTTGCGACCCAATTGCGCGTGGTTACCACCCTGGAACTTCTGAAGAAAGCCGATGAAGACGCGACCAGCCCGCGCAAGGAACGCCGGCGTATTCGACGTTCTGGTCTCGACCGGCGAGTCCGGATCAACACTTTTCATCAAGGCAAGTCAACCTGTATCCATGGCCGGATACGGGACATCAGCGAAGGTGGCATGGGCACGGTAGTTCCCTGCTCACTTTCCATTGACGAGCAGGTGACCCTCGAATTCACCATGGAAGATGGGCAGGAAAGCCGTGTACCCGCCATCGTCCGCCACCGCCGAGGATTCCATTACGGCTTCGATTTCGTCTCCATCGACCCGTCATTAGGGCAAGCCATCGGTCGGGTCAAGGTCTCGAACGCGGAGAGCACGCGGAGTTCCTAAGATATCCGATGGCAAATCTACGCTGCGCTCTTACTCCGCTGTCGCGTAAAGCTGGCGAGCGTCTGTTTCACCTGCGCATCACATTCGCCGGTGATGGCCTGCGAATTCGAAAGCACGAAGCGAAAATCCTCAAGGTTCATATGGCTATACAAAGTCTCGAATAGCGAGACTTCGAAGATGTGCATTTCCTTCAGAATCATCGCAATTGTGTAGCCTTGCGAGTGGCGAAGCGCGCCCTGCGCGGCCGCAGCTTCTGAAATCGCTCCACGGCCCGGCTTTCGAGATGACCGCAAGCGGTGCGCCAGTTCCCCGAGCAGCTTTGCAAATTGGCCAGTGCGCTCTTCTGCACTGAGGGGGACGCAGGTCAGTTTGTGATCGTGCTCAACGCGGTCCAGTCAGTCCATAATGGTCATGAATCCATTACATTCCAAAATGGTCGCAACTTGGCCCATGCATGAGGTCCGTTGCGTGTCACGGCAATTCACCTTCTCATAAAACGGTTCGGGAATTGGAGAGACAACCATCTGTCTAACCGGCACTTCGTCGGATTCGAAGAGGATGACATCCAGCGCCTGTTTCAACTCGGAATATCCTGTGTATACCAAACTGAGCGCGTAAGGATTCTTGTCATGCATCGCACTCACTGCGGCGAAGCCATTCCCCACCTCGGTCAGATGCCAGTCGGATAGCAACACGTCAAACGATTTCATGTCGATTAAATGGAGTCCTTCGTCAACACTTGCCGCGGCTGCAATCTGATACCAGCTGTACTCCAATGTTCTTTCTAATGATCTCCGAATCTGTTCGTTATCATCGATCACCAGAATTTTTGGCTCTTCCACCTGCTTGAGTTTTGTAAACAATTCACCGCTCCCAGCAACGACAAGTCGAGGTTGCAACGTAAGTGGAGAACGGGAGGAGTTCCTCCCGCCCCCTGGCTGACATTAGTTTCTTGTTGCCCCAGCACTCTTCGCGTAAACCGCGAGAAAGCGATAGAGCCTTGTCGTTCGGCAGGTTTTCCGAATTTCTGTGCTCCTCTCGGGAGGCGGACCATTACTTTCCTCCCATCCGTTGCTGGATTAATTGGCTTACGAAATATGGATGAGGCCAACCTTGTGGTGCTCCGTAGCACTCGATATCTGCGCTCAACCCCGCGCAGATGCGGGCGACGACCGTACAAGAAAACAACGTACAAAAGGCTGGCAGGCGAACAGGCGTTAGTGGGTATGGCAAGCGACTCTATTCCCGAACCTGCTCTGACGCAAGTTTAAATTCGGTATCGCATGTCACAGGAATGGCAGTCGAGGGAAGATCAGGTGTATAGTTCTCTCGTAATGATTCGTCCAGTCAGAACTCTACTGAATGAGATTTTCGTTGCACCACCCTCGCGGTATCTACAAAGGATGTATGAGATATGCGTCCGCACAACTAGATTGATTGCCGCTGTTATTCTTCATCTCAGAAGACATCTACGACCGCTGCATCCAGCGGTGCCAAAGTAGATGATGGCCCTACCTTGAACGGGGATGGTGTAAACGGCAACGCCGGGGCGAGTTGAAGCGAGCCCAACACTCCGCCTTGATCCGTTACTGATCGGCAACTGTTTTCCCTAAAGACAATTGATCACAGAATCAATTATTCAGCTCGTCTCCTACTATTAGGCAAACAGTAACTTCGGCTCGGCAACATTTTACTTTCCAGTGAATCGTTGCGGAGTAAAAGCTGGCCATCGTCCGCCGGACTTCCTAGTGTGCTGTCCCGGAAATACGTGAACAAAGGCGTGCAATCTTCTGCAGG
>CAZLZA010000070.1:0-24430 GCA_964563875.1 uncultured Acidobacteriaceae bacterium
ATATGTTTGGCGAAACAGCCGGCATGAGCATCGCCCTCAATACGAACTCGCCCAGCGCGTCCGTGTCGGCATGGAAAACTGCGACTGTTCCCGTAAACAGCGGGACCAGCGCATACCTGCAAGGCCAGACCGTGGGTAGCAGCACGCAGCTGTCGCAGCTTGCCATGATCGAGATGTCCGACTCAGTCTCTCCGGACTGCCTTACGGCGGTCGGTCAATACCGTGCTGCCAGGGGCCAGAACGTGACGCCCAATGGTGCCCTCACGCAACAGCAACTCGATTCCAGTGACTTCACAAATACGGAAGTGGAACAGCTCAACCTCCTCAATGCTGCAGAAGCACAGAAGATGTCCGAGTTGCAGTCGCAAGGTACGCTCCAGACCTGTGTCGCCTCGCAGATGACCGTCGCCAACATGCAGCAGCGGAACGCCGCCGCCCAGGACCTCAATACCGCTGCGTTCGTCCAGCAGCAACGGTCAACCAACAACGTGAACGCCACCCAGGAAAGCAACACCTGGCAAACTTACCTCCCGTAGGAGCGGTGAAACGATGCTGAATGCAATCAACACGAAACTGCTCATCGCAATTCTGGCGGCGCTGACCGCCATAGGCGCTGCCGTCGTCTACCAACGGAACCAGAGCGAGAAGGCTGCTGCGGCCGCCGCGAAAACCGCGGCAATTCTTCAGCAACAGCAGGACGATGCCGAGGCACAGAAGAAACGCGACGAGACGTTCCGAAAGCAGGTTGAGCAAGACCGGAAACAACACAACTCCGCAGCCGCACACGAAGGCAAGACCTGGAAGACTTACTTGCCGTAGCCCCTACTGAAAACAGCATCCAGAGAGATTACCGACATGGCTCCCATCGTTCTGCTAGCACAGGCCCTTCCAAGCACGAGCTCCGGCGTCGATTGGCTGTATCAGTTCACCAACAATCTGACGAACCTGACGACACAGAACGGCGGGGCCCTCACCCAGTTCGGAATGACCGAACTGTGCTGCATCGCCCTCTTCACCCTGATCAGCATGGTCGTCAATTGGCAGACCTCCACCATGACCTTTCGCCTGCACCATCAGCCCGTTCAAGCGGGCGATCTGACGAGATTTCTCCTCCAACTCATCATCTGCTGCCTGCTGGAAAGCTACTGGGTGAATCCGTTTCCAGGGGCGAGTTTCGGTATCAACCACTTTTTCTCCTACATCGCCCAGGCGATGGTCGCTGCCTTCGATCAAAGTTCGCTTGATTCCTTGCTCCAGTTGCTCAAGACTGCCGGCGATAACACCTCGATGCCGTCGTTCACAGCGCCGGTTCAGATCCTCTGCTACTTCCTCGTTCAGATCCTGTTAGGCCTGGCATCCGCGATCCTTTTTCTCATCAATTGCAGCGCCTTCATCCTCTACGGAGTCACAGCGCTCTTCGGACCGATCTTCGTCCCATTGCTCATGACGAAGACATTCCGAGCCAAGTTCTTTCACTTCCTCGATGTGCTGATCAGTTTCGCCATGATTCGGGCCGTAGCCGCAGCCTTCATCTTCGTGTGGTCTGGGTTCATGAACGCCTTCATTCAGCAGACCTTCAATGGGAACTATTCCATAGAGTTGTGGCTTGCCAATCTGATCCCCTGCACAATGGTTTTCATCGCCTTCATCATCAATATGCTCTTCATCCCCAGCATGACCCAAGCCATCTTCGGCGGAGCAGCCGGATTAGCAGATGGCATGTCTAAGATCATAGGGGCTCTTGGGTCAATTGGAGCAATGGCGGGAGGAGCGTAATTAATGCTTTCGTACATATTCGGCCTTTTGCTGCTTAAGAAGTTTGGCCTTCCGAGACCAGTACGCTATGCGCTACTTACGCTCATGGCGGGTCTAGTGATCGCCGTCGTGATCTACACAGCCAACCTCTTCCTGACTCTTCCCGAAAGGACTTCTGGTCATCATGTCCAGCACAACTCTAGTCAATGACTCTCGACTCACATCGGAACAATCTCTGTTGACAGACGAGATTGGGAACGAGGTCTATGCCTCCCACTACGCCGAGCGGAGACTGAGCCGATTCGTCATCGGAACGGAGACGGTTCTCCTTCTCGGAGCATTCGCTCTGATCTTTTCTCTAGCCCATCGACCCGTCGCTAATCGGTACATCCGGATCGACGAGATGGGCCGCGCCCAGGCCATCGCTTACACCGACCTCAATTACAGCCCACGCGAGGGCGAAGTGCGAACATATCTAACCGATTGGGCGAATTATCGGTACACCGTCAGCCGCGAAACCATCGCCAAAAAGTACCCGCTCAACTACTACTTTCTGTCGCAGAACCTCGCCACTCAGTTGATGGGCCAGGACAACCAGAATCATCTCGTCTCCCAGGTGGTCGGCGGTCAGGTTGAACAGAGCGACGTAGAGGTGAAAAACGTCACGATTACGTCAATGTCCCAGGAGACCGTCCAGGGCGCGGTCATGGCGCGCGGGACGGCTCTTGTTAATATCGACAAGCTCTACTCTCCTCGCAACTCCCGCGAGCCGAGGACCGAGCATTGGCTGTTGAGCGTCACCTACTACCTGAACCCGAAGCAGGTAAGCGACCAGGCGAAGGTCTTCCCGCAATTTGAGACGATCAATCCCCTCGGATTGACGATTACGGAGTTTCACGAGAACCGGATGTCCGTCGATCCCATCACGCCGGGCACAGCAGCTCCGATCGCTTCCCTCACTCCGCCGCCAACAGCAGGAGAAACGCGATGAGTTACGAACTGATTCTGCCCTTCTTCCCAGAAGAACTGCGTGAGCTATTGCTCGACCCGTCCATCTCAGACTTGATGATCAATGGAACCACCGGCGTGTATGCGGATCGGGCCGGTGTCGTGCAGCATATTCCCCTGTCCACGCCGTACACGAACGACCGTCTGCAGGCGGCGATCGAGCGAGTGGCCCGTCTCCTGGGCCAGGACCTCACCACCCAGAATCCGATCCTGAATACCCGCCTTCCAGACGGCTCGCGCGTCGCCGTTGTCGGTGCGCCATCGTCCATCAATGGCCCGACTCTGACCATCCGCAAATTCAATCGCTGGTACACCTCGGATGAGTTGATCGAATCGGGCAGTATGCCAGAGCACGTCCGGGATAGGGTCGTCGAGCTGATCGGCAAGAAGAAGAACGGCATCATCAGCGGCGGAACGGGATCGGGCAAGACAACCCTGATGAAGGCGTTCCTTGACCACATCCCGTCTGACGAGCGGCTGCTCATCATCGAGCAACCGGCGGAGTTGAAGGTCGCTCACCCGAATTCTGTCCGCTGGGAGGCCGTCGAGGAGATTCCGGGGCAGGTTGCCATCACGCCAAGCGAGTTATTGGCCGCAGCCCTCCGCCATCGTCCCGACCGGATCATCATGGGCGAGATTCGCAACGAATGTGGCTATGACTTGCTGCAGGCCATGAACACCGGACATGGCGGAACGCTGTCCACGATCCACGCAAAGTCCGCTTGGGATGCGCTGAATAGGCTGTCCAACCTGGCCCTAAGTGCAAGGCCAAATCTCAACCATGCGTTCATACGGTCAGAGACCGCCGAGGCCATCGACTTCGTGCTCTATTGCGAGCGCGACCATACGGGCCGGCGTCGCGTGCGCGAGTTGATTACCGTCAGCGGCTATACCCATGCGGACCAATGCTTCCAGACTGAGGAGGTCTACCGCGCCTCCGCGGCCTAACGCACAGTCCAAACGCTAGAGAACCCAACCCGAATACGAGGTCTATCGATGTACCCACATGCTGCCAATCCGGCTGCAATGCACGATCTGTCCCCAAGCGTCTTCAGTGCGCCAGCAGCGAGCCGTGAAGAGCGCAACGGAGGTTGCGATCAGCCGTCCTTCTCCGGAGCCATTACCAGCAGGGATGAACTGGGGTATGGGCGAACCTTCGTCGCCGAAAAGCGATGGGGTGACTTAGTCCGGCGGGACCCCTTCCACCTCGTTTTCCGTCCTCCGCTCGGGGTCACGCTTCGGGCCTATCCGGCGCCCTGCGGCAGGCTCGCTCTTCTGCTTTGGCTTCGCCACCCTCCGGGTTACGGTTTCCGTCTGCGACGGACCCTCCGTAAATGCAGAGCTTCGGCCTTGGGAGCCGGGGCCACTCGCTGGCTTTGCCATGTGTGACCCGAGCAGGATACGGGAAATTCAACGAAACGGAGATCACCACCATGTACCAGAACAAAGTCACCCTCATCGGCTTCCTCGGCAACGACGCAGAGGTTCGCACCAACGACAACCGCAGCTTCACCACTTTCTCGCTGGCAACCAAGAGCTCCTACAAGAAGGACGGCAAGTACATCTCGCAGACCGAATGGCACCGTTGCGTGGTCTTCGGCAAGAAGCTCGCTGAGTTCGCCGGCACGCTGAAGAAGGGCGCTCATCTCCAGGTCGAAGGTGAACTGCGCAGCCGCAAGTTCGACAGCACGAAGACGGGCACAGAACAGACCATCTGGGAGATCCGGGTGGACTCGATTCTCAAGCTGGACCGGGCCGAGAAGGCAAACCCGGAAGAGCAGGAAGAAGTAGACGAAACCCCGGAGGAAGCGGCCGCATAAGCCGCTTCTCTTCCCTCGACTCGGGAGCCCGGTTGACGCCGGGCTTCTAACCCTGTGAGACACCCGATGAGCACCATCATGGCCCAGGAATTTCTAACTCGATGCTTCCTCCGCGGAGACACCATAGCGGTGCTCCTCCGCAAGGAGAACCCGGCGTCTACGACGCAGCGCATCGTCCGGCACGAACAGGTGCTTTCGCCGCGTTATCTCGCGTGGCTGAGGTACGAGAATCACCGCGGCGCAAACATCTATATTGCCGCCAATCCACTCCGCGCCGGCAGCCGCAAACGGACGAAGGACAGTATCGCCGTAGTTCGCCATCTGTACCTGGACATCGACCTAGACGGTGAGAAGCGAATCGCCGCTCTGCGAGCGTCCGATACTGTGCCGATTCCGAGTGTCATTGTTTCCACATCGCCGGGCAAATACCAGGTCCTGTGGCGTGTCGAAGGTTTCGACTTCGACCAACAGGAAAGTACGCTCAAGCTGCTTGCTATTGCCTTCGGTGGAGACCCCGCTTGCACCGACCGCAACCGGGTTCTCCGGCTGCCTGGATTCCTCAACCGCAAATACGATCCACCGTACCCCGTCACGGCCGAATATCTGAGCACCTCAACCTATCATCCCGAGGTCTTCCGCTTGGATAATACCGAGCTTGAGCCTAGTCCATTGTATTGTGGGTTCTCTCGGACCTGCGTCACCGGGAAGAACACCCCTTCCGAGCAGGATTGGGCATGGGTTCTACAGCAGCTTTCGCTTGGAGAGGATGCCGGGAAGCTCACGCACATGCTGGCTTCCCGGCGCTCGGATAAGCCCAATCCCCTCTATTACGCCCGGCGCACCATCGACATCGCCTCCGCACGCCTTTTGCTGCTCGAAGGCGTGGCGATTGAGGACGTAATCGCCACGCTTCAGCGCCGCCGTTCCACCGAGCTTCCGGCTGCGTTTTGCTCCTCCCGAGCGCGGGAGATTGCGACCACCGCACAGCAGATGATTGAACGCGCAAAGTTTGCTTCAGTTGACCACCCAAAGGAGAACCACAATGCCACTGCTTGAAGTCGTCCAAACCCGCCAGATCAGCGCCTCGATTCGCCTCTCTGACACCGTCGCTACCCAGGTCGATCAGTACGCCGCCTTCATCCGCGCTTGCGCCGACGATGTGGTCGAGCAAGCCCTTACCTATGTCTTCAGCAAAGACCGCGACTTCCAGGACTTCCTCAAGACCCCGGAAGCAAGGCGTGTGGCGGCTACCCTTCGCGTTCGTAAGGCGCCGGCTCCGGAAGCATCAGAGCCGTCCCCGAAGAAGCCCGCAAACGGGGTCCAATTGCCGGTGCTTACAGTGGCTGCGGCGGCGGGATCGAAGGCATGATCCCCTACCTGAATCCGTTGCAAAGCCACTACGGTGCTGCGCACCGGAAGAATGTCGACACTCCATCCCTGACAGGGAGATGTACGGCTACTTTTGTAGCCATATAGAGACTCGTTGAAATAGCGCCAGCTTACCGGCTCTGTGGTAGCCAAATGGCTACTTCACGAAGGATGTTAGAAATGCTCAGCACCGACCGAAGTCCCGTTCACAACACAGCGCACCGCCCCATCCGGATCAGCCGAAACAAGACTGTGAGCACAAAGCTTACTGAGCTTGAATTTGCCCAAGTAGAACGCTTGGCAGAAGGGCGCGGGCAATGGCTCAGTGAATGGGTCAGGGATGTTCTCTTGGAGGCAGTGCGCGGCCCGCAATCTCAACAGAGCGTCGCGACCTTCGCCGAGCTACAGGCACTTCGACTTCTGCTTATCAATACTCTGGAGCCACTGTTGCGCGGCGACAAGATGACTGCGGAGCAGTTCAAGGAGCTGCTCAGGCACGTGAAAGCGAACAAGCGCAAAGCGGCGGCAGACATGCTCGCCAGCTATGCAGAAGGGACCATGGATCAACCATGACCACAACTCAATGGGGACGCAAAGAGACCATCGTCCGGCCGCCACGCGCCCCGGTATACAGCTTTGGTGCCGCCTTCGGCGCACTGGTTCTCACCTGCCTCTTCAATGGCCTATACATCAGGTTTCTGATGACGCCATTGCAGCGCTGGTATCTGCCTCTCTACGTTCGGACGGCAGTAGTGAGCCCGGTCCGAAAGGTGGACACGTATCAACTCCTGAGTGTTGCGGACGCTCATCTCCATACCCGGCCTGCCGTTGCGGCAGACGTCGAGAAAGGCCTAACGCCGCAGCCGAGTCGCCGGTCCTTGCCTCTCGCCCTGTCGAACTCTGCGCGTGCCTCCGGCCTCATTTACCTGTACGTCGGCCCGAAAATCAGTTACCGCAACGGACCGCTCCACGCTTACCTCCAGCACTTCGTTTACGACGACCAGGGGGTCCTCGGCGCCCTGCGCTGGCCGCTCCTCGCTAGTCTCGCGGCATTCCTCGGATTGCTCGTGTTTGCCGCGCGCAAGGATGTACAGCGGCTCAAAGAAATGAAGTACGGCCGGCTTCTGAAAGGGCCGGTGCTGGTATCGCCGGCGGGCTTCAACCGCGCCATCAAAGGTGATGGCGTCGGCTTCAATACGCTCGAAGCGAAGCCCCCGATGCGGATACCGCAGAGCGCCGAAGGTCAGCACATCGAGCTGATGGGCGACACCGGGGCTGGTAAGACCCGGCTCATCATGCAGCTCCTTTTGCAGATCAGAGACCGGGGGCACTCGGCCATCGTGTACGATCCGGCTTGCGAGTTTGTGCAGCGGTTCTACGACAAGACTCGGGGTGACGTCATCCTCAATCCGCTGGACGCACGCTGCCCTTATTGGGGGCCGTCAGAGGAGCTCCGCCGCCGCGCCGAGGCCAAGGCCATCGCCGCGTCTCTCTATCAGCCGACGACCGACAAGAAGGGGGAGTTTTTCACGGAGACGCCACAGAAAATCTTCGCCCATCTGCTGACCTTCGGCCCCACACCGCAAGAGTTGGTCGAGTGGATGGCGAACCCGGAGGAGATCGACCACCGACTCCAGAATACCGAGATGGCGATGATGATTGCCAAGGGTGCGCAGCAGCAGCGCAACGGTGTTTTGGCCTCGCTCGGCTTGATCGCGGACAGCCTCCGGATACTTCCCAGAAGAGATAGATCGGAGCACCATTGGAGCGCAACTGAGTGGGCCGAAACCCGCAAAGGTTGGATCTTTATTACCTCGAAGCCCAGCGAGCGTGAGGCATTGCGGCCGCTCCATAGCCTCTGGATTGATTTACTCGTATTGCGGTTGTTGAATGAGCCGAAGGAGAGCCAGCACCCGGTATGGTTTGTGCTCGATGAGCTGGCAAGCCTGCAACGTCTTCCGCAGCTTCACACCGCCATCACCGAGAACAGGAAATCGAAAAATCCGTTGGTGCTGGGCTTTCAGGGCAAGGCCCAGCTTGAGGTCATCTACGGACACATGGCTGAGGTTATGCTGTCCCAGCCGGCCACCAAAATCTTTCTCAAAACGACCGAGCCAAAGGCTGCCGAATGGGTGTCGAATGCTATCGGCAAAGTCGAGATTGAGCGCCTGCGAGAAACACACTCCACGGGCCTGAGAGCTGGTAACAATTTCAGCGTGGAGCGCCAGGTTGAACCGCTGGTGTTGGACTCCGAAATCTCTGGCCTGCCCGACCGACACGCCTTCCTGAAGCATGGCAATCACGTTGCCCGGTTCTCCTTCGCCTATAGCGATATTCCTCCAACGCAGCCAGCGTTTCTTCCGCGTCCGCTGGAGGACGATGACCTTTCATTCGACCCAAAGACCCTGACCAGGAAACCGCCGCGTTCTGCGGAAAGGACCCCGGCGGGTGCCGGCGAGGATGAACCGATCCAGGCTGGATTTTCACTCGGGGAGTAAACCATGCTGCGAATCTCGAAAGCGCTCTCCGCGTCCCAGGCGCAGACCTACCACTCCCGCGAATTCACGTCGCCCGAGCAGAGTTATTGGAGCCGTGGGCAGGAGGTGCCCGGCGAATGGCAAGGCCAGCTCGCGGAGCGATTTGGACTCTCCGGCGCTGTGGGTGCGGAGGAGTTTGCCCGGCTCTCGGAAGGCCAGCATCCGCTTTCCGGCGACCAGCTCGTTCAGCACCGGCAGGCTTCCGAGTATCAGAACGCGGACGGGAAAACCACCAAGTCTGTGGAGCATCGTGCCGGATGGGATGCCACGTTTTCCGCGCCGAAGTCCATCTCGTTGACCGCTCTTGTGGGTGGTGACGAACGCATCCGCGAGGCACACCGTCAGGCCGTCACGACTGCCTTGACGGAGCTGGAACGCTACACGCAGGCGCGGATCGGCAGCAACAACCCCGCAGAGACGACCGGACAATTCATCGCGGCAAAGTTCGAGCATGACACCGCCCGGCCCGTCGATGGCTACGCCGCGCCGCAGCTCCACACCCATGCTGTCATCTTCAATGTCACCGAGCGGAGCGACGGACGGACCCGAGCCTTGCAGGAGCGTGGCCTTTTCGACTCCCAGCAGTTTGCGACGGCCGTGTATCAATCCGAGTTGACCTACAGTCTCCGCAATCTCGGGTACGAGATCGAGGCGGGGCGTAGCGGCGCACCTGAGATCAAGGGATACTCGCAGGCGTATCTTGATGCCTCCAGCCAACGCAGCCAGCAGATACGGGAACACATGGAACAAGGCGGCTTCCGCGGCCATCAGGCCGCCGAAATCGCCGCTCATTCCACCCGTGACAAAAAGCTGATCCAGTCGCCCACCGAGGTCTTTGCTGCGCATCGCCGGCTCGCCACAGAGTTCGGCAATCAGGCCGATAAAATCGTCGCCGAGGCGCGGGCGCGCAGACTGGGGCAGGTCCCGGAGTACCTTCGCGAAGCGGCACAGAAGGTCGCACGGGAAGCCGTCACCTTCGCCCGTCAACGCTGCTTCGAGCGCGAGGCCGTCACCGATGAACGTGCCCTCCTCCGCGATGCGTTGCGGCGGGGTATGAGCGCGACCACCTATACCGACGTGCGCGCCAACTTCGAAGCGCGTTTGGCTTCCGGCGAGTTCCAGCGTGTACCCGGGCAGAAGCATGACACCGGGCGGTCGGTTACCACTGCCGAGACCATCTGCGCCGAGAAAGAAGTGCTACGCAGGATGCAGCAGGGCCAGGGTCACGCCGAATCGATCATGACGATACAAAGTGCGATGAAGCACACGGGGAAATATGAAGTTCTCAATACTGCGCAGCGCCGCGCAGCCGAGGAGGTCCTTACTTCGCGCGACACCGTGCAGGGCTTGCAGGGCTTCGCTGGAGTGGGCAAGACCACCACCCTTAGAACCGTTCGGGAAGCCGCGGAAGAGCGTGGTTATGTCGTGGAAGGCTTCGCACCCACCTCCCGCGCCGCAAATCAGCTCCGCGACGCCGGCATTTCCGCCGACACCTTGCAGGGCGTCCTCGCGCGCAGCCGGCAGCCCACCACAGACCGGCATCTTTATATGATCGATGAGTCGAGCCTAGCCAGCACCAAACAGGTGCGCGACTTCCTAGCCAAGCTCGATCCCGGCGACCGTGTGCTGTTGATCGGTGACGTGCGCCAGCACCAAGGAGTCGAGGCAGGCAAGCCCTTCGAGCAGTTGGTCCAGGCCGGGATGAGGACCGCGCGCCTTGACCAGATCGTTCGCCAGAAGGACCCCGAACTGTTGAAGGCAGTCGAACATCTATCGCGCGGTGAAGTCGCACAGGGCGTTGCCTTATTGGAACAGCAGGGCAGGGTGACGGAGATTACCGACACCGCAAAGCGCATCGCGGCGATTGCTCGGAACTATGCTAGCCACTCGGACAACACCATCGTCGTATCCCCGGATAACGCCTCCCGCCGCCAGATCAATGAGGCTGTCCGCACGGAGTTAAAGGCTCTCGGCATCGTGCAGGCCGAAGATCATACAATGCGCGTGCTGGCCCCGCGTTCCGATATGACCGGAGCCGACCGTACCTGGGCGACGCGCTATGATGCCGGAGACGTGTTGCATTATCAGCGTGGCAGCAAGGATCTTGGCATCGACAAGCAAAGCTATGCGCGCGTCGTCGCCACCAATCCCAAAGAGAATCTTCTGACGGTGCAGAAAGAGAATGGAGACAATATCACCTATAACCCCACCCGGCTTCACGGTATCAGTGCCTACCGCGAGATCGAGCGCCAGTTTGCCATCGGCGACCGCTTGCAGTTCACGGCACCCAAGCGGGAGCTGGGGGTTGCCAACCGCGACCTCGGCACCATCGAGAGCATCGGCCGGGATGGACAGCTTACCGTCCGCATGGATAATGGCAAAGCCGTTACCTTCGACGCCAACCAGATGCGGCACTTCGATCACGGCTACGCCGTGACCTCGCACAGTTCGCAAGGGCTCACTGCCGAGCGGGTTCTCGTTAACATCGACACCGAGGTTCATTCCGGGTTGGTCAATAGCCGCTTCGGCTATGTGTCCATCTCCCGTGCCAGCCACGAAGCCACTGTTTTCACCAATGATGCTTCCAAGCTAGGTCCTCAACTCTCCACGAACATCTCAAAGCCCTCCGCGGTGGAGATTAGTTCAGCGCTCACTCTGACCCAAAACGATGGAAATTAGCATGAGCTGACTATTCGAGCATTACAGAAGAATGATCACCGACGCCGCTTTCGGCAACCTCACAGAAGTCACCGCAATTTTTGCCGGGACGGGCTCCTTGTGAATTAACACCGTCAGAGCCTCGTGGCGGTTGAAAAAAGATTCCAGATGAAATAGGTGCTTTTGGCCGCAATCATCGACAAGCACAATATCATCGTCTGCAATCGGACCGCCACTTCGATAGGACGAACAAGTCCGGAGGAGACCACAAGCGTACTGCTCGGTAACATTCGCAAACTGCTCGATGAATGCTATGGAGCGAATAAAGTAACGGCACGGCTCCGTGGCGGCAGCCGTAACCTTCCAAGGAGGCGGACCTACCAGGCCCAGCGCAGGAACATCCAGAGCTTCGATCATCCGCCACAGAGATGAGGTGAGCGTGTTGCCGTAACGCTTTTTGATCGCTTGGACCAATGCAAAATCTGGCTTTGAGAGGCTGATGAAGTCCCTCAGCTCATTCTGGAAGAAGAGAAGTCGGCCTGCGCCAAAGTTGGCCTGCGCCTCAATCTGCTCATGACAAGAAGGGCTTAACGTAAGTTCAGTATCGCCAAACATCGCTTCCTGATGCCAGGGCACGCCTGCATGGATGATTTCGTGAGTTTCGTTCCAGCGCCACTTCAGTTTGGGTTCGGAGGAGTCAATTAAAATCCGCTTGCGGTCAGGAAGATAGAGAGCCTTCAATGATCTCTTACGAACAATGTCCAGAATGAGGGTCGGTCTTAGAAAAACCTGCTTTGCTCCGATGTACGCTTTGCTAATAAATTCGCGCAAAGGGCCATCGTCGACCGACGAGTAATATTGCCGGTCAAGCTGTTGCAACGCCCGCACGTCATCCAAATTGAGAGGCGGCTCTGGGTTTCCCAGCCCCTTCAAGATTTTGGAGACAACGGCGTCGATGTCCCTAGCCGTGCGTACATCGAGAAATGTATTCCTCATCGTTCATTCAAAAATTTCACATACTCCTCTAACGCCGCATGTTCCTCCGGGCTGACATTACCAATCGGTTCCGACCTTGCCGCAAATCGGACGCTGGCTTGCTGCAAATGAGGATCTTTTACTTGAAGAAGGCCGGCCAGTACCATCAGTTTCTTTGCGGGAAGATCCAGAGTCAGACCCAGTTGATGGACCGTTCGCAAGCCTGGTGTGAAAGTTTCATCAGTTTCAATCTTGAGAAGCTCCGCCAAATCCACATCGGCCTTTTCAGCCAGCTTCTCTAAGGTGAGTCGTCTTTCCCGTCTCGCTAACTGCAACAAACGCACGAAGGCCGTCTTCGTTGTCTCAACGCTCGGCGGGCTCGCTACCTCTGTTTCGCATGTTGGGTCTAGCGTCGAGATGAGGCCACCGACAGAAATAAAATGTCGATCTTCCTGCTCTGCTCGCCGCTCCAGCCACTTCCGGTCCGTATTGAATTTCATGGTCATTCTCCTGCCAAATATCTGCGTGACTGCTCAGGAGTGAACTCACACCAGAGCAGATTCTGCTTGTGCGGGTCACGACCGACCGGCGTCATCCCGCATTCTTTTACGTAGAACCCTTCAGACCCAGGAAGAGAATGCAAACCGAGCCGCCCCTTGAACCCTTCCTCTTCACTCTGTAGGACAGCGGCTTCAAAAAGGCGAGACCCCACGCCCCTGTATTGCTGGCGTTTTCCCAATGGCTCCATCAACAACTTGATGTTCCACGGCGCCGTCTCGATATAGTCGATGTACACGAGCGGCTTGCCCTGTTGCTCAGGAAGCCTGCACGAACGGGCCACGGTGTCCACCTTCATAATCCCCTGAAGGTGTCCTTGACATGAGATTCCATAGAACTTAAGGGCGAGCATTTTTAACTCAGCCTCTTTACGTGTCCAGTCCCAGTGGTAATGCCGAGGAATCAACGTGGCCCGGTTTGGGTCTTTCGACAGGGCTCGCGCTGCATCCAGCACGACCGGTCGCCAATCTGCTTGAGTCTCAATGAAATGCTCCAGCGTGATTTCGTCGAAAATCTCCGCATCAATGGGCAGCCCTGATTGGCTATCAATGATTTGGATCGTTTCTCTCATAGAACCATCAGCTCTGCCTTTTGCTTGTCGGGGTCTTCAAAGAAGAGCTTTTCCCCACGAGAAATCCGGGCATCCACCATTTGGTAAAGACGGAGCGCCTGACGCAGCAAAGCCGTCTTGCTCAGGTCCTTTTGAACAGAAAGCTCCTCAAGCACAACCATCTCCTGATCCGTGAGATTGAGGGTCATTGTGCGTTTTGGATTCATAGGAACCCTCCCACTCCAATATATACCCTTTAGCTAAACTTGCAAGTATAAAATAAACGTCAATTATGTAATCAGTAGCCAACTGTTGGCTATTTGTGATATGTTTTTTGTGGAGCCAGGGAGGCTCTGCTTCATGGAACAGGAACAGCGACCCCAGCCCGAAGAAATCCTCGAAGTCGTAGAGATCGAAATCTTCGCCATCGAGGAAAAGCCTTTGCCCCATGCGAAGCGGTACATCATCCGCGTCGATAAGGAGAAGGTCACCGTCCACAAGCCTGAACTGACCGGTACCGAGATCCTTGCCTCGGTCAACAAAGCGCCTGCTCAGTTCAAGCTCTATGAGCACCGTCGTCACCACCAACCGAAACTGATTCGTCCCGATGAGGTGGTGCATCTTCATGCACACCACATTGAACGCTTCACCACCATGCCCAAAGACACTACCGAAGGACTTGGCTCAGTTGCTCTGAGCCAAGCCTTCGCTCTTCCGGAAGCAGACCAACGCTACCTCGACAACCTTGGATTGCCCTGGGAGTGCATTAAGGACGGCAATACACAGTGGCTCATCATGCGCGGCTGGCAAACCCCGGACGGATACAACCATCGTCAGGTAAATTTGGCGCTCATCATCCCACCGCTGTATCCCGACGCGCAGATTGACATGGTGTACTTTGATCCACCCCTCGCAAGAACTGATGGCAGGCTCATTCGCCAACTTTCCAACTGCCCAATTCAACAGAAAATCTGGCAGCGCTGGTCGCGGCATCGTACACCGCAGAACCCGTGGCGGCCTGGCGTCGACGACATCGCAAGCCATCTTGCTCTGGTGGACGACTGGCTCCGCCGTGAATTTGAGCCGAGGTGAACTATGACCTATGCTCTCCGTCTCACCCAAATCCAGCATCAGCAATTACGTGCCCACCTTTTCCCCGGAGACGGCAAGGAGGCGGTCGCCATTCTGCTATGCGGGAAAAGGGCTGGTGCGTCCCGGCACGTTCTCACCGTCCGCGAAATTCATCCCGTGCCATACGAGCAATGCCTGGAGCGGACGCCGACACATGTTAAGTGGTCTACGGACATCATCGACTCCCTTCTTCCATCAGTCATTGCAAACGATTTCTGTATCGTGAAGGTGCATAGCCATGTCACCGACTGGCGATTCTTCTCCGATACCGACGACAGCTCCGACCAAATGATTTTCGGTTCTATCGCCAATCTGCTGGGAGAAGCTGCTCGCAATGCCAGCGTTGTCATGCTGCCATCGGGAGAGATGTTCGGCCGTGCGATTGTCGATGGAAAGATCGGCGAACTCCTCTCCTCTATCATGGTCGTCGGAGATGACCTCCACATCTGGCAACCTAACCGTGCTGGCTTTGCCGAAGAATTCAGTCTTCGCCATCGCCAAGCCTTCGGTGAGGGCACGTCCAGTCTGCTGCGCTCTCTTTCCATCGCTGTAGTTGGTTGCTCTGGTACAGGAAGTTTTGTTGTAGAGGAATTGGCAAGGCTGGGCATTGGAAAACTGGTTCTCATTGATTCGGATCGCGTGGAAGAAAAGAACCTCAACCGCATTGTGAACTCCTCAAAAGAGGACGCCTATCTTGGCGCATTCAAGGTTCATGTTTTGGCAAGAGCAATTGCTCGGATGGGCTTGAATCAGCAAGTGAAGCCTATGCCAGTCAACCTCATTACGGAAGAGGCAGTGCTAGCCGTCGCCGAATGCGACATCGTGTTCGGTTGTACGGACGGTGTGGAAGCGCGTCACATTCTGAATCGCCTCGCAACCTTTTACTCCATGCCCTACATCGACGTGGGCGTACGCCTCGACGCAGATGGGCACGGAGGCATCTCCGGCATCTCTGGAGCCGTTCACTATCTACAACCAGGTCGTTCCAGCCTGTTAAGCCGCGAGGTCTACACAATGGACCGGGTCGAAGCGGAGGGGATGCGGCGTACCAATCCCGACCTCTATCAACGACAACGCGGGGAAGGTTATCTCCGCGGCGTGCAGGAGGATCGCCCCGCAGTGATTACGGTCAATGGAACTTTCGCGTCACTTGCCGTTCAAGAACTGTTAGCGCGGCTTCACCCATATCGAAATCGGCCCAATAGCGAATTTTCCTATATCGGCGGCAATCTCGCTGAAGTTCAACTCTGCACGGAACCGGAAGGAGAGCCGTGCAACGTCTTCAAAGCTCATGTCGGTCGCGGAGACATGACGCCGCTTCTGAACATGCCGGGGATTCTATGAAGAACTGGGTTAAATGGATTTGGCATTCCCTCTCGAAATGGGTAACGAAGAAACGAAAGCCCGCCGTCCATCGGGCAGAGTACATTGTTGAACTGCCGGACAAGCTAAAGAGCCGTCGCCTATATGTAATTGGCGATCCCCACCCATGGGCAGCAGCAATGCTTTGCCCCTGCGGCTGTGGCTCAGTTATACAACTCAGTCTCTTAGAAACCGACTCGCCGCGCTGGCGGCTTTCTGTTGACCGCAAGGGTATTCCAACACTGGCGCCCTCTGTACGTCGAACCAAGGGATGCAAATCCCATTTCTTCCTTCGCGCCGGACAGGTGGACTGGTGCGACTAGATTGGGGCGCTCCACGAATCGGACCGATTCGATGTTCCCGAAACATCGTCAGCCTCGTGTTGACGACCGCCGTGGTCTGAAGCCGCGCCTGCGGTGATGAGCGAGCGCACATCCTTCAACAATGGGGGGCACAATGGATCGAAAGGTGTCATTTTCAATGGAATCGCTCGGGCGTCCCATAAACCGTTACGAGTATAGCTGCCCTTGTCTGGGCAGCGCGCACAAACACTCCTACTGGAACAACCCTTGTGTGGGTATAACGATTTCGTCGTCAACGAGATTGTCAACTGGAACCTCAACTCCATATTTCAAACGAGTGCGACCCAGAATTTCGTCCATGGTCTCTGGTTCTGCCTCCCACTCTAACCGTATCTTCAGAGCCGCAGCGATAACTCGCTTGCTCAACTCTGTATCGGGAGGAGGCGTTTCGCCGCTCATCGGCTCGATACCCATTCTTTCCAATCGCTCGTAAAGCGGAATCAATGCCCGTTCCGGATCACGGAAGAACTCTGAGCCGCGAACGCGAATAAACCGCCAACCGAGCCGTTCTAAAACCGCCTGCCGTTCCATGTCTGCCTGAAGATTTTCGACGGTGTGGAACCTATCGCCATCACACTCGATCGCAAGCCGTTCACGTACGCCCTCGACTACGAGGTCGATCCGATAGCTTCCAACCTTCCATTGTGTCGCGACTCGATACCCCTTCCTCTTAAGATCCTTCAACACGAGCCGTTCAAACTCGGAGTCCACATCCCGTTCTTGCCCGCCAGCTGCATCCATCGACGCCCCTGGATCGTGCGCATGGTCGAGCAGGCGCCGGCGCAGGTCGTGCGGAGAAAGATGGGCCTGACGGTCCATCGAGTGGACAACCCACAACTGGTCCTGGGCACGGCTTGCAGCCACGTTGTAGCGCTTCTTGTACATGTCCCGCGCTCCGGACGCGACCGTACGCAGCGGGCCAGGGCCAGTCGGAGCATCGACGAGAGATAGAAATACGACGCTTCGCTCGTCGCCCTGGAAATGCGACGGATTACCACACATTACTCTGCGTTCGTCGTAGACCGCGGCCGGTAGCTTATGGCGAAGCAGCTTGTCGATGAGCGGAGCCTGAGTGTTGCCCACCATCGCGATCACTCCAAACGTAGCGCCGTCGTATTCTGGCTGATCGATGGCCGCCACGATGAGCGATGCAATTGTCAGCGCCTCTTCGTCATTGTGGTCCCCGCGCCGTTGCCCTTCCTGCAGACAGCAGGACACAAGAGAAGGCTTGACGCGAATCGAAGTTGTATCCCGGAGCGGTTTGATCTTCCTATCATAGGAGAGGACATTGCTGAATTGAATAATCTCGGGGGCGCAGCGGAAGTGCTCGCGCAGACAAACCGTGCCGCCAAACGACTGCCGGGCAAGATCATAAAGGGAAAGCTGCCCATCGTAGAGATGCTTGTTGGGAATGTCCTGGAGGTACGTTTTCTTGCAACGCAGCGATTTGGGCCACTTGCTGACCGACCGCGTCGGGGCTCACTTGCTCGTGATCCCCCACTACGATCACTTCCTTCGCCATCCAGAGCGCGACCAGACCTCCGAGATCACATTGACTTGCTTCGTCGATAATGACGACGTCAAAGGAGGTTTTTGCTGGATCGAAGCTATCCACCACCCGCGACATGGGCATGATCCATACAGGCACCGCGCTCCGACATTGGTTCATCAGCTTGCGCGCCTCTGCAAGAAAACGCGTCGCCTGCACGCCAGTTCCGGCCGACACGCCGCATGGTGTCGACCCAGCCCTGCAATGCGGTACGCTGGTCCTGCCGATTTGTGACTCGGGTGAGTTGATGCTTCCACGCCAGGCGGTCAATCAGAGCCGCGGTGATATTGAACAACTGTTTTTGACACGCGTCCAGTTCCAGTTGGAGCGCATTGATCGCCGTCGCGTTTCTGGCGTCAAGCTCCTGGCTGTACTGTCTCCATAGCCAAGCAGATTCAACATCACCTGGAGGCAAGGAACCCCCTTGGATGCCGTATCGCTGTACGATGCCCTCTGCCCAGGCGGGTGCGACCTCGCGCATCCTCGCCAGAAGGCTCTGGCGGCTATCAAACGCTCCGCGCAACGCGCCCAGATTCATCAGGCGCACGTGCGCGGTCGCATAAAGCCGCGCATCAAGCGTTCTGGCTGCATGTCGCAAATCTGTCACAACTGTAGCAAGTGAGTGCGAGGAGAGCTCGTGTAACCGATCCGCGGCTCGCTTCAGTTCCTCGTTGCGCAGTTGCAGAAGACGAACGCGAACCAACTCTGGTATCCCAGCCGCCAATCCCTTAATCGTAACTAGCTCGCCGTCCGAGCTGAGCGCTGTCTTCTGACTCGCCGCCACGAGATCCCAGTTGAGGCCGTTCCGCTTCAGTTCCTCTACGAGCGGTTGCCACTCCAGTTCGTACCATCCGAGAGCGCGATCGATACCGGGGGTTGCCTGGCACGCGACAAACTCAGGCTGAACCTGGGGGAGTTCATGCACCGCCATCACGGGTGAGATCGCTTTCCATCGTTCGCGGAGGTCGTCCCGAAGTTCCTCGAGATCACACCGAGCTTTAAGCGCCTGGAAGTCCTCGAGCGTCGCCGGCGAGTTTCCCTTGATCCGCCACCCTTCGATCAGCCTCTTCCAGTCGCGCTTCAGCAAGAGGGTCAAGCGGCCAATGCCGCCTCCCGCGGACAAGGACGTGATGATCTCGCCGAGTATCTGTTGCTGGTCTTTCCATGGATCAGACGTAAGCTGGGGACGTTTCAGCACCATATCGGTTTCGAGAGACACTGAACAGTTGCGCACCTCCTGAGCAAAGCTCGTCAACATTCGCCAGACGCGCTGACTTGCCTCTCCTCGGATTCCGGCGAGGATACAGATTTCACTCCAGGGCTCCGGGCTTGCGGAAAGGATTGAGTTCACCGCCGCAGCGCGAGAGCTGACCGACTTCAACATTGCGGTCATACCCTCTCGTTTGTCCCCGCTCCAGAATTGAAGTAATGGATGACTGTCAATGTCGGCTAGACTTGCCGACTCGCTAACCAGACCTTGAAAATCGTCCGGTGCAGGCAAATCCGACAAAGCTGGCAGCTCGCACCGCAACTCGGCGATGTCTTCATCGGTAAGCTCCGCGTTGGTGCCGTAAAGCCTTGTGACTTCGTTCGCATTGAGCGGCAACGGAGTCAGAGGCTTCAGGGGACCGGGGATCCAGCTTGAAGTGTTTTGATTCTTGCGGACAAAGCGGGCTGCGTCTGATGGCGCGATCTCTTTCTCGCCGATAGTGATTGTCCGGTACTCGGCATTTGCCGCCCTGAACATCTCTTCGCGCAACATCTCGATGCGGTTAAGGATCTGATGACGTTCCGCCGTCAGTCGAATCGATTCGGATTCCAACCGTTGTAGTGAGTCCGACCCAAGTCTTGCGGTAATCCCATTCACCGATGCTTCAAGCTGACGCCTCCCTACTTCGTCTCCAGAGACAACGCTAACGCAGAGAGGCTGAAGGTCAGGGACAATCTTTTCGCGCAGAACACGCAAGGGCTTACTGGCTTGACCGGTGACCAGGACGGTCTTGCCTTGCGCGAGCAGCGCACCGATGAGATTGGCGATCGTATGCGTCTTCCCGGTGCCGGGAGGCCCTTGCACCAGCACGGTCTTCTGGCTTCTCAGCCTGTGGGCGATCTCAAACTGTTCCGCATTTGATTCCTTGCTGAACAACACGTCGTGATCGTCCCAACCCCGTCGTTCCTTCGAGTCCGCTGAAGTATCCGGATTCTCGCCGTGTTCGCCCGAGTCGCTCACTCCGACGGAACCGGCTGCAAGCATCGCATTGAGACCGGTCCCGACTGCCCCACAATCTTGAGGATCGCCTCGCATGGTTGCACTCCTGCATCGATAGCCTGGGCAATAGCGGAAAGAGCCCGACCGAAACCTGTGTCGCGCCGCCGCAAAAACAAGACCGGCTTTCGAAAGAGAGCCGGGCTGTCCGTCGGGGCCGCGGCTTTCGATTCGCAAAAGACGCCGTTTCCAAATCGCTGTACGAGGCCTTTCAAGAACGCTGTAGTTTCTTCCGCTCCAAGAGGAGAATATCCTCCACCTTCCAGTTCTTCCTGTAGAGCATTCAAATGCCCCCCGTCCAGTCCGAGCACCGTTAGAAGCGCGACATACACCTCTGGAGACTTGAGCGCTGTGGTGACAGTAAATGCCGGCGCTTTGGGATCGAAGTCAAGCTGCAGGGCATGGATCAGGACGGGATGCTCAACCTGCGCGGGTCCGTGAAGCAGGAACCCGTCACCGACAGCCAACTCCCACAGTTCGTTCTCGCGTTGTAGTATGCCGTGAACTTCATATAGTTTCTCGAACAGTTTCAGAGCTGCCCGGGCACTCCGGTCCGCTGCGCTCCAGGCTTTGAAACCCATTAACCAGCCTGCGTAGGCAGCGGTGCGATCAGGCGAGTCCTCAAAACGCTCAACCTTCATCTCACCGGCGAGATTTGCGTCTCTTTGCGGAACCGGGCGCGGATCCTGCTGCGTCTTCCAATCTGCATCCATCCAATCGAGAAGAACCTCCGGCAGTCGCGGCGGTTCGATCAGCTTGGCACGACCGACTTTGAGCAGCTGCCAGCCAGAGGCCGTATCGCTCGAAACCGGCGATGTGAATTGAACGGTGTCATGTTGCGGTATCTCGCCGAGATACTGAAACCAAGGTTGCTGCAAGATATTCCGCGCGTAAGGCGTTTTGATCTGCGTATACGCAATAACGTAATCGAACAGACTGCGAACGAGTTCCTGTCCGTGTGATGGCATTCTTGCCCTCTGGCATCTCTACATTATTGAACGCTACAACCGGTAAGTCGATAAAGAAATGAATGACAAATGAACGCTACCCCAACGGGTTGACCGAATGCCGGCTCAGAGTGACCACCTATAAGTGAGGAGGCCTCCTCCCTGTCTCCGGCCCGTGCCGGTCCTCCACCACCCTCCTCAGCGGGCCTGTGTCCTGCCCGCAACGCCGCCCCCTCGGATGTATGCGCGCTGACGCACGCGGATAAGGAAGACAAGCCTCGCTAAGGGGCGCTGCCCCGATCGCGCGGCGCAAGGGTATCCCCAGTCTTCCGCGCTGCGCTTGTGCAGACCTCCGCTACGCTCCGTCCTTTCCGCTTCGCTCCAAGGATGGGCGATCCCCCTCCCCTTGCGCCTTGCTACCCCCGCCTTCGCCAGGAGGCGTTCGGCATGTACATGCCGCGTTTCAACGCGGACGTGCCAACGCAAAAGCGGGGAGGCCAGATGCGAACCACACCACCAGCCACACCGAACCCTTTCACATGGCGGGGCTTCGCCAACGTGCGGATGGGGGATTACCTCCTCGGCGAGGACACCGTAGACCTCGCGGAATTGGGCTTTTGCGGAAATACGGTCACTGTCTCTTGCCCCGCCTGCGGAGAGGTTCTCGGACACGTCTCCGTGGAACTTCTCAGCGGCGGGCTGGAAGACCTCACCACCACCCACATCACCCCGGCGCTCGATTGGCACGACGCGAAACACCACCCGCGCCCTGCCTAACCCCCAACCCAAACCACAAGGAGGAACCACCCATGAACACCATCGCCACCACCGCCACCGTCAGCCCGTCCACTCCGAACCCTCGAAAGCCGCAGCAACGGCAGACTGCGAAGGAGATCATCGCCGCCAACGTCAAGGAGCTTATCGCGCAGTTGGAGGCAGGGCGCAGCGATGCGCTGACCGCCTACCTCGACGCCATGAGCCGCTTTCACAATTACAGCTTTGGCAACGTCCTCGAAATTGCACGGCAGAAGCCGGACGCCACCCGCGTGGCTGGCCTGTACGCATGGAACCAGCTAGGCCGCAAGGTGAAGAAAGGCGAAAAGGGCATCCGCATCCTTGCCCCCATCATCGGCGTCAAGCGCAAGACCGACGAAGAAGCCGCGAAAGACCCCGCCTACCAGAACAAGCCAGTTTTGGTTGGCTTCCGCAACGCCTATGTCTTCGATGTCACCCAGACCGAGGGCGCGGAGCTTCCGGCAATGCGCCAAGTCGGGGGCGACGTAGGCGAGAACCGCGACCGTTTGCTTTCCTTTATCGAGCGTCAGGCCATCGAGCTTGTCTTTACCGAGAACATCGCGCCCGCGTTGGGCGTGAGCTACGGCGGCAGGATTGCCATTCTGCCGGGGCAGTCCGAAGCCGAGGAGTTTTCGACCCTTGTGCATGAGTTGGCGCACGAGATGTTGCACAAGGCCGAGCGCCGAACCACCACCACCAAGGTAGTCAAGGAGACGGAAGCCGAGGCGGTTGCATTCGTTGTCGGCAAGGCCGTTGGCCTCAAAGTCGGCAGCGCCTCCGCCGATTACATTCACCTGTACCACGGCAACGCTTCACTGCTGGCCGAGAGTTTGGAAGTCATCCAGCAAACCTCCGCTGTCATTCTTGCCGCATTGGAGCCGTCTCGCACCGAGACGGTGCCTGATGCAGAACTGGCGAAGGTGGCGTAATGCAGACCATCCTGCGCATCCTGGAGCGCGCCGGAGGCTACCGGCCCACCCTCTACCTCAACATCGAAAACCCGCCATACATGGCGCTCGTTATCGAAGCCACGCCAGAACCCGGCCCATTGGGACTCCCCGGCCTCTCCGTCGCGCACTACGGCATCCAGAACGGCGACCCGATGCGCGACCCGGAGATGTGCTTCGAGTTATCAAAGCCCATTTTGTCGCAGCTTGCCCTCGACCCGTACTACTACCGCAACGACTACATGGGCGTCGAGCAGTGGTCTCGGTTCGTCCGCGATGGACAGTACGCGCTTCACGCGGAGCTTCACCGCCAGCATGAACGCTTTGCCGTCCAGTGGGACAGAAACCTCAGCTTGCAAGGCTTCGCCGAAGCCTTCACGGACGCCGCCATTCGTGGCTAGTCCGTCTCTTGGGGCGGATGCAGCCAGCGCGTCTCCGCTCCGTCTCCCTTGCCCTCCAACCGCTCGAAAGGAGCTATCGTCATGGAAACCACCATCGCCAATGCCACCGAGTACCGCAACCTGCCTCTCGCGGCGCTCACCGAATCCACCACCAACCCGCGCCGCATCTTCGAGGACGACGCCTTGAAGGAACTGGCCGAGAGCATCCGCAGTCAGGGCGTGCTTTCGCCCTTGCTCGTCCGGCCCCTGAACGAGCGCAGCTTCGAGATCGTCTCCGGAGCGCGGCGGTATCGCGCCGCGCAGATGGCCGAGGCCGCGACCGTCCCTGTCCGCATCAAGAATCTCACCGATGCCGAGGCGTTGGAGGCGCAGTTGATTGAAAACCTCCAGCGCCGCGACGTTCACCCGATGGAGGAGGCCAACGGCTTCCGCGCCCTGCTGAACTTGGAAGAGCCGAAATACTCCATCGAACAGATCGCCGCCAAGACGGGCAAATCGCCCGTCTATGTGGCGGGCAGACTGAAACTGACCGAGCTTGTTCCCGTAGTGGTCGAAGCCTTCTACCGCGAGGAGATCGGCGTCGGCCATGCCCTCTTGCTGGCAAAGCTCCAGACCGGTCAGCAGGAACAGGCCCTCGCCGCTTGCTTCAAAGAGGACTTTACGAACGGCGAGCGGAAGGCAAAACGCATCCTGCTCCCCGTCCGCAATCTCCAATTCTGGATTGAGTCGAACATCCTGCTCATCCTCAAACTGGCTCCATTCGACAAGCGGGACGCGCAGCTTGTCCCAGCGGCGGGCAGTTGCGTGGAGTGCCCGAAGCGGACGGGGCACAACAAGCTCCTGTTTGCCGATGTGCGGCAGGACGCTTGCACCGACCCCAATTGCTATCACGCGAAGGTGGAGGCGCACGTTGCCAAGACCGTTGCGGCGAAACCGAAGCTCGTGCAGATCAGCACGGCCTACGGCCAGCAGCAGGAGGGCAGCCCCACGTTGCCGCGCAACAAGTATGTCGAAATCCGGCCCGAGAAGCCCACGAGCAAAGAAGAGGCAACCCGTCCGGAGTTCAAAACGTGCAAGTACACCGCCGAAGCCATCGTCTCGGACGGCATCGACAAGGGCGAACTGCGCAAGGTATGCACCGAGCCAACCTGCCCGGTGCATCATCCCAAGAAGCGTCCGCAGCAGATCGCGGATGATACCAAGTGGAAGGCCGAGCAGGAGAAGCAGCGCAAGGAAACTGCGATTGCCAACACGACCGGCATCCGCATACTTGCCGCCATCACCGCAGCCGTTCCGGTACGGTTGATGAAACGCGACCTGCTTTTCGTGGTGGAACGGTTGGCATCGTTGCTTGACGAAAACCGTTTGGCGGTTGTCGCCCGTCAGCACGGCATCAAGAAGGCGAAGGACAGCGACTCCATTGGGAAGCTGTTTACCGCCT
>CAZLZA010000071.1:0-24331 GCA_964563875.1 uncultured Acidobacteriaceae bacterium
CATCGGGAGCCAGGGCTTCATAACCGCTCATGTAAGCCGGCAGAACTTCCAGGTCTACCTTGACCATCTTGGCGGCAGCCCGAGCGTGTTCTTCGGTGTCCGCGGCTACGATCGCGATGGCATCGCCGAACTGGAAGACCTTTTCTTTGCAAAGGATCGGGCGATCCCAGCCGTCACCCTTGTTGGTCGGGAAGGTGATCAGGCCGGTAATTGCGTTCTTGCCTTTGACATCCTTCCAGGTGATGACCTTGGCGACGCCAGGCATCTTCTCGGCTTCCGAGGTGTCGATGCCCTTGATGTTGGCGTGCGACACTTCGGCCTGGGTCAGAGCCAGACGCAGGGTGCCTTCGGGCATGCGCAGAGCAACATCGGCGCCGAAATCCCACGTGCCGGTAACCTTGGCCAGAGCGGAAGGCCGGATGAAGTTGCTGCCGACCAGGGTCTTCGGATTCTCCGGGGCATAGACGAGGTCTTCAGGTTTCAGTTCGCCGCGCATGATCTTGGCGGCATCCATCACGGCATTGATGAGGGGCTTGTAGCCGGTGCAGCGGCAGAGGTTGCGGTTCTTATCGAACCAGGTACGAACTTCTTCCCGTGTAGGATTGTTGTTCTTATCGAGCAGGACGATGGCGGACATGATGAAGCCGGGGGTGCAAATGCCGCACTGCGCGCCACCGTGAGCCATCCAAGCAATCTGCAGAGGGTGTAGATGTCCGGGGGCGCCGACGCCTTCGATCGTGGTGATCGCAGCCCGTTCCGGGATCTTCTTCATCTTGACCATGCAGGCTTTGACCTGCTTTCCGTCGACGATGACGGTGCAAGTGCCGCAGTGGCCTTCGTTGCAGCAGACCTTGCATCCGGTGAGCATCAGATTATTCCTTAGCACATCGGCCAAGGTGGTTTCGGGCTCGGCCACTAGCCAGCGGTCGACCCCATTAATATTGAATAACATCCTCTTCATAACTGCCGCTCCTCTGTTTATAAATCGTTTATGTATTAAAGAGTGGGATTCCAATGACAGCGTCTGGCTGTCGTAGTTAGCTAATTGCCGTCTCCAAGCGCAATTTGGATACGGATACAAATGCACAAACCCCGGCCATCCCCAACAACGTCTGGGGAAAAATCCGGTAGCTTGCGCCACTGACAGCTTGAGTCAGTCGCAGGATAGAGTTGCAGGCAGGGGACCGTTCTCGAAAAATGTGGAGAGACAGACAAGTCTATGGACAGATGGGACTTATTGCGCTTGAGAAAAACTCGCGATGAAAACAGTGTGTCGGTATTTTGACATCGTCAAATTGCCGACAGTCACGACGGACGGCGTGCATCGCGAAACCGCTGGCTGGAGATTCCCAATTTTTCCATTTTGTAGAGTAATGTCGTACGTTTGAGTCCCAGTCGAGCGGCCGCGCCGCTGGGGCCGGCGACCAATCCGTGAGTCTCAGACAGCACATGGCTGATATGATCCCGCTCCGCGCCTTCCAAGGTCTGCGAACCCAAGGTCTGCGAACCCAGCGTGTGCGAACTTGCCGAGAACGGCTCCGCGGCGGATTGCAGCTCAGCTAACGGTACCCTCAGTACCGATCCTTTAGAAAGAATCACCGCGCGTTCGATAAAGTTCGCCAATTCGCGGATGTTGCCCGGCCATGGCCAGGAAATCAAGGCTGCCATGGTATCCGCGGGGATGGTTTCGATTCGCATCCCTCGGCGTTCCGAGAATTTATGCACGAAATACCGGACCAACATCGGGATGTCGGCGCGCCGATTTCGGAGGGGCGGGACTTGAATGGGAAAGACGTTAAGGCGGTAATACAGGTCACTGCGAAACTGGCGGTCAGCTACCATCTGCGCCAAATCGCGATTGGTGGCGGCCACCACGCGCACGTTTACCCGGATCGTGCGCGTGCCCCCGAGCCTCTCGAATTCCTGGTCCTGCAGAGCCCGCAGCAACTTGGGTTGCGCCTCCAAAGGAATTTCGCCGACTTCGTCGAGAAATAGGGTTCCCTGATCGGCCAACTCGAAGCGGCCTAGTTTTTGGGCTACCGCGCCGGTAAAGGCGCCTTTTTCGTGGCCGAAGAGTTCGCTTTCGAGCAGGCCGGTCGGAATCGCGGCGCAGTTCAATTTAACAAAGCTCCGGGAGCGGCGAGCGCTCAGGTTGTGCGAAGCGCGAGCGATCAGTTCCTTTCCTGTCCCGGTCTCACCTAGAACCAATACCGTCGCATCGCTGGGAGCCACGGTCTCCACCTGCGCCAGAACCTTCTTCAAGGCCCGGCTGCGGCCGACAATATGCTCGAAGTTGTGCTCCGTACGAATCTCGTCTTCCAGATAGAGTTTTTCCTGAGCGAGACGTTCCTTCAATTGCGCGATCTCGGCGAAGGCCGTGGCGTTCTCCAAGGCAATGCCGACCTGCGTCCCGATTTCCAGCAACAGATCCAAATCTGGAGTCTCAAACGATTGTTCCCGCCGGCTGAGCAAATTGATGGTTCCGAGTTGTCCCCGCGAGGTGGTGAGTGGAACACAACAGATGCCTCGTATACCTTGCGCCAACGCGTTGGCCAGCAGTTCGTCGTTGGGCCGCATCGCTAGCTCCTGGTGATGGAAGACCAGCGGTTTGGCCTGGGCCAAAACCTCCGCCGCCAAGAACGTCCCCAACGGAAAATCGGTTGCTTTCGGAGGTACGAACGGGATCGATTCGGGGTGATCCACGCCGCACATCCGCAAACTGGTCTTCTTCGCGTCGTAGAGCATAAGGGTAGTGATGTCATGCTGAATGACCGTGCGGAGAGTACTGGCAATGGCTGGAAACAGTTCTTCCAGCGAGCGGTTCGAGACCAATGTATTGCTGAGCCCCAGCAAGAGACGCAGGCGGTCACGTTCCCGCTCAACCTGTTGGGTCCTGAGCGCTTTCTCGACAGCGACGGTGACAAAATGCGCTACGGCCTGCACAAAATAGAGATCGTGTGCTCCGTAGGCTGCAGGTTCGGCGCTGCCAATGCCGATCGTGCCCAGCTTACATGTGCCGGTGCTCATGGGGAGGACGTAGTAGGTGCGCACATGATGTTCCCGCAAGGTTTCCAAAGCTTTGGGAAATCGGCTTTCCGCTTGGACATCGGGGATGAGCAGGGATCGCTGGCGTTGCCAAACCCAGCCTGCGGCAGTATCGTCGACGGTCCAGCGGATTGGGCGGAGCGCCTTAGTGCCAGTGGCGGTCTCCCAGCCATGGAGGTGCATGGCATCGGTCGCCGGATCATGCAGAACGAAGTTGATAAAGTTGAAGGAGAGCGCCTTCTTCAAGCGGCGGGCAAGGTGGCGAAAAAGGTCACGCGGCTCTCGATGTACGACCATCGCATCGGCAATTTTGCGCAGTACCTGGTAGCGCAAGGCCTCACGCTGGCCATGTTCTCCTTCGGTCGTCAAGAGCGGAAATGACATTGATACGTGTCTGATTCTTTTTTACTTGTCGTTGCACCCATACTAATTGAGCTCGGCGAAAAGCGGAATGGTTTCGAATCCAAAGTTGTGCGATCTTTGCCGGCTGGAGCATCAGGAGAAGTTGCCTGCACGCCATGAGCAAACGGTTGGGGCTGCGTAGCCGGATGCGAATTGGCGTGCAAATGGCATTGGCAACCATCCGCGCGGACGTGCATCGGTTTAGAAGGATGCTCAAAAGCGAGGAGAATTCTTTGTGATTAGAACGGGGTTATTTGTGCGGATGGAAGCAAAACCCGGAAAGGGAGATGAAGTCGACAGCTTTCTGCGGGGAGGTCGTGAGCTGGTGGATCAGGAGCCCGCCACAATTGCGTGGTTCGCAGTCCGGATGGGCCCAACGACCTTTGGGATCTTCGATGTATTTCCCGACGACGCGGCCCGGGAGGCACATCTGTCGGGGAAAGTTGCTCTCGCGCTAATGGAGAAGACTCCAGAGCTGTTCGCGGTCCAGCCGACGATAGAGAAGCTCGATGTGCTTGCGGTCAAAATTCCGGATGAAAGGATTAACAAAGCAGCGTAAAGAAACTGGAATTGGGCGGACTATCTGACGGATTGGGTGAAGTCATAGGTCTCTTCTCACAAATCAGCGTTTCAGATCATCGCGCTTTTGAAGTGCGCAAAGCCTCAAGGATACCGGTGACTAGCATGGCGGGAGTTGGGGGACAGCCAGGGATGTAGCCGTCGACCGGGATGAGCGCGTCTACGGCGCCGACGACGGCATGGCTGCCGGCAAAGATTCCGCCGCTGCATCCGCAGGCTCCTACCGCAACTACGAGTTTGGGAGCTGGAACCGCCTCGTACGTGGCTTTTACAGCATCGGCCATATTGCGCGTGACCGGACCGGTTACCAGAAGCATATCGGCATGTTTGGGAGAGGCTACGAAATGAATCCCGAAGCGCTCCAGGTCGTAATAGGGATTCGTGAGGGCGGTGATCTCCGCCTCGCACCCATTGCACGAGCCGGCGTCCAATTGGCGGATATTCAGAGCTTTTCCCATGAGGGAGTGAATCTGTCCGCGCACAAATTCTGGATTGGGAGGCGGGGGAGTGATCTCCGCGCGCGACTCGAGATCCCAGTCACGTACCAACTGGTCTTTCGCCGAGCCGCAGCAGGCGATACGCTTGGCCGCGGCCACGGCTCCTTCGCCGACTTCGAAACACCTTCCGCAACCGATACATTCCCCATAGGAAAGCCTGAGACAAGGCCGGCCATTGTGATCTTCGATTCGGAAGGCCGCCGTGGGGCAGACTTCAACGAGCCGCTGGGCAATAGCGAATGATAAGCGGTCTGCGATTACCTCAGGCATACGGCTCCCATCGCAGTTTCCCAACAGCGCCTCGACGGGGATCACCCGGTTGGGCTGGCGCAGGCTGCGCTCGATCACTTCAAAGATCATCGGTCACATCCAGAGTAGGAGAGATTGAAACTCTTGTTGATCAGCGGGAAGTCCGCAATGATGTTGCCCTCAACGGCAAAGGGCATAGCCGGCCAATTCTGGAACGATGGCGACTTGATGTGGCAGCGGGTAAGTCGCCCGTCGTGCGCTTCCAGCCAATAGTAGAGTTCCCCCCGGGGAGACTCTACGGCCGAGGACCCTTGCAATTCTCCGCGAAGATCAAGGGGCGCCAGCACACTTCCGGATGGCAAGTCATGCGCAGTCTCCTGAATCAGGCGAGCCGAGGTCGCGGCTTCCGCAATACGAATTCTGGCGCGCGCCATCACGTCTCCGTAGTGCGTGACCGGAACATCGAACGACACCTTGGCGTAATACCCATACGGGTGATCGCGTCGCACATCCAAATCTACGTCACTGGCACGCGCAACCGGTCCGACGATGGCGAGCTCCCGCGCCGCATCGTTGCGGAGGATTCCGGCGGTTTCAAAACGGTTCTGGATGGACGGAGTTTCAAGGATCACCCGAGCGAGATCCAAAAACTCGCGAGCAGCAATTGCGACCGCCTGACCAAATTCCAGGAGCTGAGCAGAGTCGAGAGCTATTCGGAGGCCGCCTGGAACCGCAACGCCGCGCCAGTATCGCGTTCCACAACACTTCGATGATGCCTGAAGCAAAGATTCCTTAATGCGGGTCGCAGATGCGGCACCGACACTGAAACCTACATCGGTGCACAGCCCACCAATATCCGTGACGTGGCAGACGAGTCGCTCAAACTCCAATCCAATCAGGCGAATCGCAGAGGCTCGCGGCGGGACATCGCCTCGACAGGCGTTTTCCACGGCCTGAGAGTAAGCCACCGCATGAGCAAAGCAGTTGTCTCCAGAGACCGATTCCGCAATCATGGTTCCGGAGCTCACGAGGGTGCTCTCGAATAATTTTTCCGTACCCTTGTGAGTGTAGAAATGGCGTAGCTCAAGATGCAGAACCGTGTCTCCGACGACGCTGAAGCGGAAATGTCCCGGCTCAATAATCCCCGCGTGGACAGGGCCCACGGCGACTTCCGCTATGCCCTCGCCCTGCACCTCCAGGAAGCGATACTCGCGATGAGACCAGGGAACATCCTTCACTGAGTCGACCATTGGATACACGCCGTCGGGCCAATTCTCGTGGAAGATCAAAGGACGTAAATCAGGGTGTCCTGCTATTTCGACGCCGTATTGGTCGTGGAGTTCGCGCTCATACCAAGCCGCCGCGGGCACCTCCAGCGAAAGGGAACGGATGCGACCGCGAGCCGGGTGGACAATTTCCAAGTAGACTGGGTCGCCAACGTCGAAGACGTAGTGGACACGATTTTCACGGTTCGGTCCTAAGCTTCCGAAAAGGGTCACTAGACGCGCTGGTCTGCCGTTCTTTCCCTGAGGACGTTTGACGGCTACGTCGGTCAAATGGTTCTCGCCCATGTAAGGCGCTCCTTCTTGTCGTCCTTCATCGCAATACCGCCATGGCTTCCTGGAGAATGACCGTGAATATGTGAGGGATTCGCACTCCGAAAAAAAGGAGGCATACACCGGCGATCCCCATCACACTGTATTCCGAAGGAAGTAGCTTCCCGTTGGCAGGAGCGTTCTTGGGATTCTCTCCACAGATCATGCGGAGGAGATAGTAGCTGAATCCGCCGAAGACCACGGAGAGAACCAGGAGGAACACGACAGCCACCGTGTAGCGCTCCTGGGAGAAAGCCTCACTCAGGATCGCAAACTCACTGACGAAAAGGCTGAATGGTGGCAGTCCAACGATGGCCAGGCTGCCGACCACGAGCGCGAGACTGGTTTGCGGCAGGGTTCGCGCCATGCCGCTAACCCTGTCCATGCGCAGGGTGCCGAAGTTTTCGCGGATGTTCCCCGCACTGAAAAATAGAAGCGACTTGCCCACCGAATGGTTGAAGATATGCAACAGCGCGCCGAAAAGTCCCAGCGGTCCGCCTAATCCCAGGCCAATCGCTATGATGCCCATGTGCTCGATGCTGCTGTATGCCATCAGACGTTTCAGGTTGCGCTGCACTAGGATGAGCAAGCCTGCGACAACCATGGACATCACGCCAAAGATGAGCAGGAGAGTGTGCGGAAACCCGGTTCCGACAGCATGAGAAACGATGGCGTCATAACGCATCACGGCATACATCGCGCAATTAAGCAAAACCGCCGAGAGCAAGGCGCTGACCGGGGTTGGCGCTTCGGCGTGCGCATCCGGTAGCCAGCTATGCATGGGAACAAATCCAATTTTGGTTCCATAGCCGACAATGACAAAGACAAATGCAAGCTTTACCAAGTGCGGGTCAAAGTTCAGCCGAGGAACGGCATCCATCAGGGAGGCCCAATCCAGCGCTGCGGCCGGATTCATCCCGGCTTTGACGGCGGCGAGGTACAGCACAATAGTTCCGAATAAGGCGAAGGCAATTCCCACGGTGCAAACCATGAGGTACTTCCAGCCGGCCTCCACCGCCCCTTCGGTATTGTAAAAGCCGACCAGCAGGGCCGAAGCCAGGGTGGTGCCCTCCATCATGATCCACAGAAGACCGAGATTGGCGGACAAGCAAACGCTGATCATCGTGAAAAGAAACACGAATACCAGAGCGTAGAACCATCGCGGCGACGAGAACCGCCCTTCTCCGGGGTGGCGCAGATAGCCCGATGCATAGACGAGTACCAGGCCAGAAATAAAAGCAATATTGATGAGAAAAAAGGAGCTCAACCCGTCCACGCGAAGGTAGCGGCCCACACGTAAGGCGCCATGTTCATGCACCTGCCAGACGACGACCATGAGCGACGCGATTTCCAGCCCGCCGATAAAGAGCGCAGCACGGGTGGCAACCTGAGGGTTCCGGAAACCCAAGAGCACGAATGCGCCCAGAAGGGCGATAAGCATTGGCGTAATGAGGATCATTCTCTCTCAGCCTCGAAGCCGTCGCAGCTTCGACACGTCAAGATGGTCAAACGTGTCACGGATACGGAAGGCAAAGACTCCCATCAGTAGCAGCCCAATGAGAACATCGAAGAAGACCCCGATCTCAATGACCAAAGGCATCCCAAAAGTCGTCGTCAGAGCGGCCAGAAAGATGCCGTTCTCCAACACAAGCAACCCGAGCATTTGCATGAGAGCCTTATTCCGGCTGACCATCAGGAATGCACCGGTGAGAATTAATGCTACGGGCGCGGCAAGAGCGTCCTCGGGTACGTGCACCGACTGCTCATAGGACTGGACAGCCGCATAGGACAAATAGATCATGGCGGCGGCGATGAAGACCGATTGCGTAGGGGTCGTCGAGGCTTTCACGTCAGTCGACGTTTTCAAGTGGCTCACCAAACCGAAAAATGCGCGAGGAATAGCGACCACCTTAATGACCACGATCAGGGCAGCAACCACGTAGGCTGCGGCCAGCCTTTCCCGGAATGCCGTGGCGAACGCTTCCGCGGCAATGATCGCCGACTGCACACTGAACAACACAATGCTCGTCGAGATGCGGCGCGACACAACCATGAGGAGAATGGTCAAAAACAGAAAGACCGAAAATGAACTCAGAATCTTGCCGGTTGCAACTTCTACCAAGCCCATTCGCTACCTCTTGTCCAGCATTGTAAAGATCACCGCCAGGGCGCTAACCGCGGAAGCGACTCCCAGAAAGTCTGGCACAAGATACATGCGCAGTTTGGCCATTCCACTTTCGATCACTGCCAGTAACACGATCAGCAGGACAACTTTCGCACAATATAGAAGCAGAGCGAGGATGACGGCTCCCGCGGATACGTTCGACACCATACCCCATGGAAAAAACAACGCGACTAAAAGCGCCAGCATCGCGTGCAGTTTGACGGCGCTCGACCACTCGATCAATGCCAAACGAGGTCCGGAGTATTCCAGGACCATACCTTCATGAATCATGGTTAATTCCAGATGTGTTGTGGGGTTGTCCACCGGCATCCGGCCCGTCTCGGCGATCACCACCATTGCCAGAGAAGTGAACGCGAGCATGTGCACCGCGGAAACATTGAAGATGTTCTGCTGCAGGGTCCACGCTACCATTCCTGCGAAATCAGCATGCGACGCGAGAATGGCAACCGCTACGAACGAGAGCAAGAATGGGGCTTCCGCCAGACTGGAAATCAATGCCTCACGGCTCGCCCCCATGCCGCCGAAAGCGCTGCCTCCATCGAGTGCACCGAGGGAGAGAAAAAACCTTCCCATTGCAAGCAGGTAGACGAAGAGGATAAAGTCGCCGCGGGAAGCGAGCAGCGCGGAAGGTTGTACTAACGGGACGAAAGCCGCCACACAAATCGTGGTGCCGAACAACCCGAAGGGAACCAGGCGAAAGACGCTCGATGCCGTCGGCGGCACAAGATCTTCTTTGTGGAAGAGCTTGGCAAGATCAGAGTATGGCCGCCAAATACTGGCCCCCTGCCGCCGTTGCAGGAATGCTTTGCAGCGGGCAATGATGCCGCGCACCAGCGGAGCCCCCAGAATTAGAATGAGCGCTTGGAGAATGTTGAGCGCAATTCTCATTTCTGGAACCTCAAGAACGTGAGTAGCAAAACCAAAGTCAGAAAAATATACAGCAGATACACTTGAATATTCCCCGTCTGCATCCTTCGCAACTGGCGTGCCACGGAAAGAATCATCTCCGCGAATGGCCGATAGATGGCCTTTTCGTAATAAGTCGTGCGGACCGAACGGTACGCGATAGACTGGGGAAAGTACGGCTGGTCCGGCGGGAGCCTGTCGATTTTACGATCCGGCTTGTACGCCGATGAGAACACAAAGCGAATCGGCTTGGAAAAAACCGTCGAGGTGTATTGCATCCGGCTCGTAAGTCCGGGCAGACCGCACGCCCAGGTGCGAGCTATCCGCTCGCGGCGTTTCAGAAGTGCGGCGGCGATACTCACTACTAAGATAATCGCTGCGGCGCAAGGAATGATTCGGGCGATGCTCACCGTTTCGGGTAGCACGCCAGCGCCCGGGACCAATACCTGGACCAGTGACACTAATGGTCTTAGAAACAAACCTGGGAAAATTCCAATCCCAAGACAAGCGACGGCAAGCGAACTCAGCGCGGCCTGCATGGCGAACGGCACCTCTTCGGCTTCTTCCGCTGCTTGACTACGAGGGCGCCCCAAAAAGGCCACGCCAAAGACCTTGACGAAGCATGCGGCTGCCAGGCCGCCAATCATCGCAAGAATGCCCACCACTAGCGGCAGAATAACCTGTGCTTTCGTGCTATTCAGCGCCGAACCAGCGAGCAGGCTTCGAAATATTACCCATTCGCCGATGAAGCCATTGAACAGCGGCAGCCCGGCAATTGAACAACAAGCGACGAGCATGGCGGCACCGGTGACCGGCATGCGGTTTTGAAGACCGCCAAGTTTCTCCAAATCCACGGTATGGGTCGCTTTCGAAATAGCACCTGCCCCGAGAAACAGGAGACTCTTAAAGAGCGCATGATTGAAAGCATGCAACAATGCACCGACCAATGCCAGGCCGGCCCATACTGGCGCCTGATGCGCCAGAAAAATCAGCGAAGTGCCCAAGCCCAAAAATATGATGCCAACGTTTTCCACGCTGCTATAGGCCAGCAAACACTTCAGATCGTTCTCGGCGATCGCATAGAGAATGCCGAGCAGTCCGGTAACCGCGCCTACCGCTAAAACAGCGTATCCTGCCCACCAAGGACCACCGCCGAGGAAGTCGAAAACAAAGCGTACAAATCCATATACCGCAGTCTTCAACATGACTCCGGACATGAGGGCGGATACAGGGCTGGGAGCAATAGGGTGGGCTCGGGGCAGCCAAATATGGAGAGGAATAAGACCCGCCTTGGTTCCAAATCCCAAGAAGGCCAGCAAGAAGATCAACGTCCGGATTCCTGCCGGCACGACACCGCTCGCGGTTCTCATCGATGCAAAATCGAGAGTGTGAGAATATGGCAGAAAAAGGAAAAAACTCCCTGCTACCGCAGCCGCGCCCGCATGCATCATCACCAAGTAGAGAAATACATTATGACGACGCTCCGTGGAGTCCCCCTCCATCAGAATGAGCCCTGCCGAGAGCAGTGTCATCAACTCCCAACCCACGAGAAATGCGAAACCAGTTGACGCGGTTACAACTAGAATCATCGAAACCAGAAAGAGCGAGAAGAAAGCCCAAATTCGGTTCCGACGCTGCTCGCCATAGTGGTTGTCGAAATATGAAATCGAAAAAATTGCGACCGGAACTGCCACGGTGCAGATCAACAAGAGAAAAAACGCGCTGAGGCGGTCGATTCCAAGCGCGAAGGAAAAAGGGGTAAAGCTGGAAAAATCGACGAGTACAACAGACTGCTGCCAGAAACAGAGAGCGGCCACAAAACAGCCCACAACGTTGGAACCAACAATCAGAGCGATCGCGAGGGCCCGTGTCTTCTTGGCTCGGCTCACCATCAGAATGAGCGGGACGATTAGACCCAGCGTCACTAGAAGAACACCAAACGCCATGTCCATTGAAACTAGTTGCATCGGAAACTTTTCACAGTCGGCCTGCTTTCATTCGAGCGACCACAAGATATTCCGCTCCTACGTCATCTAGAGCATTTTCAAAATCGGTGCGTCCGTCGTTATCATCGCCGGGTAAAACGCCCGGCTGCCTTACCGGATACACTTTCCGCGATTCCGGTCTAACCCGTGCGCAAACCACATGATTGGTCCTTTGCTCCATCGAGAAGATTGAACGGGGTCCGGTCGGGAAGTCGCGTTCGGTTTCGCCCGCCGACAGCGCGTCGGCGTTCTTTCTTGGGTGCCCCATTGTACTTATTCTGGCGAATCAACTGGGTCGCATTAAGAATATTCTAATTCAATTTACCTCCGCAGCTTCTGAGAGTCGAAGACTACGATGCCTCATCGTTTGCGGTTCGGCTGTCGGAGTGGAGAGAGCGCGTCGGCCAACCGAAGGGAAAACGCGGCACGGGCTACGTGCCATGGACGCGCCGGAAAACGAAAAATGCACCAAACATGCACCGAAGCCTGTAGCAGAGACGAGGAAACTCGTCATACAATGATGTAAGTTAACAGGTTAGCAACCGCGGAGGGTTGTGTGAGCGGTTGAAACAGGCGGTCTTGAAAACCGCTTTACGGGAAACCGTAACGGGGGTTCGAATCCCTCACCCTCCGCCATTTCTGCAAAGTTAAATGGCTTGCGCGCGTAGCTACCACGCGAGCTATCTTTCTTCTTACGACCAAAACTTAGTTTTCGAGTTCGCGAGCTCGTTGCAGCGGATAAACCTTCCTGACAGCTCTGCATCGGGGCCAAGATGTGTTCCATGCAGCGAAACGCGGGACTGCCAATCCCAACGAACGTGTTACGAGCTACGCTCGTAGACTTGGCCGAACGTACTTCGAGCGAGCTCTACCCCAAGCGTTGCTGCCGCTTGTGGAGACTGCACACCCGCCATGACCGGCCTGGGCTCTCCAGAAACTAGCGCTGTGATTTATGAATAATAACGAGACGGCGCGGCGGTGTTATCCGTGACGAGTCTCAAGATGGTTCTTCGGCAGGGCTAAGATCGTTCGGGTCTCCTGACGTGACATCTGCGCGTTCGACGGCTTGGTCGAGTCGGCCATTCCTCGGATCGTCGTGCGGCCCAATCCAGATGAGCAGCACGAGGGCGGGCACTGTCGCCACCGTGGTCAGCAAGAAGAACCGCACCCAACCGAGTTTCTCAGCCAGCACTCCTCCTGAGGATGCCACCAGGGTGCGGCCAACCGCCGCGAGCGAGGAGAGCAGCGCGTACTGAGTCGCGGTGAAGGCGGGCGAACATAGGCTGGAGAGATAGCTGATCAAAGCGGCTCCTGCCATTGCGCCAGTTACGTTTTCTGCCGAGACACAAAGCGCGAGATAGCCGAGCCGATGCCCGCCTATAGCCTGCAGCACAAAGAACAGGTTGCCAAGGGACTGGAACACCCCGCACAGCAAGAGCGAGTGCCGCGGGCCAAACCGCACCGTCATCACCCCGCCGATCAGAGCTCCCGCCACTGTTGCAAAGAAACCGACCAGTTTGGAAACGGCGGCAATCTCGTTGAGCGAAAACCCGAGCGAGACGTAAAGTGGCGTTGCCATAACTCCCGCCAGCGCTTCCCCCAGCTTGTATCCGACAATGAAGATCAGGATGAGCAGCCAAAGCGGCCGATGCATGAAATCGGTGAATGGGCCCGTCACTGCGGTGGCGAAGGAGTGGCGAACTCCCTTCCATCCGACCGCCCCGGTATGCGCAGTTCCCGCCGGAACCTTCGGCTCGGGGCCAAACAAGAACACCAGCATTCCGGCGCCGAGCATTGCCGCCATCGTGGCGTAGGCCACAAACCACCCGGCGCGCGCTGCGATCAACAGCGAGCCCGCTCCGGAAACCAGCATGGCAATCCGGTAGCCGGTTTGGATCATGCCCGCTCCGGGACCCTGCAGGTCCGTCCCCAAGATCTCCACGCGCCAAGCATCAATGACGATATCCTGGCTCGCGGATAGAAACGCGACGAGCAGTGACAGAGCGGCCATCAGGTGCAAGTTGTGCTGTGGATTGCACGATCCCAGGCGGAGTATTGCGGCGATCAGCATGATCTGGATCGTGATTCCCCAACCGCGTCTCCGCCCCAACGGCAGCGGTGGCGGCAGGCGATCAATCAGCGGCGCCCAGAGGAACTTGAATGCGTAAGGCGTGCCAACTAAGGCGAACGTGCCAATCGTTGCGCGCCGCACACCGGCTGTCGCGAGCCACGCCGACAGGGTCGAGAAAGTGAGCAGGAGCGGAAGGCCGCTGGCGAACCCAAGTGCCAGTACCTGCAGCACGCGCCGGTCAGTATAGGCCGTGACCGAGCGCCGCCAGTTCGTTGCGGCTCGCCCTTCGGCGATGTTAGACAATTCCCTCATCGCAATTCTTGGGCACCCTGCTTGTGCCCTCTCCTCAACTGAAGGCCTGCGTCCAAGAATAGACCAGCCATACTCGCCCCACGCGCAAATTCGCAGTATACCTGCCGCTGAGCCGGGAGGTACTCAACATGGCACTAGCTTTCGACAAAGGCGAGGGGGAGTCAGACCCCGCGGAGCAGGACAGAGAACCCTCCGGTAAGCCTCCCCGGTAATCGTGTTCCGCCACCAAAGGTTCAGCGGCTGTGCATGTTTGCCCACATCCGCCCGTTTTCTGCCACTACTCCGCACCTTCCCCCAGCCCGCGCCAGTGGCTAGGCTTCCAGCCGACTGGGTTCGCCGCACAGTCGCGTCCGGTTGACTGAACTGCGCGAAGGCATTGTTGACCTGAGCGCGGGTGCGCTCGTTGCTCACGTCAGCCACCTTGGCAGAACTTCAGAGTGGTGAACCGTGTTACCAAAGCTACTATCGCCAACGCAAACATCTCTAAAAGTCCTTGTACTCTGAATTTTCGTATGTTAACTTCCCTGCAAACACCTCGCGTAATCCTGATTAAGGGGCCCTTGAGGACAAACCGAAATATCCTGAGTTGGTGGTCTGACGCTTCGGGGTGTCCAGACGCCAGCGATTGTAGAAGTCAACCAGAGTGACCTCAAGGGAGATAAGTGGCGGGGGTTGCTGCTCAGGGCCATGGAGTTGATGTTGCTCACGCACCATAAATTGTGATTTGTCAAGGAGATTGAATGCGTCGCCTCTTATTTTTGCTTTTCGTTGTCTCAGCGGTCATTCCAGGTTGGGCACAAAAGCCCGACGCCACCAGCCCCATCACCACCAACTATGTGGCCAAGTTTCTCAACGGCACCGGCACAGTCGGCAACTCGTCAATTTTCGACAATGGCACTTACGTGGGCATTGGCACGGCAACACCAAGCTTTAACCTGCACATAATCTCGCTGACCGATCCCGCAGCGGTTGCCGTAGAAGGTTACGGCCCAGTGGGCATCAACTTCATCGGACGTAGGGCAGAAGGAACATTGGCCGCGCCCTCGGCACTGATCGTCGATGACAACATCATGACAATGCAGGGCCGCGGCTACGGACTGACGGGATTCTCGCAGTTCAGCCGAGCCTACATGAAGTTCTTCGCCGCCGAGAACTGGACGGACAACGCGCAGGGCACCTACATCACTCTGGCGACCACAGCCAAAGGGACAGCGCCGAATGCTCCCGCGACCGAGCGGGTTCGCATTGACGATCAAGGCAACGTCGCCATCGGGACGACCAGCCCTGACAGTCTGCTGACGGTGGGTGGCTTTATCCACAGCACCACGGGTGGATTCACGTTCCCCGATGGCACGACGCAGATAAGCGCCGCCACCCAGGGACCAGCGGGTGCGACCGGCGCTACCGGACCGCAGGGTCCGGAAGGCCCGACGGGAGACGCGGGTCCGATGGGGCCGATGGGTCTCTCGGGTGCGACTGGCGCCACCGGTCCACAGGGTCCAGCGGGCTTGAATTGGCAGAGCGTGCCTTGGACGGCCGGGACGCCGTACAACCTGAATGACGCAGTGAACTATAACGGGTCCTCTTATGTCTCGCTGCAGGCGAACAATACCGCCGAGCCTGACCTTACGGTTGGGACGTCTTGGTCGTTACTGGCCCAGGCGGGCGCGAATGGTCTTGCTGGACCGGCGGGTGCAGCAGGTTCGGTTGGCCCAGAAGGCCCGGCAGGTCCGGTTGGCCCAGCAGGTGCGGTTGGTCCTATCGGTGCGACTGGTCTCACTGGTGCGACTGGTGCGGCTGGCCCAACGGGTGCCACGGGTGCGACTGGCGCCACAGGTCCGGTTGGTCCGATGGGTCCGATGGGTCTGACGGGCGCTACGGGTATGGCTCCTGTGTATTTCGGCACGGCTAGTCCGATTAGCGGTACGGCCATCGCCACTCCGCACATCGTCGCGGGCACCATCGCCACCAAGGCGACCGGCACTGTGCCTGTCACCTTCAGCGGCACTGCGGCCTTTACCAGCGCGACCAGTTATGTCTGCACCATCAGTGATAATGCAGCGGTCGTTGGTACGAGTCAAAGTGTTATCACAGCTCAAACTGCAAGCAGCATAACCATTACCAGCGGTCAAGTTGGAACTGCCCGGTACATTTGCGTCGGCAATTAGGCTAGCAACTCAGATGGGGGGATGCTTTTGCCCCCCACCGGAAGACAATCCAAAGCGGCAAGGCGACAGCGATCGCCTTGCCGCTTTGTCCGCCCCAATCGTAAACGTACTCATCATCGGGCAAGCTAGGAATATGGCCACCCAAGCCGTCGCCGGAAACACCCACTTCAGAATGGCGTGCCCACCACCCCTGTCCGCTGGAATTCCGCCCACTGGCCGCATGAGTGCAGCCAGAACAACAAATCCGGCCGTTCGCACTCCCGTATCTTGCGGAGTCAACTTGAACATTTCCGTTAAAAAATGGGCAGGTACACGGCCATCGCAACAAAGCACCGAAGGTGAGGAAGTAGGAGAGACTCAGCGCCCAGTTCCGGGAATCGTTCAAGCTCGAGATCGTCCCACCACAAAGATCTTCCTGCGTCAGCGACTGCAAACTCACCCCGATTGAGCCGGTAGCTATGAAGCATCGGTTATCACGCCTTGCCGTGATGTGCATCAAGGCTGAGCGGGACCACTCTAACCCGGAGTCGCTGAAAAGCAACTAACCTCGTTCACTTTTTTCGCTTCACTTCGGTGTTTTGGCGCCAGGATTGGAACTGGGATTTCTGCAGTTGCTTGGAGCGCGCACGCCTTTTGTAGGTCTTTTATATCAGTGTCGCGGGGATAGGTCGCAGCGTTTGTGCGCTCGCACCTCCGGTGCTGTGACTACCATGCTGAGCCGGGAAGAGTTGAGGGGCGAACAAAGAATTCCCGTCATCGAGATTGTGAATTTGCGCTGATCGGACCTCTTGCTGACAAGTGTACTGCGTCAGGCAAGCCGGAGACGCAAAGCACAACAAGGGCTGATCACTGCCGATGCCAGGTCAATTCCACGCGCACCGGAATTTCGTTCTTGACCGGCATCGTCAAGAGAGAGGGTGGGTCGATTTTGAAATCGGAGAGCGTCGCCGGAATTGTTCCAGAGATTGTGGAGTCGCTTCCTCGCTGCGCCACTTGGAATGGAACTTGCTTGTACCGGACGGTCTGTCCGGCAAACTGGATCTCAATGTCGGCTCGGATAGCGGCAGATGTGGATTCTGACTCTGGCAATCGCGTGCGCACTATGACCATTGGAAACTGTGCGCCACGCGTCACCTGGAGCATATGAAGGTCGCGGTTGCTGTCGCCTGAATCAAAGGATTTAACCGGTACCGCAATCAAGAAGTCGCATTGCTCTGCATGGCAAATGCCCTTTCCTAGGGCGGCATGGCTTACGCCATCAACCTGGTGAAGAGGATGCGAGACATGATACGAGAGCGTGGATTGTTGGAGAACCCAGGTACTGTCCGCCGCAGTAATGCGCGTTCGATCAGTGACGGATGACCGCTGTGAGCGCTGCGAAAATAAAGAGTGCTTCCGACTCCTGCCGCGCTTTCTGCCAGCAGCGGATAGCGGGAGCCATCACTGCGCGAAAGGACGGTCCATTGAATGATGGGCTCGCCGAGCGGGGTGAAGTCGCCATGGAATTCTGCGTCCAGACGCTTCCCGTGAGCTGCCGGACGGACAGCGGCAATCATTCCTTCCAGCAATGCGCCGCTGGGGATCGCCAGGCGGTTTTCCGCGTACATGGGTTCCAGCAATCGGCCCTGAATAACGCGGCCTTCTTGCAGACGAATGCGGCGTGTCACCTCGACTCGGAACATGCTGCCAGAGGAAACCGTAAGCGGCTTTGATCCTTCCGAGGCGCCGAAGCAGAGTCCGGCATGGAATATTGAAATCAAGACAAGGAACTTCGCCTGTAAACTGTGCATATCCTTCTCCTGCGGTGGCGTGATTCTGGACGGAATAACAGCAATGGTGTCATTTAGGCGCGGTCGTTGCATCTCATTGATCCTGATCTACTTGCTATGGAAGATGGCGTGGTTAATGTCCGGCCAAAATTCCTTGAAGACAAAGGTGGCGCCGTCGATGCCGACATTCAGAGCCCATCGCTGCCCGGTCTTGGTCCAGCCGCGGTTCGAGCCAGGGTAGTACAGGTTCGATATGCCTGCCGCTGCACCAGCTCCGACAACCTCGCTAAAGTTGAAGTTGTTTCCACCAGAATCCATACGAGTGACAAGGATGCGGGAAAAGGCGTACCCCACCCGCTTTGCGAATCCGTTCTGCTTCTCATTTCCGCTTCCCAGCGTATAAAAGCGCGGATCTTGACGAAGCGCGACGGGAAGCAGGAAGCCAACCCAGAGATTCTCGTCCGTTTGGTCAACAAAGTTATGCCAGTAGTAGCGGGCATATGCGGGAGGGCCCGTGTGGAACTCTGGAGTGGAACTCTGAAGCTGTGAAACACCGGAGAGCAGACCTATGAAGGCGAATGACGAGTAGTCGAAGCTGTCCTGAGCGAAGCCGGTAAACTTCTCTGTGCGGGTCTGAGCAGGCAGGTGAGCGTTTACACTCACCGAGCGAAAGTTCGGAATTATTCCAAGGATGCGCTTTGTTTGGCGGCCCTCGTCTGACTCTGCCGGAGGAGATTGCGGCGTCGAGCTAGGCGATGGTTGCTGCTGCCATGCCGGATTCGGGCCATCCGGCAAATCGGATACAGCGGCGAGTGCTTTGTCGCTCACGGAAGAGGCGTGGGCACTGTTGCTCTGCGATTGAGCAGCGGCCCCAAACGACCACGAAAGGATAACGCATGTCAGCAGGAACAACATTGCCGCACCGGGGATGCGAAGACGACACAGAGCCATGCTCGATTTGGATGTCATCTCCACGGCCATTCGGAGCTAGATGAACGATTTGTAATGAGATCGAAAGCTGCGCGGCTTTAAGGGAAGGCATCTCAGAACTGAGTTGGCGTAAGTCTCCTGACTAGAGCTTGGAACGACGGTGCAGCGATCACAGCCAGTGATAATCCGGAGGGCTTGTGGGGCAGCCCTCACGGTGTTCTCGTTGCTCGCAATGCTCATGCATTTCGGAGCTGCGGCTTTGGCGTCCTCCACAGACGATGAGCAGTCGATCTCAATCACACTCTCAGTTATCGACGACAAGAACAGTACAGTGGCGCATGCACTGATTGAGGTTCTTGTTGGAAATCAAGTGATGGCTATCCGCGGCAGACGATTACCTCCTACGACTCATCCGGCGTCGTGGCGAGCGTTCAGCAGTTCGCGAACGTCACATCTCAACAGGTTGGAGAGGGTTTTCTATTCGTCGATCGGTCCCAAAAGAGCGGAAACTTTGCCCCGTACAGCGTAGCGTGGAACTTGGCCGTCGATCACACGCTCAGTCGGTCTCTGGCGCTTCGCGTCAAATATCTGCAAAGTTTCGCGCGCGACATGATCACACTCCAACCTCAACAGATAACGAACCAGAATGCATTAGTCCTAGGGTCATCCGGTTCGGCACAGACCCGTCAGTTTGAGTTCACGGCCAAGGTCGGGGCCGTCTCCAATCGCCAGTTCTATTTCTCCTACGTTCGTCAGTACGCGCGCGGCACTCTTAGCGACGCGGAGAATTATCTCGGAGAGACGCCGTTTCCTGTCGTGCGCCAGGGGCTTGTGGCCAGCTTGCCTAGCGAGATCCCGAACCGTTTCCTGCTCTGGGGTACCTATTCGCTACCGCACAAATTCCAGCTAATGCCGCATGTGGAAGTTCGGAACGGATTTCCATACCAAGCGACCAACGGGCTACAGCAGTATGTCTTAATGAACGGTCCGCAGAGCCGTTACCCTCGCTACTTCTCGATGGATATCCGCGTGTCGAAGGAGATTCCGCTGGCAAAGAAACATGTGGTCCGGCTCTCCGCCACAATATTGAATCTGACGAATCACTTCAATCCGCTGGAAGTGCACTCAAATTTCGCAGATCCGCTATATGGCACGTTCTTCGGAAATTACGGCCGCAAGCTGGTAGTGGATTTTGATGTTTTGCACTAACCGTCGAGGCTGCCCAGCCACTTATCTGAAATGATGTACACTCCTCATCGGCGTTCTGGACTGACGCCATCGGGCTGGCCCGGCGCGCACTGAAGACCTAGTACCACAGGCTCCCGCCGGGTACACTGTTCTGCAGTTTGTTCGAGAGGCTACCTTGCGACTGCTGATTGTAGAAGACGATGGAGCGATTCGGACCTTTCTCAAACGAGGCTTGGAGGAAGCCGGGTTTCAAGTGGATGCCGCCGCCAACGGCTTGAGTGCCGAAGCACTGGTCGTCGAAGGTATCTATGACGCACTCGTAGTCGATCTCGGACTGCCGGACATCGATGGCCTCGAGTTCATCGCGCGCATTCGTGCGCAGGGCAGTACTGCTCCGGTATTGATCCTCTCCGCAAGGCGCTCCGTCGATGATCGCGTGCGCGGCCTGGAGCAGGGTGGTGACGACTATCTCACCAAACCGTTTGCACTCGCCGAGGTAGTTGCGCGATTACGCAATCTGCTTCGCCGTTCTTCGGCGCAACCGGAATCTACGCGCATCCGCGTTGGCGATCTGGAACTCGACCTGATACGCCGTGAGGCCAGGCGCGGCGATCGACTGTTGCAGCTCACGGTACAGGAGTTCGCGTTGCTCGAATATCTCTGCCGCAACGAGGGAAGGGTGGTCACACGCACGCTGATTCTTGATCACGTCTGGCGCATGCGCATTGATCCAGCAACCAACGTGGTGGATGTGCACATCTATCGTCTGCGCAGCAAAGTCGATACGGAAGGCGTGCCGCCGCTGATTCACACCATTCGAGGCATCGGATATGTCCTTAAGCCTGTATAGCAGAGCACGGTCGACGGCGGCATGGCGCATCTCTGTCTGGACGACCGTTGCGTTTTCCCTTTGCAGCGCGGTGGCGTTCGTCATCATGTACCTGCTGGTGGCCCGCAATGTGCAAGCTCGAAGCGACGCATGGCTCACGGGAGAAGCTGACGTTTTGTCGGAGGTAGTGGCCAACACTCCCCGCGACTCTCTGGATACGAAGGTGGTGCAGGAAGTCGCGGAACTGGCGAGTCATGAAGTCGTCGAGGTTCAACGTCCAGGCGATCAGCCCCGCCAGTCGGTGTTCTTCCTTCTCACTCGCCCCGGGCGCGATCCCATTTTTGTAGGGCCGCCCGAACAGGAACTCTTCATGAGCGCGATATCGAGTGTGTCCCCAAAACCGGGAGTTCCTGCAAGCGTTTTTGTTCGCGAACACATGGTCCCATTTCGCGTGGTCTGGAACGATGCTCCGGGTGGAAGCCGCCTTTACCTCGGGTTTTCCGACACAGCCGGAGCCCTGATGATGCACCGGCTGGTCACGCATTTTCTGCTTATCTGGTGTGCCATGGCACTGCTCGGTTTTGTAATCTCGGCCGCCGGAGCCTTCCGCACTCTACAGCGCGTCGAGCGAATCTCGGCAACCGTGGACGGAATCAGCACCCAGGACCTTGGACGCCGCCTTCCCGAGACAACCGCCGATGATGAAGTGTCGCGCCTCTCGCGAACCTTCAATCGGATGCTCGACCGCATTCAACGCTCGGTGAACCAGATCAGAAGTGTGACCGACTCGGTCGCCCACGATTTAAAGAGTCCGGTTACCTCGATCCGGGGCAGCCTGGAGGTGGCCCTATTGCATGGCGACTCCGAAGACTGGAGGGAGCGTGTGGCCGATGCCGTGGAGAAGCTGGACCGGCTCTCGCAAACCCTGAATACCGCACTTGACCTGGCCGAGGCTGACGCCGGTGCTTTGCCTCTGAAACTTGAGGCGCTCGACTTGGGAGCACTCGTCGAAAATCTTTCCGATCTTTTTCAGCCTTCTTTCACCGAACGGCAGCACCATTTGGATTGCCGCATTCAGCCCGGCATGTTCATTGATGGCGATTCTTCTCTACTCAGCCGGACGATTGCGAATCTGCTCGACAACGAAGTCGCGCACCTCCCACCGGGATGCAAGATCTCCGTGACGGTCCGCCAATCGGATCAATCTGCAGAGATAATCCTTGAAGACGACGGCCCCGGGTTCCCCGAGGAAATACGCGCTCGCGCATTTGAGCGATTCGTCAAGGGAGAACACTCCAGCGGGCATGGGCTTGGCCTGGCGTTCGTCCATGCCATCGTGCAGGCGCATGGCGGATGCGTAACCATCAGCGATAGCTCTACTGGTGGGACGCAGATTCGTATTAAGCTGCCCTCGGCCAAGGTTTCCGCGTGAAGAGTTAGTAGAATTCCACCGGCACACGACTAGCCTCCAGGAGTTGAGCGAAATCCGCCGCCTTGTGGCCCGTGATCTGGCCGATGCTGCGATTCCGGCTCTATCCAATGACCGCCGTTTCGCCACAGCCTACAACGCGGCGCTTCAGACCGCAAAGATGGCAGTTGCTTGCGCCGGATACCGTGTCGCCAGCGCTCCGGGACATCATCGGCTAACCTTCGGGGGAGCCAGGTTTGCACTCGGCAAGCCTGCCGAGCATTTGACCGACTACTTCGACGCCAGCCGCCGCAAGCGGAATGAAATCGACTACACTGGCGCAACCATCGCCACGGACACCGAAGCCAATGAACTGCTACTACATGCTAAGTCGTTTTTGGACATGGTTGAAAGCTGGATTACGGCACACCATCCAGCATGGAAGGTTTAATCGACGCGTACCGGCCTACTCCCGCCGTCGGCGAGAATCTTTTCCTGAGCATTTTCCGCATTGCATCGACCACCCCCGCAATCATCGTTTCCACTCGTCCCCGATAAGGGGGCCTCAGTGTTCCATGAGCGCGAGAAGAATCGAACGAGGTCACACATCCGTTCCAGAGTCGAGCATGTGTTTGCAATGATCAAACTGAAGTTTGATCATTCGGAACTGATTGTGAGAGCAAAAAAGGCCAGCCAACCGCGCTGGCCCCAATTTTACCTTGGCATTCAGATTTTCCACATGACGCATTAGCAGAATGCCGGTAATCCAAGGCGCAGATCACGCAGCTTATTCTGCTTTTGCTGATGGAGGGGAACGCCGAACTCAAACCAAAACCCGTTGCCCACAGGGTGGTACCTAACGTCTGTATCCCGGAAATATTTGAACGCGATCACGCCCTTGGAGATCGCGATCCGGACTTGGGGTCCGAGACCCAAATCCTGACAGCGGTTGCCGTTAACACCGGCGCTCACGCCGTTGATCGTGTCGTCCCGCACCTGCTTCAGCAGGAAGCCTTGGAAGCCCAGGGCCACCTTCTTGCTAACGTTCTCGTCGGCATTGAACTCCCAGGAGATTTCGCTTCCTGAGTGGTAATTAGTGGCTTGGTTGGTTGTTTTCAGCGCGTAGTGCACGCGGGAGCTAAGTTCGGTTTTCCCCTTGTTCGGGAGCCAGGTTACGGCAGCAACTGGTTCAAAGTCCCAGTAGTGCGGACCGACGTTTACCAAGTCCCCTTTAGTGTAAGAAGCCCCTGGGGTCCAGATGTCCATGCCATAATGCCAGTACAGCGATCCCTTGTGATATACGACAAATAGGGGTTCCAGGTCGGTGTTGGCGAAATTGGTTTTCTCCTGGCTCGCCCCGGCGGCTTCCAACTGCTCATAAGCAGGTTGGAGGGCAAAGCCGCTCATTAGATTCCCACCCAGAACTTTTACGCCCCAGTTGTACTTGTACTTTACTGCTCCCCCGTACAAGGTGAGTCTGAAGTTGGGAATTGCGCTGTTGCCTTTGGAATCGTTGAACCGGCTCGCCGAATAGAAAAGATTGAAACCCTGCATGACTAGCATATGCGGGGCAGGCTGCACAGCCGGCATCACTGTCTCAACGCCGATCGGGTAGACGATTCCACCGCCCTCGCCGGCATTGGCAAATGCAACCATCGACAACACGAAAGCGGCGCACCAGGCGGTTCGCCACGGCAATCTATTTTGTATGGAGCTCATGGGACTCCCCTCTCTAAATGCATGCATTGGTGCTCCTTTTAAAGCCGGAGCAGACAGGGTTCCCGGTCCGTCCGCTCCGCTCAGACAGCAGTGCCTCTAATAAGAACATCTGCCTTCACCGCAGACCCGCCGCGTCATCTTCCTTCCGGTGCTACCTTGAAGCCGTGCAGGTCCGGCGCGGAGATGGGCGTATCTACGGCGAACTCAGAACAAGCAGATTACCGTGCGCCGGCTGCCTTGGCCGCCGGTGCACCCAAGGAATTCCTAAAGATACGCTCCACCATCGCGGTATCGACTTTAACGGGCGCCAAGGCGAACAGAACCTTGGATATGGATGAGGCCATGGTCATCTTGACCAGAGCCGGAATGTCGGCTTCGGTGTAGTAACCGTCCATGCTGGTGGCCTGGTTCACGCTGTGACACCATTCGCGCAGCTTCTCCACCACGAATTCGGTCTCGCTTGGTTCGCCCTTGAGTCCTGGGATAACCGGCGA
>CAZLZA010000072.1:0-23356 GCA_964563875.1 uncultured Acidobacteriaceae bacterium
CTGGAGCGGGAGACGGGATTTGAACCCGCGACTTCGACCTTGGCAAGGTCGCACTCTACCACTGAGTTACTCCCGCTCGACTGTTTAATCTTAGACAAAGCACTTTGCTCTGTCAAACCATCCGAAGCTTTGGCCTGTGGATTCTCCGCGTATTTACTGCATTGCGCCTGACCACTGCGGATCCAGCTCCGGCCCGACCACTTGGCCATCCCGGAAATGCAGAATGCGATTTCCAAATCGCGCGGCTTCGGGATTGTGCGTGATCATCAGCACGGTTTGTCCAAGTTCCTGATTGGAGCGTTGCAGCATCTCCAAAACCGCTTTGGAATTCTGTGTGTCAAGGTTCCCGGTTGGCTCGTCGGCCAGCACGATCGCCGGTTTGTTGATCAGTGCTCGAGCCAGGGCAACGCGCTGCTGTTCGCCGCCGCTCAACTCGCTGGGGCGATGGTCCAGGCGCTTGTCGATGCCCAGAAGGCAAGTGATGTTTCGGAAATAATCCGGATCGTGGTTGGCGGCGTCGCCGGCAATATCGCGGGCAATTTGAATATTGTCGCGGGCGGTCAATGTGGGTAGAAGATTGAACTTTTGAAATACGAAGCCAATTTTCTTCCGCCGCAGGTGGGTGCGCTCGGAGTCCGTGGTGTGAGCAAAATCGATCCCATCGATGAACACTCTTCCGGAATCCGCCTGCGCCAATCCGCCGAGAATGTAGAAGAGCGTTGACTTGCCGCTGCCCGACGGGCCCACTACGCTCAGGAATTCGCCCCGCTCAACTTCAAAGGAAACACCTCGCACCGCAGGCACGTCCACTTTGCCGATGCGATATGTTTTTGTGACATTCTCAACTTGAATAATGGCTGCCATGGGTATGCTTGTCATCTTACACGACCAGCACGCAGCCCCGCCGTCTGTTGCCCGGCGGCGCATTTACCGGGCGAACGGGTTCGCTTGTCCAGCCAGGTCATACTCGTCGCTTAACAAGCCCGGGCGGAGCGCGCGATGGCAGCAGGCGCTGCGTTGCGGGGGCCGCGGCGCTTCACCAGCAGAAGGCGGATGCGCTCCAATAGCTCCGCCGGTGCAAACGTGCCTTTTCGCAGCAGGAGGTTAGCCGGCGCGTCAGTATGGAGGACCCAACTCTGAGCGCTCAACAAAATAACCGGAATTTCAGGAGAATGCGCTTTGATGCGCACCACCAAATCCTTCGCGGGAGTATCCGGCAGATAGACGTTGCTCAACACCAGGTCCACGCCGCCTTGATTGAAAATACTGATCGCTTCTTTCGCGGTGTTGCACGTCACCACTCGGTAGCCGCGGGTTTCAAGGGTGAGCTTCTGGATGGAAAGGCTTTCCTCGTCGTCCACGCACAGGATCGTCTTCTTTACGGTCATCGTTGAGGGCTCTATTCTCCTGCGATCCGGAGTGCATGGATCTTCTACGATGTGGCGCATCGTTCAGGATTTGAAACGGTGCTGGAATCCTACGGAGAAGGCCGCCTTCTGACAAGTGCCCAGTTTGCCAATTGCACTTCTGGTCATGATGCTGAAACCTACCGAAGGCCAAAAGCCGTTGAAAGCAAACACGTGGCTGTTTATCGCAATACAAACTCGCCGCGTGCCATTTCCACAACTCCTCCGCCCACGCGAACGTCGGTAACGCCCACATCGGTTTTTCTTCCGCGGATTTGCAGGAAGCTGGGCCGTCCAATCTCCAATCCCTGCTCGATCAATCCTTGCGCCTCGCTTTTCAGTACGCCGTGCTGCACCGCCCAGGCCGTGCAGCATCCCGCGGCCGAGCCGGTTGCAGGATCTTCACCGTTATAAAACTGCATGCGCGCGTGCAAGGTCGCACTGGGCGTCGCAGTCTCCCGCGAAACAAAATAGAAGAATTTGCCTGCGTGTTCTTTGGTGAATGCGCTCGCGCTCTTCTGGTCCACTCGCAATTCCCGCATGGCAGCCAGAGATTTCAGTGCCACGATGGTGAATGCCGTGCCGGTTGAAACCGTCTGGATCGGCAGCGACGTGTCGATAAAATCCAGCGGCACACCGGTTGCGCGGGCCACCTCTTCCGCCCCATAGATCTCGCCGAACTCCGGATCGCGCTGTCGCATCTCGCCCACCAGTTGCCCCCCGGCGCCGGACGTAAAGCTCACTGGAATCTTCCCCACGTTCAACTCCAGTTCCACCACATCTCCTCCACGCTGCTGGCGCAGACACCAAGCCGTTCCCAGCGTTGGATGTCCGGCAAAGGGGAGTTCCTCTTGAGTGGTAAAGATGCGCACCCGAACGCCCTGTGTGCGCTCCACCTTTTCGTCGCGAGGCAGAATGAAGGTAGTCTCGGAGAGATTTGTTTCCTTGGCCAGCGCCTGCATCTCTCGGTCGCTCAGGCCTCGTGCATCGGTGAACACCGCGAGTTGATTGCCTTCGAGCGGTTTGTGAGTGAACACATCGAGCAGTACGTAGGAATAGGAGCGTCCATTCATGCAGGTTTCCTCGCCATCAGGTTATCGCATCTGCGCGTTTGGTGAGCCATTCCAGAACGCAACACCAAAGAATGAGGCGCCGATTTTATTCAGCGCCTCATGGCTTTTCCGCTCACTCGCGATAGCACTAGACCGATGGTATCAGAGAGTTCCAGGATAGGTGGCTCTGAACCAAGCACCTTCCGTCCAACCGGCTGTGGCCAACAGGCCCAGCCAAGAGGAACGGTACGATAAGCGGTTGGCCTCTGATACCGATGGATTGCATTTCGCGCCGAGCTCGATTCCAGCTTCTAAGAGTTCGAGATAAGTAAGAGTCTGTGTTGGTGCTTCCAAAACTGCGCTATTCGTAACGTGCCTCCTATTGCATACTTCTATGCTTTACTCTACGCCTGCGCAATCGCCGCCCGGCGCATTCGCGTGAGTTTGCGGTCTCCACGTGACCCGGCTCACTGCCATGCATGCCTGAATGGCTAAAACCAAGTGCGATTGCTCTCTTTTTCCAGGCGAAAGGATGGCAGAGCGCAGATCGCCCATAAATTCAGTTACACGCAAAACGCCGGACGATTTCTCGTCCGGCGCTTTGCAAAACTGCTTGGAAACCGAGCAACTCAGCAAATTCGCGGCAACTGTTCTCCGCTCAGCATATCGATGATGCGTGTGGTGCCGATGCGGCTGTTCATCTTCACCAGCCCGCCACGCTCTTCTGAAACGCGGCCAATGACCACCGCGCCTGCCGTATGCTGATCGGTACGCAACAACTCCAGCGCGTGGGCAACTTCGTTCTCCGGCACAAAGACGATCATGCGGCCCTCGTTGGCTAGGTACAGTGGATCGAAGCCGAGCACTTCGCACGCCCCGGCCACGTCGTCGCGCACCGGAATCTTTGCCTCATCGATGATGATTTGCAGTCCGGTGGCTTCCGCAATTTCGATCAGTGTGGTGCCCAGCCCCCCGCGAGTCAGGTCGCGCAGGCAGTGTACTCCAACATTGCCGGAGATCAGCTTTTGCACCGCGCCATTCAGTGGAGCGCAATCGCTTTTAATCTGAGACTCAAACTCCAGCCCCTCGCGCAACGCCATGATCGCAATGCCGTGTTGGCCAACGTCGCCGCTGAGCAGCACCACATCGCCGGCCTTCACGCTCGAGGGAGCGATCGTCAGCTTATGTTCCACAATGCCCACGCCCGCCGTGTTGATGAACACGCCGTCGCCCTTACCGCGATCGACCACCTTGGTATCGCCGGTCACCAGTTGCACGCCGGCAATTTCCGCCGACTGCTTCAGGCTCTGCACCACCGCCCAGAGCGTTTCCATCGGCAGCCCTTCTTCGAGGATCAGGCCGCAGCTCAAGTACACCGGGCGTGCGCCGCACATCGACAGATCGTTCACCGTACCGTTAATCGCCAGCGAGCCGATGTCGCCACCGGGAAAGAACAACGGATGCACCACGTAGGAATCGGTGGTAAATGCCAACCGCGCGCCGCCCAGATCAAACACGGCGCCATCGTGCCGCGCATCCAGCAGCGGGCTGTTGAAGGCCGGCAGAATCATCGTCTCAATCAGTTGATGCATCAACTTGCCGCCGCCGCCATGGGCCAGCGTCACCGTTGGATAGTCGGTGATCGGCAGTGGGCAGCTCAGCGTAAAGTCCTTAACAGTGCTCATCGTTTATACCTTCCCTGCGGTCGCCAGTTCAGCGCGCCGATAGCGATAATACGCGGCGCATGCGCCTTCGTTGGAAACCATGGGTGCACCCAGCGGCTTTTCCGGCGTGCACTGTTTTCCAAAAGCTGTGCACTCATGCGGCTTCTTCTGCCCCTGCATGATCAGTCCGCTGATGCACAGTGGACTCTCCTCTGCCGTGTAATGGCCTACGTTGAAGCGCAGCTCGGCATCAAATTCCGCATACTCCGGACGCAGGCCCAGCCCGCTGGCTCCAATCTCTCCAATGCCCCGCCACTTGCGATTCACCACGCAGAACACTTCCTTCACGTAGTGCTGCGCCGGGTGGTTGCCGCCCTCGGTGACCGCCCGCGTGTACTGATTTTCCACCACGTGACGGCCCTCTTCCAGTTGCGCGATGCACATCGCAATGCCCTGAAGAATATCGAGTGGCTCAAAGCCTGTCACCACAATAGGAACCTTGTACTTGGCGGCGATCGGAATGTACTCGTCGTAGCCCATGATGGCGCACACGTGCCCTGCCGCCAGGAAGCCCTGTACGCGGTTGGTCTCCGAACCCAGAATCGCTTCCATCGCCGGCGGCACCAGAACATGCGACACCAGAACCGAAAAGTTCTTGATCCCCTGCTGCTTCGCCTGGAATACCGCCATGGCGTGCGCCGGAGCCGTGGTCTCAAAGCCCACCGCGAAGAACACAATTTCCTTCGTCGGATTTTCCTTGGCGATCTTCAGCGCATCCAGAGGCGAGTAGAGGATTCGCACATCGCCTCCGCGCGCCTTAATGCCGAACAGATCAACCTCGCTCCCAGGCACGCGCAGCATATCGCCAAACGAGCAGAAGATTACCTCCGGCCGCGCCGCAATCTGCACTGCCTTGTCGATCAGCTCCAGCGGCGTGACGCACACCGGGCAGCCTGGTCCGTGCACCAGTTCAATCTCTTTCGGTAACAACTCATCCAGCCCGAATTTCACGATGGCGTGGGTCTGCCCGCCACAGATCTCCATGATGGTCCAAGGCTGCGTGGTGATCCTTCGAATCTCCTGCGCATAGCCCTGCGCCGCCTTCGCGTCGCGATACTCCGATGAAAATTTCACTGCTTTACTCCTGGATCCGGCGTCAGGTCTCCCAACTCACCGAGTTCGTCCATCTCCTTCAAATAGCCGAAGACCTTGTTGGCTTCTTCCTCGTCCACCACGCTGATGGCCAAGCCCACATGCACCAGCACATATTCGCCAACCTTTGCTTCCGGAACAAAGGCCAGATTCACCGTCTTGATCACCCCGCCAAAATCCACGCGGGCCTCCCGGGTTATATCTTCTCCGCTAACGCTGACGATCATTCCTGGAACTGCTAGACACATTTCTGCTCCCTCGCGCTTTCCTCGAATCGCAATTTCCGTGCTGCCGCCACCACCTGTCCCAGAGCAATGCCCCCATCGTTGGGAGGAACTCTCTGGTGCCAATAGACCTTCACGCCCCCGGCTTCCAGTCGCGCCACCGTCAACTCGGTCAGTAATCGATTCTGGAAACATCCTCCGCTCAGCGCAACCGGCAGTCCCAGGTGTTGGCCAGCAACCCGGGCAATCATCTCAGCCAAGGTGTTGTGGAACTTCCGCGCCATCGCTTCCGGCTTCATCTTCAGTATAACGTCCGCCATCAGTCCCCGCACCAGGGGAGCCCAATCCAGCTCTGCTGGTGCCTCCTCGTTTGCAGGCGGAGTAATTTCAAATTCGTAAGCACTATCCTCCGCGCTCTGCGTGGCCAGCCACTCCAGTTCCATCGCGGCCTGCCCCTCATAGTGCGAGATCTGCCGCACTCCGATCAGCGAAGCCGTCGCGTCGAACAGACGCCCTACGCTGGAAGTCCACGGGCTGTTCAATCCCTGCCGCAGCATCTTCGCAACTACTCTTCGCTCGACCGCCGAGAACGCTCGCATCGGGCTGAGCTCCTCGCTGAGCCCCTCGCGCTCAAATATCCCTTCGCCCAGCGACTCGAATAGAACACTCAATCCGCAGCGCCGTGGCTCGCGCACTGCCCGCTCACTTCCTGCCAGCCGGAACCTGCGCAACCGGGCCACCCGCTCGTATCCATACTCGTCGATCTTCAAGAACTCGCCGCCCCACACGGTTCCATCCGGACCCCAGCCACTGCCGTCCCAAGCTACGCCGAGCGCCGGAGCCTTCACTCCGTTCTCCGCCATGCACCCCAGCACGTGAGCATAATGATGCTGCACCCGGACCGGATGTTCGCTCACCCGGTTTGCGTATTCGGTTGAGATGTAGTTCGGATGAAGGTCGCAAGCCACGATTTGCGGCTTCACCTCGTAAAGATCTTCCAGGCTCTCCACCACGCGCTCAAATGCCATGCTGGCCTGCGCGGTTTCCAGATCGCCTATGTGCTGGCTGAGAAACACCTGCCGCCCCACCGAGAGCGCAACCGTGTTCTTCTGGTGCGCGCCCACTCCAAGCACCGTCGGCATCTCCTCTTCCAGCATCACCGGCAGCGGAGCAAATCCCCGGGCCCGACGCATCACCATCTGGCGTCCGGCCATCACCCGCACAATCGAGTCATCCACGTGACGCAGAATCGGCCGGTCGTGCACCAGCAGCAGATCTGCAATCTTACCCAGACGCTCCACCGCCTCGTGCTCATCAATGCAGATCGGTTCATCACTCAAATTGCCGCTGGTGGCAATCACCGCAAAGCCCAGTGCCCGTAGCAGCAGATGATGCAGCGGCGCATAGGGAAGCATGACCCCCAGCATCGGATTGCCCGGGGCCACCGAAGGCGCAAGCGTGGATGTACCCTGTGCTTTGCGCTGCACCAGCACGATAGGAGATTCCGGCGAGCGTAACAATCGTTCTTCCAGCGGCGAGAGCTCGCACTCCCGCAGCACGTCCTCCGCCGAAGGACACATTAAGGCGAACGGCTTCTCCTCTCGATGCTTACGCTCGCGCAGTCTCCGTACCGCCTGTTCATTGCGTGCATCGGTCATCAGGTGGAATCCACCCAATCCCTTTACGCCCACAATCTTGCCCTCGCGAATTGCTTCGGCAGCCTCGTCCAGCGCCGCCGCGCGCCGGTTCAGCACCGCGCCTGTCATGCTCCAGAGCTCCAGTTGCGGCCCGCACTCCGGACAAGCGTTAGGCTGCGCGTGAAACCTGCGATTCCCCGGATCGCGATACTCGCGCTCGCACTCCGCGCACATCGTGAACTTCCGCATCGTCGTACGCGGCCGGTCGTAGGGCAGCGACTCGATAATCGTATACCGTGGTCCGCAGTTGGTGCAGTTGGTAAACGGATAGCCGAAGCGCCGGTTACCCGCCTCGAAGATCTCCCGAATGCACTCCGGGCAGGTCGCAATATCGGGCAGCACCAGCGCGGTCTTCTCTCCACCTTCGCTCTTGCGAATCTCAAATCCCGTGTAGCCGACGGGATCGGCAAAGCTGCTTTCCAGACTCTGAATGAATGAGATCGCAGGTTTTTCCCGCTCTACGCGCAGCAGAAATTGATCCAGCTTCTCCCGCGGCCCCTCCACTTCCACAAAGACCCCGCGCGCCGTGTTGTTCACCCAGCCGTTCAGCTCCAACTCCGCCGCCAGCCGATAGACGAACGGCCGGAAGCCCACGCCCTGCACCGCTCCGCGAATCGTCATCTTCAGCCGCGCGCAGGGCTGCTGGCCCTGTGCCGTGCCGATCACTTTCTGGTCTGCAGTCGCCAAGCTCCCTCTTTCCCTACCTTGCAACCATGAATCTGCGGATCCCTATCGAGCAGACTAGATTTTAGCAGTCGCTCCCACATCGATTTGTGATAGCAATCACCGATCCCGCCCGCACCAAGGCACACCGCGCCGGTGCTAGAATCGCTTCAGTCCCGGCGCTTCCGGAGTGGAATCCCCTTTCATGACAGCTTCTTCTACCGCCGCATCCTCCACACCCATTCCCATGCTCGATCTCAAGCGCCAGTATGTCACCATTCGTGAGCTGGTGCGCAGTGCCATCGACCAGGTCTGCGAATCGCAATCGCTGGTGCTGGGCGAGGAGGTTGCCGCCCTGGAGCGTGAAATTTCGGCGCACCTCGGTGCGGTCTCAACGGTGGGCTGCTCCTCGGGTACGGATGCCCTGTGGCTGGCTCTCGCCGCTGTTGGCGTCACTGCCGGTGACACCTTCATCACCACACCTTTTTCGTTCTTTGCCTCGGCCAGCTCCATCACGCGCTGCGGTGCCCGTCCGGTTTTCGCCGACATTGATCCGGCGACCTTCAACCTCTCACCGCTCGCGGTCGAGCACGCGATTGCGCATCGGCGTCCAATCAATCTTAAAGGCATCATGCCCGTGCATCTCTACGGCCAGTGTGTGGATGCTGACGCCTTCAACGCGGTTGCCGCCGTCCACCAGCTCGTGATCGTCGAAGATGCCGCGCAGGCTTTCGGAGCCACATGGAATGGGCGTCATGCCGGAACCCTTGGACGCACCGCAGCCTTCAGCTTCTACCCAACCAAGAACCTCAGCGCCTTTGGCGATGCCGGTGCCGCGACCACCATGGACAAGGATGTGGGCGAGCACATGAAGCGGCTGCGGAATCACGGTGCGGCCCGCCGCTACTATCACGAGGAGATTGGCTGGAACGCCCGCATGGACGCGATCCAGGGCGCAGTGCTGCGCATAAAATTGCGCTTTATTGAACAGTGGAACCAACGCCGCCGCGAGATCGCGGCCACCTACGATCATCTTCTCCAGCAAGCCGGACTCACCGGCGCTCGCGGAACATTTACATATGTCGATGCACCGCGTCCGCTTGCTCTGCCCGCCACTGCCCCGGCGGCCAAGCATATCTTCCACCAGTATGTAGTGCGCGCTCATCGCCGCGACGAGCTGCGCGGCTTTCTCCAGCAGCGTCAGATCGGCTGTGAGATTTACTATCCCGTGCCGCTCCACTTTCAGCAATGCTTCGCCTATCTCGGTCACAAGCCGGGCGATTTTCCGGAGTCCGAGCGCGCCTCTCGCGAAGTGCTCGCCCTGCCCATCTTCCCCGAACTCACCACAGCCGAGCAGCAACGGGTCGTCGGTGCAATCGCCGAGTTTTACTCGAAGCCGTAACTTCAGCGGCAAAAACCATCAACCGTCGTGGCGCTGAGTCTAGGAACCACTCATGCCGTGCGACGGACGGATTGATCCGCAATGACGGATTCATTGTCTATCGCAAACTTGTCCACCGTAACCTCAAACCGCACTAGCTTCTGCCTCAACCGCAACGCCACCTCGCGATATCTCTGATAATCCCGTGTCAGCAGCCCTTCATCGTATTCGCCTTCCATCGCCAGCGCGGCCATCTTGGACCAGCCCATGCAAAAAATTGTATAGGCCAACAGGTAAGGCGCGAGTCTTTCTGTGATGGCATCTCCCGAGCGCCTCTCGTATTCGCGAATAAACTGCTCGCGCTCCTCGCCCTGTAACTCCCATTCCACAATTGCCCCGGCCACGTCCCAGGCAATGTCGCACGGTCCAGGAAAAAAATGATTATCGCCATGAATGCCGGCATCCAGCTTCAGCAACTCTCCACCATCTGTACGAAGCCACTCGTGAGGCATCATGCGCCCATCGCACACCACCACGCGGTCAATCCGCAATCGCGACTCGGCCGCGCTGAGTTCCTCGCCGAACTCAAGCTGCCAGTTCCAGCGCAGCATCGTTTCGATCTCTGGACTTTGCGCGGCATCGCTGCCAAAGTGGGTGAACCGGAAGGCAAGATAATCAGCCATTCGTTCCAGCAGTTCAGCCGATCGGTCGTGCCGTTCTAACATCCGCCCCGGCACTAGCTCGTATTCGCCAAAGCCGCGCCGGTTGCCGAAATAGTGCGGCGCGAAGCCTCCAGCCGCGAGCAATCTTGCCCTCACGCCAATGGCTTCGCCGTAATGTCCAAAGCCCTCGAACTTGAAGATGCTCTGCCGATCGCGGCCGAGGAATTTGGCGGGCTCCAGCGGCGCCCACGAGGCAGGTATGGCGCTCTCCGCGCAACGGAAATGCCTGCGCCAGATGCCTCCCGAGAGACTTTCTCCCGCGCCCTCTGGAGACAGCGGCTCATTTTGCATGACGTGGAAGTGGTAGCGTGTCCAGCGCTCGGCGGCGTTCGTGGCGCGTAGCCCAGTAGGGTCCACCTCTCGACTCCCGGCCATATGGATGCGCTCGCCTTCTACGCCGCACAGGCTGACGGCCTCGGCAACCGCCAGAAAGGATGAGCCGCTGATCCCCGGCCCTTCGTCCACAATCAGAAAGTCGGCATCGCCAGATCTTCCGGATCTTCCAACCCAAGCGCACAACTCAGGCGTCAGCTCCAACTGGCGATCATAGGGGTGGCCCGTTGGACGGACCGTAATGCGTTCGCAACGCATCCCACGCAGGCGCAGCCACGCGCAGGCCACCGCGCTCAAGGCGACTCCGATGCTGCGAATTCCGATCACCGCGATGCGCGGCTTCAGCATCAGCGTGTCCAGCAGAATTGCAACCTTGCGCGGATGCAGCGCGTAATAGGAAAAACCCTCTTGCACCGCAATCTCATACCGGTCCGCCACGCGGAGCTGTTCCGTACATTGCAAAACTCCCAACAGCGAATCCCGTTGCCCGGTGAGGAACGCAAGGGCGACGCTATCGGTGATCTGCGAGGCAATGTTGCAGGACTCTGGACGGTAGGCGTCACTCCCCGCGTCATCCAGCAACGCGCATTCCAACTCTCCGGCGGCGATGAGCGATGCCAGTGCGCAGTCTTCGGCGCTCTGCTCTGGCGCGCTCCGCCAACGGCCAAGCGCACCGGACAGCGATGCAATCAGCGCCGGTCCGCTTACCGTGTGCCTGCCGTCGCGGAAGACGTAGGCATTCCAACCAGAGTTGTTCATGGCGCGTCGAGCGGCGGCCGCAAAACCGGGCGCCGCATCAGGCCGCTTTCTTCTTTTGGCCGCGAGGTGAGCGCGAAACGTCGCCTTCTTTATCGATGAAGTAGAGATACTGGTTGTCGCGATCAACCGCGTGCTCAACCAGGATCTTCGATTCACCTACCCCGCTCTTAGGCTTGTGGCAGACATTGCCCTGACCATCAATAAAGTACAGGTATTTCTTATAATCCCTGTGGAGGTCCAACTTTTTGATCTTCTCGGCCATCGCGGCATACCCCCGTGTTAAGGAGTAGGATTCATTTTGGCCCTGCGGGGATGGATTGCCCGGAGCGGAAGTTCAGATTCAGCTTCCATCCGGCAACTCCGGAAGATCAGCGTTTTCTCTTTGGGCGCGGGCTGGGCTTGCTATGGGTGGCATTTTTGCCGGGCGACTCTTTCTTCTTGGGCTCGTCGGGCGAGTGCGCGGCCTGCTGCGGTTGTTCGCCGGGAGCAAGCACCTGCCGCACAATGTTGCCGATGACCCGGTACTTGCGATCGCTGATCGAACCGTCCACGTTCTGCTTACGGATGGTGAACACCGGCATGGTGCCTTCGTTGCCGAAGTTTTCGGTGGAAACTCCAGCCGGGAAATATCCCACAATGTAGTGTTCGCGATACCCGGTTTCGTAGCGATGCTTCTTCAGATTCCAGGTAAAGACGCGGACCTGGTTGAAGTCGTAGGGAATCCCATCCTTATTTTCGTTCAGCAGCACAAGGTACTGAGGAATCGTGCCCTTCTCTTCGTCCTGCACGGTGTTGAGTACGAACGCCGCCTGGATGCGCTGGCCCTCGGCGTACTGCGCCACGTCGAGCGGGATGTCGAGGTCGACCATGTGCGCCAACACCCAGCCGACATGTCCCTGCTGATCGCGCACCAACCACCAATCGTCCATGGGCTTGGGCTTCGGCTCCTCCGCCGGAGCCGCGGGCACCGCCGCATGGTTTGAGGACTGGTTTGCGGATTGGTTTGCGCCTTGAGACGCCGCTGGCGTAGCGGTCGACGCCGCGTCCGGTGCGGCCTTTACCGATTTTTGAGACTGAGCCTGTGTTGGCGGAGCTGGCGGAGCGGGCTTCTTCTTCGGCTTGGGCTTCAGCGGATCGCCCGCAGCTCGGGCGAGCTCGGCCGCTCGCTTGGCGGCGATCTCTTCCGGAGTGGCGCGCCCGGTAGTCGAGCGCTTGAGCATCTCCACCTTGGAGTTTTCGGCGAGCTGATAAAGCGTATCGGTCTCACGCCCTGGGGTGACGTGCATGTTCAACTCGACGCGGGTAACGCCATGTCCTTCGACGGGCGTGTTGCGATTGTCTTTGCTCAACCGCTGGAACTGATCGTAGACCTCGCTGGGTACCAAGGCGCGCAACTCAATCCAGCCTTCGACTTTTTGCGCGGTGCGTACGCGCACAAAGCGCTTCTGGCGCTCGAGGACCTCGACGCGCTCCCCGTTTTTCACCGCGCCGACACGGTTGTAAACCGTGGCCACATGGTCGCGAAGATTGGCCTGGGGAGCGGAGACGTACATGGTTTCGCCGCCGCTGATCGGGCCTCCGTGTTTGCAGGCGGCGGCGGAAAGCAGCACCAGCAGAAGCGCGAGTCCAAAGGAAAGTCGCAGGGCGAGCAGACGGTAACGAGAGTTCAGGAGATACAAGGGCTTCATTCCAGATGAATCTCCACTATAAACCAGAGCGGCAGGGAAACGATTGACCTTTCAGTGAATGTTTGGCGAAGGGGGAGTGCGGAGGTAGTCAATGGCTGCGAGGGGCAGACAACGATTGGCGAGAAAGTAACTTGGTGATAAGCAGAGGCTTACAAGATGGGCAATCCTTCCGGCCAGACCGTGGGCCTGGCCGGGAGAGAGTTTCATTCCTCGCCGAAGTGAATTCCGATGGCGCGGGCGGTGTTGACCAGTTCACCGGCGGGGTCAACGGTCTTCATTTTTCCGATGGCTTCGGCGATGTCAACGAACTCGATCTTGTCGCCACGCAGCGCCACCATCTTCAGGAAGCCGCGTTGGGCGATGAGGTCGACGGCGGCGACTCCGAAGCGGGTGCTGAGAATTCGATCATAAGGCGAGGGCGAACCGCCGCGCTGGGTGTGGCCCAGCACCGTGACCCGGACATCCTTCTTGGCGCAAATCCCGATGGCTTCGCCGATCAGGTTGCCAACGCTGATGCCTTTGGGGATTGAGCCATAACGCTGAATGCAGTCCTGGCGAATTTCCTCCGGAACCTGCACGCCTTCGGCCAGGGAGATGATGGTGAATTTCTTGCCGAAGATATGGCGCTGGTTGATGTAGCCGCAGATGCTGTCAATGGAGAAGGGAATCTCCGGAATCAGAATGATGTGAGCCCCGCCGGCGATTCCGGCGTGGAGCGCGATCCACCCTGCGTCGCGTCCCATCACTTCCACGATCATGACGCGGTGATGCGATTCGGCGGTGGTGTGGATGCGGTCGATGGCGTCGGCGGCGACGTGAATGGCGGAGTCAAAGCCGAAGGTAACGTCGGTGGCGCAGAGGTCATTGTCGATGGTCTTGGGGACACCGACCACGGGCAGACCTTTGCGGGCGAGGTCGAGGGCGATCTTCTGGGTACCGTCGCCACCGATGACGATGAGGGCATCGAGGCCCATGGCTTTGGCGTTCTTGATGACTTCGTCAGAGAGATCGCGGACGCTCTCCTGCCCATCATGATTGACGCAATATTCGAAAGGATTGCCCCGATTGGTGGTACCCAGGATGGTTCCGCCGCGGGGCAGAATACCGCTCACGTCACTGAGTAGAAGGGGTCGGCTTCTTTCCGGCCAGATGAGTCCGTCAAAGCCGTCGCGGACGCCGATAACGTCATAACGATATTTGAGGATGGCGGTTTTCACCGCGGCGCGGATGACGGCATTGAGACCGGGACAGTCTCCTCCGCCAGTGCAGATGCCGATTTTTCTGATTTCAGCCATTTGATATTTTCTGAAAGGATTGCAAGTTTGACCCGAGAGTCATCGGAGGGAATTGTATATCAGCGGCAGAACACGCGTGCTGTATTGCGGGCACGAACCAGCAGGTATGTTCGAAACGGGAGGGGAATGCAGCACCGGGAAAAAGGTGCCGCATTCGCCAGGAATGAAGCCTAGAGGATGGTCTGGTTGAACGATACCGATGTGCCGGTGACGGTTGAGGGCGAAGCGGCAGCCCCGAAGGTAGCGGTGGCCGTAATGGTGAAGGGGGTGGCAGCGTTGATTACCGTCACTACACCGGCAGAGTTTACGGTGGCAATGGTGCCGGTGGTGTCACTGCTGGTCCAGGTGACGTACGGGGTGAGGGCACCACTTGCAGATAGGGTTGCGTCGCCGGAAAAGGTGGCGGTTGCAATGGCCTGAAAGGTTGTGCCTGCGGCAAAGGACGTAGCGCCATTTTGGCTTTCCACGCTGAGGGTGGCGGGAGCGGTTCCGATGTAGAGCACGACCGCGCAAGCATTGCTGACCACGCCACCGTCGGTTGCGGCGACCGTGGTGTTGCCGGAAGTCGCGCTGCCCGCAGTGAGGACGCCAGCGCTACTGACGGTAACGATCGAGGTGCTGGCGCTGGCCCAGGTAGCGGTTGTGGTGGTGGCCTGGGTGCCGCCGACCGTGCGCGAGGTGGCCCCCAGAGCAGTGTAGGTATCGGGCGGAGTGTTGCTAGCCTTTAGGAGGACCGCAGAAGGGCTGACGGTGACCGATTGAATGGAATTTGGGGAGACAAAAAAGTCCGAGCAGGAGCCGCAGAACACGATGAGTGCGAAAACAGGGAGCAGGCAGACGGTCTTGCGAAGCATGGGTTCCTCCGAAGCGATCATTGTAGTGCGTCTCCCCGGGAGTGAGTAAAGACGAGGGATTGCGAAATTCGAAAAAGGCCATTCAAACGGAGGGAAGAGCGGAATCGATTGCGGGTTGAGAAGCTTGGTGCGGGGCGGGAGACTTGAACGGAGCGGGGATTCTTCGCTGCGCTTCAGAATGACACCTCAAAACAAAGGCAAAGACAAAGGCAAGAGCAAAGGTGACGACAAAAGGAAGAGCCGTGGTGATCGATCAGACGGCTGGTGCGGGTTGGGCGGGATGCGATGCCAGCGACCAGTTATCGCGGCCATTGTGTTTGACCTGGTAGAGGGCTTGATCGGCACGTCCGAGAGCGACCTCCCAGTGTTCACTCTGGACGCTTGGGGAGAACAGGGCCGCGCCGATGGAAATGGTGAGGTGAAAGGTGGCCTTTCCCGGCACATCGACGGGAGTTTCGCGAAGGTGATGGCGAATCCGGTTGCAGATTACTTCCGCATGGGCTTCGGTCGACTCCGGGCAGATGATGACGAACTCTTCGCCTCCCCAGCGGGATACGACATCGGAGTTGCGCACGCAACGGCGCAGAATTTCGGAGAGTCGCAGCAGTGCCTGGTCTCCCACGTCATGTCCCCAACGGTCATTCACGTTCTTGAAGTGGTCGATATCGGCCATGAGAATGAGGGCGGTGTGACGGGCGCGGCGGAGGCGCTCGGTCTCGTGTTCCATGAACGGCGCGAGGAAGCGGCGGTTCTTGAGTCCAGTGAGAGGGTCCTCGAGAGCCTGCAGTTTGCGCGCGATGTTGATTCGCCAGAGTGACCAGGCGAGGGCGACGACGAGCAGGAGGCAGACGAGCAGGAGCACGGCAAGAGTGCTGGAAAGCTGACTGCGACGGCTGATGGTCTCTAGCTGGAACTGCTGATTGCGCTGTTCCTGGACCAGTTGCTGGCGCATTTTTTCGGCGGCGACGAGTTGACTGCGGGTGCGGAGATCGGTGATCTCCTCATCTTTGCGGTGCTGCTCGGCATCCGCCAGACGGAGCTGTTCCTGGCGTAGCAGGTTGAGGTTTTCGAGGCGATCACGCTCATCGCGATTGTGTTCTATCTGCTCCTGGGCAAGCAGGTCACGCCGCTCCTGTTCGGACTTCTCCAGCGCCAGGGTGGACTCCAGGCGGGAAAGGCTCTGATGATTGGTGTGCTCGTTCCATTCCTGCTGGGCATCTCTGAATTGCTGGTACGCGGTCAGCGCTTCAGGATAGCGGTGCGCGGCTTGGTACACCTGATACTTCTGTTCCAGGTTCTCTAGCTGGGAAGCGTGACGGCTCAGGTTTTCCGCAGCGGCCTGGTCGATGAGCGGAATCCCATGTTCCGCGTCGCCATTGAGGCCGAGAGCCAGGCCGAGCAGGCCCTTCGAGTAGGTGATCGCCTGCGCGTTTCCCGATTGCTGGGCACTGGCCAGCATGGCGCGGTCAGTGGCCAGCAGAGCGGGGTAGTTGTGACTCTGGAAATAGAGCTGGTGGTAAAGCGCAAAGGTAAAATGTTGGAGCCTGAAATCCGCGCGTGGGGCGATGGCCTCGGCGCGGTGGATCGACTCCAGCGCCTGGGTGAACTGCTGGCGAGCGATGAGGACGCGGGCTGAAGTCTCTTGCACGTTGAAGCGGGTGTTCAGGGAGTCGCTGGCAGAGGTGAGCTGAAGTGCCTGGGTGATGGAATCCTGTGCGGCATCGAAACGCTTCAGGCTGAGTTCCAGCTCGGCGCTATCGACTAGGAGCTGGGTAGGAATATGGCCGATGCGGCGGAAGATGGTACGGGCGTGCTGAAAACTGTCGAGGGCGCGATCAAGGCGTCCCTCGCTGATGAGCACAGCGGCATAATCGGCGTAATAGACGGCGACCTGCGAATCGGGTTGACCGCTGAGATGGCGTCCGGCAAGGTCATAAGCGGCATCGGCATCGACGTCGTCGTGGAGCTCTCGAAAGCCCCGGCCGAGGCTGGTAAATACTTGAAAATGAGGGAAGTGCGGTGCGAGCTGGGATTGCAAAGCGTGGTCACGTTCGAGGATCAAAGCACCGGTATCCTGAGCCCGCGAAAGCGTATCGGCCAGCTCGCAGTAGACGAGGCGGAGGGTGGTCTCATCGCTGACGGCGTCGGCGGTGGCGAGAATCCGTTGCAAATCAGTGGCTACGGCAGCCGAATCCCTGGCGGCCAGAGAGCTCTGCAGACGAGCGAAGCCGTGGGTTATTGCGGCGTTACGATCGCCATCGCGAGAGCCAGAATTGACTTCGGGGTGGCCGATTCCCGGTACGAACGCTACCAGTGTGGTGACTTGAGCGGACAGCAGAGCGGCGGAGAAAAGAAGCAGTGGAAGGAGCCGGGCCGAAAGCCAGAGGGTTGCGCCCGGAACACGAAACAGGGGTGGGCGCCACGGGGAAGGGTCCCCAAACGACGAAGCTGGCTTTCTTGTTCGCATGGATTACAAGAGACACAGTATAAGCCGGAGCCGGATTGAGGAGAAGAGAAAACGGCTTCGGGGACCAATGGCGGCAAGGCAGAAGAAATCCCCACCCGGCGGAGTGGGGATGTGCTTTCCGGGTGAGGTGGTTACGGCAGCTTAGGGCAACATTTTGCCGGTGGCAAGGTAGCGCTCGTGGAAAGCGTAGGCTTCGCCGAGCAGGTGCGGCGTGTGCTGTCCGTTGGCGCTTTTGCCGGCGCGCTCAAAGTAGTCATTGAGCAGCGGTTGGAAGGCGGGTGCGGCGCAGTTTTCGATGACGAGGCGGGCGCGCTGCTTGGGCGAGAGGCCGCGCAGATCGGCCAGGCCGTTCTCGGTGACCAGGACCTGGGTGTCATGCTCGGTGTGGTCGACGTGGCTGACCATGGGAACGATGGTGGAGATGTTTCCGCGGGCGGCCAGCGAGGGAGCCATGAAGATCGACAGGTAGGCGTTGCGGGCGAAATCGCCGGAGCCGCCGATGCCGTTCATGATCTTGGAGCCCATGATGTGGGTGGAGTTGACATTGCCATAGATGTCCGCCTCGATCATGCCGTTCATGGAAATGACGCCGAGGCGGCGGATGATGCCGGGATTGTTGGAGATGTCCTGGGTGCGCAAGACGATGCTGCGGTGATAGTCGCGCAGATTGGCGTAGACCTGCTTGATCATCTCCGGGCCGAGGCAGAAGGCAGTGGCCGAGGCGGAAATCATCTTGCCCGAGTTGAGCAGGCTGATCATGCCGTCCTGAATGACCTCGGTGTAGGCCGTGAGGTTCTGAAACTTGCCCTGTTCGAGTCCGAAGAGTACGGCATTGGCGATGTTGCCGACGCCCGACTGGATGGGCAGCAAATCCTCGGGCATCCGGCCTTTTTTCACCTCCCACTCCAGAAATTCGAGAATGTGACCGGCGATCTTCAAGGAAGCTTGATCGGGCGCCTTGAAGGCGGAGTTGCGGTCCGGCGAACTGGTTTCGATGACGGCGACTACCTTCTCGATGGGGATGTGGAGGTAGGGACTGCCGATCCGCTGTCCGGCGCGGGTGAGAGGAATGGGTTCGCGGCGTGGCGGTGAGTCCAGTCCGTAGTAGATATCGTGCATGCCTTCCAACTCGATGGATTGCCATGAGTTGACTTCGAGGATGACCCGGTCGGCACACTCCAGCCAGGACTTGTTGTTGCCCAGGGAGGTGGAGGGAATGGCGCGGCCATCCTCGTAGATGGCTGCGACCTCGATGACCGCCATGTCGAGTTTGCCGAGGAATCCGTACTCCATGTATTGGCCGACGTGGCTGAGATGGATATCGATGTACTCCATATCGCCGTCATTGATGCGCTTGCGGACCGCGGGATCAGATTGATAAGGCAGGCGGACCTGCATGCCATTGGCGTCAGCCAAGGCGCCATCGAGTTCGGGACCGGTAGAGGCACCGGTGAATACGCCGACCCGCAAGGGATTGCCCTGCTCGCGGTCGCGATCCATGCGGCGGGCGAGGGCGGGGGGGAACTCCTTGGCATAGCCGGAGCCGGTGAAGCCGCTCATTCCGATGTTGTCGCCGTTGCGGATGAGCGCAGCGGCCTCGTCGGCGGACATGATGCGCTGGCGTAACTCAGGGTTGAGAACACGATTGTGCGATGCGGAGACCGTAACCATGGGAACCTTCCCGGAAATCGAAATAAATCAACGAGCTGGGATGTTGTTAGGCTATGGCCGGGAGCGGTATTCGTCAACCTCCGCCTGGGTTGGGAGCGGGTAAATGGAGGCAACGGGGAAGTCCCTGGACAGCATTCCTTTTTTGACAGAGGAGTGCGAGGCACTCATTTCTTGTTGAGATGGAGCGAGGCGGAGTTGATGCAGTAGCGCAAGCCGGTGGGGTTGGGACCGTCGGGAAAGACGTGGCCGAGATGGCCTCCGCAGCGGGCGCAGGTGACCTCGGTGCGGACCATGCCGTGGCTGCGATCTTCGTGCTCCTCGACGTTTTCCTTGCTGAGAGGATCGTAAAAACTGGGCCAGCCACAACCGGAGTCGAACTTGGTCTCCGAGGGGAAGAGTTCAAGTCCACAGGCCGCACAGAGATACACGCCGGGAGTTTTGGTCTCCGTGTACTGGCCGGTAAAGGCGCGCTCCGTGCCCTTTCCGCGAAGAATCCGGTACTGCTCGGGAGTGAGAGAACGACGCCATTCTTCATCCGACTTGCGAATCTTGTCCTTGGTGTCCATAGTCTCCATGCTCAGCGCTTTGATTGTATATGGAATGGGTTGGATGAGGCGAGTATCGAAAAAGCTGCCAAATTGGCCGCGGATGGGAGGACTCGCGCGTAATGGGGACGGATGATGAATTGGACTTTCATTTTTCTGCCCACGAGATTCGAAGTGGAAAAGGGTAGAGTAAGACGCGTGAGATGAAGTTGAAGTTAATGAATGAAATGGGAACAAAGGACAAATGACAGAGCTGAATCGAGTGCTGGCAGAAAAGGATGGAAGTGCGCGGCAGATTCGAGCGGTGCTGGGGTTCTTCGCTTCGTTCAGGATGAATGCTTGCGTTGGCGCAGCCGATGCGGAGATTGAGACTTGACAGCCGAGAGCGCAATGACGAACAACCTGCCGTTGCTGCGGGCGGAAAAGCTGCGGCTCGAGGTGGGGGAGAAGATGATTGTGCGCGAGGCGAGCCTTGCCCTGCGCTCGGGAGAGGTAGTGGCGATCACGGGGCCGAGCGGGGCGGGGAAGTCAAGCGTGCTGCGGTTGTTGACCCGGCTGGATGCGCCGACCGCAGGGAGGGTGTTGCTGGAAGGCGCGGACACCAGCCAAATGAATGTACACGAGTTGCGTCGGCGAGTAGGGATGGTGATGCAGTCGGCAAATCTGTTCCTGGGGACGGTGGCGGAAAATGTGCGCTACGGTCCGGGACTGCGCGGAGAGCGCATGAGCAGTGGCGAGGTGGAGGAGTTACTGGCAACCGTGGGGCTGAGCGGATACGGGGAGCGCGACGTGGCCGGGCTCTCGGGCGGCGAGGCGCAGCGGGTGTCACTGGCGCGGACGCTGGCGAATCGTCCGCAGGTGCTGCTGCTGGATGAGCCGACCTCAGCCCTGGACGATGCCGCGAAGCTGGTGGTGGAGGAAGCCCTGCGGGCGGCGATGGCGCAGATGGAAGGCGCGTGCCTGATCGTGACTCACGATGCGGCGCAGGCGGCGCGGCTGGCGCAACGCACGCTGGTAATGCGCGAGGGCGTGCTGCGGGACGATGCCGCGTCGGGCACGGATGCAGCGGCATCAGGGGGCGGAGATGTTTGAGCACGCGACGATTGATCCAAAGCTGCTGCATCACTGGATACATTCGCAAGTCGCGCTGGGGCTGGGGCAGGCAATGGTGGTCTCGGCACTGGCGCTGGGGGTGGCGTGGTTGGGGCATCTGCGCAAGCTGGAGCTAGGGCGGGAGACGGCCGCGGCCTTGGTGCGCGGGCTGCTGCAGATGCTGGCGATTGGGCTGGTGCTGGTGTGGCTGCTGAAGGGCGCAGCGTGGTGGAGCGTTCCGGCGTTGGCGACCATGTGCGCGGTGGCAGCCGGGATGACGCAGCGTAGATTGAATCCCAGGTTGAAACCCGGGTCGAAAGCTGGATTGGAATCCGGGGCGAAGCCGGTGGCGAACTCCTACTGGCTTTGCTTGCGGGCGATTGGAACGGGCTCGGCGGTGGTGATTGCGACGATGGCACTGACCCGGGTGATCGCCTTTAAGGCAACTGCCCTGGTGCCGCTGGGCTCGATGATTATTGCGAATTCGATGAACACCTGCGCGCAGGTTCTGGAGCGCTACGCGAGCGACCTGAAGCTGAACGCAGGCCGGGTGGAGGCGGCGCTGGCCCTGGGCGCAAGCTCGACGGTGGCGGCGCTGCCGTATGCGAGGAACGCTACCAACGCGGCGCTGATCCCGAGTTTGAACTCGCTACGCTCGCTGGGGATTGTGTGGATTCCGGGCTTCGCGGCCGGGATGCTGCTGACCGGTAGTGATCCGGTGTACACGGCGATTTATCAGTTCATGGTGATTGCGATGATCTATGCGGCGAGCGGAGTGACGGCCCTGGTGGCAGCTTCGGGATACGAGCGCGCAGCCTTTGTGGAGGAGCGTCTGGTGGTCGCAAGGTAAGCGAAAGTTGCGCTCCGGGCGGCGCGTTGGTTGTTACAATTCCGAATGGCTAAATTATCGCTGGTGTATGGGTTGAGGCTGCTTCCCGAAGGTGAGCTGGACGAGGTCGGGACGGGATCGATCAAGCTGAAGAATGGGCATGAAGTGCACGTCACCCTGCATCTGCTGGAGGGCAGCAAGGAAGAGATCGAGGCTCAACTGAAAGAGAGCATCGATGCGTTCTTCGATATCTATCCGGAGATACAGTAAGGGCGCGAGAGCGACAGGCGGAGATCATTACTTTCCTACTTGCGTCGAATAGCGGGCGCCCGGCCTTAATGCATTGAGATCAAAGTCGATTCGAGTTTGAAGACTTTGGGCCGCGCATGAGATTTGGGCATCACGGGGATGCTTCACTCCGTCCAGCATGACACCACTAAAAAAAGAAACGCTCTTAGCGGATCAACATCCAGATGGCAGCGAAGTGGCAACTGGTTCCGGCGAGGACCCAGAGGTGCCAGATGAAGTGCATGTACTTGCGCTTGGAGGCGTAGAAGGGGATTCCTGCCGAGTAGCAGACGCCGCCTCCGAGCAGCAGGGCAAAGACCGGATGAGCCAGCAGCAGGTACATGGACTTGAAGACAAAGATGGCGGCCCATCCCATGGCCAGGTACATGACGGTAGAGAGCACGGCGAACTTGTGCACGGCGACCGCTTTAACGATGACCCCGATGAGGGCACAGCTCCAGACGATGGCGAACAGCGTCCAGCCGAGGGCTCCGCGCAAGCCGATGAGGGTGAAGGGCGTGTAGGTTCCGGCGATGAGCAGGTAGATGGAGCCATGGTCGAGCGAGCGCATCACCCGGTAGGCCCGGGTGCGGCTGAGCGAATGGTAGAGGGTAGAGCTGAGATAAAGCAGAATCGCCGAGGCGCCAAAGATGGCCGAGCAGACGATATAGCGCGCGCCACCGACTTGAGCAGCGCGGACGGTCAACAGGACCAATCCGGCGATGGCCAGCGCCGCGCCCACACCGTGGGAGATGCTATTGGCGATCTCTTCGCCAATGCTCTGATCGGTGGCGTGCGAGTTTGCTTGCATATGTCCAATCCTACGCTTTGGGGACGGGAGTTCCGGTCCGGCACGGCGATGGTGACAAAGAAATTACACAGCGAAATTTCACAATGAAACGACAGACGGACGCATGCAATCTGCGTCCGTTGGCGTAAAGCGTTGTGCGGAAGTTACTTCTTTAGCGCGGCTTCGTAACGCTTGTTGACCTCGGCCCAGTTGACGACGCTCCACCATGCCTTGAGGTACTCGGCGCGGCGATTCTGATACTTGAGGTAGTAGGCGTGCTCCCAGACATCATTGCCCATAATTGGCTTGAGGCCCTGGGAGAGCGGGCTGTCCTGATTGGGAGTGGAGAGCACCTGAAGTCCGCTGGGGCCGAGTGCGAGCCAGGTCCAGCCGCTGCCAAACTGCTTGACTCCGGCGTCGTTGAGCTTTTCCCGAAATTGAGCGAAGTCGCCGAAGGTTTTGGTGATGGCATCGGCAATGGGGCCGGTGGGTGGGCCGCCTGCGTTGGGAGCCATGATGGTCCAGAACATGGTGTGATTGACGTGTCCGCCACCGTTGTTGCGAATGGCCCCGCGAACCGCCTCGGGTACCGCCGCCAGGTTGGCGAGAAGCTCTTCCGCGGACTTGCCTTTTAACTCGGGGGCTTTCTCAATGGCGGCATTGGCATTGTCCACATAGGCTTGGTGGTGCTTGTCGTGATGCAGGTGCATGGTCTGCGCGTCGATATAGGGCTCAAGCGCCTCGTACGCATATGTGAGAGCAGGAACTTCGAATGCCATCTTTC
>CAZLZA010000073.1:0-7071 GCA_964563875.1 uncultured Acidobacteriaceae bacterium
GCGCTGCCGCACCTGATCCATTCGCATGAGATGGGCAACTCACTGACCAACGGTGTCACGGGGGAATTGCGCTTAAAGCAGTTGACCAACACGGCTCCCAAGCTTGAACCGAAGAAAGTGACGCAGATCGCGGCCCTTCCACTCGGAGGCCGCATCAAGGTCGATCCCTGGAACAATCGCATTGAGATCAACACCAACAAGCCGGTGCAACTGTTGACGGCGCGGGAAAAGATGCCGCTCGAAGTGACCCCGGTCTTCCCTCACCTGACTCGTCTGGAGCTGGAGGCACCTGCGGAGACACCGAAAGCGGAAGTATCCAAGCCGCCGGACACTCAGTTGGACGCGACCGCGGCAGTTCCAAGCACCTAGAACCCAAGCCAGCAGAGGCTAGCCTTTCGAAACAACACGAACGGCGGCCGGCAACGATCGAGAAGAAGCGATGTTCCGGATCACGGAGCATCGCTTTTCGTTCGCCACGCGGCTTTTCGTCTATGCCCACGCCAGTGGCAAGCAGCTCAGTCGGCCGCAGCGGTTCTAGATGTAACCATGAATACATTCTTGCTATGCAAAGCGTGCCGGTCTCCGGCGTATCGCACCGTGCTCGGGTCTCCGGGGAGCAACTATCTACAGAAAGATTCGGACTCGATTTGGTTCCACTAACCCGATCCTCAACTATACTGTACTTTCTGGCTACTGTGCTTTCTGGCCTTCTGGGAGAATACCCATTGGTTCAATCTCCGTTCGCGCCTACGGTGTCGGTGATCATGCCGACCTTCAACGACACGCCCTGGCTTTCCGAAGCGCTCTTGAGCGTTCAAGATCAGAGTTTTGCCGGTTTCGAATGTATTGTCGTCGATGACGGTTCGACTGATGACACCTCTGCGGTGGTAAGAGAATTTTCGAATCGCGATAGTCGGTTCAAGTACATACGCCGAGAACATGAAGGGAGCCCCGGAACGGCCCGCAACCTAGGTGTTGATCACGCCAAAGGACAAATCCTTGTCTTCCATGATAGCGACGATATCGCCCTGCCTGACCGTCTTGCCCGCATCGTGCAAATGTTCAACAGCAAACCTGACATTGGCGTCGTCTACCATGACTATTTGGTATTCGATCACAACAATCCATCTGACGAATCCCGATATTTCAAAGCGCGCTACGACACGCCTGCAGGGTTAATTTTCAAGGAACTCTATGCTGTAAATCTACATATCACTGCGTCTGCCTCCGTGCTGACGAAATGGTACAGCCACTTCGGAGGTCAGAAATCTCGATCCGAGATTGCACTTGGAGAAGATTTCGAATTTTTTCTTCGGATTTCACCAAAGGTTCCTTGTGCCTATATTGACGCCCCGCTGCTGCGCGTGAGAAGACGGAAGCCTAATCACCTCTCCGGCGATCTCCCTCGCTCTATCGAATCGCGTTTACGGGCGCTGGATGATTTCGAGAATTTGTATCCGGAGCTTAAGTCCGAATTGTCAGCTATTCGCAGCACGACTCGCGGACACTTTTTGTTTTCTCTGGGAAGAGCACATCTCTGGCGAGGAAACGATTCGAATGCATGTAGAGCTTTTCAAAAAGCATTTAATACCACTCCAAGTTTCCGGGTATTCGCTTATTTGGGCGCGAGTACATTAGGGATTGGCAGATTTCTCAGATTGTTACGAACAGTCAGATACGGCATCTGCCCTCCGGATTCAAAGCTGAAACTGTATTAGCGATGGTTTGCGACTGCCGAATCGTAGAGGCTTCGACCAGAGCCGTGGCTGTCCGCATTCCTGATACAAATCTACAATGTCGGCGACGAGGCGTTCCTGGTAGTGTCCAGTATCTTTCGCACTTTCCCGCTGACGAATAATTGCACTCCCATCAGCCCCGTTACGCCGATGGAGTCCGCGCAATCTGCTCGCCCGCCTTGGCTGGTCGATGTGCTGGTGATCGACGCTCGTCCATCTGGCTTTCGTCCGCTGGGGTCTCCACGACCCCCCATGTTTTTTCAGCCAGAGCTCCTCAATTCAAATGTGCGAAAGAAAGAGTACGTTATCCTCCACAGAGAGACGTCGCCTCGTTCTAGCTTTGCAGAATTCAGCACTGAATTCGTCAACAAAGGGACAACTACCCTGAAACCGCTCAGCCAGAGTACGTGCTTCTCTTCGGTAGCATTTCTCGACACCGCAACGTCCTGACGGTGATGACGCTAAACGAAATAGCCTACGGCGTGACCGCGAAGGTACGCCCAATTGATGCCGACGAGATCGCAGGAGCCGTGCTACCTCTAGTGCCTGCTTGCGTTGCCGAAAGGCCGCAAGTTCCAACAGCGAGCAAATTCACCGTATAGGTCGAACCCGGCGTGCCCGAAGCCGTGCAAACCAACGGAGTGGTAGAAGTGAGGGTGACTGGCAGCCCCAAGCTCGATGTCGGGCTGGCGGTTATCGATCCCGTAAGCAACCTTGTTGCTGAAATCGTGGGGAAGGTGATGGTCTGAGCTTCGGATTGCACAGTGAAGCTCTGCAAGACCGATGCGGATGCATAGGAGCTGTTGGCAGGCACCGTTGCCTTGATCTGGCAGAGTCCGCCTTCCAGCAGCGTTACCGTCACTGATGACGTACCCGAGGCTGTGCAGACCGCCGGAGTGGCGGACGCGATGGCGACAGGCAACCCAGAGGTCGATGACGCACTCATGGTGAACGGCGCTGCACCATACGTCTGGGTTCCCGGATTCGGGAAAGTGATGGTTTGACTCTCGCCAGCGACTGAGAAGCTCTGCGTGACCGATGCGGTTGCATAGTAGCTGTTGGCAGGCACCGTCGCGTTGATCGTGCACAGTCCGCTTTCGACCAAAGTTATCGTCGCCGGTGACGTACCCGAGGCCGTGCAGACCGCCGGAGTGGTGGATGTGAGGGTAACAGGCAGCCCGGAGGTCGACGACGCGCTCACGGAAAACGGCACTGCACCATACGTCTGGGCTGGGATGGCGAACGTTATAGTTTGCGGCGTAAGGGTGACCGCGAAGGTATGCCCAATTGATGCCGACGAAATCGCAGGTGCCGAGCTACCGCTCGTGCCTGCTTGCGTCGCCGAAAGGCCGCACGTTCCAACGGCAATCAGATTCACCGTGTAGGTCGAACCCGGCGTGCCCAAAACCGTGCAAACCAACGGAGTGGTAGAAGTGAGGGTGACTGGCAGCCCCAAGCTCGATGTCGGGCTGGCGGTTATCGATCCCGTAAGCAACCTTGTTGCTGAAATCGTGGGGAAGGTGATGGTCTGAGCTTCGGATTGCACAGTGAAGCTCTGCAAGACCGATGCGGATGCATAGGAGCTGTTGGCAGGCACCGTTGCCTTGATCTGGCAGAGTCCGCCTTCGAGCAGCGTTACCGTCACTGATGATGTACCCGAGGCTGTGCAAACCGCCGGAGTGGCGGACTCGATGGCGACAGGCAACCCGGAGGTCGATGACGCACTCATGGTGAACGGCGCCGCACCATACGTCTGGGTTCCCGGATTCGGGAAAGTGATGGTTTGACTCTCGCCAGCGACTGAGAAGCTCTGCGTGACCGATGCGGTTGCATAGTAGCTGTTGGCAGGCACCGTCGCGTTGATCGTGCACAGTCCGCTTTCGACCAAAGTTATCGTCGCCGGTGACGTACCCGAGGCCGTGCAGACCGCCGGAGTGGTGGATGTGAGGGTAACAGGCAGCCCGGAGGTCGACGACGCGCTCACGGAAAACGGCACTGCACCATACGTCTGGGCTGGGATGGCGAACGTTATAGTTTGCGGCGTAAGGGTGACCGCGAAGGTATGCCCAATTGATGCCGACGAAATCGCAGGTGCCGAGCTACCGCTCGTGCCTGCTTGCGTCGCCGAAAGGCCGCACGTTCCAACGGCAATCAGATTCACCGTGTAGGTCGAACCCGGCGTGCCCAAAACCGTGCAAACCAACGGAGTGGTAGAAGTGAGGGTGACTGGCAGCCCCAAGCTCGATGTCGGGCTGGCGGTTATCGATCCCGTAAGCAACCTTGTTGCTGAAATCGTGGGGAAGGTGATGGTCTGAGCTTCGGATTGCACAGTGAAGCTCTGCAAGACCGATGCGGATGCATAGGAGCTGTTGGCAGGCACCGTTGCCTTGATCTGGCAGAGTCCGCCTTCCAGCAGCGTTACCGTCACTGATGACGTACCCGAGGCTGTGCAGACCGCCGGAGTGGCGGACGCGATGGCGACAGGCAACCCAGAGGTCGATGACGCACTCATGGTGAACGGCGCTGCACCATACGTCTGGGTTCCCGGATTCGGGAAAGTGATGGTTTGAGTCAAGCCAGCGACTGAGAAGCTCTGAAAAACCGACCCGGCTCTAGCATAGTAGCTGTTGCCAGCCTGCGACGCCCTGATCGTGCAGTCTCCGGTTTCCAGCAGAGTTACCGTCGCTGGCGAAATACCCGAGGCCGCGCAGACCGCCGGAGTGGTGGATGTGAGGGTAACAGGCAGCCCAGAGGTCGACGACGCGCTTACCGGAAACGGCGCCGCACTGATCGGCTGGGCCGGGGGCTGCGCGAACAAAATGGTTTGCGGCGCAAGACCGTCACCAGATAATTGCACCGTCTGAGTGCTGGCCGCATTATTGAAGGCGTTGTCGCTAAGAGTGAGCGTTCCCGTTAGAGGTCCAGCGACCGTGGGAGTCGACTCGGCTGCGATTAAGCACTGTCCTGCGGACAAGAGCTGTGTGCCAGACGCACAATCAGTACTGCCGGAGGTCACTTGCGTGAAGTTCGTCGTAAGTGCCAGAGTCGAGACATTCAACGGTTGGTTGCCTACATCGGAAACTGTTACCGTTTGCGGAGTACTGGTTGAACCGACATTTGTGTTGGCAAATGCGAGCGCCGCTGCCTGGGTCCGATTCACTTCGTAAACCGACCCCGAAGCCGTGATGTAGAGATTGGCGGAAGCATCCACCGAGACGCCCTGCGGATTGGTGACGCCCGTGACCGCCAGAGCGGCCCGCGATGCGCCTCCCGGTGCCACGACTACGATTTGCGAGTTGCCCGAATCGGCCACATAGACCGTGCCGGACGCATCCACCGCAACCCCGACTGGAGTGATATAGCCACTACCCATTGGAATGGCCGCTCCGCCGCCTACCGGGTATTCGGCTACCTGGCTGTTGCTGGTGACGTAAACATTGCTCGCTGCATCCAGCGCCAGTCCTTGTGGGCCCGTTAGTCCGGAGGCCACGGTAATCGGCGTTCCGCCGCCTGCCGGAACCTCAACCACTACCCCGTTGGTGGCATCGGCAACATAGAGGTTGCCGCTGCCATCGACCGCGATGCCCTTAGGCGAACCCAGCCCGCTGATGCTGACCTGCGAGAGATCCGTGACGTTCAGCGTTCCTTGTTCATTCGGCACAACCACAACGCGGCTATTCCCCGTGTCAGCGATGTACAGATTCCCTGCTCCATCCAGAGCCACAGCAGTCGGATTCTTCAGCAGAGCGGAGGCGGAAGAGACAATAGTGTTGCTCGTCTGGTAGGAGCTGGCCGCAGTCAGTTCGATCACCTGGCTATTGATCTGATCCACCACATACAGGTTTCCTGCACCATCAATCGCCGAGCCGTAAGCCTGGACGCCGGCAGGTGCAAGGGTCGTTTGCGTACCAGGGTCGATCGTCACTGCGCTCGACTGACCAACGCCGCTCAAGTACCAAGTTTGCAAAGGCAGAGTGCTACCCTGCGCAAACAGCGTAACTCCACCAGAACGGAGTCCTGGCGCCGACGGTGTAAACGCTACCGTCACCACGCAGCTCTGGCCTGCGCTATACGTAGTGCCCGCCGTGCAAGTGCTGCTGCCACCGTCCATGTAATCCAGGTTCTGCGCACCAGCCGTGAGAATGTTCACTGCCGACAGCGTTGTCGCATTGACGAAGCTATAGGTAAGCGTCTGTAGCGGAGCTGCCGTGCCGACGTTCACCGATCCAAAGCTCGTCTGTGAGCTCGACAATGTCACGGTATTTGCAGCCGAGGTCGAGGTCACATAGTTTGGGTCGCCGGAATAAACTGCCGTGATGCTGTTGGCGCCAGGCGCAAGCTGGGAGCCAGGCAGCGACAGAGTGGCGGTCGAATCCAATCCGTCGATGGGCGACAGTGCAACCGCCGTGCCTAGTTGCGTGCTCCCGTTATAGAAGGTTACGCTCCCGGTAGGCGCCACGCCGTACCCAGTTACCGAAACCGTCGCAGTAAGCGTCGTCGTCTGGTTGGCGTAGACGCTGCTGTTCAGCGCGGTTATCGCTGTTGTGCTGCCAGCCTGGGTTATTTGCAGTACGCCCGGAACAAACGTGAAAGTGTAGTTTGCGGCTGCCAGGTTACCTAGTCCGATGGAAATCCCGTACGTGTTCGGCGTCGGAGTTCCCGTCACCACATAAGCCTCACTAGGCGCTCCTGTGGTGGCAGTTCCTTGTGTATCTCCGGGCAGGAAGCCCGTGATGCTGTAGGCAAGCGGTGGCAGCGTTAGACCATAGGTTGAAGTGTCGCTGGTGGCCGTCACCGTCAGCTGCACCGCCGTGATGTTAGCTGTGGTGGTCGCCGAGTTCGACGACAGAGTGTAATTGCTCGCGCCCGTCCCGCTCAGCGCAATGTTGGTCGCAGTCACCGTCAGGCCGGTGCCCACAGTGGCTTGACTGAAAGTGTTCGGCCCTGGCGTCGTGCAGCTCAGCCCGGAGACCGCAGGGGTCAGCGTACAGGCGCTAATCGTCGCCGTGGTCGTTCCGTCATACGGCTTGCTGCTGGCCGTAACGCTCGGCGTCAACGGAGCCGCTGTGATGTTGGCTGTCGTGCTTGCCGTGGTCGAGGTCAGAGCGTAGTTGCTCGCGCCTGTCCCGCTCAAAGTAATGCCCGAAGCGTTTACCGTGATTCCATTACCAACGTTCGCGGAGGTGAAGGCGGAGCTTGCTGCCGCGCAGCTCAGGCCGGAACCTGCCGGGGCCAGCGTACAGCTGGTCGTCGCCGTGGTCGTTCCGTCATACGGCTTGTTGCTGGCCGTAACGCTCGGCGTCAACGGAGCCGCTGTGATGTTGGCTGTCGTGCT
>CAZLZA010000073.1:7171-8369 GCA_964563875.1 uncultured Acidobacteriaceae bacterium
GGTCGTTCCGTCATACGGCTTGTTGCTGGCCGTAACGCTCGGCGTCAACGGAGCCTTTTGCAGATTCACGGTGACGTTGGAGCTGGTAACGACGTTGTAGTTCGTGTTGCCGGCCATCGTCGCGTTCACAACGCAACTGCCGCTGCTGGCGTTGGCCGTAAGCGTGGCGCTCGAGATGGTACAGGAGCCGGAGACCAGGGTATACGTCACCGTGCCGCCGGTGCTGCCACCCGTGGTGCTCATGGTTTCACCCACATTGTAGGACAACGGGGTAGCTGCCGTCAGGGTTAACGCCGCCTGATTGGCTGGCTGCAGATTCACGGTGACGTTGGAGCTGGTAACGGCGTTGTAGTTCGTGTTGCCGGCCATCGTCGCGTTCACAACGCAACTGCCGCTGCCGCTATTGGCCGTAAGCGTGGCACTCGAAATTGTGCAGGAGCCGGAGACTAGGTTGTAGGTCACCGAGCCGCCGGTGGTGCCACCGGTAGTACTCATGGTCTCGCCCACATTAAAGGTCAGCGGAGTTGCCGCGCTCAAGATCAGCGCCGCTTGGTTGGCCTGGGTAATAGTCTGCGCAAGGGTGCCACTGCTGGTGTTGTAGTTGGTGTCACCGGCATAGCAGGCCAGGATGGTGTCCGATCCAACAGGTAAAGTCGTTGTGCTTACCGAAGCAGCGCCGCTGACTAATGTCTGTGTGGTGCCGATCTGAGTGCTGGCGCCCAAGGAGGCGCAGGTCGCGCCGGTAGCCTGATTGTAGAAGCTCACAGTGGTGCTCGGCGTTGCTCCCCCTGATACGCCCGATACTGTCGCCTTGAAGGTCAACGAAGTGCCATAGGAAGCGGAACTAGTGCCACTGGTCAAGGTTACGGCTGTGGTGGAGTTGGCCTTGGAGGCAGTAGTGGTGTTGGTGACGTTGGTTGCCGCCGCGTAAGTGGTGTTGCCCGCTTGCGAGTAGGTGACAGTGCAGGAGGCGGACGGGCTGGTCATGGTGATCGTCGCCGAACCCGAAGTGCCGCTTCCCGAGCAGCCACCGCTACCAGCAATGCTTACCGACAGGCCGGAGCTGGCAGTGGCAGCTACATTGAACGTGCTTTCATAGCTCGCGCTGGAAGGAGCCGCGGTAGTCACTGTGATGGTCTGCGAGGCCTGGGTAATAGTCTGCGCAAGGGTGCCACTGCTGGTGTTGTAGTTGGTGTCA
>CAZLZA010000073.1:8469-23309 GCA_964563875.1 uncultured Acidobacteriaceae bacterium
CAGCTACATTGAACGTGCTTTCATAGCTCGCGCTGGAAGGAGCCGCGGTAGTCACCGTGATGGTCTGCGTTCGCAAGAAGTTGGCGGTGACATGAAACGTGTTGCTGCCTGAAGGGCTGGTCACCACACAGGGGGTCGTGCCGCTGCCACTAGCGCAAGCGGTGGGATTTGATCCGCTGGCGATGGTCCAAGAGGAAAACGTATAACCGGAGGCGGGCGTGGTGGCAAATGTAAGCGTGTCGCCGGAGGGAAATTCGCTGCAGTAGTAGGGAGAAGTAAAGTTAACGGTCACCGAACAGAAACTCGTTGATGTACAGGTCGTGGGAGAAAAGCTGCAGGGGTTACTGTCTGAAAGACTTACGGTGTTACCAGCGACGTTCACTGCCATTTCTACGGAGCCGGTGCTGTAATGGTCCGTGAAGGTATTCTCCGCCTTGAAGCCGGAAGTTACGCCGGTAGCCTTTAGGTAAAAACGGGCATTAATGTCCGTCATGTCGGGAGCCCAGAAGGAGTCTGCGATCTCGCCAGCCGAAGTCGCTTGCGTGACCACCACAGGAGGCGTATCGGCACCCGACGTTGTGCTGTTAATGCTGAGCGAAACGTTCTCCGAAGGCTGCCAGCCGAGTCCGGTGACGACCACGATCGTTCCCGGCGCATAGTCGGACTGATTTGTCTCAACTGTAGCGAAGCCATAGAGTTCGGCGCTGCTGGCGACGGTTGTGCTCAGGTCGGGCTGCTGGTTGCTGCCACCGGCGACGAGCAATTGGCCATCGGCCAAGGGGAAGAGAGCTGTGCCAGCGGCGCTCGAACGCGGAACCGACATCGATCCCGTGGGGGTGAACTGGGGTTGCGCTATGAAGGGGGTATAGAGTTCGGTGGAAGCAAGGGTCGCGCCGTTGTAGGTGCCACCGACGAGCAGGACGGCATTATTGTTGGGTAGCAGAAAGGCCTGCTGGCCGGCGCGCGCTTGTACGAGGGTGGCCGACGAGAGGGTGATGGTATTGGCCACGGGATCGTAGATTTCAGCCGTATTCAGCTCGGCGATGTTGCTGTTGGCGGGCGTTGCACCCTCGGGATAGCTGCCACCTGCGATGAGTACCGTGCCATCCAGCAGGGTGGTGGCCGTAGCATTAGCGCGCGGCGTGTTTAGATTGGGACCGACGGAAACGGTGCCAGCGGTGGGATTATAAATCGTCGTGGAGTTCAAAGTGTTGCCGCTGCCATCGGTGCCGCCGACAATGAATACGTTGCCGCCTTGCAGGGCGGCGGCGGCGTGGGACTTGCGGGCCGTGGGCAGCGCGCCTACAAACGAGAATTGCTGGCTAGCAAAACTAAACTGTTCCAAATCTGCAAGCACAGTCGGTGAACTTGTGCTGCCCGATATACCGCCGGACAGCAGCACCGAGCTATTGGGCAGCGCCGTCGCCGGCTGTCCGGTGCTGGCAATAATCATGGGAGACGAAAGAAGTGTCCAGGTGTTCGCTACCGGGTCATACAACTCGGCGGAGGCGAGGATGACTCCGCCGGTACTGGTGCCGCCAGTGACCAGGACATATCCACCGCTGCTGCCGTTGGTATTCGGCAGCCACGTCGCCGTGTGTCCCGAGCGCGGGACATTCATCGGCGCAACTACCTTGAAGGTCCCGGTCGAACCGTAAATTTCGGCGGTCGCCGATACCGCTCCCGTCACATCAGTACCGCCTGTCACCAGCACAGAGCCGTCGCTCATGGCGGCTGCCGCTGCCCCAGTACGGGCCTGGGACATAGCCCCGGTCAGCGTCCAACTCCCCGTCGGACTCGGCGCGAAGGTCTGCGCGTTCGACAGCGTGGCCAGGCTCAGGAATACGATTGCAAGAAGGGCGGCGGGACGTGTTCTACGCATTTGAATCTCTCCGGTACTTTTCCCGAGTTGGCGTGCAGATGAGCCTCGGGCATTGCAGATACGGCATGGATATCAATTCACGACATCTTCATGAAGTGTTCGGTCCAGGGGGAGGAATGGAACCGTTTGCCCAAAAATTCAGAGACTCTCACGTACTCTGATGTATTTATGTCAAGCAGAGTTGCCCAATGCAACCCTTTAGCGCTGCTACTTAGGTAATCTTGCGTTAAATTCCCAAAACGGGAATTGGCGGAGCCTTTCCGCAAGGTCAGACAAGGCCGAACTGTCTTCGGTGCGGATATGGGGTGGGCGGAGTTTATGCCTGTTTTGTTAGGCTTTGCCGGGCAGCGGCCAGCGCTATCGCAGAATCGCAGTAGATGCACCCTGAAGCGTGCGCTTATCCATCCAACATCCCACCAGGTCTGCTTGAGAGAAAAGAAGGATGGTAGGACCGTCAAGCGGAGGCTTTAAGCCTGATGCCAACGGTAGTAAAGGAAGGCGGATGGGGGCGACCTTGAGCCCAAGTCCTCTGCGGACATAGGAGGCCGGACGTGCACGAACAAAGCGAGCGTTGCGGCTCCGCCGACCGCCTCTAGGGACGTCATTCTGACCGGTGCGGGGAGTCCTCCAAAGCACTTAAATCCCCGATAACCCTGCCCGGACGCGTGGCACAGTACACCGTTACGGAACCGCGCCTAACTCTCACAAGATTTCTACAATTAGCCGAAAACCGACGCGAAAACCCTCAATCCCTCCGCCTGAACTGCCGATACCTCAAACATCAAGAGAGATGCGCCGCGGGAGCGTGTGCGGCAATGGAGGCGTCACATGAGAGGTTTCGCTTGGCTGCTCTTTTTGCTATCTGGGGTACCGGCCTGGACACAGACGATCAGCAACAAGTCTGATTTCGTACAACCTGTATTGGAATTGTCCAGCCTCAATTCATCAGAGACGCCGAAACCGCTGCTGGCTCTATCGGCGTCTCTCGAACGCTCTACGATACCAGATCTGCTCGCACTCGCGCCCGTTACGACAACGCCCCTTGCGAGGGAGCAGAAGGTCGCGGATAAGACGGTCGACAAGAAATTCGTACTGTTGTTTGGAATGACAGCTGTTCTGACAGTGACCGATATAGAGCTGACGCAACATTGTCTGCGGGCGAAAACCTGCCAGGAAGCCAATTTTCTTTATGGCAGCAATCCGACGCGCGCCCGCATGTACGGGATCAACGTTCCTCTTCTGAGCACACAAATGATGTTCTCGGCATGGCTCAAGCGGCGCCATCCGGAACGGAACCAATGGATGATAGCTCCTATCGTCGGTAGCATTGCCCACGGCGTTGGGTCGATCTCGGGTGCCACAAAATAAATGGTTTCCATGACCAAACGCGCAATAGTTCCAAACTGGTCTCAGAACCGATGATCACTCAATATCGGTTGCACCGGCAGGCGGCAGCGATCATCTATATTAGCGGTGCCGGCAGCAGACGGCGTGGAGTGATCGGCGGCGCAATCCGCGCCAAGGCTGGCAATAGGCTCACAGCTTGCATCGACTCTGGAAGGCATCGAGGACCTCAGTGATCAGATTAGACAGACGAATAACTCTCTATCTCGCATGGGCCGTCCGAATCGTGCTGCTATTGCTCTATATTCCTGTACAAATATTATCGGCCATAGTCCAATCGGCGCATCGGCTGGATTTGTGGGCAAGCGCTGTCGTAAACCCATCTGTGTGGCAGTTCGACTGCTCTTCAGAACGCATTTTGTTAGATCATCCGCAAATCCCCTTCGTAGCGGATCCGTCTCCTCCTTCATCCGCAGGCATTCAACCTAGGCTATAGCTGCGGAAAAATGCACGCCTCTGTTCCCGTACTCCTCCGGCGGTAAGCCTTGTGGGGTGTGATTGACAAACATTTAAGAAGAGCGATTGTTCACTGTCGCAGTGCATGCAATAAGGAGGGGACGATCCGTGGGACCGTCCCCTTCCGTTACCCGATGAAGCAGCTTGATGAACCCTACTTTTTGCCCTTCTTCTGGGAGCCGAAGGTGGTCTGGACCGGGGCTCCGATGGAGGCGAGCAGATCCTTGGCAGACTGGGCGTACCTACCCGCAGGGGCGAGTTCGAGGTACTTGTTCAGGGCTTCGGCGGTGCCGGGTGCGGGGACCATCTTGCCATCCTTGCCCAGGGTGGCTTTGCCGAGAAGGTTCAGACCCTTCTGGTAATAAGGATCGGGGCGGGTGGGCTCGGCGGCGATGGCCTTATCGAAGGCTTGATTGGCCTCATCCGGCTTGCCCTGGTTGGTGAGGACCGCGCCTTCGTTGTAGTAGTACATCCCGGCACCGGCGGGATCGAGCTGAGCGGCCTTGTCGTATTCGGCCATGGCCTCGGTGGTCTTGCTTTGTTTCACCAGGGACTGGGCGAGTCCGTTGTGATAGCCGCCGATGGATTTGGAGGTGGCAGGAGCGAGTTGGATGGCCTTGGTGAAGGCGGTCTCAGCCTCGGGGTACTTTTTGTCTCCGAGATAGGCGGCGGCCAGGGTTCCGTAGACGACGTCATGGGTCTGGTCCTGGGCGGCGGCCTGTTCCATGGTGGTGACGGCGTCGTCCCACTTCTCATCCTTCATCTGCGCATTCGCCTGAACGAGCAGGGCGTTGATGCCCTTGATCTTCTCATTGTCCTTCTTGGCCTTTTCGTAGGCTTTACGCTGCTCCTCGGAAATGCCGGATTCCTTGACGGCCTTGGACAAGTCGATGTCATAGATGTTGTCGATGGCCAACCGGACAGGCACATTGTTGAGGAAGTAAATCAGTTTTCCATCGGGGCCGAGGAGGTTGATTTTGTAGTTCCCGGGGGTTGCAGCGATGGAATAATACTGGCCGTGGTTGTCGGTTTTCACAACGATTTTCTTGCCATTGTCGAGGTTGTTGAGCTCGACTGTGTCGCCGGCGATGGGCTTGCCGTTCTCATCCTTGACGACGCCCTTAACGCTGGCTTGCTGCGCGACGGCCGTGACGGTGAGGATCGCCATCATGGCGACGAGGAGAAAAAGTGCGATGCGCTTGGTCATTTCCGCCTCCAGCGGAGAACAGGATATGGTTGCCACCGGCACCTCAACGGCGCGCCCCTAGAGGGCAGGCGACGCCAAGTAAGGAATGGGATCGGTGATGCCAGCGGCTTCAAAGGCGCGCCGACGCAAGGCGCAGCTCTCACAAATTCCGCAAGCACGATCTTCCCTGCTGTAGCAGGACCATGTTAGCTCGAAGGGAGCCCTTAGTTCCAGACCAAGCTTGACGATCTCCAGCTTTTTCAGCGCGATGAGGGGGGTCTTGATGCGGATGTGTCCCTCTTTGGTCCCAACCTGGATGAGACGATTGAAGGCTTCGTAATACTCGGGACGGCAGTCAGGATAGCCGGAGCTGTCCTGGGCAACGGCTCCGATGAAGATGTCGGGGGCGCCGAGGACCTCGGCCCAACTGACGGCGACCGCGAGGAAGTGGGCGTTGCGGAAGGGGACGTAGGTGATCGGCACGTGCGCGCCGATCTCAGGACCGGCGTTGGGCACGGCAAGAGTGGCGTCGGTGAGCGCGGAGCCGCCGATTTGGCTAAGCGCCTGATTGCGGACCACGAGGCGGCGCTGGATGCCGAGGCGCTCGCAGATTTCGGTGAAGGCGCGCTGCTCACGGGCTTCCGTGCGCTGGCCGTAGGAGACGTGCAGGGCGGCAACGTGGGCGGCACCTTTTTCCCGGACGGCGAGCGTGGCACAGACGGTGGAGTCCATGCCTCCGGAGAGCGTTACGACGGCTTGGATGGAATCAGTCATTATGGTTTCTTTCAGCCACGCTCAATGGAGCTTATACGCCTTTGAGTTGCGGCTCCCAGATGAATTTGTGGATCTGGAGGCCAAGGCGAGCGTTGAGGTTGTCGGCAAGCATCCACTCGGCAAGGTCGCGGGGGTCGAGCAGGCAATTTTCGCTAGAGCGCGAACCGGTGGCTCCCTTGCGAAAGGCCGGGGAGAGAATGAGACCGGCGGGATTGGAGTCCAGACCATGCTCGCGGATAAAGTCGCGGGCGTACTCGTAATCCTCGCGCGAGGCGAGGACGAACTTCAACTCGTCGCGCGCGGTGAGGGTAGCGAGGTTCTCCGGGCGGAAGCGCAGGTGCTCGCCACTGCCGGGACATTTGACATCGACGATCTTGTGGACCTCACGGGGGACGAGTTCGAGAGGACGCTCGCCACTGGTCTCCATGAGCAACTGATAACCTTCCGCAAGAAGCTGGTGCAAGAAAGGGATGAGTTCGCGGTCCTGCAACATGGGCTCGCCGCCGGTGATCTCGACGAGTCCGCCGCCGGGCGACAGGCGCTGGACCTCGGCGAGGATCTCGGCGGCAGACATCTTGAGGCCGCCGCTGAAGGTGTACTCAGAGTCGCACCAGGCGCAACGGAGGTTGCATCCGGCGAGGCGCACGAAGACGCAAGGGAGTCCGGCGAAGGAGCTTTCGCCTTGCAGCGACTTGTAAATTTCGATGATGTGCATAGTCGATTCCTGTCCCACTCAAGTTAGGAAAGACTGGAATGGGCACCCGCTCAATCCTCTTTCGCGCTCAATCCCACATTCGCCAACAGAGGGCGGATGTGGGCTACCCTCAGAGCCACACCTACTCGTAATAGCTGGCGACGGAGGTGTCGGTCTCCCAGATGGTGACCTGCTTGACGCTGACCCGGCCTTCGGTGGTCTTCTTGAGGCCCTGATTGCACTCGTCATAGAAATACTTGGCGAGGTTTTCCGCCGTCGGATTGAGGACGGTGAAGGGCTCGATGTCATTGATCATCTGGTGATCGAGATAGTCGACCACCGGCTTCATGACCAGCTTCAATTCCTTAAAGTCCAGCAGGAGTCCGGCATGGTCCAGTTCGGCTCCCTGGAGGGTGACGTGGACACGATAGTTGTGGCCGTGCGGATTCTCGCACTTGCCTTTGTAGTTGCGCAGGTAATGACCCGATGAAAAGGTATCTTGCACGGTTACTTCAAACATGAATCTCCCGACAGGATGCAGGGCATCCGTAGCCCTTGACGTTGCGCCGGGGCGCCCTCGCAGATGGAGAGGGACACAGCGCAGGTCTCAAGGGAGTGCTGCAGGTGCTGCTTTTATTATACGAGGGGCGAGCGGGAGGTTTCAAAGTTTCCGGGGTTCGCGAGAATAATCGGGCGGGAATGAGATGCGATATCATCAAGACTCAGGCCAGCTTTTTGGCTTTCGTGAGGGCAGAACATTTGGGTCGGAGTGCAGCCGCAATGAAGCTATCGGATTACGTTGTACAGTTTGTTGCCGATCTCGGCGTGAAGCATGTTTTTCTGGTCACGGGCGGCGGCGCCATGCACCTCAATGATTCCCTGGCGCGCTGCAAGGGCCTGGAGTTCATTTGCAACCATCATGAGCAGGCGTCGGCAATTGCAGCCGAGAACTACTCAAAAGCGACCAACCACTTGGGCGTTGCCATGGTCACGACCGGGCCCGGAGGGACGAACGCGATCACGGGATTGGCCGGAGCGTGGCTCGACTCTACGCCGTGCCTGTTTCTTTCCGGACAGGTAAAACGGGCGGACCGGATGTTTGCAGCCGATGGAACACCACTGGGGGTAAGGCAGCGCGGGCCGCAAGAACTCGACATTATTTCGGTGGTTACGCCGCTGACGAAGTATGCGGTGACGGTGACGGACCCGGCCTCAATTCGCTATCACATGGAGAAGGCAATTCACCTGGCGATGAGTGGGAGGCCTGGACCCGTGTGGATTGATCTGCCGCTGGATGTTCAGGCCTCGAACATCGATGCGGAGTCGCTGGTGGGTTTTGAGCCTGAGGCAGTGCCGGCGGATGACGGCGAACTGCGCGAACAGGTGCGGCAAGTCATCGAGAAGTTCAACGGATCCGAGCGGCCGTTTCTGCTGTTAGGCAATGGTGTGCGGCTGGCACACGCGGAAAACGAATTCCGGGAGTTGGCTGCGTTGATGGACGCTCCGGTGGGCGCGACCTGGGTGGCTAAGGATCTCTACGGGGAGGAAAACCCGCTGTGCATGGGAAGCCCGGGAACGCTGGCGCCTCGGGGCGCGAATTTCGCGATGCAGAACTCCGATTTTCTTCTTACCGTGGGTACCCGGATGGATGTTCCGGTGGCGGGGTGGACACGCCAGGAACTGGCTCGCGGAGCTTACAAGGTGATGGTGGATGTGGATGCGGCGGAGTTGGCGAAGCTCTCCGATGTGGTGGAGATGCCAATTTGTGCGGACGCCGGGAGTTTTCTACGGGAGATGCTGGCGCAGAAAGCGTCGCTCGCGGCAGCTGACCGCTGCGCATGGAAAGCACGCTGCAAGGAATGGAAGAGCCAGTACCCGATCATCCATGACGAGCATCGCAGGAGCGGGCCGGTGAGTATTTATCATCTGGCGGAGGTGATTGCCGAGGCTTGTGAACCGGAGGATCAGATTGTCTCCGGAAGTTCCGGCATTGGCATTGAGATTTTTCTTTTCGCTTATCCTTCGAAGACCGGGCAGAGGGTTTTCCATACCGCCGGACTCGGCGCCATGGGATTCGGGATCGCGGCGAGCATCGGTGTGAGCCTCGCAACCGGACGCAGCCGCACGATCTGCGTGGACGGCGATGGCGGCTTCCAGATGAATATTCAGGAGCTTGCAACGGTGGCTCATCATCGGCTGCCGCTGAAGTTTTTTGTGCTGAATAACGACGGATATGCGGCGATCCGTGGCTCACAGACCGGATTTTTCGGCGGCCCGAATATCGGATGTGACTCGAAGACTGGATTGACCCTGCCGAATATTTGCGCGGTGGCGCGCGCCTACGGGCTGGGAACGGCGCGGATCGAAGATCAGACGGACCTGCTGGGACAGGTGAAGCGCGTGCTTGCGATGCCCGGGCCGGTGGTGTGCGACGTGAAGGTGATTGCGCAAGAGGCTCGCGCGCCGCGGGTGACTTCCGTGCAGTTGGCGAATGGCTCGATGGCCTCGAAGCCGCTGGAAGACCTGTGGCCGTTCCTCGATCGCGAGGAGTTTCGCAAGAACATGATTGTTGCGCCGCTGGAGGAGTAAGCGGGCGTGAGCGGAAGGCCGAGACGCCGATACAAGGGGCGAGCGGCTCGGATAGAATTCACCTATGCCGACTTCTGAAGTGGGGTTGCTGGATCAAAAGCTGGTTATCTTTGGAGCGGGCAACCTGGGCCGGAATGTCTCCGCGGCGCTCCGCTCTGCAGGTTGCCCACTGGCGTTTTGTGACAACAACTCGGTGCTCTGGGGGACGACCATTGAGGGCGTGGGCGTAATGTCTCCGGCGCAGGCCTCGGCGCATTTCCCGGATGCAACGTTCGTCGTGGCGATATGGCACCCCAGCAAGAGTGAAGGCTTGCGTCACCACATCCTCTTCCTGCGCTCGCTCGGCTGCAAACAGGTTACGACCTTCGCTCCCGTGATGTGGCAATTCCCGGAGATATTTCTGCCGAACATGTTTTGGGAATTACCGGACAAGATTCTGGCGGAGCAACCGGCAATCACGGCTGCCCGCGACTTACTTGACGAAGAGGGAAAGCAGGAATTTGACCGCCAGCTTCGTTTCCGCACGGAAGGCGATCCGTTCAGCCTTCACGATCCGGAATTAACGCCTCAGTACTTTCCGCCTGATTTTTTTCGGCTATCGCAACAGGAATGCTTCGTGGATTGTGGTGCGTACGACGGCGACACGCTTGCGGTCTTCGCCGAGCAGACCGGCGGCCACTTCCGACGCTACATTGCCTTGGAACCCGAACCTGCAAACCTGGCGAAACTTGAATCCACGGTTGCAGGCAATGTGGTTCTTCGAGAACGAGTGACAGTTCATCCTTTTGCAGTTGGGGGGCGGCGCGAAGAACTCCGTTTCTCTTCGGCTGGGGATGGTTCTGGAGTTTCCGCCGATGGTGAGTTGATCGTGCAGGCCGTCGCGCTTGATGAGCTCTTGGCCGATGAAACTCCGACCTTCATCAAGATGGATATTGAGGGATTTGAGCTTGAAGCACTTGCCGGAGCCAGCAGTTGCATTCGGCGCTGCCGTCCGAAGCTTGCAATTTGCGTCTATCACCGGCCCGATCACCTTTGGCGAATTCCGCTGGCAATCCACGAACTGCTGCCCGACTCGCGGATGACATTGCGAAGCTACCTTCAGGACGGCTTCGATACCGTCTGTTATTGCCTGCCCGAGTAGAACCTTATCCGCCCCGCATAGGCGATGGTAAAGCGGAGCAAACCGGTGGTTGACCCGCAGGAAGGAACATGGAGCCTGCAACTGGCGTGCTGGCAAAAATCTTCCGTCGGTTAACAGGCAGCGAGTTGGAGATGGGAATGATTTCTGGAGGTATTTTTGAACACTGCTTGCGAACATAGCACGGAGCGGTTCCACCGTATTCTTCAGGAGATCGCCACAGAAATACCGGAAGAGCGGGAGGTGCGCTGGCGGGGACTGTTTGACCAGCGGGCCGGTCCGCGAGCGGACCGTCTAGTGATATTCGGCACGGGCCAATTCGGACAGTGGATTCTGGAGCGGCTGCGCAAGGCAGGAGTAGAGCCGTTGTGCCTCTCTGATAACAACCCGGCGCGCTGGGGCAGCCGGGTGAACGGTGTCGAGGTGTTGAGCCCCTCGGATGCGATCGAGCGATTCGGGCAGACGGCCGTGTTCATCGTTTCGATTTACAACGGCAGCGCGGCCCGGAGGCAACTGCGCGAAATGGGGTGCAGCCAGGTTTTGCCAGCGACGCTGCTCTTCTGGAAGTATCCCGATACATTCATGCCGGAGCTGGGAATCGATGTTCCCGAGCACCTGCTGGAAGACGCGGAGCTCATCCGCGAGTGCTTCGCATTGCTCGCCGACGAGCCATCGCGGCAGGAACTCTGTGACCAAATCGAATGGCGGTATTGGATGAAGCCGGAGTATCTGCCACTCCCATCAAACACAGGGGAGTTGTATTTTCCGAGCGAGTTGGTGACGCAAATCGAAGAGGAAGTTCTCGTCGATTGCGGGGCATTTGACGGTGACAGCATCCGCAGTTTCATGCGGCGGGGACAGAATTTCCGCCATGTATACGCTCTGGAGCCGGATGCCGCGAATCTGAAAAATCTTCTGGCGTCCGTGGAGCAGTTACCCGCAGAGATTCGGGGGAAGATCACCGTCTGGCCGTATGCGGTGGGAGATAAAGATGAAAACGTTTACCTTGTGGAAACGCACGATGTCGCATCCAAGGTGACCTTGGCAAGCGAAGGGGTCCCGATCGAGTCGCGCAAGCTGGACTCGTTACCGTGGCGATTCAGGCCGACCTATATCAAGATGGACATCGAGGGTTCGGAGCCATTCGCCATTGCCGGTGGAGCGGCGCTGCTGAAGGACGAACAGCCGGTTCTGGCGGTCTGTCTCTACCACCGCAGCGAACATTTGTGGCAAATTCCGAATCTGATTCATTCGCTTGCGCCAGATTACTCGCTTTATTTGCGGCGCTATGCCGAAGACTGCTGGGAGCAGGTTTGCTATGCGGTACCGCCCGAGCGGAGGAAGGTCGTCTGAGTCGGTCATCCGCAACAGAATTGATTCTCACCCGGTGGTTACGCTTAGAGCTGCTTTCTGAGGAAGATGGTGGCTTGGGGATTGTCGTTGTAGCGGGGGCAGGGCTGGTATCCGGTGCTGCGGTAGAAACGGATGGCGGTGTGGAGGTCGTCCTTGGTGTCAAGGTAAAGCCACTGGTTTCCGGCTAGGCGGGCGCGCTCCTCGGCGGCTTGCATGAGAGCGTGGGCGAGGTGCAGGCCACGGAATTGGGGGCGGACGTAGAGGCGTTTGACCTCGGCGGCATGGGGGATTTGCGGCAAGGGGCGGAGCATGACGCATCCGGCGGGGACGGCGTTGACGGAGGCGATCCAGATGGGGGAGTCAGGGCTGGCGAGATAGTGCTCAAGGGCGGCGCGGTCGTCGCGCACAAGTACGCCAACGGCCTCGTAGTATTCCTCGATGAGGGCAAAGGCCGCGTCGGCCTGCTCGGCGGTGGCGCGGTGGACGGAGATTAGAAGCAAAGTTTCAAGGTTTCGCAGGTTTCAAGGTTGAGAGCAAAAGCAAAGACGGCGACCAACAAAATCGTAGAGCATGGCGGGGCAAATGGGAAGCGCGGGTTTGCCGCTCCTGCTTTGAAACCCGCGAAACTTTGAAATCTGTAGAGCTTCGCGGCAAATTAGAATGGGTGCGATGACTGCACACAAGTGGAAGCTGGGAACGGTACGCGCGGGCAAAGATGTGCCATGGAGCTGCCCGCCGAGCTATGCGCGGCAGGTGGTGGGCGGAGTGGAACGGCTGGTGATTGCGCCGGGAGCTGCGCCGGTTGCGCTGCTGCGCGAACTGCTGGCGGTGCTGCCGGTGCCGCTCTGGGTGCTATACGTGCTGGTAACGCCGCGAAGCGAGGCTCCGGCGGGACGGTACCAGTCGGCTACGGCACACACGCGGGAAGAGATTCTGGCGCTGCTGGACCGCTTCGAAAATTATCTGGCATGCGATGGGCGGCATAATCTCTGGTTGGCCGCGCCTCCGGCGGGACAGTTGGTGCTGGATCGGCATGAGGTGATCTACGCCTATGGGAAGATTGGCGAGATTGTCGCCCGGCTGAAAGAAAAAGAGTTCACCGAGGTCGATATGATTCGCATGCCGGTGCCACACTCGCATCACTTCCACGAAGAACTGGATGGGGACGAACAAGCTATGTTGGAACACTGGGAGTGGGTGCGCTCGGAGCTGCAGGAGACGGACGATCTGTAGGAGTAGCTCCCACATTCGCCAAAAGAGGGCGGATGTGGGCCACTCACAATTCTCGCGGGCCGATCAGGAATTACGGTTTAACTTGAGCTTTTGGGCAACTCTCAGCAACTGCTTGTCACGAGTCCAGAGAGAGGCCCCGGCGGTAAGTTTCACCGCGGCCAATAAGTGAACATCAACGTAGCCAACGCCGAGACCGAATAAAGTGTAATCCGAGATAAACCGCAGGACTTCTTTATCTTCGGCCATAATCGCTTTCGGCAAATCTCCGATCGCAGCCAAGAAGATGTTGCGCTTGGGGATGTTGCCCAAAGCTAATTCTCCGATCACAAAAGGGTGAGAAAGCACCGAACCATGCTCCAATAGATTTTCCAGTTCGGCATCTCCCTTACGAAGGTGATCGACCCAAACCGACGTATCAACCAAGATCATTAGACGGTCCTTCTTCTAGGGATCGGTTTGAGATGCGGTGCGCTACCGCCGAGGCGGGCCAAGCGCCGGGCGCTCTCACGCTCAATCAGCGCATGTAAGGCCTCACGGATGATGGCCGATTTTTCGGTGAGGCCAGTAAACGCTTGTGCTTTGCGAAGCAACTCATCATCGAGTGCAACCGTAGTCCGCATAACGATGCCTCCTCCAACTTTTTTAAGGCACGTAGTATAGCATCACTTGGTGCTGCTTTGAGCATACGTAGACGAGAGTTAGAGGGCTGCGGCTCCACTCCACTCGATCCGGCGCATCGACGAACGCTCGCAGAAATATTAGTCGCGGGTGCAGCCGAAGAACTCCTCGACTTTGCGGATGTCGGTGGTCCGGGCATAAGCCGGGAGGCTTTGGACGAAGACTTTTCCGTACTGTTTTTTGAGGATGCGATTGTCGAGCAGGACGAGCAGGCCACGGTCATTGAGGGAGCGGATGAGGCGTCCGAAGCCTTGCTTGAGGGTGATGACGGCGGCGGGGACGGAGTAATCGAAAAAAGAGTTGCCGCCATCGTCATCGATGGCTTTGCCGCGGGCCTGGACGATGGGATCGCTGGGGACGGCGAAGGGGATTTTGTCGATGATGACGCAACTGAGCTGCTCGCCCTGGACATCGACCCCCTGCCAGAAGGACGAGGTGGCGAAGAGAACGGCGTTGGGGGTGGCGCGGAACTGCTCGATGAGGGCGGTTTTGGGCGCGGAGCCTTGCAAGAGCATGGGGTAGTCGAGCTGGCCGAGAAGCGCGTCGTGGACCTGCTGCATCTGGGCGATGCTGGTGAAGAGGCAAAACGCGCGGCCACGGGTGATTTCCAGGAGCTGGCGGATGCGCCGGGTGACCTGGGAGGAAAAGTTGGCGTCGCGCGGGTCGGGCATATCGGGCGGGACGTAGAAGATGGCCTGGGATTCGTAATCGAAGTGCGAGGGCACGATCAGCTCGCGGGCACCTTCGAGGCCGAGGCGCGACTTGATGTAGTCGAAGCCGTTGGCCACAGCAAGGGTCGCAGAGGTGAGTACGATGGAGTCAAAGCGATCAAAGAGCGACTGGCGCAGGATGGCCGAGACATCGATGGGCGTGGCCTGGAGGAAGACGTTTTCGGCTTTGGCAAACTTGCCTCTTCTTCCCCGGCGCTCGATCCAATAGACGGTGTTTTTCTCGTGGCTCTCCATGAGGAACGAGAGCTGGGCGTGGAGTTCGTCGCTGCGGCGGATGAGGTTGTGAATCTCATCGGGCTTGCCGGGGATGGATTGCAATTCGGAGTGAAGCTGGCGGATCACGTTCTTGAGGCCGACGAACTCGGAACCGAACTCTTCGAGAAACTCCTCGCGGTTGGTGAAGGCGAAACGTCCATCGCCTTCGGGCAGGAGCGAGAAGAAGAACTGCGAGCGCTCGCGGATGCGGGCAGAGAGCTGGAGGAGATCGGTGGAGACCACCTTTTTTTCGCGGATGGTGATTTCGAGATCGCGGAGAAGGTCGTCTACCTTGAGGTTTGAAACAGAGATGCCGAAGTAGCTGGTGGCCACGTCCTCCAGCTCGTGAGCTTCGTCGAAGATGACGCAGGCAGCGCTGGGCAGGACACCGGCGTCGGGCGCTTTCTCAGCCGCGAGTTTGACCGAGAGATCGGCGAAGAAGAGATGGTGGTTGACGATGATGATGT
>CAZLZA010000074.1:0-23272 GCA_964563875.1 uncultured Acidobacteriaceae bacterium
TCCTCAACCAAAGAATACCGAGTCCGCTGAAGCCTTCGTTCTTATCCCATCATTTGTCCGCGCCTGCTTCAGTTCCCGCGCTGTCGACGTGACCCCTCGTAGGTCAGGTAAATGCCCAGAAACAGCACAATGCCGGTGTACAAAGAGAAGAACTGTTCGTAATGGAGCTTTGCGAGAAAAAACCCGGATGCGGCCTCCGGGGACAGGAATAGCAAAAGCACGCCCTTGGTCAACATCAGCCACCCGGTGACGGTGACAACGACCGGAAGCATTCCGCCTGACCAGACATTGTGGCTGAGAACCATCGCCAACCCCGCGGCCATCGCCATCAAACTGACGACGAACAGCAGCGGCGGATTGTGCATGAGCGCGTTCACCGACTCTATGGTCGCCTGCTTGTGCGTAAGCATAGCGAGCGAAATGAAAATCAGATAAAGTCCGATTAACCTGCCAAGAAACGTGGTGCGTGGCGACATTATGTCCTCCGAATAGTGATCCAGTGAGCCAACTGCAACTACGCTCCCCCTGAGTTGCTCAGGCTCCATCTGTTTCCGGAGTCGTTGCCGAGCAATGTCAACCAACCAAGAAGAACTCTTTCGTGATCGCGATGTACTGGCTGGCCGGAAGCTGTTTTACGATCTCACCGTGAACCTTGCCCCCGTCCTGCGCCAGAGCCGGGTTTCCGGCCGTTGCCGGGATGTAGGCAGCCAGTCTTCGGGCGCTGTCGGCAATCAGGCTGCGCGCCATGTTGCCGCTCAGCAGGTTGCGAAGGCTGGTCTCTGCATCCGGGCTCTGTACGGTCATGAGCCAGCTATCGCCATAAGGATCTGCGGTTAGGGTCTCGGGATGGCGAATCACTTCGTCGTTCAGCTCACTCACCGTTCCTTCGATCGGGGAAAGCATCTCCACCAACTCCCCATTGACCCTGAATTTCCAGACCTTCTCGCCCTGGTAAATCCACTGGCCGCGCTCCGGCAAGCTTACTTCCTCAGCTTGGCCAATCAGTTTGGCGGCAAAGTCATCGATTCCGGCGCGAACCATGTCGGGACTCTCTCCCAGAGCCCAAGCGTGACCTTGGTGAAAATGAAGGTGTTCAGGAATCTCGAAGCCCGCAACGATGGGCTGAGCTTTACGAACTGGGGCTTCGGGGCGAGGCGTGACCTGGAGAACATATTCCGGGGCTTTTCGATTAATAAACCGTTCGATCACAAGCAATGTAATAAAAAGTGCAAGAACCAGAATGATTGTCATTTAGCAACCTCCACCGCTTGCTTCGAATTGTGGAATTCTGTTGTGCGTAAGCACCTGCGCTCAAATATTAGCTCTCCTGCGTACTTGTAATTTCAGCTCCAAGCATTCCACACCGGCTCTGGATGGCAGTGCCGGAATAGCGGCATCGTACCCCTTATCGCATGAGGAGGCAATCGGGAAAAGCCGGTGGCGACTCCCGGGCCGATAATCAGCACTAAGCCGGCATCCATTTTCCCGGTTAAAGGCCGTGGAAAATCATGCCGATATTTTCCATGAGGCTGACGGCAGGTTACTAGCCTGAGAATCCGCTGGTGCACTTTGGCGATTACTTTCGTAAATTGACCGCGCGGCCAGCTCTCGATATCTTCGTCTCCTGATGACAAAGCTATGAAAATACTCGTTGCCGATGACTCGCCGCTCTACCGGAACATGCTGCAGGGTTTGCTTGAGGCCTGGGGCTACGAAGTCATGCTTGCGGTCAATGGCCATGAGGCACAAAGCATTCTCGACAGCGATGACGCACCTCGCCTGGCGATTTTGGATGTTTCCATGCCGCTGATGAGCGGACTTGAACTCTGCGCCCGAATTCGTGGACGCAAGCAAGGCTATGTGTATACGATTTTGTTAAGTGGAGATGATGACGAAGGCAATGTCCTCCAGGGATTTGAGTTTGGAGCGGACGACTATCTTGGCAAGCCGTTCAAGCAATATGAACTTAGAACCCGGCTCAAGATCGGCGAACTGGCGGTTCGAAGTCACGAAGAAGTAGCTGAGACGCACGATGCCCTGAAATTCGAAGCTTCGCATGACCCCTTGCTGCGGATTTGGAACCGCCGGGCCATCATCGAGTTATTAGACAGAGAACTGAGCCGGGCAAGGCGTTCTCAAACATCCCTCAGTGCGCTGATCACCGACCTGGATAACTTCAAGCAAATCAATGATGTTCATGGCTATTTGGCCGGTGATGAGGTGCTCCGCGGCGCAGCGGAAAGGATTTCCTCTATCGTGCGCCACTGCGATCACGTCGGCAGATACGAGGGCGGGCAGTTCCTTGTGGTGCTGCCTAACTGTACCGCCGAAGCAGCGCGGGAGGTGGCCGAACGGCTTCGACAAAGCATCGCTGAAGGACCTATCGTCAACGCGATCGAAATTACCGTGAGCATTGGGGTATCCCAATGGCGCTCCGGTCAAGTCGTCCGCGATGTCCTCCACCAGGTTGATGTTGCGCTGGGTCACGCCAAGCAGAACGGGCGTAATCGGGTAGAGGTGGAGAATCCCGGCACTTTGGCCGCGTCCAAGGTGTAGAGGGTCTTGTTTTGCCGATATCGGCAAAACAAGACCCCGGCGATCAACCGGGGTGGTACGAGAACGCAGTCTTCGGGACAATCTTAGGCAAATCGCTGGTGTTTGCCGTTCCGAATCTATTTCTTAAAGTACTCAGCGTTTTTCGCAGCAAAATCCTTCTTGTCATCCGGAAGTTCGTCCGCTGGAAATATCGCATCCGCCGTACAAGCCGTGACGCAAGCTCCGCAATCCAGGCACTCGTCGGGGTTAATGTACAACTGAGTTGCCCCGGCGAAGGCGGCTTCGTCTTTGGTGGGGTGAATACAGTCGTTAGGACAAGCATCCACACACAGCGTGAGCTTAGTGCAGCTATCAACGATTACATGAGCCATTGTGGTGTCTCCTTGGGCTTATCATCGCAGAGGGCATTGCGCGCATCTAGGACTAAAATCACAATCGGCACTACTGCCGCTCACAAGCCAAATTTCCAGCCTGAAGCTATCGGATTGTTGTGCTATGCGAGCAAATCGGTGTGAGATGTGCGGGTGTAAGTGGGGGGGCGGAGCTACTCGGGGCAACTATGGATTGCAAATCCATGAAGAATTTGGCATGGTTGTAAGACGCCGAATCGGGAGATGCCAACTTGCCAAGGAAGTCGCATGACGCGCTTGACCGGACGATATTCGACGCGATACCGATCCCTGCGTTCGTGGTTGATGACGACGTGCAGATATTGGAACTGAACGTTGCGGCGTCCCAATTCTGTGGTCAAACCCGTGAGGGAGTGTATAAACGCCGGGGCGGCGAAGTCCTGCATTGCTTGCATTCCACCGATGTGGTTGAGGGATGCGGCAGGGGACCAGTCTGCGGTGAGTGTGTCATTCGCAATGCGGTGGCACAGTGCCTGGAAGGACAAGTCGTTAGCCGTAAGATCATGAATCTCCAGCTTTCTCCCGAACTGGCCCAGAAGAATTTGCAAATCCTGATCACCGCAAGCCCAATGGAAAACAGTGGTGAGAAGCTGGCCTTGGTGATGGTCGAAGACATCACTGACATTTCCAAGCTGAAGAACCTCCTCCCAACCTGCATGATGTGCAAAAAAATCCGGGACGACAAACAGTTCTGGACAACCTTGGAAGAATATTTCCACGAGCACGCCGGGGTGGAGTTCTCGCACGGGATCTGTCCTGCTTGCGCCGAGAAGCATTATCCGGAGTACTACCAGAAGCGCGACTGACCTCGCCGCGCTCCTGGCCGCTACTCGCTGCTACCCTGCACTGCTACTCAATGACCAGTAGCAGGTCTTTGGACTCCACATGCTGGCCGGCCTTCACAAGCACCTGCTTCACCGTTCCCCCTACCGGCGAATAGACGGTGCTTTGCATCTTCATGGCCTCCATCACCAATAGGCGGTCTCCCTTTTGAATTTTCTGGTTGAGTTCGATCGCCACGGTGGAAACCACACCGGGGATGGGCGCACCAATCTGTCCCGGATGTGCGGGATCGGCCTTGGGGCGCAGCGGCGCTTTGGCGTCCAGTTTGCGGTCGCGAACGGTGACCTCGCGAGGCTGTCCGTTCAGTTCAAAGAAGACGGTGCGAGTGCCGTCGGGATGCGGTTCTCCCACGGTTAAGAATTTGATGATCAGCGCCTTGCCGGGTTCGAGTTCGACATTTACTTCTGAAGCAGGCTCCATTCCGTAGAAGAACTGCGGAGTTGGAAGCACGTCCACTCCGCCCCAATGACTCCGGGCAAACTTCACGAATACCTCGGGGTACATCAGGTAGCTGAGCACCTCGTCACGGGAAGGATGGCGGCCTATTTTCTTCTCCACGGCGAGTGCGGTTTCGGCCAGATCAACCTTGGGAAGATGCGCGCCTGGGCGTCCGCGCCGCGGCTTTTCACCCCGCACAATAATCTTCTGGAGCTTCTTTGGCCAGCCGCCCTCAGGCTCGCCGAGCGATCCCATGAACATCTCGATGACCGAAGTTGGAAGCGTGAGGCTGTGATCGGGAGTGAGACGGCCAAACTGTTCCATGGTCATGCCGTGGTTCACCAGGAAAATTGCCATGTCGCCCACGACTTTGCTGGATGGGGTGACTTTAACGATGTCTCCAAAGGCCATGTTGACGTCTGCATAGGTGCGCGCAATTTCATGCCAGCGCGGACCAAGTCCCATGGACTCGGCCTGCTCCTTGAGGTTGGTATATTGGCCACCGGGCATCTCATGGATGTAAACCTCGGCGGTGCCGGACTTCGGACTGGTGTCGAATGGCAAGTAGTACTCGCGCACCACCTCCCAGTAGTCGGCACACTGGTTGAGCGCGTCGAGATCGACTCCGGAATCGCGCTCGGTGTGGGCCAGGGCGGCGACCACGGAGTTCAAGTTAGGCTGGCTGGTCTGTCCGCTCATGGCCGCCACGGCACCGTCGGCAATGTTTACGCCAGCTTCGGCGGCCTTCAGAATAGAGGCGGCGTTGAGACCACTGGTGTCGTGAGTGTGAAAGTGGATCGGGATGCCAATCTCCTGCCGAAGGATTTTCACCAGTTTCTCGGCAGCGTAGGGACGGCATAGTCCTGCCATGTCTTTAATCGCCAGGATATGGGCGCCCATGCGCTCCAGTTCCTTGGCCATGCGAACGTAGTAGTTGAGAGAATATTTGTCGCGAGCGGGGTCGAGAATGTCTCCGGTATAGCAGATAGCGGCTTCACAGACGGAGTTGGTCTTGTGTACGGCTTCCATCGAAGCCTTCATGTTCGGCAGCCAGTTCAGCGAGTCGAAGATGCGGAAGATATCGATGCCTTGCGCAGCCGCCTCCTGGATGAACTCCGCCACGACGTTATCGGGGTAGGCCGTGTAGCCGACGGCGTTGGAAGCCCGCAACAACATCTGAAAGCAGATGTTGGGAATGGCCTCGCGAAGCTGCCGCAGGCGGGCGAACGGAGACTCATACAGAAATCGCATGGCTACGTCGAAGGTCGCGCCGCCCCACATCTCCAGGCTGAACAAATTGTGCAACCGATGGGAGACGAAGTTGGCGATGGCCATCATGTCGTAGGTGCGGACCCGGGTAGCCAGCAGCGACTGGTGGGCATCGCGAAACGTAGTGTCAGTGAGCAGCAGCCGTTTTTCCGAACGCGCCCATTCGGCCAGACCTTGCGGGCCGAGGCGTTGCAGAAGTTGGCGCGTCCCTTCCGGCGGAGGCGCGGAGATGTGCGGCGGCAGCGGCGCGGGGCCCAGCCGCTTTGGAGCAGGCTTGCCCGCCACGGCCGGATTCCCATTCACGCTCACATCGGCAAGATAGGCAAGCAGGCGGCTCGCACGGTCGCGTTTGTGGGCAAAGCGGAACAGCGCCGGGGTTTCCTCAATCCAGCGGGTGGTGACCTTGCCGGATTGGAACTCCGCGCTGTCCACCACATTCTCAAGGAAAGGGATATTGGTTTTAACCCCCCGCACGCGGAACTCGCGCAGGCTGCGATCCATACGTTGGCAAGCCTGGGGGAAGTCGCTGCCCCAGGCCGTGACCTTCACCAGCAGAGAGTCATAGTACGGGGTAATGACCGCGCCACCGTAGGCCGAGCCACCATCCAGGCGTATGCCGAAGCCAGCGGGCGAACGGTAGGTGGAGAGCTTGCCATAATCCGGGACGAAATTGTTTTCCGGGTCCTCGGTTGTAATGCGGCACTGCATGGCGTAACCGTACAGCGGAATCTTATCCTGCGCGGGCAGCTTCATCTGCTCGTCGTGCAGTGAAAGGCCCTGTGCAATCTGTATCTGGGCACGCACCAGGTCGATGCCGGTCACCATCTCGGTGACCGTATGCTCCACCTGAATGCGCGGGTTGACTTCGATAAAGAACCACTCGCCGGAGTCGGCATCGACGAGGAACTCCACGGTGCCGGCATTGTAGTAGCCGGCGGTGCGGGCGAGTTTGACGGCAGCCTCGGCCAGTGCGGCGCGAATCGCCGGATCGAGCGAAACCGCGGGCGCAACCTCAACCACCTTCTGGTGGCGCCGCTGCACCGAGCAATCACGCTCGTACAGGTGGAGGATGTGACCGTGACAATCGCCTAAGATCTGAACCTCGATATGACGGGCGCGGCGCACAAACCGCTCCATAAACACCGCGTCGTTGCCGAAGGCGGCAGCCGCTTCGCGGCGGGCTTCTTCCAACTTTCCAGCGAACTCTGAAGGCTTATCGACCACCCGCATACCACGGCCGCCGCCTCCGAAGGCAGCTTTTATAATCAGCGGAAAACCAATTTCAGCAGCAGTCTTCTCCGCCTGCTTCGGGTCCGTCAACGGCTCCTCGGTGCCAGGAACCACTGGAATACCAGCCTTTTGCGCAAGACGCCGCGCGGCGGTTTTGTCGCCGAGCAAATCGAGCACGTCCGCGCTGGGGCCGATAAACTTGATTCCCGCACGTTCACAGGCCCGCGGCAGCGCGGGATTTTCCGAGAGGAAGCCATAGCCGGGATGGATCGCATCCACCCCTTTTTCCTGCGCGAGCGAGACAATGCCTTCGACGTCAAGGTAGGCCGCCACGGGCCCCATGCCGGCACCGATCAAGTAAGCTTCGTCCGCCTTGAAGCGATGCAGGGCGAGGCGGTCCTCCTGCGAAAAGATGGCTACCGTGCGCAGGCCGAGTTCGTTGGCGGCGCGAAGAATGCGAATGGCAATTTCGCTGCGATTCAGAGCTAAAAGTTTTTTCATTTTGTCACTACCGACCGAATGGTTGAGAAAAGAAGATACCAGAATGTGGCAACGGAGAGGAAATCGGAGCCGCGAAGTTGCCCGGCGGCAACTCCGCGGCGCTATTCATTTTAGCGCGTATTCAGCTGGTCGAGTGCGTGCTTCAGTTTTTCCAGTTTCTGACCGGCTTCGCCGAGCTTACCTTCCGAGGTCAGGCGCTGATAGTCGGCAAGATCTCTGCCTGCTTCCAGGATGAGCCGGTTGCGATCCTCTGCCGGCTGAGCTGCGGTGGACGGCGCCGACGACGGGTGTGGCGCGGCTTCGGTAGGAGCAGAGGCGGGAGCAGCCGCAGCGCTCAGCGACGAAGCTGACCCGCCGAAAAGTCCAGCCATTGCCGACTCGAAGGTCGGTCCGTAGGCCAACCGATCCTGCAAGGCGAGTACGACCAGGCGCAACTCCGGCATCGGGCTGCGCTCGGCCTGCAGGTAAATCGGCTCAGCATACAACAACGCACGTCCGGTCGGAATGACCAGCAGGGTTCCACGACGCACGTGCGAGCCTTGCTGATTCCACAGCGTCAACTGCCCGGAAAGCTGTGCATTCTGATCGATGCGCGCCTCGATCTGCAACGGCCCGTCCACCAGCTTGGTTTTGGGGAAATCGTAGACCACTGATTTGCCGTAGTGGGCGCCGTCACTTCGCCCGGCGATCCAGCCAATCAGGTTGTTGCGATTGGCCGGCGTGAACGGCAGGATCTCTGCGAACTCCGCCCCGGATTCGTCCGGCAATTTCATCAGCACGAAATTCGGCTGCATCGTCTGGGTAGTTTGCTCGCCGCTCTCGCTCAATCCGACTTCGGTGGCTACTGTCCAGAGATCGTCACGGTTGTAGAATGCTCCGGTATCGGTCATGTGATAGAGGCCGTACACCTCCGCCTGCAGTTTGAGCAACAACTCCGGATAGCGCACGTGTTTGCGCAGGCCCGGCGGCATGGCGGAGGCGTCCTTGAAGAGGCTCGGAAAGATGCGCCGGTAGGCCGCAATGATCGGGTCCTGTTGGTCGAAGACATAAAACGTAGTGGTGCCATCGTAGGCGTCTACCACCGCCTTCACGCTGTTCCGCATGTAGTTCACAGAATTGCTACCGAGGTGGTAATGGCTCGAGTAGGGGTAAGTGTCTGCAACCGTGAAGGCATCCATGATCCACGACAATCGGCCATCTTCGCCGAGCACGATGTAGGGGTCGGTATCGAAGGTGAGCAGCGGCGCCAGGGTGGTTACGCGTTCGCGCACGTTGCGCCGCATCAGCAACCGGCTATTCTGGTTCACGTCATCGCTGAACGGCAGCTTGCCGAGATCGCCACGGTCGATCGCAATGATGATGCGGCGCAGAAAACCACCGATGCGGATGCCGCCATTGCCCTCGTACGAAGTCAGGCTGTTGGTGGGGCCTTGCGGGTAGTCGAACTCCTGTTGACGCGTCTTAACGTAGACATCGGTGTTGGTCAGCTCGCCGAAATAAATCTGCGGACGCGTCACATTGAGGCCGCGCACCGTGCTCTGGACCGGCATGTTGCTGAGAAACAGCGTGGGCAGTCCCTCCGAGGTAAACCCGTTGACCGGATTCATGGTGATGCCGTAGCCGTGGGTGTAGATGAGCTTCTCGTTGATCCAGTTGCGGCTGCTCTCCGGAAGTTTGTCGACGTTCAGTTCGCGGGCGGCGAGCATCACCTCGCGAGTGACACCGTCGATTTCATAGCGATCGATGTCGATATCAGGAAAGTCATAGTAGGTACGGATTTCCTGAATCTGGCGCAGCGTGTCCTGCAGGGCGCGCCAGTCCCATAGGCGAATGTTCTGCAGGGTCACCTGATTGTTCGCGGCGTCGGCTGACTCGACGGTGGTCTCAGCCGGAAACTCACGCTGCGTAAACTGGTCCAGTCCGTAGGCCTGCCGCGTCAATTCGATATTGTGGGCAATATAGGGCTGCTCGCGAACCAGTTCGTTGGGCTTGACGATAAAGCTGCCGACGTACCAGCCAACAACCTGAACCGCAAGAAAGCAAACCACGGCGGGAAGAGTCGCTTCGATAAGCCTTCGCCCACGTGGCAGCACGGACATCGCGTTGGCGGCTGCGATCAACGCGCCGAGAACGAGCGCCACACAGACGACCAGTGTTCCAGCCAGGGTAACGTGCGCGTCCACGTAGGTCACACCGCTGAAGACGGTGTGGTCCTCGAGCAACTGCGCGAACCGGCTGATGTACAGGCGCAGCGCGAAGATTAGCAACAGAAATGCAAAGGCAATGGAAAAGCCACGCCAAGGCAATGGAATATAGTTGTCGCGATGTCCGTCGAGCGCCCGAGTTCCGCCCGTCATCAGGATAAAGAAAACGGCGAGCAAACAGACAATCACAGCCATCGACAGCAACCATCCGCTGATGAGCTGCCATGCTGGAAGGGTAAACAGATAAAAATTCAGGGGTCGGCCGAGGATCGGATCGACCACCCCACCCGCAGCGCGCGGCGCATACCAGTAAAGCGCCAGCGTCGGCCACTCCGCCACCATGCCGACGCCAGTCAAGGCGGCGATAATCAGCGCGGCACCGGGGCCGGCGAAGCGCAGAACTGCATCGACCGGCAGGATTACCGGTTGCCCGCCAAGCAGAATTGTGTGGCTGGCTGGCAAGCCAGCGAAGGACGCCCGCTTCAGTGCGAGAAACGATCCGAATAGAATGACAAATGTGGCGGTGGCAAACCCCGCGAAAACCGCTCCGCGAAGGCCCAGCGTCTTCCAGAACACGTCCCCATAGCCAAGCGACCCGAACCACAGGGCGTCGACATAGTAGGACAACGCCGTCCGGGCCGCGATAAAGACGGCAAACAGGAGGACGAGAAGCAAAACGAGGCGTCGGTGACGCTGCTGCGGCGGAGGCGTATGCGGCCAGTCGATTGTCTTCGGCATTACTCTACCCCGGTCTATCTGGCATTCCGTTGCCGAAATCCTAAGCGACGGTATTGTACAGTTCCTGGAGAAGAGTAACCACCTTGCGGCAAATCCTGCGGCAAATCCGACCCTGGCGAGCGGCTGGTCGCGCCGCCAGGGTCGCGGTTGGCGGGCTCGGAAAAATTGTGGCATCTTTTTTCATTTCGGCTCATCCAACCACTCCCAGTACCGGAAAGGGATTCTGGCCTTGGGAACGAAATGCGATTTATGCAAGCGGAATGAGCGTCTTGGAGCGGAGCCACTGTGCACGATCTGCTGCGAGGCGGTTACACGGGTGGCGTGGGCACAGCTTCGGATCGATGCGGAGAAAGCCTTCGAACTGCTGAAGGCAGCAGCGCGGCCGAAGCGAATTGATGTGAACGATCTTCGAAAAGCGTATCCGGGATTGAAACCAACTCCGTCAGCCTAAAATTTGCCGTGCCGCTCGCTCTCCGGTAGCGATGGCGCCGTGCACGGTTCCATGGTGTCCGGCGTCGTTGGTCGCCTCGCCAGCAAAGAACAGGGTTTCCGCCACAGACTCTGCAAGCGCGGACTGCGCGCCGTCGCCTCCGACACCCACGTAGCTGTAAGAGCCGCGCGCGTAGGGGTCCGAATGCCAATCGTGCACATGCCAACTCTCTAGCATCGCCTCCAGTCTGAACCGCGGTACTGCAAAAATGGAGGTGAGCGATTCCAGTGCCTTGTCCCGGATAAACAAGCCAGGTCTGCCGCTCAGGCGTTCCCCGCGACGGGAGGCAGCCCAGCCGGTCAGCATCGGAGCCGAAGTTACCCGCGTCCACCAGGTCGGGAACCACTCCTGGTGGGAAAAAACAAAACCCAAATCGCGCAGCGCACCCGGCTCGCAGCCACCGACGGCTTCCCGCTCCCACCACCGCTCGCTGAAGATCAACGAAACCCGGATCGTCTGTCCCATGTAAAGCAGAAGCAACGCCGACTCCTTCTCCAGCAATAACGGATCGAAGCGGACCGCGCCGGGAGCTTCCGGCGGAGCCTGCAACACCCCAAGCGGGAGCGTAACGATGGCCCGTGGAGCAGTGAACTCGACCTTCCCGCCTCCCGAACGAGCTTCGACCTGAACCTGGTGCTCCGCCCAGTGCACAACCTGTACGGCAGTGTTGCAGCAGATCTTGACGAATTCCGGAGGCAGCGCATCCTGCAGCACTTGCAGCAGCGACCCATAACCGCGTAGCAAGCGGAACGAGCGGCAGCCCTCTACCTCCTTTTCGGCCTTCCGGCCGCGTACCAGGGAATGCACACTGATGCGCTCGGCAAGCGCCCCATGAAATCCCTCAATGTATTCCAGTCCCCACAACTTGGCCGCGGCATCCTCGCTTTTGTCGGTGAGGTTGAGGAAGTTGGCGAACGAATGGTCCGGCCCGCAGTCGGTCATCTTTTCCAGAATGCTTTTCGTGGGCGCGAAAAAATCTTGGCTCCGCTGTAATCGGCCGTCCGTATAGATCCATTGCGAACCGGTAAACTCGCTCGCATCGAGATGCGCGGAGCGTACCAGGTCGCAGATTTCGTGGGGCCGTCCGTGGATGAACTCGGCGCCGAGTTCCACGGGTACGCCGTTTGGCGCTGGAATCGTCCAGACCCGCCCGCCAATGCGATCACGTGCTTCCAGGATAAGAACGTGGAGCCCGGCTTCGGCGAGCCATCGCGCTGCGGCGAGGCCCGCCACCCCAGCGCCGACCACGATAACGTCCGCCGATCCAGTTGCCATGGTGATTGGATACCCGGAAAGCTCCAAACGCAGCAGCCATTTTCAGTGCTGCCGCCTGATGAGTCGGCCCCGGTCCAGAGCTATTGCTGTCCTGCTACCTGCATCGGAACACGGTTGGCTACGCCGGGGATGGTTACCGGCAGATGACCACGGGCAGGCATTTCGCCGAAGAGGAATTTCACCGCGCTCAGTTCGGAGTCCGGGGCGTTGGAGAATGTGCAGAGGTAGTTCTGGATGGCGGGATACTGGACGATCACATAGGGATTACCCAGTGCCACCACCACGGTTTTCTCGGCAGCGGCTTTGATCACGCTGGCGAGTACCGTCGCAGGGCCGTGTTCGAGCGCGGGCGAGCCCGTGTCTCCGCCTGCGGTGCGCCCCCCCGAAGGGATGACGTAGACAGCTGCTAGCACGCGCTCGGCGTTTACGGCAGCCTCCAGCACATGAGGGGCGAGCACCGGAGCCAGGACGTCATCCACGTAGATCACGCGTGCATCCGGTACGCGAGCGCGGACCTCGCGAACCAGAGCGCGCCCGTTATCGCCACGGATATCGTCGGTGAATACCAGCACCAGCAGATGATTGCCGGGCTCGACGGTCGAGTGATAGGCGAATGGTGAAGCGACGGGTGCGCCTTCCGGCAGCGGCAGCAACTTCTGATTCTCATGCACGTTCCCCCGGAAGTTCTCGCGAACGCTCTCGCGCACGCTTTTGCGCACCAGGGTGACCGAATCGTCGGCGATCTGCTGCGCCAGGGCCGTGTTCTCCGGACGGCTTACGATGTCGCTCACCGCATTGAGATCGACGAAGCGGTTCTTCTCCAGGCCGAGGGCAGCCTTGGCGCGCAGCATCTTGCCGACGGATTCGTCGATGCGGGCTTCGGGAATTTCCCCGCTCCGCACCGCCGCCAGCACCCCGTTGTATGCGCCGTCAAGGTCTCCAGGGATAAGGATGCAGTCGGCTCCGGCTTTCAATGCTTCGACAGCCGCACGGCCCGCACTCTGCGGCGTATTGCCGCCGAAGATGCGGGTAAGTCCGTTCATGTCCATGGCGTCGGTGATCACAATCCCATGGAAGCCAAGTTCGTCCTTCAGCAGCCCGGTGCTGATGTTGTGCGAGACGGTGGCAACGCGGTTCGGATCGGGCTCAAGCGACGGCACTAGTAAATGTCCCACCATCACCGAATCGACCCCGGCGGCGATCGCAGCGCGGAAGGGCGCTAACTCAACCTGTTCGATCCGCTGGCGGCTGCCGGAGACCCGGGCGACGGCCAGATGCGAATCCGTATCGGTGTCTCCGTGACCGGGAAAATGTTTGGCCGTGGCCATGCCGTGCCCGTCATGTACTCCCTGTATGAATGCCTTGACTAGCGCACTGACTTCCGCCGGATCTTCTCCAAAGGCGCGGGTGTTGATAATCGGATTGTTGGGATTGGAGTTCACATCGGCGTCAGGATAGAAGTTCCAGTGAACGCCGACAGCACGGGCTTCCATGGCAGTGATGCGTCCGAACTGGTAGGCATATTCGGGGTTGCCGGTGGCGCCAATCGCCATGGCGTGCGGAAAGACCGTGCCGCCATGAAACCGCATCGGCAAGCCACGCTCAAAATCGGCGGCAAACAACAGCGGCAGATCGCTATCGGCCTGCAAGTGATTGGTCAGCGCCGCCGCGTCCAGCGGACTTCCCTTCAGCAACAAGCCGCCATCCATCGGAGAGGTAATGCCGAAGGCACCGAGGTGGTACTTCTTCATCTCATCGCGCAACCTGATGTAGTCAGGCCCGCTGAAGTTCATGAAGTCAACCTTGGCCCATACCATGAACAACTGGCCAACCTTTTCCTCCAAAGACATCTTACGGAGAGTGCTGTCGGCCCACGGCGCGCCTGCCTCATCGTTGGCGGCGGCTGCCGGCACGACATCGTCCGCCATGGTCGCGCCCACCATTGCGAGAAGAATCAGAAAAGTCAGCAATGAATTCCGCAGGATGGAAACCATAGCACCTAGAATAGCTGATGCAGGGAGGGTACGAGTGAGACGTCCGGCAATTCTCCGATATGGATTCATTCTGCTGATCGTCGCCGTTATCGCCAGCGGATTGCCGGCGCAGAACCTATCGCCTCACGGCGGCGCTGCGACTGCCCTTCCCGGCGCGGGCTTGGCCGCCGTGGACCAGATTATGAACTCGGCGGTGGCCCACGGAACGATTCCGGGCGGCGTGGTGCTGGTGGGACATGACGGCCAGGTGGTGTACCGTAAGGCTTTCGGGATGCGCTCCCTGGAACCGCACCGGGAAGCCATGACCGTGGATACGATCTTCGATATCGCTTCCATGACCAAGTGCGTGGCCACGGCGACCTCCGTGATGAAACTGGTACAGGAAGGCAAGCTGCGGCTCAACGATCCGGTGGCGGCATACCTCCCTGAATTTGCGAAGAATGGAAAAGAGAACATCACCATCCGCCAGTTGCTTACGCACTTTTCCGGATTAAAAGAAGATCTCGACTTGAAGATAGCGTGGAAGGGGCGCAGTGCCGCCTACCAGTTGGCGATGGACACCCAGCCAATATTCCCTCCCGGCTCGCGCTTTCTCTACAGCGATATCAACTTTGAAACCCTCGGCTTTGTGGTGGAAAAAGTGAGCGGATTGAGCCTGAATGAATACGCGGAGAACACTGTGTTCCAGCCGCTGGCGATGAACGACACGCGCTTTCTGCCGCCGCCGCAATGGCGTCCGCGTATTGCCCCTACGGAATACGATGAGAGCCACCAGATGCTGCGCGGGACGGTGCACGATCCTACGGCGCGGCGGATGGGCGGGGTGGCCGGACACGCGGGGCTGTTCTCGACCGCCGACGATCTCGCCAAGTATGCGCAGGATATGCTGAGCGGATTCCAGATTCTTTCGGCGCTGACCGTGGAGAAGATGTCGACCCCGCAACAACCGCCCACCGCAACCGCTCTGCGCGGCTTGGGATGGGATATCGATTCGCCGTTTTCGAGCAATCGCGGGGAGTTCTTTCCTGTGGGTTCGTTTGGCCACACCGGCTTCACCGGAACATCGATATGGATCGATCCGGTGACCAACAGCTATGTGATCGTGCTGACCAACGCAGTGCACCCATACGGAAAAAACGCTGGTGTGGTTTCGCTGCGCTCACGGATTGCCTCGGCTGTGGCGCAAGGGCTGGGGCTCACGGTGGCGGAGGATCAGGCGTTGCGCCTGGCGCGCATCACCGGCTACAACGAAGCCATGTCCGCCGCGCGGCTGGTGACGGCCCGCGACGGCTCGGTCCGCACTGGAATCGACGTGCTGGAGAGCCACGACTTCGCCGAACTCCGCGAGCCCGGAGCAGCAAGGACCAGGCTTGCGGTGATTACCAATCAGACCGGCTTGGACGTGCGCGGCAATCGCACCATCGATGTGCTGGCCAAGGCTCGCGGCATTGAGGTCGCAGCCATCTTCAGCCCGGAGCACGGCGTCAACGGCAGCCTGGACACCACGACAATTTCGGATTCGAGAGACGTTGCGACTGGAGTTGCCGTCTACAGCGTTTACGGAGACAGCAGTGCGAAGCGCCATCCGTCGCTGGAGATTCTGAACTCGGTGGATGCGATCGTGTACGACATTCAGGACATCGGCACGCGCTTTTACACCTACGAGACGACCCTCGGATACTTTCTGGAAGCAGCCGCCAAGACCGGCAAGAAGATCTTTGTTCTCGACCGGCCCAATCCGATCAACGGCGCTTACGTGCAAGGACCGATCAGCGACCAGGGACGCGAGAGCTTTACCAACTACGGGCAGATTCCAATTCGTCACGGCATGACCATCGGCGAGCTGGCGCGTTTCTACAACGCCGAGCGTGGCATCCATGCCCGGTTGGCTGTAGTCGCGATGGAGGGCTGGCAGCGCGGCGATTGGCTGGATTCAACCGGAATTCTCTGGGTCAATCCTTCGCCCAATATGCGCAGCCTCATCGAAGCTGCGCTCTATCCCGGCGTCGGCATCCTGGAAGCAACCAATGTTTCCGTGGGCCGCGGCACGGATACGCCATTTGAAGTGCTGGGTGCACCGTGGATTCAGCCAGTGGAACTGGCGGGCTTTCTCAATGGGCGGGCGATCAGTGGGGTACGCTTTGTGCCGGTCGCATTCACCCCGACCGCCGACGTCTACGCGCAGAAAAAATGCGGCGGCGTGAACATCATCGTGACGGACCGGAATGCGCTCGATGCGCCGGAGCTTGGGATTGAGATCGCGTCCGCGCTGCACACCTTGTATCCGCAGCAGTTCGATATGACAAAACTCGACAGTCTGATGCTCAATGACCGGACGATGCAGGCGATCAGCGCCGGGCAGGACCCGCGGCGAGTTTGGGCGAACTGGATCGATGAGATCGAAGCTTTCAAGACGATCCGAGCCAAGTACCTGCTGTACTGAACGCGCAACTGAATTTGCAAGGCAGAAAAACAGGAGAGCAAAATCCGTGGGACTGAACGCGCTGGACGTAATCGTGATCGTAGTGTATCTGGCCTGCGTCACGGCGTTCGGAATGCGCTTCCGGAAAAACCAGAGCACGCTCAAGGGTTACTTTCTGGCCGGAAAGACGATTCCCTGGTGGGCGATTTCCCTGTCCATTGTGGCGGCGGAGACCAGTACTCTGACCATCATCAGCGTGCCGGGCATGGCCTACGAACGCGACTTCCGCTTTCTGCAGCTTGTCCTCGGCTATCTGATCGGGCGCGTCATTATCAGCGTGCTCCTCATCCCTCATTACTTTCGTGGCGACCTGGTCACGGCCTATCAGTTGATTGAGCGCCGCTTCGGACAGCGGCTGCGATCGCTGACGGCGGGCTTGTTTCTGATCACCCGCGCCGCCGCCGAAGGGGTGCGGGTATTCGCCGTCGCCATCGTGGTCGGCATCGCCCTCTCGAATCTGCTGGGCGGCTTCAGCGACTTCGGCCGGGACGTAGCGGCTATCGGGATTGTCAGTCTACTGACTTTGATCTACACCTTCGAGGGCGGCATGGCAGCCGTGATCTGGACCGACGTGGTGCAACTGGCGGTGTGCGTTACGGGCACCCTGGCCGGATTATTCACGATTCTGCACCTGGTGCCGGGTGGATGGCACACCGTACATCGCGTGGCCTCCGAGGCGGGCAAGTTCCGCGTCTTCGACTTCTCGTGGAACTTCTACGCAACCTACACCTTCTGGTCCGGAGTGATCGGCGGCGCCTTCCTGACCACGGCCAGCCACGGCACCGACCAGTTGATCGTGCAGCGGCTGCTCTCCTCGCGCAATGAAAGGCAATCCAAGATCGCGCTGCTGGCCAGCGGCCTCATGGTGTTGTTCCAGTTTTCGCTGTTCCTGTTGATCGGCGCAATGCTCTATGTGTTCTACCAATTGTTTCCACCTACGCTGCCATTCACGAGACCGGACACAATTTTTCCGACCTTTGTGGTTACTCGCATGCCGCACGGCATCAGCGGTCTGCTGATTTCGGCAATCCTGGCCGCGGCGATGGCAAATCTCAGTGCGGCACTCAACTCGCTTTCCTCCACCACCATAGTCGACTTCTATTCGAGGATGTATCCGGAGACGAGCGAGAAGCATCGGGTGGTGCTGTCGCGGGCGGCAACCGTGGGCTGGGGATTGATGCTGTTCGTGCTGGCGATTGTGGCACGGAGCGGCGGAAAAGTGCTTGAGGTCGGACTGTCGATCGCATCCGTGGCCTACGGATCGTTGCTCGGAGTATTTTTGTTGGGCGTACTCACGCGCCGGGCCTCCGAGAGCGGCGCTATGGTCGGAATGTTGTGCGGCTTTCTGCTGAATATTTATTTGTGGCAATGCACCAGAGTTCCCTTCACCTGGTATGTCGTTCTCGGCAGCATCACAACATTTGTAATTGGCTACGGCGCGAGTTTATTTCTGCTCCGGAGGGTTGAGATTGAAGTCGCAACGGCAGACCGGAAGTAACGGGGGGAAAATGCAGCTCAAAGGGCTGAAGACGGAGCGGACGAACCGCGACTCCGCCGATCTGGATAGGCTCGGTGCGCTCGAAATTGCCACGCTGATGAACCGGCAGGACGCCAAAGTTTCGCGCGCTGTGCGCAAAGCGCTGCCCGCGATTGCCGAGGCCATTGACCTGGTTCGCGACCGGCTTGCACAGGGTGGACGACTGATTTACGTGGGCACTGGAACCAGCGGAAGAATCGGCGCGCTCGACGCCTCGGAATGTCCTCCAACCTTCGGCACGGCCCCGGCGACGATCCAGTACGTGATTGCCGGTGGCGAAGCTGCTCTGGGCAAGGCCAGCGAAAGTAGCGAGGATTCGGCGGAACTGGGCACGAGCGACATGGCGGCGCGCAAGACCGGCAAGAAAGATGTGGTCGTGGGCGTATCCGCCAGCGGCCGAACACCATACACAGTCGCGGCCTTGCGATACGCCCGAAAGAAGGGCGCCGCCACCATCGCGGTCGTCTGCAATACCGGTTCGGAGTTGGCAAAAGTCTCAGGGCTTGCTATCGAAGCCGATGTGGGTCCCGAAGTGCTTTCCGGATCGACTCGCCTGAAGGCAGGTACGGCGGAGAAGATGATTTGCAACATGCTCACCACCGGCGCAATGGCTCGCCTCGGTTACGTGTACGGCAACCTGATGGTCCATCTTCAACTGAAGAATGAGAAACTCATCGAACGCGCGGTTTCCATCTTCCAGCGCGTTGCCAAGGTGGACCGGACAGTTGCGCTTACGGCCCTGGATGCTGCAGACAGGAAAGTTTCAGTTGCGCTGGTGATGCTTTGCGCGAAGGTTTCCAAAACAGAGGCCGTGCGGCGGCTCCGGCGCGCCAAGGGAAACGTTCGTGATGCAATGGGGTCCGCTTCTTTGAAGTGAAAATCGAGGAAGTGAATCGAGCCACTCTCACCCTACAAGCGCTTGGTCATGAAGATGGCGTCCACGTCGCGATTGTAATAGCGCTCCAAAACCTTGATCCGCTTGAAGCCGTGCTTGTCATAAAACGCCAGAGCGGAATGGTTGTTGACCGCGACTTCCAGCACCACCATGAACGCCGTCATCTTGCGCAAACGCGCACAAGCGGCATCGATCAGCAGGGTGCCGAGATGCTGGCGGCGGGCATCCGGGTGCACATCAATGGTGATGATGTGGCCGTATCCCTGGCGCTGGTAATGGAATGTGACAAAACCGGCAATCGGACGCCGGGGAGGGCGCGGCTGGCCTTTGTGATGGCCGGTCTTCACTGCTGCCTGGCTCACCGAAGGCTCGGCCTGCTGCACCACCACGGGTTCAGCTTCCATGGGCCCAGCTTCGACCGCGGCTTCGACCTCGTCGGAATCCTCGCGGAATGCCTCCGCCCACTCGGCAACGATGGTGTACGCACGGCGCTGCTCGATAAAACTGGCAAGTTCAGGACGGCTGTAAGCAATCCCAGGTTCAAAGCAGAGACGATCCAGTTTGAACAGCAACTCGAAGTCACGCTTGTCATAGTCGCGCAGGGTGAACATAGGAACCGTCAGAGGCATGGGTTGACTTCATGGTAGCAGATGGGAAGCCACAATCCCCAAGCCGCTAAAAGCCTCGCGGAGCCCGCGACGGGAAGCAACGCTTCCCGTCAGCAATCGGCAAAGGTGAATTCTGCACCCGAGAGTTCGGCGGTCAGGCGGCTTCGCGGGCGCGGGCGTGATACTCGAAAAACAGGTTTATGATCTCCTCGTTGAAGCGAGGAATATCGGAAGGCTGACGGCTGGTGACCCAGTTGCCTTCGTGGACTACTTCCTGGTCCGTCCAGAAAGCCCCGGCCTTGCGGAAATCGTCCTGAATGGCTGGGTAGCTGGTCATGTGGCGTCCCTTGACGAGATGAGCGGAGATCAACAGCCATCCACCATGGCAGATGGCCGCGACCGGACGGCGGGTCTGGTCGATGCGGCGGACAAACTCCTGCGCTAACTGCGAGTTCCGGAGGGCCTCGGCGTTCTTTGCTCCTCCCGGAAGTAGAACTGCGTCAAAGGTTTCAGGATCGGCGTCGACGAGAGTCTGATCGACCTTAACCTTTTGCGTATTCTTACCGTGCTTGACGCCTTGAATTTCTCCGGCGTGCGGAGCAATCACAACGGTTTTGGCTCCAGCTTCATCCAGCGCCTTGCGCGGCTCGATGAGTTCAGATTCTTCGAAGAGATCGGTGGCCAGAATGGCCACGCGGAAACCTGCCAGTTGATCAGTCATAATACTCCCTCCGTGGGGGCAAGCAGTGAGATGCGCCCATCCCCTGTGAAGGTAGCTTTCAGCGCTTTCAGCCCAAGGGAACCAACTCCGTGGTGCGCTTTAATTGCCCGCACGCCGCGTAAATATCAAGTCCCCGGGGACGGCGAATGTAGGTGGGAATTCCAGCGGCAATCAGAATCTGCTGAAAAGATTCAACGGCATCCCGGGATGGGGTTTGAAAAGGGATCTCCGGACCGGGATTGAGCGCAATAAGATTGACCTTGGCGCGGATTCCCCGCAGCAATTCCACCACCTCGCGGGCGTTCTCCGGTGCATCGTTGACTCCGGAGAGCAACACGTATTCGAACGTGACATGTTCGCGAGGCCGCAGCGGGAGCTGGCGTGCGGCTTTTAGTATGGCCTCAATCTTCCACTTACGATTGATGGGCATGATGCGCTCACGCACTTCGTCGTTGGAGCCGTTCAGCGAGATGGCGAGGTGCGGACGAACAGGCTCCGAAGCGAAGTCAATGATTCGCGGAACAATACCCGAGGTGGACACCGTCATGCGCGATTCGGCGATTCCTGTCCCCTCGGCAAGCAGTTGTACGGCACGGATGAAGTTGTCGTAGTTCAGAAATGGCTCGCCCTGCCCCATGAAGACCAAATTGATCCGGTCACGCCCGAGCCTGATTTCATGATCGTTGAGCACGAGCAGGACCTGACCTACAATTTCGCCGGCTGTAAGGTTACGTTGCAGGCCCAGCAGCGCCGTCATGCAGAATTTGCAGCTTACGGCGCAGCCGGACTGAGATGACAGGCAGATCGTCGCACGTTGACCCGGCGGATTCCGGGTATCTTTCCGCAGGGGATCGGACGGCGGGAGACCGGGCCGGGCGCAGGAAAGAAGTTCCTCGGTCTCCTCCACGCCGTCACCGTCCGGCATCCAAACGGTCTCGACGGTTTGTCCATCAGAAAAGCGAACGAGGTAGCGCACGGTGCCGTCGAGCGAGACAAAACGTTTGTCGATCGCGGGCAATCCCGTGCAGTAGCCTTGGGATACCAAGCGCGACCGTAACGACTTCGATAACGTAGAAATGCCCTCCAACGTGGCGAGGCGCTGGCGGTAGAGGGCATCAAAAAGCTGCCGGGCGCGGTAACTGGGTTCCCCAAGCTTTTCGACAAGCTCTGTAAGCTCTTGATTATTAAAGCCCAATAGTTCGAATTGTGGATGGGTGCTCATGCATCTAATACCTAGGTGCTCCAGAAATCCCGGAAACCTCCGTCTCGATTAGAATTGTACAGTGCCTGTTGTTGAAAGGCTGCGAACCACCCGGCGACGCCGGCAGTGCGGCAATCATAGACGTGTGCAGTATCATCCGCGCCACGAAGTCTGCGACCCGAAGGAGTCCCGATGAACCAGAAAACAAGTTTGAACGCGGCACTAAGGAACGTGCGCAGCACCGTCCTGCCGAACGGACTCACGATCATCAGTGAAGAAATGCCGCATATTCGTTCGGTGTCCGCGGGCGTATGGATTCGGACAGGATCGCGCCATGAAGACCCGGCGGTGAACGGAATTTCTCACTTCGCCGAACACATGGTGTTCAAAGGTACCACTACGCGTACAGCGGAGATGATTGCCCGCCAGGTGGACTCGTTTGGCGGTAACCTCGATGCATTCACCGCCAAAGAGTGCGTCTGCTTCAACGTCAAGGTACTGGACGAGCACCTGGGCGATGCTATGGACGTGCTGACCGACCTCGTGCTCAACCCTTCCTTTAATGACTCGGACGTAAAGAAAGAACGAAGCGTCATCATGGAAGAGATCAAGATGGACGAGGACAACCCGGATTACCTGGTTCACGAAATATTCGTACAGAACTTCTGGAAGGATCATCCGCTGGGCAGACCGATCCTGGGAACTCGCGACACGGTGAAGACTTTTGGACCAGCGCTCCTGTTTGATTACTATAAACAGCGCTTCCATGCCGGAAACATCGTGATCGCGGCCGCCGGAAGCCTGCAGCATGATGAGTTCCTGGAGCTGGCGACGCGCAAGTTCGCACACCTCCCGGCCGCTGCCAGCGATGTTCAGGACCTAGCCCCCAAGGCAACCGCGAAGATCTCAATGCGAAACAAGAAATCGCTGGAGCAGGTGCAACTCTGCATCGGAGTTCCCTCCTACTCAATCTCGCATGAGAATCGTTACGCCTCGTTCGTGTTGAACACCCTGCTTGGCGGCGGGATGAGTTCCCGGCTCTTCCAGAATGTGCGTGAAAAGCAAGGCTTGGTGTACTCAATCTTCAGTGAGTTAAATCCTTATCGCGATACCGGCTGCCTAGCGGTCTATGCGGGAACTTCCAAGGAGTCCGCGGCCAAGGTGGTGCAATCGGTATTGAAGGAGTTTCGCGACCTGAAGGACGTTCCGGTGACCACGGAAGAACTGGTTCGGTCCAAGGCTCAGTTGAAAGGCAGCCTGATGCTAAGTTTGGAATCTTCCATGGCCCGCATGAGCAATCTCGCCCGGCAGGAGATGTACTACGACCGCTTCTACGGAATGAACGAGATTACCGAACGGATCGAGGCCGTGAAGGTGGAAGACGTCCAGCAGGTGGCGCGTGAGTTTTTTGTCGCCGATCAGATCGCTGTGACCGTGCTGGGAAATCTGACCGGACTGAAGCTCTCACGCGACCAGATCGACTGCTAGGCCGGACGGCTGATTCAGAGAGGTTACCAAAGGGCAATGATTTGCTGTCCCGTGAGGTCTTGTCAATCTGTCCACTTTCTATCTTGGAACATGAACGCCTGACACTTTGCGTCATTCCAGCCTGACACTAATTGTCACGTTGGCTTTTCCATGCTCTGTTAGCCCGGGGATCTCACCTAGGCACAGGCGGCTAAGGTTCATAAGGTGAACAGGATAAGGTGATCTCAGGTCTTGCCGGGGGATTGGAACTAAGTGGCACGTCGATTGCTATATTAAGGGTGTGTTACCACCCCAATTTCTGATCTCAAAAGGGATCCGACGGAGAGTTTTCAAATGCGTAAACAGAAGGGCTTCTCGCTGATTGAGCTTCTTATCGTTGTGGCGATCATCCT
>CAZLZA010000075.1:0-23262 GCA_964563875.1 uncultured Acidobacteriaceae bacterium
TCCATGAACGGCATGAACATATCCGGGAAGCCGGGCATGGTGCAGCCGATGCAAATGCCGCCAACATTGGGACAGCCGCCGATACCGCGCATCCACCCCCGCTTGGTGACGTTGCAGTTGACCACCGGACCCCAGCAGCCGATTTTGACCAGACACTTCGGGCTGCCGTACTCGGTGGCGAAATCATCCTGCTCGTAGTAGGCGGCGCGGTCACAACCTTCGTGGATGGTTTTGCCGAAGAGCCAGGTAGGCCGGAGCTGCTCATCGAGCGGAATCATGGGCGCCATTCCGGAAGCCTGGAACAAGAGGTAGAGCACGGTCTCCATGAAGTTGTCGGGCTGCACGGGGCAGCCGGGAACATTGACGATCGGCAGCCCTGCTTTGGAGCGCCAATCCCAGCCCAGGTAATCGGCCAGCCCCATGGCTCCGGTGGGATTGCCGGCCATGGCATGAATGCCACCGTAGGTAGCACAGGTTCCAGCGGCCATCACGGCCAGGGCTTTGGGGGCGAGACGATCAATCCACTCACAGGTAGTGATGGGCTGACCGGTATTGGGATCGGTGCCCATCGCGGCCCAATAGCCCTGGTCCTTGACGGCTTCGTTCGGAATGGAGCCTTCGACGACCAGGACGAAGGGCTCGAGTTCGCCGCGTTCAGCCTGATAGAAATACTTCATGAAGTCGTCACCGACCTCGTAGGCGAGCACGGGATTGTGCAAATGGACTTTGGGAAGGCCGGGAATGGCTCCCATGACCACATCCTCAAGGCTGGGCTGTTCGGCGGCGGTGACCGAGACCGAGTCGCCGTCACAGCTGAGGCCTGCCGTGATCCACAAGATGTGTACATCACTCACCGCGGGCTTGGCGCCGAACGTAAGAACGTCTGCCGGCATGTTGCGCTCCTTTCAACGGAAAGCGCCGGCCGTTCGACGGCGGTCAGCGCGGACGAGAGGCTAGGGCCTCTACTTGGCCTCGACCCAGGGACAACAATGAAAGGCGGGATACTGCTGAAATCCATGCAATGCCTCTAAATGGTCACGCGAATCGTCGAGAACGTGGCATGAGATGGTAGGCGTCCGGGAACGAGATGCCTCAGCACAAACGGAGTAGTTGCTAATCAAGAAGCGAGATACGAAGGCCGCAGAGCAGGGTGCATGGTTGACAAGCGCGCCGGATGCCGTTACTTTATCTAGGCGAACAAAAGGCGAACATGAGAACTGCTGCGGAACTTCGGAGAGAGGTGGAATCGGCACTGGCGGGACGCATTCCGGCGGCCTTGTCGATGCGTCCCGCGGCAGTGGTGGAGCTGGTTTCGTGCGGGGTTGCAGAGGTCGATGCGGCGCTGGGAGGCGGCTTTCCAATCGGGGCAATCACGGAGTTGACGGGGATGGATTCGTCGGGGCGCACGACCTTGGCACTGAGCACTCTGGCGGAGATTACGCAACGCGGCGAAAGCTGCGCCTATGTGGATGTCTCGGATGCGTTCGATCCACTCTCGGCGGCAGCGTTGGGGGTGGAGTTGCAGCGGCTGCTCTGGGTGCGCGCCGGAGACGGCGATGCGACGACGGCGGTTTCGCGAAAGCAAGTTGCGCAAAAGCGGCACGGCAAAGGTGGGGCACCCGACAGTACGGTAGATTCGCGCACGGCGCAGAAGGCACGAAAGCCATGGTCGCGACTGGATCAGTCGCTGCGCGCAGTTGACCTGCTGTTGAACACCGGAGGCTTTCGCGCCATCGTTCTTGATATGGGAGACATTGATCCGGAGCATGCACGGCGGGTTCCGCTGGCGATGTGGTACCGCTTCCGGCTGCAGGCGGAGAAGTCGCGGACGTTGCTTCTACTGCTCACGCGGACGGCTTGCGCAAATAGTTGTACGGCAGTTTCGTTGTGCTGTGCAGGAGCGAAAGCGAACTGGCATCAGGCCACGGATGCAGGTCCCGGGCTGCTGGCCGGGCTGAGTTATGGCGCACGGGTTACGCGGAACATTAGACGAGGCGGGAGTCAAAACCTGGCACTGGAATCTTATGGCAAGAAACCTGCGGCTTCGGCGCGGACTCTGCAACGGCCTTTGCAGCGTCCTTTGCTATCCAGTCAAACCATCTGGAGCAGCACCACTTCGTGGTCGGGATGAGTGATGGCCAGCGCGTTGTATCTCTGTCTGCATGTGCGCGATTTTGCGGCGCAAGCGGTTACGCGTGCGCACTCCGGACTGCGGCATCGGGCGCTGGCGATTCTCACCGGCACGCCTCCGCTGGAGCAGGTTTTCGGACTGAACCGGCAGGCCCGCGAAATCGGCGTGGCAGTGGGCATGAGCCGGGTACAAGCCGAATCGTTTGCCGGCTTGACCATGGTGCGGCGGGAGCGGGCACAGGAAGACCATGCCTTGGCGGAGCTGATGGATTGCGCGGAGCGGTTTTCGCCCAGGGTTGAGGCCATCGACTCGCCGGACGAGTGCGCTGCCGGAGCAAGTCTCCTGCTGGATATTGCCAACTCCGAGCGGCTGTTGGGAAGCGCCAGGCAAATTGCCGAAGCCTTGCGGCGCGAGATGCAAAGGCTGGGATACGAGGCAGGCATTGCGGTTTCGAGCCATGCGTATGCAGCGGTACTGGCCGCCGGGGGCTGCGATGGCATCACGATTCTGGCATCCGGGGGAGAAGCGGAAGCACTGGCTCCGCTGCCGCTCACGGTACTGGCGCTCGACGCGGCCCAGGCACAGATTCTGGCGGCCTGGGGAGTGCGCACGGTGGGGCAATTGGCGGCGTTGCCGCTGCAGCCGCTGATCGCACGCCTGGGCCAGGATGGACATCGGCTGCACCGGATGGCGCGGGGTGCATACGATCATCTGCTGGTGCCGGAGCAAGAGGCTGCGGATGCCGAGCTGGTGGAACGGGTGGAGTTGGATACGCCGGTGGAGTTGCTGGAGCCACTGCTGTTTCTGCTGAGCCGGGCTCTGGAACAGTTGACGCTACGCGCCCGGGAACGGGCTCTGGCGATTGCCGCGGTGGAGACCTGCCTGGTACTGGAGGATGCGGCGGACTCCGAGGATCGGAGTGAAAGTTGGAGTGAGCCGATCTCACATCTGCTAACTGCGGCAGATGTGGGGCACCGGAGTGAACACCGGAGAACGGTGCGTCCGGCGCTGCCGGAGCAGGACTATCACACGCTGCTCAAACTGGTTCAGCTGGATCTCGAACTGCATCCTCCACCATCGGGCATTGTGGGATTCACGATGCGGGCGCGGCCGGCACCGGCGCCAAAGGTGCAGCAGGGATTGTTTGCGGCGCAGGCTCCGGAGGCGGGACGGCTGGAAGTTTTGCTGGCGCGGCTGCGCAAGCTGATGGGCGAAGGACGCGTGGGGGCGCCGGAGTTGCTCGACAGTCATGCGCCGGAGGGGTTTCGAGTGAATCCGTTTGCGGCAGCCACGGAAGAGGCAACGCAGGCTGGGTCACAGCGCACGCGCACTACATCCGCGCTGCGCATGCTGCGGCCACCGCTGGCAGTGCGCATCGGGATGAACGGCGCGGCTCCGGCGAATTTGTTGCTGGAGGGAAAGCGTTTTGCGGTAGAGACGTGCTCCGGCCCATGGCGCACGAGCGGAGCGTGGTGGACGCACCCGGCGTGGTGTCGCGAAGAGTGGGACGTGGTGGTGAAAGATGAGGCGCGGAACGAAGGCCATCGCTGTCTGCGGCTGGCGCATGAGCCGGGGGGCGACGGCTGGTACGTGCTGGGAATGTACGACTGAGGGGCGACGATGTACGTAGAACTTCATGCCCGGTCGGCGTTCAGCTTTCTGGAAGGCGCATCGCTGCCGGAAGGGCTGATGGCACGCGGCGCGGAGCTGGAGATGCCGGCGATGGCGTTGCTGGATCGCAACGGTCTGTATGGTTCGCCGCGCTTTCACATGGCCGCCGAGCGGGCAGGCACGCGGGCGCACGTGGGCGCAGAGATTGCGGTGCGCGATGGGGGAGAACGGGTACGTCCTCCGCAATGGTTGCCGCATCGGGTTCCGCCGGAGCCAGTGCGCTGGGCACTGCTGGCCGAGACACAGATGGGCTACCAGAACCTCTGCCGGTTGATTACCCGCTATAAATTACGCGAGGGAAATAAGGCAGAAGGGGCGGCGTTGGTGGCCGATGTCGCCGAGCACGCGGAGGGCTTAGTGTGCCTGACCGGCGGCGACGAAGGGCCTTTGGCGGCAGCACTGGCGCGGGGAGGATATGAGGCAGCGGTACGCGAGGTCGAGCGGCTAGTGGGGATTTTTGGAGCACGCAATGTTTACGTGGAGTTGCAGCGCCACTGCGAACGGGAAGAAGAGTATCGCAATCAGGTTGCGGTGCGGATTGCCCGGCGGTTGAATCTTCCGCTGCTGGCCACCAACGGGGTGAACTACGCGACGGCTTATGAGCGCGAAGTGCTCGACGTGCTCACCACGATTCGCCACCACTGCACGCTGGAAACAGCCGGACGACTGCTGGCACCCAACGCCGAGCGCTACCTGCGTTCGGCGCGCGAGATGCAGGAGTTGTTCCGCGATCTACCGGAGGCGATTGCCAACAGCCGTGAGCTTTCGTCGCGGCTCACCTACCAGATGAGCGAGCTGGGCTATCGCTTTCCGGACTATCCGGTTCCGGACGGCGAGCCGATGCAGACGTTTCTGGAGAAGCGCACGGAGGAAGGAATCAGCCATCGTTATCTGCCCAAGGGCGATGAGCGGCTGCTGGCGCGCGCGCAGAAGCAGGCGCAACGCGAACTGGGGCTCATCGGCAAGCTGGGACTGGCAGGCTATTTCCTGATCGTGTGGGACATTGTGCAGTTCTGCGGACGCGAGGGCATTCTGGTGCAGGGACGCGGCTCGGCGGCGAACAGCGTGGTGTGCTACGCGATGGGCATTACGGCCATCGATCCGGTGGGGATGGATCTGCTGTTTGAGCGCTTTCTGTCTGAAGAGCGCGGGGAGTGGCCGGACATCGATCTTGACCTGCCCAGCGGCGAGCAGCGCGAGCGGGCAATTCAGTACGTGTATCAACGCTACGGCGAACTCGGGGCAGCGATGACCGCCAACGTCATTACCTATCGCGGACGCTCGGCGGCACGCGAAGCAGGCAAGGCACTGGGCTTTGATGCCGAGACGCTGAACCGGCTGACCAAACTGGTGAGCGCGTGGGAGTGGAAGGACAAGGACGAAACCCTCGACCGTAATTTTCATGATGCGGGCTTTGACATTCAGCACCGCCGCATCGCCAAGTACGTGGAGCTTTGCAGGCGCATGCAGGACTTGCCGCGGCATCTCGGGCAACACTCGGGAGGCATGGTGATCTGCGGCGGAAAGCTCGACGCGGTAGTGCCGATCGAACCGGCCTCGATGCCCGGACGTACGGTGATCCAGTGGGACAAGGAAGATTGCGCCGACATGAAGATCATCAAGGTGGATCTGCTGGGACTGGGGATGATGGCGGTGCTCAAGGATTGCCTGACGCTGGTTCCGCGGCACTACGGCGAGGCGCTGGATCTGGCGCAACTTCCGCAGAACGATCCGCCGACCTATCGGGCGCTGCAGCAGGCGGACACGGTGGGCATGTTCCAGGTGGAGAGCCGGGCACAGATGGCGGCGCTGCCGCGCAATTATCCCACGTGCTTTTACGATCTGGTGGTGCAGGTGGCCATCATTCGACCTGGGCCCATCGTGGGCAACATGATGAATCCGTATATGAAGCGGCGGCAAGGCAAGGAAAAAATCTCTTACTATCATCCGCTGCTGGAGCCGGTGCTGAAGCGCACGCTGGGGATTCCGCTGTTTCAGGAGCAGCTTATCCGCATGGCGATGATGGTGGCGAACTTCACGGGCGGGGAAGCCGAGGAGTTGCGCAGGGCCGTGGGGATGCGGCGATCGATGGCGCGGATGAGGGATCTGGATGGCAAGCTGCGCCGCGGCATGACCGAGAACGGGATCGATCCCAAGGTGCAGGATGAGATTATTCATTCGATTGCGTCATTTGCGCTCTACGGATTTCCGGAGTCTCATGCCGCCAGCTTCGCGCTGATCGCCTACGCCAGCGCCTATTTGAAATGCAATTATCTGGCGGCTTTTACCGCCGCGCTGCTCAACAATCAGCCGATGGGTTTCTACGCGCCGGCAACGATTGTGAAGGATGCACAGCGCCATGGGCTGCGGGTGAAACCGGTGGATGTGCAGCACTCGGATTTTGCCTGCACGCTGGAGAGTGAACCGGACAATCGACAGCGCTTCGCGGTGCGCCTGGGGCTCTGTTATGCGCGCGGATTGCGGCGGGAGACGGCCACGGTCCTGCTCGCGGCCAGAGCGCAGGGTGGGTTTTCATCGATTCAAGAGCTGGTGTTGCGGGTACCTGAGCTGGGCAAAGGCGATCTCGGATTGCTGGCCAAGATCGGCGCGCTGAACTCACTGGGCGAGGTTGCACACCGGCGCGATGCGCTATGGCAGGCAGAGTATGCCGGGCGTATTGCGGGACCATTACTCAATGAGCTTCCGGAGGAGGAATCCGAGAGACCGCTGCGGCAGATGACGATTGAGGAGCGGCTGGTGGAGGATTTTGCCGGCACCGGGGTCACGGTGGGCAAGCATCCCATGGCGTTTCATCGAGCGGCGCTGCAGCAGAGGGGCGTACTGGCCGCCTGCGAGCTGGCCCGGCTTCCGCACGGACGGGCGGCGCAGATCGCCGGCTGTGTGATTGCCCGCCAGCGTCCCGGTACCGCCAAGGGATTTGTCTTTCTCAGCATTGAGGATGAGACGGGCATTGCCAATGCGATTATTACGCCCGCGGTGTATGAGCAGTTCAAGCAGATGGTGATTTACGAAAAGTTTCTGCTGATTGAAGGCGAGCTGCAAAACCAGGAGAACGTAATCTCGGTGAAGGCCCGCAGGATTTGCCCGCTGGAGATCAGCAAGGCGGAGTTCCGCTCGCACGATTTTCACTGAAAAGATCAATCCAGAGCTGGAATTAGATTGCTTGCGCATCGTACATTCTGCATGCGCCAAGTTCACCACGTGCATCTGGGAAAGGATTCGTGCTGCTCCGGTGATATAGTGCCGACGATGCGATGGGGCGAGACCGCAACGGAGGAAAATCATGACAGACGTGGTCATTGTGTCGGCGGCACGAACCGCTGTTGGCAAGTTTGGCGGCTCGCTGGCGAAGGTTGCAGCCGTTGAGCTGGGTGCGATTGCGATTGGCGCGGCCATGGAACGAGCCAGCGTGACTCCGGGGCAGATCAGCGAAGTAATAATGGGACATGTGCTCACGGCTGGTCTGGGACAGAACCCCGCCCGTCAGGCGGCGATTAAGGCCGGGCTGCCGTACGAGGTTCCGGCCATGACCGTCAACATGGTATGCGGTTCCGGACTGCGGGCGGTGATGCTGGCTGCCGACGCCATCGTCTCCGGCAATTCTGAGATTGTGGCGGCGGGCGGACAGGAGAATATGAGTGCCGCGCCCCATGTGCTGCCAGGGTCGCGGGAAGGTTTCCGGATGGGCGATGCCAAACTGATCGACAGCATGATCGTGGACGGCTTGTGGGATGTGTACAACCAATATCACATGGGGATCACGGCGGAGAATGTGGCCAGGCAATACGGCATCAGCCGCGAGGCGCAGGATGCCCTGGCGGTGACCTCACAGAACCGGGCCGAAGCCGCACAGCAAGCAGGTCTGTTCAAAGAGGAGATTGTTCCGGTACCGGTTCCGCAGCGCAGGGGCGAGCCGGTGATGTTTGCGGAGGATGAATTCATCCGTTCGGGAGTTACGTTGGAATCACTTTCGGTGCTGAAGCCGGGATTTTTAAAAGATGGAACCGTGACTCCCGGCAACGCGTCGGGCATCAACGATGGCGCTGCCGCGGTGGTGGTGATGAGCGCCAAGCAAGCGGCCGAATTAGGACTGAAGCCGCTGGCCAGAATTGCCGCTTATGCCAGTGCGGGGGTCGATCCGAAGATCATGGGGATGGGGCCGATGCCTGCCTCCCACCGGTGCCTGGATAAGACTGGATGGACGGTGGAGGATGTGGACCTGCTGGAAATCAACGAAGCGTTTGCCGCCCAGGCCTGTGCGGTGCATCAGGAGATGAAATGGGATCTGGCGAAGGTCAACGTGAATGGCGGAGCCATCGCCATCGGACATCCGATTGGCGCCTCCGGTTGCCGCATCCTGGTTACGCTGTTGTACGAGATGAAACGGCGCCGGGCGCGTAGAGGACTGGCGGCACTGTGCATTGGCGGAGGGATGGGGGTAGCCATGGCAGTGGAGAATATTTGAGAGCTACCTTACCGCATTACTTTACCTGCCTGCGGCGATCATGCACGACAGTATGAGCCGAGAGGCGAGCCCGATTGTGAGCCTCCCAAGGGCGGTCATCGGTGCGCTCACCAACCAGCGGAAAGAGTTCCCGCAGGGCAGCTTCGATCTTCTCCACTCCATCCAGAACGGCGGCTCGATGTTGAGAGCTGTCGGGTGAATACTCGCCATACACAATGACCTGAAGAGCATTGCGAACCTGGTGGTTCAATTCCGCGATCCTCCTCAAGTCGTCCCGGACCTTGTGCTGGCGCTCCCTGGCGGCGGTTAACACGAGGAGACCAAAGAAGGCTGCAAAGAATCCCAAAATCACGGAGCCCGCGACGGCTTGCACCGAGGGCATTGCGCTCGAAGTTGTGACCGCCAGATGAATCAGGTACTCCATGAGGCAGGCCGATGCTCCGAACAGAACGACCACCGTGGTGATGCGCAGCGGTGAGCGGAGAATCCACAAGAGAGCCCTCTCGAATTGAGGTCGCACAGAAAGAGATGCCATCTGCTTATGGGCCGCCATAAATAGATGAGATGCGCAGGAGCAGTGTAGAAGCAGCTTTGGACTCCGGTTTGCTGCTCTGCCGCGGCTTTCGCCGACGCACGCCAGAAGACATAGACCTAAAGGTATCCCTGGAATTTTCCGATGTGGCGAGTATGCGACCAGATGACCGGCGGGCACGGGTTCCGCTGGCCATTACCGCGGCGATAGGTAAAACACCGCTATGCGCTTCGCACGATCTCAGGTTCCGGCTGCATGGCGGAACCGTACTTGCCTGTGTAAGTGGGAGCCAAAGCAAATGGACGAATTTATCCAGGAATTTCTAGTCGAAGGCAGCGAGCTTCTTGATCAGCTGGACCGCGACTTTGTCGAGTTGGAGAAAGATCCAACCTCGAAAGAGCTAATCGCGCGGATTTTTCGCGCCATTCATACCCTCAAGGGAACGGGCGGAACCATCGGGCTGAAGAAAATGGAATCGGTCAATCATGTCGGCGAAAACATTCTCTCGCGGCTGCGGGAGGGCAAGCTGAGCCTGACGGCGGAAATTATCTCAGCGCTGCTGGCGATGATTGACGTCAATCGCCAGCTATTTTCGTCGATCGAGAGCACGGGGCAAGAGGGCGACATTGATCTGAGCGAGATGATTCGATCTCTCAACGAGATTCTGAACGGCCGTGCTGCCGAATCAAATGTTAGCGACGCGGACAAAGTACCTGTCCCTACTCTGCTGGGAGAAATTCTGGTGGAAAAGGGCGCGGTCGAGGCGGCCACGGTGGCGGCGGCTCTGGAGAGTCAGCAGAGCGGTGATCCGCGGCGTCTCGGCGAGATCCTGGTGCAGGGCGGAGTGGTGCCGCAAACGGCTGTGCAGGATGCGCTCCAGGCACAATGCGAGTCCCGCGAAGATGCGGTCAACAGCAGCATCCGGGTAGACGTCAATCTTCTGGACAAGGTGATGAACTTGGTCGGTGAGCTCGTGCTCGCCCGCAATCAGGTTCTGCAATTCACGTCCAACCAGAAGGATCCGGCGTTCTTGAACACGGCCCAGCGGCTGAACCTGATCACCACTGAACTGCAAGAAGGGGTGATGAAGACGCGCATGCAGCCGATCGGGAATGTGTGGAACAAGTTTCCTCGCATTGTGCGCGACCTGGCGAACTCGACCGGCAAATCCGTGCGGCTGGAGATGGAGGGAGCGCAGACCGAGCTCGACAAAACCATCATTGAGGCGATCAAGGACCCGCTGACTCACGTGGTTCGAAATTCGCTCGATCACGGAATCGAAACTCCGGCGGTGCGTACCGCCGCGGGAAAGCCGCCGCAGGGATTGCTGTTTCTGCGAGCCTTCCACGAAGGCGGACAGGTGAACATCGAGATCTCCGACGATGGTGGCGGACTTGACCTGGATGCGATCCGGGAAAAAGCGGTGGAGCGGGGAACTCTGTCTCCCCAGCAGGCGGCCAAAATGTCTGACCGCGAGATCGGCAACCTGATCTTCATGGCCGGTTTTTCGACGGCCGATAAGGTGACGAACATCTCCGGGCGCGGCGTCGGCATGGACGTGGTGAAGACGAACGTGGAAAAGATTGGCGGCACGGTGGATGTGTCCAGCGTGCGTGGCCATGGCACGACGCTGAAGATTAAGATTCCGCTCACCCTGGCGATCATCCCCGCCCTGATTGTTACGACCGGCGGGGAACGCTTCGCGATCCCACAAGTGAGCCTGGTGGAGCTGGTGAGGCTGGAAGGCAAGACGGCGGAGATGGGCATCGAGATGATCCAGGAAGTATCCGTTTATCGTCTGCGCGGAAATCTTCTGCCGGTCATTTACCTCAACCGGGAACTGAAGCTTAACAGCGAAAAGAATAAGGCGGCGGAAGAGGCGATCAACATTGTGGTACTGCAGGCCGACGGTCGCCAGTTTGGCCTGGTGGTGGATGAAATCAATGACACCGAAGAGATCGTGGTCAAACCGCTGAGCAAACAACTCAAGGGCATTTCCTGTTTTGCCGGAGCCACCATTATGGGCGATGGCAAGGTTGCTCTGATCCTGGACACCTTCGGGCTGGCACAACATGCATCGCTGGCGGGAGAGTCCCGTACGCATGCGGTATCGGCTGCCAAAGGAGGATCGGGGGAAAGTGCCGAGCAGCGGGAATCGTGGTTGCTGTTCCGGATCGGGGATCACGGAAAGCTGGCGGTGCCACTCTCCATGGTTTCACGGCTGGAGGAGTTTGACCCCAAGACAATTGAAACGTCGGGCAACCGGCAGGTGGTGCAATACCGCGGAGAGATCATGCCGCTGGTGCGGGTGGCCGATGCTTTGAAACTGCCGGTTGAGGCGGCCGGCGAGGGCTCCATCAAGGTGGTGGTGCATTCCGAGGGCGGCCATAGCGTTGGACTGGTGGTGGACGAAATCCTCGACATCGTTGATCAACACGTCACGATCACCAAGCGAGACGACGCTCACCTTCTGGGTTCTGCCGTCATCCAGCAGCGCGTTACGGACTTGCTCAATGTGCCGGAACTGGTGATGTCGATTGCCGGCGAAGGGAGAACCGCATGACCGCGAATCAGCAGCAATTCTGCACTTTCTATATTCAGGGCTTACTGTTCGGGGTTGAGGTGGAAACCGTTCAGGAAGTGATCCAGCATCAGGAGATGACCGGGGTTCCACTGGCGCCGGAGGTGGTCGCCGGACTGATCAATCTACGCGGTCAGATCGTCACGGCGATTGACCTCCGGCGGCGTCTTGGAGTTTGCGAGCGGCAAGGGGATGCGCTACCGATGAACGTGGTAGTGCGCACCGGAGATGGCGCGGTGAGCCTGCTGGTGGACGAAATCGGGGATGTGGTGGAGGTCGAACAGAGGGATTTCGAGGAGGCACCCGAAACGCTGGACAGCACCAGCCGGGGACTCATCCGGGGAGTCTACAAGCTCAAGAAAGAGTTGCTGCTGATCCTTGACACGCAGCGCTCGGTGAACATCAGCGCATCGGCAAGCGAGAGCGGCCGGGCGTGTCAGTGACAGAAACTCCATAAATAAATTAAGGGGAAGCGAAGATGGCAGGAAAAGGATTGGCTGTGGGTCGCACACACGGGAACGGCATGGGAGCAACACCGGCGGACGGCGTAATGTCTCGCGGCGTGGCCTCTGAATTCGACCGCTCCATGAACAAAGCCAGCTACGTTGACGACACCCCGGTGCCAGTCATCGTGATGGATTGTGAGTACAACATCGAGTACGTCAACAGCGCGGCGGCTCTGCTTGCGGGCAGCGCCGTGGAAGCGTGCGTCGGACTAAAACTGTGGGACTTGTTTGACAATGAGGGGATTCGCAATGGAACGGGCCTGGCGTCGCGCGTCATTCGTGAGGGACGCCCAATGTCCGGAGACGCCGAATGCGTGGTCAAGGGGCGCAAGATGCCGATCCGTACTTTTGTATCCCCGCGCTACGATGATCACAACAAAGTTATCGGGGTAGTGCAGGTAATTGAGGACAACTCCGAGGAAGCGCGGGCCGCGGGCGAGATTTCGCGACTGGTGAAGGCTTCGCTCGACGGACAACTGCGTGAGCGCGCCAAATCCGAGGATTTCCAAGGCAACTATCGCGATCTTCTAGCTGAAATCAACGCCATGCTGGACGCGGTGATCGGCCCATTGAATGTGACCGCAGGCTATGTGGACCGGATTTCCAAGGGTGATATCCCGCCCAAGATTACGGATAATTACAACGGCGATTTCAATACGATCAAGATCAATCTGAATCAGTGTATCGATGCGGTGAACGCGATGATTGGCGACGCTACGATGCTAGCCAAGGCCGCCGTCGAAGGCAAGTTGGAAACCCGTGCCGATGCCTCGAAGCACCAGGGCGATTACCGCAAGATCGTACAGGGGGTAAACGAAACCCTGGATGCGGTGATTGGACCACTGAATTTCTCCGCTGGCTACGTGGACCGGATCTCCAAGGGCGATATCCCGCCCAAGATTACGGATAACTACAATGGCGACTTCAATACGATCAAGGTCAATCTGAATCAGTGTATCGATGCGGTGAACGCGATGATCGGCGACGCTACGATGCTGGCCAAGGCCGCAGTCGAAGGTAAGTTAGAGACCAGGGCCGATGCCTCGAAGCACCAGGGCGATTACCGCAAGATCGTACAGGGGGTGAACGATACTCTGGATGCGGTGATTGGACCACTGAATTTCTCCGCTGGCTACGTGGACCGGATCTCCAAGGGCGATATCCCGCCCAAAATCACGGACCACTATAACGGCGATTTCAATACGATCAAGATCAATCTGAATCAGTGTATCGATGCGGTAGGCGCGATGATCGGCGACACGGTGACGCTGAGCAAGGCCGCCGTGGAGGGCAAGCTTTCAACCCGTGCGGATGCCTCGAAGCACCAGGGCGATTACCGCAAGATCGTGCAGGGGGTGAACGATACACTCGACGCGGTTGTGGCGCCGATACAGGACGTGAGCGCGATCCTCACCAAACTTGCGGGCGGTGATTTCACCGCACAGGTTACGACCAAGCACGCGGGGGATTATGAACTGCTGGCCGATGCCGTCAACCTGCTATCCACTACGGTGCGCTCGGCTCTGGAGCAGATTGGACGCAACGTTTCATCGTTGGCGAGTTCGGCCGAAGAGTTGAACAAAGTCAGCGAGTCGATGGGCTCCAACGCCGACGAGACGGCCACCCAGGCGAATGTGGTTTCCGCCGCAGCCGAACAGGTGAGCAACAACGTGCAGACGGTTGCCACCGGGGCGGACGAGATGAGTGCGAGCATCAAGGAAATCGCCAAGAACACGGCGGAAGCAACCCGGGTTGCGACCTCGGCGGTGCGCACGGCGGAGGTAACCAATGTGACCATCTCCAAACTGGGGCAGAGCAGCGCCGAGATTGGGCAAGTCATCAAGGTGATCACGTCGATTGCGCAACAGACCAATCTGCTGGCACTCAACGCTACCATCGAGGCGGCGCGCGCAGGCGAAGCAGGCAAGGGCTTCGCGGTGGTCGCCAACGAAGTAAAGGAACTCGCCAAGGAGACGGCTAAGGCTACGGAAGACATCAGCCGTAAGATCGAAGCCATTCAAGGCGATACCAATGGAGCGGTTTCGGCGATCGGCCAGATCAGCCAGGTGATTGGCCAGATCAGCGATATCCAGACCACGATTGCCAGCGCGATCGAGGAACAGAGCGCAACCACCAATGAGATCGGACGCACCCTTGCGGAAGCGGCGAAGGGGAGCACCGATATCAGCAAGAACATTGGCGGCGTGGCCGAAGCGGCACGGGCTACCACGGTAGGGGCGACGGAAACGTCGAAGTCCGCCCATACGCTGGAAAAGATGGCGGCCGAGTTGCAGACCCTAGTGTCGCAGTTCCGATTCTAAGCCGGAGCCGGACAAGCACAGCCGTGGGAGATCACCTGTCTCTCCGGCTGTGCTTCGATTCGATGCCGCAAGAGGAGCCAACATGCAGGCCTTAGTTGTCGATGATTCAACCACCATGAGGAAGGTCTTGAAGTCCATTCTGGCGGGGGCTGGGTTCGAAGTGGTGGAGGCTAAAGGCGGGGCTGAAGCGCTGGACTGTCTCACGCGAAATTGCGCTGATCTGGCGCTGATCGATTGGAACATGCCGGAGATGACCGGGATAGAACTGCTGGGAAAAGTCAGGGCTGATCACGGCTGCGACAAGATGAAGATCATGATGGTGACCACCGAGAGCGACCAGGCGGAAGTTTTGCGGGCATTGCAAGAGGGCGCCGACGAGTACGTCATGAAACCGTTCACCAAGGACTCGATTCTGGACAAGTTGCAGATTATTGGATTGCTCCAATGAAATATCGGGTGCTGGTCGTGGACGACTCGGTCGTGATGCGGCGAATCGTCCGGGAATCGATCGAGAGCGACCCGGAGATGGAAGTGGTTGGGGTTGCGGCGAATGGACGGATCGCCCTCGCCATGGTTGAGCAGTACGCGCTGGACGCGATCACGCTCGATATCGAAATGCCGGAGATGGACGGGCTGCAAACGCTTCGCGAGTTGCGGGCGCGCGGCGTCAAGACGCCGGTGATCATGTTCAGCACCCTGACCGAGCGCGGGGCTCTGGCTACCCTGGACGCACTGGCTGCGGGCGCGGACGATTACGTGGCGAAGCCAGCGAACGTGGGCAGCGTGCAGGACAGCATGTCGCGAATCCGTCTGGAAATTATTCCCAAGATCAAAGCGCTGTGTTGGAAGAGCAGGGGGTACCGGCCTCCTGCGGTGCCGGAGCCACGGAACAGGCTGGCGGGTACACTCCCTAACTCGGCGACGACTGCGCCGGCTGCCTCGACCGTGGCAGGCCCGGCGCGCAGAGTTCCCATTGACGATCAGAGAGTGGACATTGTGGCGATCGGGACATCGACCGGAGGGCCGAATGCGCTGGCGGAATTGATTCCCCATCTGCCGGCAGATTTCCTGGTTCCGGTGGTGATTGTGCAGCACATGCCGCCGACGTTCACGCGTTTTCTGGCCGAGCGCCTCACGGCTACTTCTTCGCTAGTGGTGCAGGAAGGAATATCAGGCGGGTTGGTGGAACGGGGACGCGCCTGGATCGCTCCCGGGGACTTTCACATGAACGTGCGACGCGAGGAGAGGTCGGTTCGGCTGGGCATCTTTCAGGCGGCGCCGGAAAACTCGTGCCGGCCTTCGGTGGATGTGCTGTTCCGTTCCGTGGCCGCGGTGTTCGGGAAGAATGCGTTGGCCGTCGTAATGACCGGGATGGGGCAGGATGGGTTGCGGGGGTGCGAACTGATTAAGCAAGCCCACGGGCAGGTGATCGTTCAGGATGAAGCCAGTTCGGTGGTCTGGGGAATGCCGGGATATGTGGCTAAGGCTGGGCTCGCCGACAGCGTTCTGCCGTTGTCGGAGATCGCGAATGAGATTGTTCGCAGGGTTCACCGCGGCCGCCACGGGCCGTTGCAGGCCAGTCCGGTTAGTGCGCTGGTGCCGGCACAAGGCGGTGAGTATGGGTCTTGAATCAGGGGAGTTTGAATATCTACGACAATTCCTGGCGCATTACTCCGCCGTCATGCTGGATGAAGGCAAGGGTTACCTGGCCGAATCGCGACTGACGCCCTTGGCGTATCGGGAGGGCATGGATTCGGTGCAGGAGTTGCTCGCGCAGATCCGGCAGACTTCATTCTGCGATCTTCACCGCAAGGTTCTCGATGCCATGATGAACAACGAGACCTGGTTCTTCCGCGATCATCTGCCGTTTGAAGCCCTGCGCCGGGCCATCATTCCGGAACTGATGGCGGATCGCGCGGCCATGCGGCGGCTTAATTTCTGGAGCGCGGCTTCGTCGAGCGGACAGGAAGCGTACAGCATTGCGATGCTGATCGCCGAAGAGTTCGGCGGGATGCCGGGCTGGACAGTCTCGATCCTGGGGACTGATCTGTCGTCGGCGATTTTGGAGCGGGCACGCGCCGGACGCTACAGTCAACTTGAAGTCAACCGGGGTCTACCGGCGAAGTATCTGGCGAAATATTTTACGCGCGATGGAGCGGACTGGGTTCTTTGCCGCGAGATCAGAAGCATGGTGACATTCCGCGAGATGAACCTTTGCCAGCCGTGGAGCAATCTGCCGCGGTTTGACGCGGTTTTTTTCCGCAACGTCATGATCTATTTCGAAGTGGAGAAGAAGCGTGAAATTCTCAGCCGATTGGTCTCTGCGATGAAGCCGGATGGCTACCTTCTGCTGGGAGCAGCCGAGACCACCTACGGATTGAGCGATTGCTTTGCCCGGATCTCATGGGACAAAACTGCATATTACAGAACGAAGATGTGAGCTATGCCGATGGGCCGAGCGGCCTGAAATTTCCTTGATCGGCAGATTGCGGTGCTGTCGGATTCTGGTGGCTCAGCGCGCGTTTTTGGCCAGATACTGGCCGAGGCCGCGCTCGAACTCCGCGTAATCTGCCTGCACGGAGTTCCGCAACGCAGTTTCCGGTGTTTCGCCGTCATTCAGCATTTCCAACATGTGGTGCAGCGCATACATGCCATAGGTAGAGCGCAGGTATTCGGCGGCGGCCAGCGACTCGGCATAAGCCACTTGCGCCTGCTCGGGCGAGAAGTGCATGAACGAGCCCTCCAGATAGCGCAGCGGCACTTGTCTGCCCTCCTGAAACAACCGTGCCAGAGGGGCGGCGAACTGGCTGGAACTGCGCGGTTCCTCCATCTGCGCAAGGCCTTCGTTGAGCCATGTCGGACAGCGTCCGTGGGTGAGCGAGTGGACGAACGAGTGGGTCATCTCATGGCGGAGCACGGCTTCCAGGCGCGGCGTCACCCCGGAAAGATCATGGGCCGGAACGCGTATCTTGCCATCGTTCAGGCCATCCGCCCAGGACGGAGCCTGGGTGACGTCAAAGAACTGCTGTTCGGTGTAGAGAATGACGGTGATGGTGCTGTCAGGTGCGAAACCAAGTTCTTGCTGGAGGTCTCCGTACTGGCGGTCGAGGGTGTAGAGCAACTCGGATGGAAAGCGGAAGGCGGCCTGGTGTCCTTCATAACGCAGGAGGAAGTGCTTGCTCTCACGTTCGCTGAAATTCCCCTCCACGGTAGCTTCACGTTCGGCCTTCGCCAAGTAGTTGGCGACAGCTTGGTCGGGATGCAACTGCTGGGCGCGATTCCAGGTGGCGACGGCTTTGGCAAACTGTCCTGAATCGTAATCGGCTAGCCCGAGTACCTGCAAGGCTTCGGCGGACTGCGGGGCAAGCTTTACGGCGTGCTCGGCCTGGGCAACGGCCTCACGGAATTGCCCACCGTCGAGCAGCATGACGGTGTACCACTCCAGCAAGCCGGAATTTTCGGGCTGGAATTCGACGCAGCGTTTCATATATTTTCGCGCCGCATCGCCTTCACTGTGTTCGAAGTCGTAGAGGGCAGCGATGAAGTAGGCAGACGCCGACTTTGCGGGGATGCCTTCGGCCTCGATATCGTACAGCGCTCGTTCATTGATCCGGCTGAAGCTCACGATGCGGGAGTAGAGCGCGGCGGTCTCCGCGCCTTGCAGTTGCGGAGCCCGAGGCAGGGCCGCGGCAATTTCACGATGCGAGATCTGATGACTGCCGCTGACGGACGGAAAACTGGAACCGGCATCCGCAGGAGGCGCGATCAATCCGCTTTTGGAGGTGCCCACGGAAATGCCAATGGTGGTGCCTTGCTCGATGCTGCTGACCGATGACTTGGGGATGGAGTAATGCGTGCCGCCGACGGTGTACTCCACCTGCCCGTCCTTCTCGGTGACGCGGTCGGCAGAGATGCTGGTTCCGTTTTTGAGGTGGATGGCTTCTGCCCGGCAGATTCCCGGCATCGCCCCCAGCAGAAAGGCTGCGCAAACCCAGGGCCTCATTCCACGCCTCCGTCCAGCAACTTACATTATTGGATGCAGGGGATGGCAAAGTTCCTGGAAAGTCCTTACAAATGGAGGATTGTAGTCCCGTATGGGAACACCGGGCACGAGCGCAGATCATCACGAATCGTCGGCCACCGGGGGGTAAAAACCCGGCGGCCAATGAAATTCCAAGCATGCCCTAGGCGGCAATCTTCGCGCTCGGAAGCGGGACGCTCTTCCCGGGTTCGTGTTTCGGGCGCTTGGCGGTGAGGGGCAGGACGAGCGAGCACACCATCACAATGGCGATGACCAGAATCGCGGGCTGATAAGTCCCGGTGGTCTGCCGGACCCGGGCAATCAGAATGGGAGATGGAATCGCGCCGGCTCCCCAAGCCAGCAAGATCCAGCCATAGATTCCGCCCATGTACTTGGCGCCGAAGAAGTCTGCGGTGAACGAGGGCATGGTTCCGAAGCCGCCGCCATAGCAGAGTCCGACGAGCGAGACGGCGATGGTGAACAGCGTAGCCGTGTGCAGATGCGGCAGAGAAAAAAACACTCCAACCTGAATGAGGTAGAGCAGGAAATAGACCCGGGCGCGGCCGAGATAGTCGGAGACGGCGGCCCAGAAGACGCGTCCCAAGCCGTTGAAGATCGAGATAACACCGACGATTCCGGCGGCAGCGACCGGGGTGAGTCCGACCAGTTGCTGGGCCATCGGCGAGGCTTGGCTGATGATCATGATTCCGGCGGAGACGTTCAGGAATAGCATGACCCAGAGGAGCCAGAACTGGGGCGTGGACATTGCCTCTTTCACTGTGAAATCGTAGGTTGAGGCGGCCTTGGAAACAGCGGAACTAGGCACCCAGCCCTCGGGACGCCAGCCTTGCGGGGGATTCTGATAGAACTGGGCGGTAATCACCACCAGAATCAGGTAGACAATTCCCAGGGTCAGGAAGGTAGTGGGCACGCCGAAGGCAAGGATCTCGCGGGCGGCGAGCGGGCTCATCACCAGTGCGCCAGCGCCGTAGCCGCAGACGGCGACACCGGTCATAAGGCCGCGCCGGTCGGGAAACCACTTGACCAGGGTGGCGACCGGACAAATGTAACCCATTCCCATGCCGATGCCAGCCACTGCCCCGTAGCCGAGGTAAATTCCAATCAGCGAATGGTGGGCAGCCGCGAGGGCGGCGATCATGTAGCCGGCGCCATAGAGAATGCCGGCAACGGTGGCGACCCGGCGTGGGCCGACACGATCCTGCCACAGTCCGCCAATAACAGTTCCCGCACCGAGGCAGACTACGGACAAAGTGAAGGCTAGTGAAACCTGGGTGAGGGTCCAGTGGGTGGAGCTAATCAGCGGTTTGACGAAGACGCTCCAACCATAAACGGCGCCCAGGCAGAGCTGCATGATGACCGCTGCAACGGCGATTCCCCAGCGGTTTGCGAGACGATCTGTAGCCATGGTTATTCTCCCATTTCTAGATACAATTCCCGAACGGATCCATGGGCCAGCCAAGGTCGTTGCGATCGCAAACTCACCACGAACTGCCGTATCTTCTTTTCGTGTTTTGGTGCACCCGCCTCCAGCGTTTCATCCCTCCTCTCTAGTGACCAGTTGCCCGGCGGCGAGCCGTTCCGCCCCCGAATAGATAACGAAGCGCCGCCCGCGCAGAAATCCAATGAGCATCATGCCGAACTCGCGCGCCAGATTTACCGCCAAGTCCGAGGGCGCCGATACCGAGGCGAGCACCGGAAGGCCCGCGACCAGAGCTTTCTGCACAATCTCAAAGCCGCCGCGACCGCTCACCATTAGCAGCGAATCGCGCAGCGGGATACGGTCATTGGCCAGCGCCCAGCCGACGACCTTATCCACCGCATTGTGCCGGCCCACATCCTCGCGAAGGACGAGCAACTCACCTTCGAGCGTGAACAGACCAGCGGCATGGAGTGCGCCGGTGCGGCCAAAAATCGGCTGCGCCGCGCGCAGTTGATCGGGCAAGCGGCAGAGCACCTCGGGATCGACCGCACACTCCGGGTTGGGACGCTCGATCTGGCGCACGCGCACGGCGTCGATGGAAGCTTTGCCGCAGACTCCGCAACTGGACGAGGTGTAGAAATTGCGACGGCTGGCTTCGGGGTCGAGCGTGACGCCGGGAGCGAGTTCGATGCGTACGCGATTGGCTCCGTTCTGCGTTGCATCTGCATCATGGCGCGTCGCAGCGATTTGCGCACGGCCCACGATCATGCCTTCGGTGAAAAGAAAGCCGGCGGCAAGTTCGAGATCGTGACCGGGGGTGCGCATGGTGACGCTGACGGCGCGGTCGCCAACCCGGATTTCCAGCGGCTCCTCGCCGACGAGGTAATCCTCCACGGGGCGCATTTCGCCTTCGCGCCACTCTTTGACGCCAGTTACGGACACTACGCGGGGAATCACGATCCCTCTTCTCCTAAGAACGCACGGCTCCGCATCATCGCTGAGCTTTGGGATGCAACAGCTCCGGATGCAACAAATGTGGCGGATGAGGTTCGCTGGGTAGCTGGGGAGGAATGGCCCGGGCGACGGAATAACGGGAACAACACCCCGGTTAGCCCACGTGTCGCCTCACGGTATCGTAGGAGGGAGGGATAAGGAAAATGGTTTCCTATGGTGCCATGCGCCGGTTAAGGCGATTGGAAAAATGGACGCTGCGATAGGTGGGAGGCAATCATGGCGCGGAGGCGGCGTTCGGTATCAACGCCCGGCGGGTCGCGTCAAGGGTATTGATCAGCGATTCGCGGGGCAGCTTCTGGATGATGGGTTCGATCAGCCATCCCAGTCCGAGCGGCACATTGCGGGAGAGCGAAATCGCCCGGCACTCCACGAAGACGCCGCCCTCCTTCTGCTGGAACCGCCAGTAGGAATACAGGCGCCAGAGGAATCCGTAACCGGTGTCGGGCGGCAGGATGGTTTCGTTCTGGCTTCCGGCTCCTTCCACCTCGAGAATTCGCGTGGTGTAGGAGCGGCAAAGCCAGCGGGTGTGATCCGGCGAGGAATAGTGCACGTCATGATAAGTGTCGAGCACAACGGTGATGATTTTCTTTTTGAGGAGGCGCAGATAAATCTGGAAATCGTTTCCCTTGTTGCTCAACAGTCTGGAGTCGATCACCTCAGGCTGATAGATGTTCTTGTGGTTGTTGTAGTCCTGCACCAGGCGCACGGTTTGCTTGACGGTGGCGCCGGGAATCAGCACGGTCCCAGTCCAGTCATGAATCAGACCGCTGGGCACTTTGACCGGGCCTCGGCCCGACCAGAATTGAGCGAGGATTTTACCCTGGCGGAGCTGCAGTGCTCTCTCCGGACTAGCGTCAGACCACAGGAAGGAATTGTTTCCGTGCAGCGTCTGCTCCATGACGGCTTCGGCTTCGAGAATATACGTATCGAAGCCCTGCAGCGTCTCGGACTTTAACTGTACCTTCTGTGCCGTCTGCGCCATGAATCTCCGACCTACTCAGAAGACTAAGTATGCGGAACTTCCGCGAAGTGTCCCCAGGTTTGTTCACGCGTGCCGAGCTGCCGCCTGAGTTCCACGTAATTGAGCATGCGCACGGTCGCATTCATGGCGGCCACGAGCTGATCCGGAGCTACGGCGCGGGTGGTGAAGAGCTTTCCGTCGCTGCGCCAGGTGATGGTCGCCTCGGTGAGCGCTCCGCTGGTTCCTTTGCGAGAGATCCCGATGCGATAGTCCATGAGCTCAGGCATGTCCTTCCAGACGGTGCGCAAGGCTTTGATGAAGGCGTCAAACTGTCCATCGCCCTCGCTCTGCGCCGTAAGCTGCTGGTTGTTGCAACTGAGTTCAAGACTGACCTTCGGAGGAGATCCTTTTTTCAAGGCGAATTCGTAGTTAACCAACCTGACCCCATTCTCTTTTTCGCCGAAGATTTCGTGCAGCAGGAGAATGATGTCGGCTTGGGTCACGCTGACCTTTTCGTCGCCCAACTCTTTTACCTTGGCGAGCAGCATGCGCTGCTGCTCCGGACTGATTTCGATTCCAAGCTCTTTACAGTTGTGCTCGATGGATGCGATCCCGGCCGTCTTGCCGAGGTCGTAACCGCGCTTAAGTCCGAAGCGTTTGGGATCGAGCCGGTTCTGATAGAGCTTGCCCTTTTTGTCGCCGTCGGCATGCACTCCGCAGCCCTGGATGGCGCTGATGCGTCCGACCACCGGCGCATTGGGGGCGGGTGCGATACCGCTGATTCCGGCCACCAGATCACTGAGCATAGCGAGCGAGCGCTCTTTGACATTACTGTTCATGTCAAACAGATCCCGTGCGGTCACCACCAGGGTCGCCAGGTTGGTGTTGCCGGCGCGCTCGCCGATGCCGTTTACCGTAAGGTGCACGCGTCCGGCACCAGAGCGCAGCGCGGCAATTGCATTGGGCACCGCCAGACCGTAGTCATTGTGCCCGTGGAAATCGAGCGGCAGGGCGCAGCTCTCGCGCATGGCGCGCACATAGATTTCCGTCTGTCCCGGGGCCAGAATGCCGAGGGTGTCGCACAACATCACGCGCTTGACCGGCAGCTTGGCGAGGCCTTGGCAAAGGGTCATCACATAGGCCTGGGAGTCACGCATGCCTTGCGACCAGTCCTCCAGATACACGTTGACGCTCAGGCCGTTCTGGCTGGCGTACTCAACCGTGCGCTGGATGTCAGCGAGGTGCGCATCGACGGACTTGCGAAGCTGAATCGTGCAATGGTTTTCCGATCCCTTGGCGAGCAGGTTCAGAACCTGGCCACCGTGCTGCACAATCCAATCCACCGACTTGGTGCCGTCTACAAAACCGAGGACTTCGATTCTTTCGGCGACGTCATGGGCTTTTGCCCAATCGGTGATGTTCCGAACGGCGAGCGCCTCTCCTTTGGAAACCCCCGCTGAGCCAACTTCGATGGCATCGACACCCGATCTGAGCAAGGCTTCGGCGATGACCAGTTTTTCATCTGCCGAAAAGCTGACGCCTGGCGTCTGCTCCCCATCCCGGAGTGTGGTATCCATTACCTCTATGTTTCGCACTC
>CAZLZA010000076.1:0-23183 GCA_964563875.1 uncultured Acidobacteriaceae bacterium
GAAGTAATGTGCGCACTGATTCTCGAAGGAAAAACGCCGATTCCACTCGACCGGTTCTCTCCGCAACGCTTCTGACTCTGCTTGGCCCCGACCGGCATTCCAGGTGCTATACTCTCCAGTTTGCTTGGAACTCAAGCTTGCTTACACTGACGAAAGGATTTCTTCAAATGGCTTCGCCTGCACTTTCCTTTGCCAAGAAAAATGAAAAGCGTTTTCTCGAAGAGTTGAAAGAACTGCTTCGCATCCCCAGCATCAGCACCCTTCCGGAGCACCGGAGCGACATTGATAAAGCCGCCGGATATGTGGCAGCGGAGTTGAAGCGCATAGGAATTGAGCACGTCGAAACCATCCAGACCGCAGGCCACCCACTGGTGTATGGCGACTGGTTACATGCCGAAGGTAAGCCCACCGTGCTGATCTATGCGCATTACGACGTGCAACCAGTGGAACCTTTGGACGAGTGGCTTTCGCCCCCGTTTGAGCCAACCGAGCGCAACCAGAATTTGTATGCGCGGGGAGCGGTGGACGATAAAGGCCAGCTCTGGATGCAGGTGAAGGCACTGGAATCGCTGTTTGCCGCCGAAGGAAAACTGCCGGTCAACGTACGTCTGCTATTTGAAGGCGAAGAAGAAGTCGGGGGCGAGGCGGTGGAGAAGTTCGTGCACGAGCATGGCGAACGATTGAAGTCCGATGTTGCGCTGGTCTGCGACACGGAATTGTTCGCGCCGGATCTTCCAACATTGTGCGTGGGCCTGCGAGGCTTGGTCTATACGGAGATCGAGGCGCGCGGTGCGGCCACGGACCTGCACTCCGGGGTCTATGGCGGCGCCGCGCCCAATCCGTTATTTGCTCTGTGCCAGATCATCAGCAAACTGAAGGACGAGGATGGACGCATTCTCATCCCCGGCTTCTACGATCAATGGTCTTCGCCGACCGATGCTGAGTTGAAGGCTTGGAAATCACTGCCGTTCGACGAAGAGCACTATCGCAAGACGGAGGTAGGTTCAACGGTATTGACCGGCGAGAAGGATTACCCCGTACTGTACCGCACCTGGGCGCGGCCCACGCTTGAGGTTCACGGTATGCCCGGTGGATTTACCGGCGCGGGCGCGAAGACCGTGATCCCGGCCAAGGCTTCCGCCAAAGTCTCCATGCGCGTAGTGCCCGATCAGGACCCCGACGACATTCTGGAGAAGTTCACGAAGTACGTGAAATCGATTACGCCCGCGGGAATTCAGATCAACATCAAGGTTCACTCGAAGGGCAAAGCCGTGGTCGTCAGCACGGATAACGACTACATCAAAGCCGCGGATCAGGCGTTGTACGAAGTGTTTCACAAAGAAACCGTGTATATCCGCTCCGGCGGCTCGATTCCTATCGTTGAGCAATTCCGCACCGATCTCAAAATACCCTCGGTGATGATGGGCCTCGGTCTTCCCGACGACAACATCCATGCTCCCAATGAGAAATTCCATATTCCGAATTTTTATAAGGGCATTGAGTCGGTGGTTCGGCTGCTGTCGATTCTCGGCGAGTAGTAGGCTCTTGTAAGCATGGACCGGCCCAGCCAAGACTGGGCCATTTTCCTGACATTCAGCTTCTTGCGTTTTGAGCCCTCGTACCCTAGTCTGAAGAGGCTCTGACGTTCTCCTTCCGCCGTGCTTCCCCGACACGTTTGTGGTGCAAATCGCATACATATGCCCGCCCGCCGATTGCACATCGGCCTGTGCAATTTACGGGCGATGCATCAGCATTGCTACATAGTAGGTGCATCATATTGGGGTTTTGCACAGATGCATACAACAAATGGGGTTTTATCTCTTGACTCCCCCTTCCGGCGCTCGGTAGAGTGGCAACAACTTGCGAGGCGGACCTCCCCGCCGAAAGGACTCGGGAGGGCTCGGAGTTTTCCGGGTTACCAGCCACCACTCGCGCAGCGCCCCGAAGCGGCGCCCGGAGATATCCAGAAGCTGAGTTACGAGTCAGCCCAGGTCCGGGTTCCAAGGAAGGCGTACAAGGGCAGCTCCCAGCCGGAGCTCGATGAACCCAAAGAGACGTCCTTGGCGCCTCTTCGGGGCCGAACCCTGTTGCATTCAGCAGACCGCCGGCTTTGCGGGCAGCATTTCGCGGCCGGGCGGCGAGCGCGAGAATAGAGCCTTGGGCGTCCAACGCCCGGGCGCAAGGAGTACACCGTTGCTGAAACTGAAAAAGCTTCAGATTCTGGGCTTCAAGTCCTTTTGCGACCGCACCGAGTTAAAGTTCCCTGGTGACGGCATCGCGGCCATTGTTGGCCCGAACGGTTGCGGCAAGTCGAATATCTCCGACGCGATCAGTTGGGTGCTGGGCGAGCAGAGCGTGAAGAGCCTGCGCGGCGCGCACATGACCGACGTGATTTTTGCCGGCACTCGCGAGCGTAAGCCCACCGGTATGGCCGAGGTCACACTGCACCTGGTGGACCCCCAGGTGTACGAAGGCCCCATCGACACGCCGGTATTTGAAATTCAGGACGAAATGCCCGATCAGGATTGGGATGAGTCCTCGCTGCGCAATCAGCGCGAGCGCGAGGTAGAAGAGTACACCGAAGAGGTGCGCCCCGGCCAGACCGACGAAGTGGAAGTCGCGGTCGCAGCCGCTGGTAATGATCTTTCCGCCGCCACTCCTGGCGCTGCTCCCGCAGCTGCCCAGGAGGCTAGCCCGTCGCCCACTCTGGGCGCCGGAGCTTCCTCTGCGTCTCCGGAGGCTTCGGCTTCCGGGGATCATGGGGGTTATGCCACGGTGAGCGGTCCACAAGTGGTTCTCAAGATTCGGCGGCGCAAGTTCAAGACCACCTTTAAGAAAGGCGAGATCGCGGTTACCCGCCGTCTGTTCCGCAGCGGCGACAGCGAGTACTTGCTCAACGGCAAGCTCTGCCGCCTGCGCGACATCCAGGACATCTTCATGGGTACCGGTCTGGGGCCGGAATCCTACGCGCTGATCGAGCAGGGCCGCATTGGGCAGATCCTCAGTTCGAAGCCCACCGACCGCCGCAACATCATCGAGGAAGCCGCCGGGATAACCAAGTTCAAGACGCGCAAGCGGCTGGCTGAAGCACGACTGGCGGATGCGAAACAAAACCTTGCCCGCATCAATGACATTTTCGACGAAGTAACCCGGCAGATGAATTCGCTGAAGCGTCAAGCCGCCAAGGCCGAGCGCTATGGCAAACTGCGCGATGAGATGCGCGAACAGTTACGCGTGGTTCTGGCCAGCCGGTTCTCCGAACTCGCGGCCCAAGCGCAGCAGTTGGACGCCGAACTGGCGCAGCTCACCGAGGAGTTGCACGTCCGCACCGAGGCGGTGCAGGCGATGGACGCGGAGCACGCCGAGCGCACCCAGCAAGGTTATGCCATCGACTCCGAGGCGAAGCAGACACGCGAGCGGCTCAGCCAGGTTCATCTGGAGATGGAAAGAGCCACCGCCCGCCGCCGCAATAACGAGGAGCGTTGCGCGGAACTGATTGCGCGTGCGGCCGCGGCAGAAGCTGAGGCCAGCAGCGCAAGCAGCCAGTTGCTGCGCCTGGAAGACGAACTCGCCACCAACCAGCAGATCCTCGAAAGCGCCGCGGCCGATGTTGCCAGCGCGCAGCAGGAGCGCAATCAGCGCCAGTCCGAATCGCAGGAGGCGGCGCAGCGGTTAATGGAAGTGGAGCGCAACCAGGAACAACAGCGCCGCCAGATGCTGGACGCGATGAACGCGGCTTCCAGCGTGCGCAACCGCATCACGCAGGCGGAGGAGCGCATTGCGGCTTTAGAGCGTGAGACCGGGCGCTTGCAGCAGGAGTTGAACTCCGCGAATCAGCAGGTGGAGTTATTTGGCGGACAGCGCGGACAAATCAGTCTGGAATTCGAATCGGCTACCGAACTGTCGCGCTCGATCGCAGCTCGTCTGGTGGAAACGCGCACGCAGCTTGCGGAGAAGCGCACGGTTGAAATCGAAGCTAAGAAGCAGTTGGACATGATGCGCTCGGAGTCCGCGAAATTACAGGGCAAGCGCGCCTCGCTTGAAGCAGTTATCAAAGAGCATGGCTTCTCGACGGAGTCGGTGCGCAAACTGCTACGCTCCGGACAACTGACCGGCGAGAGCGCTCCAGTGGGCGTGCTGGCGGACTTCATCGAGGTGGAAGACAAGTACGAGGGAGTGGTCGACGAGTTTCTGCGCGATGAGTTGAACTTCCTCGTCGTGAAGTCATGGGACGCGGCCAACGAGGGGTTGAAGCTACTTCGCAGTGATGTTGAGGGACGCGCAACGTTTCTTGTGCATCCCGATGACTCGCAGGCAAAGTTCAGCTTCATCTTCGACGAGACGATGCGCACACACCTGCGCGAAGACCGGGTAATCCCGCTGAAGGACTGCATTCGCGTCCCGGAAACCTTTGGTAGCTCACTGGAAGTAATTCTGCCAAAACTCGGCAACGGTTACATTGTGCCGGACGCCGACACCGGACGCGCCCTCGCCCTGGAAAACCCCGATGCGTTTTATCTTGCGCTGACCGGCGAGTGCTTCCACAACGTAACCGTGGCGGGCGGCAAAAAGCTGGCCGAAGGTCCTTTGCAAATGAAGCGCGACCTGCGCGATGTGCAGCACACGATCGAAGAACTTGGACGCACGCTGGCCGCGCAGGAAAGCAGCGTGGCACGCTTTGGCAGCGAGATCCAGGCATTGACATCGCTGCTGGATCAGTTGGAAGCCGAACGACGGGACTCCGAGCGAAAGGTGATGACCAGCGGCCACAGCCTGCGCCAACTTGAGAGCGAGATGACCCGCGTACGCGACCGCATCGCCGGATATGAGCGCGAATTGCTGCGCGTGGCCGGCGAGCGCCAGAGCCGCGAGGCGTTCATCGCAGAGCGCCAGCAGGAGCTGGAAGAACAAGAAGCTAAGCGGCTGCAACTGGAGGCGCAGATGTCTGCCGCACAGGAGCGCGTTGCAGAGCTGCGCGTGGCCCGCGACAGCGCGGCGCAGGCCGCCAGCGAAGTCATGGCCCGGGTTGCCGGACTGGAGGAACGCCGTCGCGCTGCCGCCGCATCGCTGGCGCGAATTCAGTCCATGATCGCGGAAGTGAATCAGCGCGTGAATTCCTTGCACGGCCAGTTGGAGGGTGCGGCTGCTGAGAAATCGCAGCGCGAGCAGGAGAGCGAAGTACTGGCTTCCAAGCTGGTGGAATGGCAGAGCGAGCGCGAATCGGCACAGGTGCTGGAGCAGAAACTCGGGATCGAAAGTGAGCAGCTTCGATCCCGCCTGAGCGAAATCGAAGTGGAACTAAAGGCGGCTCGCGAGATCCTGGACCGGGTTCGCGACCGTCGCGGAGAGCTAAGCGCAGAGGCGGCCAAGGCTGCCAGCGACTCCGGGCATCTGATCGAAACCTGCATCCAGGAGTTGGGCCAGAGCCGGGAAGAGCTGCTTGCCGATGAGGCTCTGGCGCACCAGTCGGGCGAGGAATTGGTGGCGACGGAGCTGAGCTATCGTGAAATGCGAACCCGCCTGGAAGGCATGGGGCCGGTGAATATGATGGCGCTCGAAGAGTACCAGGAGACCTCGCAACGGCACGAGTTCCTGGAGACTCAGCGCAAGGACCTGCTGGACTCCATCGAAAACACCCAGAACACGATCAAGGAGATCGAGGAGATTTCGCGCGGTAAATTCGACGAGGCGTTTGCCATCATCAATGCCAACTTCACGCATACCTTTAAGAAGCTGTTCGGCGGCGGCGAAGCATGGATGAAGCTTACGGACGAGGAGAACTCCGCCGAGAGCGGCATCGACATCGTAGCCTCGCCTCCGGGAAAGAAGATGCAGAATGTGCTGCTGCTCTCCGGCGGGGAAAAGACGTTGACGGCGCTATCGTTACTCGTGGGCATCTTCCAGTTCGCGCCTGCCCCATTCTGCATCCTCGACGAGGTCGACGCGCCTCTGGACGAGGCCAACGTAACCCGCTTCGGCGAATTGATGCGCGAGATGAGCATCGAAACCCAGTTCATCATCATCACGCACCACAAGAAAACGATGAGCATGGCTCCAGTGTTGTATGGCGTCACCATGCAGGAGCCGGGGGTCTCGCGCATCGTCAGCGTGCGCTTTGGCAGCGAGCGCGAACCAGAACCTCAGGTCGCCATGGCTTAATCAAATCAGGCACCGCGCACCGGCTTTGATCGGGGAGCGGATGGGAATTATCTCGAGCGGATTGGCAAGAGACTTACAAGTCACGCGAGGTACATTCCCAATCGGGTGCTGTGCGGCAAGAGGTTTTGCGCTTCCGGGTTGCCCTACAGGGCGAGAATGTGATTAGAAGAGTACAAATGTTTCGGGGGTTGCGGGGCCGTCGAACACCATCCGTCAACCCTCTCTAACCCTTCTGTTTACAGGGAGACGCAAATCTTCTGCCGCTTGTCAATGGTTTTTTCAAGATTCTAAAGCGTTAAAAAGACGCCATCTGACAACTTGCGTTGACAAAATCCACCCACTGTTTAGAATCGTTTTTCGAATCGTTCGAACTGACCCGTGACTACGAAACCAATCAATCCAGTTCTTCTTCGGACCGACTTCCCTGACATGGAGCTCCATGCCAGCGGAAAGGTGCGCGACGTGTACCGTGTGGACAACGAACGGCTTTTGTTCGTTGCGACGGACCGGATATCTGCATTTGATTACGTCCTTGCCTCCGGCATTCCGGATAAGGGACGCGTACTGACCCAGCTTTCGCTGTTCTGGTTCAATTTTTTGAAAGACATCGTGCCCAACCATCTTGTGACGGCCAATGTCGACGAGTACCCAACACCATTGCTGAAGTACGAACCCGAACTGCGCGGCCGGTCGATGCTGGTGGTGCGAGCCGATATGTATCCGGTGGAATGCGTGGTGCGCGGATATCTCTCCGGTTCCGGTTGGAAGGAATATCAGCGGACCGGCGCGGTGTGCGGCATAGAACTTCCACGGGGTATGCGCGAGAGCGATAAGTTGCCCGAACCGATCTTCACCCCGTCCACCAAGGCAGCCAGCGGGCACGACGAGAATATTTCGTTTGACGATATGGTGAAACACGTCGGCCCCATCGACAGTGAGACCCTGCGCAAGCTGAGCCTGAGCATTTACAAAAAAGCGGCCGACTACGCGCTGACCAAGGGCATCATTATCGCCGATACCAAATTTGAGTTTGGCAAGACAGCCAACGGCGTGGTTCTGGCAGACGAGGTATTGACTCCGGATTCCTCGCGTTTCTGGCCTGCCAACAGCTATGCTCCGGGCAAGGCGCAACTGAGCTATGACAAACAGTACGTGCGCGACTACCTGGAAGAGATTCACTGGGAGAAGAAACCACCGGCTCCCGGACTGCCGGAAGAGGTACAGCAGAATACCAGCGCAAAATACGTGGAAGCCTATCGCCGTCTGACCGGGCAAGAACTGCCCAGGGGCTAACCGATGAACGGCCTGGACTGGTTGATTGCGGGAATCCTTGTACTCTCGGTGGTTCATGCCGCGGCCCAGGGCTTTGTATTCGAGTTGTTTTCGTTGGCGGGCACGGTGTTTGGATATCTTCTGGCGGCTTGGGAATATCCGGTCGCGGCAAGGTATCTGGCGCCGTACGTCAAGAGTGATGTGGTTGCGGGCGGGGCCGGGTTTCTGTTGATCTTTGTCACGGTTGTCATTCTGGCGGGGATTGCCGGGCGTATTGCGCGATGGGCGACTCGGAGCGTGGGGATGCGGTGGTTTGACCGGTTGCTCGGAGGAGCGTTCGGGTTCTTGCGCGGTGCGTTGGTAGTGATGGTGCTGGTGATGGCTATGGCGAGTTTTCTGCCATCATCCGGCGCCTTGGCAAAGTCCAGTTTGGCACAGTATTTTCTGGTCGCAGGGCGGGCGGCCGTGTATGCCGGCCCGGGCGAACTGAAGCAAAAGTTTCACGATGGACTGAAGGCGCTGGAGCAAGTTCGCGGTAATACCAGCCGGACAGACCATCGCAACAGCAATACCCTGCAATACGTTTAATACGGCTTATGTTACGGAAGTTAAGGGGCTCGCCGGTTAGCGAAGGGCGCGCCCGAAACACTTTTCATAGAATCAGAGGAAAGAGAGGCCCTCAGTGAAGGACCAGCTTGAGGCTCTTGTAGCGCAGATGTATCAGAGCGGAATTCTTTATTCAGAAGCGGTACGCGAATTCAGAAAACGATTCATACTCACCGTGCTCGAGCAGAACAACGGCAATCAATGTAAGGCCGCAAGACAATTAGGAATGCATCGCAACACGCTCAGCCGGACGATCACTGAGTTAGAGCTTGACGTAAGAGCGGTGCGCGCCGGCACTCGCCGTCCTCCCAAAAGCGAAAAACCCTTGATGATGGAAAAGAAAGTCGCACGGTAGCCGGCAGTTCCCACAAGACAGATTGGACCAACTAAAGAAGGACGGCAAATTTGCCGTCCTTCTTTAGTTGCAACCCTGCTCGGAGTTACTGGGCTTTGTGGGCGTGTGCACCGGACGGCTTCTTCGCCGGCTCGGGCAGCCCCTTCAAGACTTCTCCGTCAACGAAGCTGAGGTTGAAGGCATCGCCCACAGCGCTGTACTCACTGGGAACGCCCTGGATGACAAGTTGCGTCTTTGCCTTGGGTACGCGAGCTGCGGCCAACGGCTCCTTGAGGGTCAAGGTGATATCCGCTTTGTTCGCATCGATATCGTCGGCGCTGCCTGCGAGTTTCAGCGAATCGCGTCCGCTCTCAACGACCTGGGCCACCAATTGCACCGGCTTGCCTTTGATTGCGCTCCAAACCTGATCGCTAGCTTCCTTGTTGCCGCTGGTAAGAATGAACTGCCACTCGGCAAAGGACAGCTTCTCCGGCGTACTCTTCTTCAGCATATCGGCGGCTTGGTCGGCAGCCGAGGGTGCAGGCGCAACGGTGAATCCGGGAGGGATCGTCGGAGCGGACTTAGCCGAGGCCAGCAGCTCATCAAACCCCGCATCTGAGCCGTGATAGCGGGTGTACTGGTTCTTGGCATAGGCCAGCAGCTGCGGATTGTTGGTGGAAGCAGCAGCCTTGGCGATCCAGAACAGACCATCAACCATAGGCGGCTTCGGAGACAGATACGACAGCGCGAGCAGATAAATGCTGTTTACGTCGGTCGGTTGGGCCGCAACCACTTCCTTCAGATTCTGCTGCGCGGTTGGATAGTCCTTGGCCTGCAACGCAGCATGGCCCACGGAACCCAGATAGATCACCCGGAACGAGTTCTTCATGGAGTTCCACTGCTCGTCGGTGTAGCCCTCGGGCTTGGGCGCGGTCTGCATGGCCTGGAGTCCGCGGGTACCGAGTTGTCCGGCTTCTTGCAGGCTGGCAGCGGCATCGGCCCCGCCGGCCTGAGCCTGGGCACGATCAAGATAGCTGAGTAGCGCGAGTGCCGTTAAATTGTTCGGGTTCACCTGAAGCAGGCGCTGGGCAGTAGCCCTGATCTGACCCGCATTGTTGACTTGCTGATAGGTTTTCAGGAGAAGTTCCAGACCGTCTTCCTTCATCACGCTGTTGGGATAGGTCTGGAGATAACTCTCCATCAACTGCGCCTTCTGTGCCGGGTCAGTTGCATTGACGGCGGCAACGTAGGCGTTGTACTCGTTCGGGTCCTGGATGACTTTCTTCTGCTGCGCTCCCGGAGCCGCAGCTCCCGGCGCAGGTTGCTGCTGTCCCGCAGGGGCGTCCTGCGCTTGCGCCGCCACGCTGGCGGCGGCAAGCAATAACACAATTAGGGACTTCCTCATTCTCTTGCTCCTTAAAAACTTGGCGAAATCTGCGACTCACTCTTCGGCAACAAACCCATGAGACGAACTCACGGCTGCAACCGCATACCACAGAAGACAGTGCTTGGATCAGCCCATCCGGCACATTGCGCTGAGAACGCGATTATAGGGACGCACAGGCGATTAAGGCAAGCATCCTAACCGCATAAGAGACAAAGCCCAACAGGGCTAGGATGCGTAGCCCAGCATCTTGGGATGCCGTGCTTCCGGTTCACGACGAACTCCTCGACGAAGACATCGTGCCCCGCTCAGGCCCGAATGGGATCGGGGAAGCAGAAAGCTGAAGGCCGCCGGAAAGGCGGCCTTCGCTGTCGCACAAAGCACTTCTGTTTAGAAGTGGTAGGAGGTGCCCATGGCAAAACGAGCACGCGCGTTAAGATCAACTCCGGGGGCAATCGTTCCAGCAGCCTGAACAACAGCCAAATCAACCTGCAAGGGCGATCCTTCCAAGTGCGGAACGATGCGCACAAAGTAGGTCATCGAGGTAGGAATCGTGGCCTTTTCACCCAGGAACCCGTTCAGTCCCTGAACGTACTTCGGCTGCTCAGCAACTTCCGATCCGAGGATCAGAGTGGACTTGGAGGGGCCTTTTACGACGAAAGCAGCGGCGCCGAAGAGGCGTCCCTGCCAGCGCTGATCGGCGCTAATTCCGTTTCCGGCATTTCCGGCAACGCCCATAATCGAAGCGTTGGTCACCTTCTCACCGAAGTTCAGAACAAAGGGAAGGCCCTTCACCTGGGTAACGGTCTTGGTGGCGACGACGTAGAAATCGGCGTTCGTGTCAGTACGACCCGTAATGGCATAGGACACGCGCTCTCCGCCGAAGCGGCCAATCGTACCGACGGCGATGGCCGGCATCCACTTTGTCTTGAATGCATTCTCATTCACAACGGTCAGCTTGCCGTGAATGCCGGTATAGCCGTTTGCGAACAAGCCGGTCAGCGGGCTGTTTCCTGCAGAACTGAAGGACTGCGTGAAGCCTACTTCGAAATGCTTGCAAACGCCTTCGGTGACTGAGAACTGATAGTCATTGCCGATTACGTTACCGCTATTCATGTAGTGGAACGAAACTTCAGGCTTGCCGAGTTTGCTGGCGGGTGATGCAGCGGTGTAGGCGAAAGGTGTGATGACGGCGCCGGTCTGACCTTCCCAGTTCAACCCCTGAGCAAATACGCTCTGGGAAAATGCGGTGATTGCAAAAAGCGCAAAAGCAATACTTAGCTTTTTAATATGCATTGCGTCTCCTTATGAGTTTTACTCGTGCGCAGTAGAGCCGTCAGGGACTAGCCTGCTCACTGCGCACCCAAGGAGTTACGGGATGGCGGGTTGGTATCTCAACCACCCTCGCGTCCTCGGGAGCCAATGTGAATTTCTTGCAAATCCATCTTACCTCTTAGTCACCATAACCGCTATTGCTTTCGAGGTTCACCTTTCCCCTGAACATGCGATACAAGAAGACGAAATAGCCAAGCGCTATGACCATACCGACAATCCACCAGCGCAACCCAATCTGTAGTGCATAGCTGGCAGTGATCGAGTTTTGGATCGTCAGGCTGTACTGCGGGTCAATGGCCGGCAGGATAACCGGATACAGCGAGTACACCGCTCCGACCAGCATGAACGCCAGGTACAAGGCTCCCGAAACGAAGGCTGCGACCTCGTGCCGGCTCTTCTGGAAGAAGAAGATCCCAACCAGGCTGGCAAATACGAGCACTGGGATAAGGTATCCAATCGGCAGCGCGTTGTAATTGGCAAGCAGGCTGGGATGAATGGAGAGCGTGGCAAACAGGCTCACCAGAGTGAGCAGAAGCAGAATCGGGGTCAGGACAAGAGAAGTCTTACGGGCACGTTCATTCAGTTCCCCATCGGTCTTCACCACGATGTAGTTAGCGCCATGCACGCAAAGCGCAACCAGTGCGACTACGCCTGAGAGCACCGTATACCAGTCGAGGACGCCCGGGTGTGCGCCGACGCTCCAGTTGGTCCACAGGGGAAGGAAAAAATAATGGTCCGGTCCAAGCGGCAGACCTCGCACTACATTGCCAAGCGCCGCCCCGTAAAAGATCGCCAGCAGCAGACTGCCGAAAGAAAAGATGCCGTCGAAAAAGCTCGCCCAGATACCGTCGTTAATATGCGTGCGGAATTCCAGGCCGATGGCGCGCAGCATGAGCAGCCAGAGCACCATCATCAGCGGAAGATAGAAGCCGCTGAAACTGGATGCATAGAGCTGCGGGAAGACGAAATAAAGCACGCCTCCGGTAGCAAGCAGCCAGACTTCGTTACCGTCCCACACCGGACCGATGGAGCGCATAATCTTCCTCCGCTCATCATCAGTACGTCCGAGGAAAAGGTGTAGCGCACCGGCGCCAATGTCAAAGCCGTCCAGGATGACGTACCCGGCGAGCATGACGGAGATAATTGCAAACCAAAGGAATCCCATGTTAGCTCCTCCTAGCGGCAGTGATTTTTCCGCCCTTTATGGATGCGGAGACAACGCTCTCAATGTGTTCCGGCCCATGAGCAATTTCGCGCTGCACCAGGAACAGGAAGAGGATGGCGAGTAAGGTGTACATACCCAGGAAGCCCAGCAGTGTGAACCACACATTGGCCGACGATACCGACTTCGAAAATCCGTCGATCGTACGCATCAGCCCATAGACAACGTATGGCTGGCGGCCGATCTCGGCGGTCATCCACCCTGCCGTGTTGGCAACATAGGGCAGCGGAAAGCTCAGCATAAGAATCCAGAGCAACCACTTCGAGTCATAGAGTTTCTTGCGCCAAAGCTGAATTCCGGTGATCAACATTACTGCCATGAAGATGGTGCCCAGCCCAACCATAATGTGGTAGGCGTAGTAGAGCAGAGGGATATTCGTCGGCCACTCGGACTCAGGGAACGAGCTGAGGCCGCGCACCGTGGACTTCCAGTCGCGGTTCACCAGGAAGCTCAACGCCCTGGGCACGACGAGGGGATTGTCAATCGTCTTGTCTTCCACATTGGGCTGGCCAAGAATAACGAGATCGGCAGTCCTGGTATCGAAGTGAGCTTCCATCGCGGCTAGAGCCGCTGGCTGATAATGCGCAAGGTTGCGGCCCTGCCCGTCGCCCGTAGGACCAATCACGAGCAGCGAGGAAATGATTCCGGAGATTACGCCCACCTTGATGAAAATCTTGCCCTGCTCGACGTACTTCTCACTGAGCAGGTAATAGGCACCGACGGCGGCCATCACGAAAGCGCCCGTAACCGAAGCGCCAGCCATGTTGTGCGCATACTGCCAGATCGCCCACGGGTTCAGCAGCAGGCCCCAGAAGCTGCTCAGCGTGACGGACCCGTCCGCGGTCGACCGATAAGCCACGGGATGTTGCATCCAGGCATCGGTGGCGATGATGAAATAGCCGGAGAGCCAGGAGCCCAAAAAGACGGCCATACCGGTCCACCAATGGGCAATCTTGCTCAAGCGCTTCTCCCCGAAGAGGAAGAGACCAAGGAAGGCCGATTCGAGGAAAAAGGCGAAGGTGCCCTCCATCGCCAGGGTCTGTCCGATTACGCCCCCGGCGTATTTGGAAAAATGCGACCAGTTGGTCCCGAACTGGAATTCCATCGGGATACCGGTCACCACGCCGAAGACAAAGCTGATGCCGAAGATCTTTGCCCAGAAGCGCGCAGCCTGGTCATAGCGCTGATCGTTCTTCCACAGGCCGATGGTCTTCAACGCTACGATTAGAGGAGCCAATCCCATCGTCAACTGTGGAAACAGGTAATGGAAGGTAATGGTAAATGCGAAATGTAGTCGATGTATCAATACGGCGGAGTCCATAAGCCACCCCACTCAATTCTTTATATTTTTTGTTGCGTCTGATCCGCGTCAGCCCGTTGGGAGCGGATTGCGGAGGGTTTATTTGGTTTCTTCGGCAGGTCACCCTGCGGGGATAACTGCTTTGATTCCTGTTGGCCGCTGCCGGTGACCTCGGTAATTTTCAGCAGGGTATGGCAGGGTTCCTGTATGGGAATCATCTCTGCAATCTTCGCGTCGCGCAGGACCGACAACATTGCCGCCTGCGCCTCCAGCCAAACCCTGTGCGCAGGACATTGGGCATGACGGTCACAAGATACACCGGAAGCGACGCAGACATTCAGCGCAATCGGGCCGTCAACGGATTCGACGACATCGAGCAAAGAAGCTTGTGCGCCGCGGGGAAGAAGCAAAAAACCTCCCACGACTCCGCGCCGGGCCTGAATCAAACCGGCACGAGTAAGGGTTTGAAGGATCTTGGAAAGGAAGCTTTCGGGCGCTTCGGCCGCCCTGGCCAGAACTGCTTTGGAGACGACGGTCCCTGATGGCTGGCTGGCCAGATGGAGGATTACGCGAACGGCATAGTCGGCGGCACGGGTTAGCTGCATGGTTTTGCGATAATCTGGACCTACTTAGTCCTCAATGAACATATGTCCTGTGGTTTCGTTTTTCAGTGACTCACGACAATCGAGCATGTGATATTCGTCACATGCGTTACGTGATTCTATCGGCAAATCTGTGCGGTGTGAACGTGGGGCGAATCCGAGACTCGCGCCTGCGAAGAGTGGCGGCTTCTGAGACCAGGGATGGTTCGGGTACACTAATAGCCGTGAATGCTGAGATCGTAGCTATCGGCTCCGAGATGTTGACGCCGTACCGCCAAGACACCAATTCCCTGTTCCTAACCCAGCGGCTCAATGAACTCGGAGTGGAAGTCATTTTCAAGACCATTGTCGGGGACCGTCCCGAGCACCTTCTGCTGGCGAGCCGGACGGCCCTCGCCCGGGCCCAGATTGTCATCTTTTCCGGGGGCCTTGGCCCCACTGAGGACGATCTAACCCGCGAGTGTGTTGCCGAAGCGCTGGGCTTGGAGCTGCGTCGCGATCACGAGATGGTGACCGCCCTGTACACCCGCGCCGCGACGTTGCGCATCCGAATGTCGGAGAACAACGTCAAGCAGGCCGACTACATTGTTGGGGCAGAGCTGTTGGCGAACCCACGCGGCAGCGCCCCCGGGCAGTGGCTGGAGGCGAGCTACGAAGGCCAACAGCGTTTAGTAATTCTCCTGCCAGGCCCACCTTTCGAGTTGGAAGGCATGTTCAATGACCACTGCTTCGACCGCCTGAAACTGGTGGTGCCGGAAGAGCATCTTGCCATGTGCGAGTTGAAGATCGCGATGGTTGCCGAATCCACGGCTGATCAGCGCGCGGCAAAGATCTACAAGGAATTTCCCGATGTCGAAACCACCATCCTAGCTAAAGCTGGAGAGATCCAATTTCATCTCAAGGCTCGAGGTGCGACCAAAGAAGAGGCGGAAGAACGGGTCGAGAAGCTGGCTTGCTTACTGGAAGACGAGTTTGCCGACGAGATGTTTTCCTCCACGGGGGAATCGTTCGAACAGATTGTCGGCTACTTCCTCCAGATGCGCGGCGCTACTCTGTCCGTGGCCGAAAGCTGCACCGGAGGTCTACTGGCCGAGCGCATCACCCGGGTCAGTGGCTCATCACGATACTTCATGGGCGGAGCGCTCGTGTATTCCGACCAGTTGAAGCGCGAATTTTGCGGCGTGCCGCCTTTGCTGTTGGCCAGCGATGGCGCAGTGAGCCGTTCGGTAGCCGCGGCCCTTGCGGAAGGAATTCGCCAGCGCTGCAAGACAACCCTGGGTGTCGGAATCACGGGAATTGCGGGTCCGAATGGAGGCACACCCGAAAAGCCCGTCGGACTGGTATATATTGCGCTCGCCGACGGTAAGCATACCGAGGTTGTGGAGCGCAGGTTTCCCGGCGACCGCGAACGCATTCGCTGGTTTGCCTCACAACTGGCACTCGATCTAATTCGCCGCAAACTCCGCTAATTTATGCGCCTATTTGTTGCATTGGACATCGACGAAGCCATCCAGCAGAGGCTGGACGATTATGTGCGCACCCTGCAACCCCGCCTACCCGGAGTGCGCTTTGTCCGCAGCAACACCTACCACGTCACCCTGAAGTTTCTCGGGGAGGTTCCGACGGCAGACGCCGTCCGGCAATGTCTGCGTAGCGTTCGCGCCGAAGACTTTGAGATTACGTTCAGCGGAGTGGGCTTCTTTCCCAATGCGCGGGCACCCCGAGTCTTTTGGGCCGGAATCAGTGCCCCAGCGCTGCCCGGGCTCGCTCACCGCATCGATCAGGCGCTCGCAGCCCTTAGCTTTCGGCAAGAAGCAGAATTTCATCCGCACCTCACGTTGGCGCGCAATGGCTCTGGGAGGCGCCGTCCGCTGCGTGGGGAGCGGGCACCCGAAGCATTTGCACAGCTTACTGAAATTGTGGCATCGAGTCCAGCGCCAGAGTTCGGTACAATGACGGCGCGCCAATTCTTTTTATACGAAAGCAGGTTGTCGGGCAGCGGGCCGAGCTACCACAAGCTCGAAGCCTTCGCACTCGGTTAAGGGGGCGCGTCTGCTGTGAAACAACATGAATGATCCGACTCTGATCGCCATTGCCGCGGGCTCCTATCTTCTCGGCTCGATTCCTTTCGGCTACATCCTGGTGCGCGTCTTCCAGGGAGTCGATGTGCGTTCGATTGGAAGCGGAAATATCGGCGCGACCAACGTGGCCCGTACCGGCGGCAAGGGACTGGCCGTCGCGACCCTCGTCCTCGATGCCCTGAAAGGCTGGCTGCCGGTATTCCTCGTACTTACAATCCATGGGATTCCAACTTCCGGCCCAGCACAGCTCCATACCATGGCAACTTTTGCCGCGCTGTGTGCCGTGATCGGACACATGTTTCCGGTATGGCTTGGCTTCCGGGGAGGCAAAGGAGTCGCCACCGGACTCGGCGTATTTCTGGCGCTCGCACCCAACGCGGCGTTGGTCGCGCTGGCGCTGTTTGTTGCTATTGTGGCCTTCACCCGCTATGTTTCACTGGGCTCGATTCTCGCTGCTGCGGCATTCCCGGCTGCGTTGTGGTGGCTTGACCGGGATTCGTTTCCCGCTCCCGCACTGGCGATGTGCGCGGTCATAACACTGCTGGTTATCATCCGTCATCATCAGAACATCGGACGCCTTTGGGCTGGCACTGAAAGCCGTTTCGGCGTAAGAAAGGCATAGGATTGTCATGGCAAGAATTGCAATCATCGGAGCCGGAGCCTGGGGTACAGCGCTGTCCGTTGCCCTGGCACGCAAGGGCACGCACCAGCTCAAGTTGTGGGCTCACGAAAAATATGTGGTTGAGTCCGTCCGCGCCAATCACGTGAACGAACCGTATCTCAGCGGCTGTCCTCTGCCGGAAAGCATTGCGGTCACCCAGAGTCTGGAGGAAGCCGTCTCCGGCGCGGAAATCGTTCTCAGCGTTATGCCCTCGCATCACGCGCGGTGCGTCTGGAGCCAACTGAAGCCGCTGCTTAATCCGGAGATGCTGCTGGTCTCCGCCACTAAGGGAATTGAAAACGATTCCCTGCTGCGCATGACGCAGGTCATCACCGATGTGCTCACCCATGGCGAAGGCAGCTTTCAGCCGCGCTTGTGTGCCATCAGCGGCCCCACCTTTGCGCGTGAGGTAGCCAAGGGCTATCCCACGACCCTGAGCGTGGCATCCGCCGATCCCCGGCTTTCCTTGCAGGTCCAGAAAGACTTCAGTGAAGCCAACTTCCGCCTTTACCGCAACGAGGATGTGATTGGATTGGAGTTGGGCGGCTCGGTGAAGAACGTAATTGCCATTGCCGCCGGAGTGGTGGACGGAATCGGCTACGGATACAACACGGTGGCCGGGCTTATCACCCGCGGACTCGCCGAGATGACTCGCCTCACCGTCGCCTGTGGAGGACACGCCGAAACCATGTCCGGGCTCGCGGGACTGGGAGACTTGGTGCTTACCTGTACCGGCGGTCTCTCCCGTAATCGCAGTGTGGGCGTGGAACTTGGGCGCGGACGCAAGCTCGACGAAATCATTGCAGGCATGCACGGCATGGTCGCCGAAGGCGTTCTAACCACCAGCGCCGCAGTTGGCTTGGCCAAGTCCGTGGGCGTGGAGATGCCGATCATCGACCAGATGCACGCCATTCTGCAGCACGGCAAGGACCCCAGCGACGCTATCCGCGACCTGATGAATCGTCCCCTCACCCAGGAAAGCGCGCTCTACCGCGTTTAGCGCGGGCTTCGCCGTCCGGCCGCTATAATTGAAAGTGCAATGATTCAGACGCTATTTGGAAGCCTCGAACAGCCCGAGAAAAAGACATCGCTCTTTGAGCGCATGAAGCAGGCGGTTACCCGCACCCGTGAAAACCTCGCGGAGCGCATTGAGGACGTGGTCAGCTTCCGAAAGGAAATTGACGCTCAGACTCTTGATGATCTTGAAGCCACCCTCATCGCTGCCGACCTCGGCTCTACCACTACGCGCGAAGTACTGTTTGCGATGCGCGAAAAGGTCGACCGCAAGCAGATCGGCGACGCCACCGAACTCAAGCGCGTGCTCAAGGATGAACTGCTTACCATCCTGAATCGTGCGGCTGAGAGCAAACCCAAGATCGTGGCCGCTCCCCCCGAGGTCGTTCTTGTAGTGGGCGTCAACGGCGTTGGCAAAACCACCACCATTGGCAAGTTGGCATATGCGCTGCGTGGGCAGGGCAAAACTGTTCTGCTCGCCGCCGCCGATACCTTTCGCGCCGCTGCCATTGAGCAACTGGAGATCTGGGGCGAGCGCACCGGTACGGAGGTCATCAAGACCAAGCCAGGGGGCGATCCCTCAGCCGTACTGTTTGACGCATTACAGGCCGCCAAGGCACGCAAGACCGACTACGTCATTGTGGACACCGCCGGACGGTTGCACAACAAACAGAATCTGATGGCCGAGTTGGAAAAAATGTATCGCACGGCGCAGCGCCTGGTGCCTGGAGCTCCGCATGAAACCCTGCTGGTGATGGATGCCACTACCGGCCAGAACGGACTGCAACAGGCGAAGGTCTTTACCGAGGCGGCTGGGGTAACCGGAATTGTGCTCACCAAACTTGACGGAACCGCCAAGGGAGGCGTGGTAGTCGCGATCTCGCGCGAAATGGAACTTCCCGTGCGCTACGTAGGCGTGGGAGAAAAAGTATCGGACCTCATTCCCTTTAGCGCGGTCGACTTTGTCGATTCGCTGTTCAACTAGCCATGGCGATATCGGCTGATGAACTGTTTCTCCGGCAGACTTTGGAGCTGGCGGCGCGTGGCCTGGGTCTCGCCTCGCCCAATCCCCTGGTGGGCGCCGTGGTGGTCGATGAGCGCGGGCGCATCGTTGGCAGTGGCACGCACATCTTCTCCGAACTGAAACACGCGGAGGTGCTGGCGATTGAGCAGGCGGGCCCACTGGCACTCGGCAACACCCTCTACGTCAATCTGGAGCCCTGCTCGCACACCGGACGCACCGGTCCGTGTGCCGATGCGGTGATCGCCGCCGGAATCGCGCGCGTCGTCTGCTGCATGGAAGATCCCAATCCTCTGGTCGCGGGCAAGGGATTCGAAAAACTGCGTGCCGCTGGGATCGAAGTCGAGGTCGGAATCCTGGAGGCCGAGGCCAAGCGGTTGAACGAAAGCTTTGCGCAATTCATCCGCACCGGCCTACCATTTGTGACCCTCAAAGCCGCAATGTCGCTCGACGGAAAGATCGCCGGCCCGGCTGAACCACGGTTGCAACTAGTTGGGACGACGGGCTCCAACCCGAGCTACATTACAGGGGAAGCAGCGCGCTACCGGGTGCACGAAATGCGTCATGCTTCGGATGCAATTCTGGTGGGCGTAGGCACGGTGATCGCCGATGATCCTCTACTCACCGACCGTAGCGGATTACCACGCCGTCGGCCTCTGTTGCGCGTCATCCTGGACTCTCGGCTGCGTCTGCCATTGAGTTCTCGGGTGGTTGAAACCGCACAGGGTGATGTGGTTGTTTTCTGTTCTTTTGCGGAGGAGAACAAGCGCCGGGCTCTGGAGGCTCGCGGCGTGCGGGTGCAGCAGGTCGAGATTGAATCGGCAGATTCTGGCAGCCAGCAACTTCCGCACGAGGGGCGTCCCGATCTTTATCGCGTCCTCGGAATGCTCGGAAGCGAACAGATCACCAGCCTGCTGGTGGAGGGAGGGGCCGCGGTAAACTGGGCCTGCCTGCGCGCCCATCTTGTGGACAAACTGATGCTTTTCTACACCCCGCGAATTTTTGGTCCGGTGGGTGCCGTACCCTGGCTCGCCGGGGAAAATGGCCTACCCCCAGGTGTAACCCTGCGCACCTCCCAGATTGCGATTGAACGCTTCGGAGAAGATTTTGCGGTAGAAGCCTATTTGCGTGACCCATACCAACCACTCCGGCCGCAAGGCTGAGAGGGAGCTGCCATTATGTTTACTGGAATTGTCGAAGAAGTCGGACACATTGCCCGCATCGATCAGAATGGTGAGAACCGCCGTATTGTGATCGAGGCGAAGAACGTAACCAAGGAACTGCGAACCGGCGACAGTTGCGCGGTCAGCGGCGTATGTCTCACCGCGTTGGACATTACGCCAACCTCATTTGCCGCCGACCTCGCCCCGGAAACGTGGGTACGCACTTCGTTCTCGCGAATTCATCCCGGCGCCCAGGTCAATCTCGAGCTTCCGCTGGCGGTGCAGGGCCGCCTCGGGGGGCACATGGTACAAGGTCACGTCGACGGCGTGGGTCGCCTGGAAGCCTTCGAGCGAATCGCTGACTCAGATGGTTTCTGGCTGCATATTCAGGTCCCTGCCGAACTCGAAAAATATCTTGTCTTCAAGGGCTCGATTGCGATTGAGGGCATCAGTCTCACGGTCGCCAAACTCGAAGGGCTGCGCTGCTCGGTCGCCATCATTCCCCATACCGTCGAGTGCACGAATCTCGGCAGTCTCAAGCCCGGCGATCCGGTCAACATTGAAACTGACATTATCGCGAAGTACCTGGAAAAATGGACTACCCGCGACCGCCAACCGCTGCTCAGCACAGACGCGCTGGTGGCAAAAGGCTTTTAAATACTCCGGAGCGGGAGCTGATTCCCAAACGAGGGCTCGGCAAAACCGGGCTCTCGTCTTTCAACCTGGAAACCAAAAATCAAATTGGGAATTTATTCCGAAGTTGCGGTGCGTGCTGCCCCGGACCACGCCGCCAATAGTCCAGGTTCAGCGAATCCAAAATCAGAAACTCCCGCACAATCTCCACGTTCGACTCTGCCATCTCCGCCGGAGTGCCAAAAAACACCACTTGCCCTTCGTGCAGGAACACGATGCGGTCGGCGATCTTCTTGGCCAGCGCCATGTCGTGGGTCACGACGATGCTGGTCAGCTTCAACTGATGCTTCAACTTCTGAATCAAGTTCCCGAGCAGGTGAGCTGTGAGTGGGTCCACCATCGTAGTCGGTTCATCATAGAGAATCGCCTCGGGCTGTGCGGCCAACGCCCGCGCTATCGCCACCGAGCGCTTCATTCCCGTCGAAAGGCCGGAAGGTAACTGGTCGCGATACTCGCCCACGTTTACCATTTCCAGCAGTCCGTCTACGATCTGGTAAATCTGTGCTTCGTCCAGGTCCCCTCGTTCGCGCAACGGGAAGGCGACATTTTCACCCACGCTCAGTGAGTCGAACAAAGCACCATTCTGGAAGACCATGGTGACTTTCTTGCGAATACGCTCCAATTCTCTTTCCGGATAATTTGTAATGTCCTCGTAGGCCACCCAGATGCGACCGCTGTCCGGCTTTAGAAATCCCATGATGTGGTGTAACGTCACAGACTTACCTACGCCGCTTCGTCCAAGAATGCAGACGGTTTCCCCGGCTTTCACATCAAAGCTCACATCCCGCAGGATCACCTTGTCTCCGAAGGATTTGCTGACGTCTTCAAACTGAATGTAGGGACGGTCGAGATCGATATCATCATGCATGGCGTTCCCTGAGTGTAACCCGAATGAGCATGATTTTGCGGTCATCTCCCTCGTCCCGGTCGATCCGGTCGCTGCTTTCACACACAGGCTTGTTCCTGCTTGCGAAACCCGGCCGAGCGTACCTCAAAGCCTGCTCGATGCACAACGGAAAGCGCTGTAATGGGTTGGTATGTCCAGGGAAGCCCCGGGATGCGGGAGGAGTTTTGCGCTGCAACGCTGCGATGCGCCGCATCCAAGGAAATGTATACGTACCCTCGCCACGCTAGGAGGAGCCGAAATGAAGCCGAAACTGCTTCGCAATCTAGTGCTTATTTCTTTCGCCGCAGCCCTGCTTTCCATGGCTGCCTGCAAATCGCAGAACCGCACCGATGCGCAGGTAGCCAGTGACATCCAAGTTCGACTCAATGCCGACCAGGCCGTGCACAATAAGCAGATCGCGGTGCTGGCAGCCAACGGCGTCGTCACTCTTTCCGGCTCCGTGAACAGCGATGCGGAGCGCAGCGCGGTCGCCAGCGACGCCGCTTCCGTCAACGGAGTTCGAACCGTTGTGAATAATCTCACGGTGCAACCGGCGGATGCTTCCGCGGCCCAGGACGAACCTCAATCCCCCGCTGTGGGCCAGCAACCCTCTTCCACCGCGAGCCAGGCACCTGCGCCTCAGCCCGCGACCAAGCCCAACGCCGCACGACAGAACGGAAAGAGTCTGGCGTCCGCACAGGACAACGCTCCGCTGACTCAGGCTGAGGCCATGCGGCAACAGCAAAATTCATCAGAACCAGTGCAGAATCAGCCGGCTCCCCCGCCGCCCGCACCCGCGCCGCCGGAAAACATTACCATTCCGGATGGCACTGTAGTTGCCGTTCGTATGTTGGACACGCTCGATTCCGAGACAGCCAAACCGGGTGATGCCTTCCGCGCAACTCTCAATTCCCCGGTCCAGGTGGATGGAAGAGTGGTCATCCCCGCCGATGCGGATGTCTTCGGGCGGGTCGTCGATGTTCATGCCGCAGGGCGCTTCAAAGGATCGGCGCTACTCACCATTGAAATCACCAAGGTGAGCTTTAACGGGCGCGCCTATCCGATTCACACCGATCAGTGGTCCAAACAGACCGATGGACGTGGAAAAGGTACGGCAGAAAAAGTCGGAGGCGGAGCTGCTCTGGGCGCGCTCATCGGAGCTCTTGCGGGAGGCGGCAAGGGTGCCGGAATCGGAGCCGCCGTCGGTGCCGGGGCTGGCGGCGTCACCCAAGCTGCGGTCAAGGCCGCACAGATTAAGCTCGGACCCGAATCCCTGTTGACCTTTCATCTTGCCCAGCCCGTAACCGTGCAGCCCTCGAATTACATTGACCGCAACGCCGGACGTCAGCGCGTGGACTGAACCCGGTTCTTTGCTGGAGCCCCGTGCCACTTGGGATGATGGGATAAGAACGAAGGCTTCAGCGGACTCGGTATTCTTTGGTTGAGGACC
>CAZLZA010000077.1:0-22476 GCA_964563875.1 uncultured Acidobacteriaceae bacterium
CACAATCGCGCGCGCAAATCCACACCAGGAGACGCTGCCTCCCGCGGTCATGTGATACACGCCTGCCGGAAACACTTCTTCCGCAACCGTCGCGTACTGCCGCACCAGCTCCGCTGTAGCCCGCGCAATCTGCATCGAACTCGTCGGTCCGCCCATCTGGTCGTCCACAATCTTCAGCTCTTCCCTCTCCCGCGCCAAGCGTCGGATCGTGAGCAGAAAGTTGTTTTCATTCGCCCCGTAGACCCAGCTTGTGCGCAGTACCAGGAAGCGTCCTCCGACGGCAGCCACCGCACGTTCTCCCGCCAGTTTGCTGGCACCGTAAACATTCAATGGTGCCGGTTCGTCGCTTTCCGTGTAAGCTCCCGGCTGGCTGCCGTCGAACACGTAGTCGGTGGAGTAATGCACGAACACCGCCCCCGACCTTCGCGCCTCCTCCGCCAGGGTTCCAGCGGCTGCGCAGTTCACTGCGTAAGCAAGGTCACTGTGCACTTCGGCATCATTCACCGCGGTATAGGCGGCCGGGTTCACGATCACCGCGGGCCGCACCTCCGCCACCAGTTTTCGGATCACATCCGCCGAGGACAAGTCGCAGTCGGCGCGGCTCACGGCCACAACCTCTCCCTGCTCCCGCAACCGCGGAAGCAGGTCCTTACCTAGTTGTCCATTTATGCCCGTCAGTAAGATTCGCAAAATAAAATCCTATTCGAATACTTCCGCGAGACTGAGCGGAAGCCCAGCTCGATCTTTTTGAGAGAGCAATGGCTCACCACTCAACGGCCAGGTGATTCCCAGTTGCGGATCATTCCACAACAATGAGCGCTCGCATGCAGGCGCATAGAAATCCGTGGCCTTGTACAGCACGTCGGCGGAGTCGGACGTCACCACGAAGCCGTGAGCAAATCCTTCCGGAATCCAGAACATCCGTTTGTTTTCCGCCGACAACTCCTCCGCGACCCATTGCCCAAAGGTTTGAGAACTGCGGCGGACATCGACCGCAACATCCCAGATCGAACCCGCAACCACCCGAACCAGTTTTCCCTGAGGCTGCCCGAGTTGGTAATGCAGGCCCCGCAGCACATTCCGTGCCGAGCGCGAGTGATTGTCCTGAACGAAATTCCGTCCCAGTCCAATCTCCGCAAAGCTCTTCTGGTTATAGCTCTCCAGGAAGAATCCGCGATCGTCGCCAAACACCTTCGGTTCAAGCACAAGTACTTCCGGAATCTTCGTCTTCTCTATTTTCATTTTTCCTTGGAAATCATGGCTGCAGTCTCAATTGCTTCCCTATCGCACCTTCGGAAACAGACGGACGCCAAAGGATGTGGACACGTCGGATCGTGTCCCCGCCGCCAGTAATGGAAACTTCCAGCTCTCGTACTGGCTGGTCGCCGAGAGCTCAATTCGTGGCCGGATCATCCACGTGATGCTCCCTGAAAAATCTTCCAGGTTTCCACCTTGCAGATAGCTCTTGTCTACGGTCATTCGGCGATAGCTCACCGCAGCCTTGTTGCGCGCCGAGAACCAGTACGTGCTTGTTGCCTGTCCTCCGCTGCCTTGTCGCCCGATCCAACTGCCAAAGATCTGGCCGTAGTTCGTGTACCCCTGCGGGTAATGTGCATTCGCGTAAAAGTAAGCTTGGTCCGTCAGTCCGGGAAGGTTCGTATTCACTCCCTCTACGCGCAGGTCCAGCCTTCGGAATCCCGGAAGCTGCGGCAGGTAGATTCCAGGATCAACCGCAAAACGCGCCACGAACTTTCCCTCCACCGGATTGTTATAGGCGAACGCCTCACTGTAAACCACCAGCCACTTGCGCAACCCCGGCACATGGTAGGAGAAGTTGAACTCCGTGGTCCGCTTGCCGGGATCAACTGCCTGCCCATTGCCCGCAATCGAAAAGGTGTGAACGAATGTTTGGAGATTCAACGGACGGCCATAGCCGGCAAAGATTGCATCATGGCCAAATCCAAACTCGAAATTCTCTGTCGGCTTGATGGAGAACGTCACACCCCATATGTAGGGAGGCGGAGTCAGCGGCTGGCTGGCGCTACCGAACACGGTAAAGGTCGGCCCGAGCCCCACGTAATGGATTCCGCCCTCGCGCGCAAAGAACAAGTCCATATGCAGTGGTCCCAAACCTGGCAACTTCAGCGGCCTCGCCCGGGCAAGGCGTAGCATCGGCATCGCCTCCGTATTGTTGGACAGGATTAACGACGTGCTCCTGTCCGGTCCCCACCACAGGCTCTGCTGCCCAAAGCTGAACTGCCAATCGGAGACATTCAACGCCGCATAGGCTTCCACCGGACGCACTCGACTGGTTGTGCCGAACCTTGTAGCCCACCCGTACGGCAGCCCATCTGAGGCCGCAATGGCCTGCTGTGCCGCTACATTGTAGGCCGGAATCGCCGACGCATACTGATACTCGCCGCGCGCGTAAAACGCCAGCGGTCCCACCTCCGCGTGGCTGGAAAAGCCCGCTATCGCGTTTGCCCCCTGGCCGTAGGGACGCCCGTAGTCATCCACCAGCGTCTGCGCAAAGTGATACGAATCGCGCAGCGGACTGCCGGAAATCCCGGTGAAGCGCGCATACACGTCCTCCACCTGCGCATCCTGATTTCTATCGCCCTCCCGCAACTTCTCCTCGTATGCAAATTCCTCGTCCAGTGCGTCGAGCAACGGTGCGGCGATCGGGTCTTCTTTCTCCAGCGCGTCATGGGCTTCCTGCAACACCCGCGCACACTCCAGTCTCGTCCACGGACGAATTACCGCGGAGCCGCTCCACCCATATCCCATCGCTGCCAGGCGGTCGAACGCGTCGTACACCCAACTGTCAAGCCGAACGTAGCTGGAACCCATCTGGCTGGTCACGCTGGCTTGCTCGCTCTCGGCGTCCCGCTCAAACCGTCCCCACTTGTGAATATCGATATCCGCATCGCTGGACCGGGCGCGGTAAACCTGCCGCCCCAGATACCAACCGAGGGCGCTTCCAATCACCGCGTCGCTCATGAAATGTTGGTGCGCTTCCACGCGCGCCACGCTCACCGCGCCAGCCAGGCCATAGCTCAACACCTGGGTCACCGGCCCCGGATATTCATGGGCGATCACGCTGGCTATCGCCCAGCTCACCGACGAGTGCAACGAAGGAAACGAACCGCCGCCATCGAAAAAATTGCCTCGTCCGTTCGCCGTAAATGGGCGATCGCGGCCCGCAACATACTTAATTGCGGTGGTATCAAGATAGGCGTCGACGGCCGCTTCCCCGCTGAGAAATCCGGTCTCGCGCTGATGTTCGTTCTTGGCGAACGTACCCCACAGATACATGCCGCCACCCACTCCAGCCAGCGCCGCCAACCCGGCATTCGAAAAGTTGGAGGCGGTAGACACCGTAGAGGCAGTCTTGGTCACGTGTGCCTCCACGGCAGTGTCGGATGCCACCAGTCCAACCGCCAGTATGCTGAGAGGCACCGCCAACGTCCACTGCCGCTCGCTCATCCGGAACGGCGCGGTCAGCAACGCTTTTTGATCCTGCAGAATATTCAGTGGAAATGACTTGAGGCGTATCCCGCGATCATTCGCGTCATCCTCCACCTTGGGCAGGGGCGGAACGCCGCTGCTGGCGGACGAGGGTGCCGATTGTGCCGACGAGGACAAAGCAATTCCGATGAACAAAGCAATCGAAATCCAGCTCCGCACTCTGCGCCCCCCCGGAAGCGAATTAAGACTCAGAACCCAGTGCCCCCTGAGCCTGCAAGCTTCCAGATTACAACAGAACCTTACGCCGTGGATTAGGTAATATGCGCAACCAGAAACCTGACTGTGTCAGTAGGCATTCTCGGCAAAGAATCCGGAAAATACCGTCATCAGAATGATCTGGAGATCAAAGACAAAACTCCAGTTCTGTATGTAGTAGATATCCAGTTCGACCCGCTTGGCGATGTCGGTATCGCCGCGCAATCCGTTCACCTGCGCCCAACCCGTGATTCCCGACTTCAGGTGATGCCGGGTGTTGTACGCATCAATTTCGTCGTTGAATTTTTCCACAAAGTACGGGCGCTCAGGACGCGGCCCCACCACACTCATGTCGCCCCGCAGCACATTGAAAAACTGCGGCAATTCGTCCAGGCTGCTATTGCGCAGGAATGCTCCCAGGGATGTCCGCCGCGGATCGCCCGGAGTCGTCCAGCGGGTATCGCTTTCTTCCAATGGAGTCACGTTCATGGTGCGGAACTTCAGCATCTGAAAGGCCTGTCCATTAATGCCAACCCGCTCCTGTGAGAAGAAGACCGGACCCGCCGACGTCAGTTTCACGGCAATGGCGATCAGGACCATCGGGATGGCGGCCAGGGCCAGCGCCATCAGCGAGAAGACCACATCGAAACAGCGTTTCAAGATGACATAACTGATGGTCTCGGATGGGGCAATCTGCACATCGAGAATATGCGTGCCGCCAATCCTGAAAAACCGGTCCCGCACCCTGACGTCCTCGCCAAAATCCAGACAAAAGCGAATCGGAATCGCTAAGCCCTTCAATTGGCTGATCAGTTTGGAAAGAATCGGAAGCATCTCCGGAGACGCCGCCATCACCATGTCGTTAGCAAAATGCCGGATGTTCTGGCTCATTAACTGTTCCAGTTCAAACACTGGAACCCCGGGGTCCAGATTCACCTTCTGCCCGGGCAAGCGCACAAATGCCACCGTCTCACATGGCGCCACAATACTGCTCTTCAATCTCTTCGAGGTCTGCTGAGCGAACGCATCCGCCCCAATAATGATGATTCGGAGAGGGTCCGCCTGCGTGCTGGAGTGCGTCACAATGTGCCGGAAAATCAGGCGCAACAGTAATATGCCGCCCAGCAGAAGCAGCCCGCTGGTGCCCAGCATCAGCCTGGAGAAAGAAGCCTGACGGTAGAAAAACAGCGCACTGAACCCAGACATATAGGTCCAGGCAACCGCCTTCAGGCAGTTCCGCACGCCGCCCGATTCCAGAAACAGCGCTTCAATACTGGTAACATCGAAATGCACCGTGCAGACGATCCACACCAGGGAAAGCGTCACACATAGGTACAAATAGTCATGGGTCAGCGGAAGGATCAAGCTAAAACTACGCAATCCCGTACCCGCGATCAGAAAAGCTAGAACCGGCAGTAAAAAGCAACAGATCCGAAAGAAGAATTCGTACAAGCTAAGACGCCGAATCATTTCCCCTCACCTTGAGTACAGGGCCGAAACACAGCTTCTCGCTCCGCGACGCAAAATCCAAACGTCAGCGCTGACAACTCCGAACGACACGACTTCACTTCCGCAAAGGTTGCATGAATCGCAGTGTAAGCCGCAAATCTTGCATATTCTCTTCTACACGAGAAATACCAGCAGCTCTTAGCAACGGATGTGCTTCCTGCATAAACCCCAGGGATTCTAAATTGACTCTGTTCCAGAGAACGTTTTTCACGCATTCTCTCGCCGGTTAGCCTGACTGTCGCCATTGACCGAGCGGCTACCCGAGACGGCATCTCCGAAGCAGTGTAGCATAAAGGCACCTCCCATTTTCGTTCCCCGCGCCCAACCTCCGAATTCTGCAACACTGGCTCCTTTCGCGATGTGTTTGCGTTGCAAGTTATTGACAGTAAATCGCATTTCCGGCTGGTGGAGCTCTTCGGCGGGTGCCATTACAAGCTGACCAAACCACGTACTATGAGATAAAGGAACTATGGACAGGGATGGCTCAAGAATTGAAGTCCGCAGGACGAAACGCGCCCCATGCCTTGCCGCTGGACCAGAGCCCACTGGTTTTTAATCAGCATCTTACGGCCAGTCCTCTCCCTAGACCGTGAGCTGCCGTCAAGCCCATCCCCCAGAATACCTGTCTAGAATGTCTCCATCCTGATCTCCTCCGTCGCCTCCGCGGTCACCACGCCGCAGCTCCCCGGCTCATCCCCCTGCCCTCTTCTTCGGAAGTACTGGACCAGTCCGATGGTGCATGCTGCAAGCAGCAGCCCGGAGAACATAAGGGTTGGAATCACGGCGGTCTGGAGTTGCGTCCAGGCCAGGGCAGCGGCAAAGGTAAGCAGGCCGACGGAGGGCCACCGCCATCGATGAGGAAGCGGCAGCACACGGTGTGCCAGGATGGCGATCAGGACGAGTTCCACGAAGTACGCCGCCAAGGTCGCATACGCCGCGCCTACCATCCCATGCCTCGGAGCCCAGGCGAGATTCAACCCAACATTGGAGAGAAGGGCTATGCCGCTGACCACCCCCACCAGCGGCGTGCGCCGCGCCTGGATGACCGAGAGTTGGAAGAGGACGAACAGGGAGTGGCAGAGATAGGCGCCGACGACAATCGGCGCAAGTCTTGCCGCCGGCCAATAATGGGAGTCGAACAGCCAGCGAACACCAAGCGGGGCAAGCAAGGCTCCGGCGCTGGCGATCAGCAACAGCAGGACGACGAGTTCATCAAAAATTCCTCCCGCGGCTCTGCGGCCTTCTTCGCCTTTGAGCAGCATGGAGAAAAACAGCGGGGTCCAGGCCCGCGAGAGCGACGCCGTAACCATCGTCATGATCATGCCGATGTTGTAGGCCAGCGTGTAGAGGCCAACCTCGCTGAGCGGGCGGTAGTGTTGCAGGATGAAGCGGTCCAGCGCAACCAACCCAACCGCCATCAGTCCGTGAGGAACCAGCGGCAGCGATATTTGCAAGGTCTCGCGGACGTCCGCCCAGTTCGGCTTGGCACGCAGCAGAGCGCCGGAGAGACCGGCGGCGGCCAGCAGCGCGACCAGCGCTCCCAGCGCGCGTGCGGCCAGCAAACCGGCAGCGCCGTGCCGCGTCCACACCACCAGTCCGAAGGTAAACAACGTGGTGGCCAACGATTGCAGCGTGACGAAAGCCGTAAACGCAAACAACCTCTCCTCGCATTGGTAGACGGCCAGCCGGCACTGCAGCAACTGCGAAGCAATGGCGGTGAAGATCGGCAACGCAAGGTAGGGAAAGAAACCCACGTCCCACTTAGGCGCCACATGGGACGCGATCAGAGGTCCACACAGAAAAGCAATGACGAGCCCAAGGGCGGAGGCCGCAGCGGCCAGGCGAAGCACGCTGCTGAGATAACCGCGCAGACGCGCCGCGTCTCCGGCAAACTGAAAATAGAGGCGGCGGCTTCCGCTTTCAAGCCCGAGTCCCGCGATCACGCCGACCACAATCCCAATGCACTCGGAGAGGCTGACTATGCCATAGTCGCGCGGCGAGAAGTACCGCGAGTACACGCCCAGCAGAGCGAAGCCCAAGGCTCTGAGCCCAAAGGTCGTGAGCCCATAGACGCTCGACCCGCGAGCCAGACGTCGGCGGATCGAGCGCGCCAGTGGTGCGGCGTCCGGCGTTTCTGCGGGATTATTCATTATTTACGTTGGTTGCACGATGGCCTGCCACCATCCTACTCCACCCCATTCTGCCTGTACCATGAGGTTTTCGACGCAACTAATCGGCCGGAATCTATTGGACAACCTTCTGGTCCGGCACCTTCGAATGGGCGTTCCAGCCGCATCAATGATTTCTCTCCGCTTAAAAGTCGGCGCATGCTAAGTTTGGTTTGCTAAAATCCTATGAACGCCAGCAGGTCCGAGAATGCGCGGCAACTGTATTTCTTCATGCAGCGGTCGGGAGCAGTATGTACATGTCAGGGGATCGGTTAGATCCAATGAGTGCATCGGCAATCAGATTTTCACTGATCGTTGCCACGGTCAACCGGTCGCATCAGCTAACCCGGTTGCTTGCATCCCTCAGGGCGCAGACCTACCAAAATTTTGAAGTCATCATTGTCGACCAAAATCCTCCGGGTTTTCTCACCGATGTCGTTGCTCCATTTCGAGTTTGCTTCCCCCTCCTGCATCTGCGATCGGATCTTGGCCTCTCGCTTGCCCGCAATGTCGGACTGAACCGCATCTCGGGGCAAGTCGTGGCCTTCCCAGACGATGACTGCTGGTATCCCCCGGAAACCCTGCAGCGCATAGCAGACCTGCTCACCACGCATCCGGAGTGGGACGGACTTTCGGGACGGCCCGCCGACCCCGAAAATCCGAACAGCTTTTCCTGGTATCACCGCACCAGCGGGTCAGTGGATCTCAGAACTGTGTGGCGTCGCTCCATCAGTATCGCCATCTTCTTGCGCCGGGAGATTGTGGAGACGGTCGGAGCATTCGATGAGAATCTAGGGCTCGGCACGCCGACCGGCATGCTCGCCGCGGAAGAGTCCGAGTACATGATCCGCGTCTTGCAGCAAGGCTTCCACTTGCATTACCGTGCGGACGTTATTTTGAACCACCTTGCGCTGCCTTATGATGAGCCGAGAATCGCCCGCGCTTTAGGCGAAGGACGATCATTCGGCTATGTCTTGCGAAAGTACAGGTATCCCATGGTGTTCGCCATCACTACCTGGGTTCGAGCCTTCGGTGGGGCGATGCAGGCGCACCTCTGCGGAAACCGGGAGCGAGCGCAATACTATTGGGCCCTGCTTCGAGGCCGGTTGCAGGGATGGTTTGTGGATTCCCGCCGCGATGCCGCCATCCCCATAACCTTCGTAGCCGGAAAGCCTCGACCTCACGATCACCTTGCTGAATTAGTGGAGAGTGCCAAGTCCTCCCAGCCCGAACGATGCTCCGCAGCGCGGGTGGAAGGCGCGTGATCCGTGCCCTGTTTGTGATGCCGGACCTGAACGGCGGTGGGGCTGAGCGCTCTTTACTTGAACTGATTGGTCGGCTGGACCGGCGGCGCATCGAGCCGAGTCTGTTTCTCCTCAAGCACGAGGGAGTTCATCTGGATCGCGTGCCTCCCAACCTTGGCTTCTCTTGGGTGTGCCCAACCGGCAGCAGATTGCGGAATCACATGCCCTCGGTTCTGCGCAGGGCGTTGATTCAGGGCGCACGCGCGGATGTGATCGTGGGGGCGATGGAGACCACCGCAACGTACGTTGCGTGGTTTGCCGCCAGTGTCCTGAAAAAGCCGCTCCTCGGCTGGGTTCGAACCGATCTCGATGAGTACCTCACGTCCTTCCCGGGATGGCATCGATGGCTGGCACGGCGAATGTACCCGCGGTGCGATGCTGTAGTGGCACCCTCCCATGGTAGCGGGCGTTCCTTGCAACGGGTTGCGCCGCGCGCGGCCCTGCACTTGATTCATAATCCGGTGAATCTTGAGGAGGTTCGGACGATGGCAACGGAACCTCTGCCTTCCGCCATGGAGATGCTGCGAGCAAAGCCGTTCATTCTCGGAGTAGGCCGGTTAAGAATTGCCCACAAGGGATTTGATGTTCTGTTGTGCGCTCATGCAGCGGTGCGGCGGCGCGGGTTCGACCACAATCTGGTCATCCTGGGCGATGGAGACGACCGTGCGCTTCTGCAACAGTTGGCGGCTTCGCTCGGCGTGAAGGCTTCCGTTTTCATGCCGGGCTTCCAGAGCAATCCCTTCCCGTTCTTCCGGGCAGCCACCGCATTGGCTGCACCTTCGCGCCTGGAAGGTTTCGGCCGCATTTTCTTGGAGGCCATGGCACTGGGGCTGCCGATAATCGGCTCGACCGCATCCGGCCCCGCCGAGATCCTCGATCATGGCAAATACGGCATCACGGTACCGCCCGAAGATACGGTAGCCCTAAGCGATGCGCTGTATGCACTGCTCGCCGATGCCGGAACCCATGCGCACTACTCGAAGCTTTCCCGCGAACGGGGGCGCGATTTTCGTCCCGAGCACATCGCCTCGCAGTGGGATGACTTGTTGTGCAGCCTGGCGATGTCACCGCAGATCAGTCATTAATTTTCCGCAAGCGCTTACTGCTTATTGCAGTTCAAAATCATCTGCCTGCAGAATTGTTCACCATCAATATCGCTGGTCGCAATGCATACCCGGACGCGCTGATCACCGCCGGGATCATTTCCAGTCGGGGTCGGGCGGAAGTTCGTTTTCGTTCACCGGTCTCGGATCCTCGTGGCTGCGCACCGGACGCTCCGGATGATCTCCCGCATCCTCCACTCCCTCCACTACCTCGGCTTCAAATGCCTGTTCGTCTTCGGCGAGTTCCTCCACGCTCTCCGTTGCGGCCTCGCTAACTTCCGGCAGCCCCTGCGTGTCTCCGGATTGCCCAGCGCTCTCCGGACCTACCTGCCCCGGATCGGTACCCAGCTCGTCCATCTCTGCTTCGCGGTCTCTACGTTCATTCCCTCTGCGGCTCATGGCAGACCTCCTGCGAAATTTTTCCTTTGTTGTGATGCGCCAGCCTGCTGTACGTTGCGCAATCTAGCCTTTGGCCCTGCATCGGAAGTGCTGCACGCCAGCTCCCCTTTTGCGTCACCCGATCCCTTCCCGGATGCATCTAAGCCCACTCATGGCCCAGGATAATCGGCAGCGAAAAACAGATGACTCCGACCCAGCGCGCCAGGACACTCCTGACCCCGGGCGAAGCCCGTACGGCGACCATGCCTTCCTTGGAGACAACCGGCAGCCTTTCACCAAGGAGCTGCTGCGCTTTCCCGAACGCCCGACGCAAGATCCTATCATTACCCTGCCGTCGGACCCGGCACGAGACGCTATGCGCAAGGCATTTGACACTCCGCCGCATGATCCAGCTCTCGACTATCAGCCGCCCAACCCGAAGTTTGTCGTTCCGCCCCCGAATCTATCCATGGAGATACTCGCCGCCAGCGCCGGGCTACTATCGTTTGCGCTTCTGGCATGGGTCCTGTTTTATCATTGGATGTCACCCCTGCCCCGTTACCCCGGCGAGCCAAGGCAAACTCCCACCTTGGGCCAGCTGATTCCCTGAGCGGCAGCCTTCCTGCTCTGCCCTGCATCCTAAGTCTCAGGCCTCCAGAGTTTCCGGTTCTCGATGCCGGCAAGCCGTCTGAGGAGGCCCTCCGGTACACTTATCTCATGAAGATCGCACTCTACCTCCTGCTCGTCTCCTCCGTGGCCCTGGCCCCGCTATCCGGGCAGACCAACCACACCTCGACTCCCCCGGGCACCGCAACCTCCGTCAGCGCCGCCCCCGACCTCGCCCTGAGAGAATTGCTGATCCAGGTCCAAGCTATCTCCCAGAAATCGGACGAAGATGTGGCTCGCTTGCGTATCGATAAGTGGAAGGCCGACGCCGTGAGTAAGCAGCAGGCCCAGGCCAGCACCGTGTCCATCCGCCGCAACCTGACGAATGCCGTCCCAGATCTGCTGCAGCGGATACAGGCTTCGCCCGGCTCTCTGAACGCGAATTTCCGCCTCTACCGTAACCTGAATGCTCTGTACGACACGTTTTCCGCATTGACCGAGTCCGCCGGAGCCTTCGGCCCCACTGATCAATACCAAACGCTCTCCTCGGACATCAATCAACTCGACCAGATTCGCCGCCAGGTCGCCGAGCGGGTGGACATGCTGGCCGGTGCTAACGATGCCGAGTTGGCCCGCCTCCGGAGCCGGGTCGTCAGCACTGCCAGCGGCGCAAAACCCGCCAGCAGCAAGGTCGTGGTGGATGACAATCAACCCAAGCCCAAGAAGAAACCAAAGCCCGCGCCGAGCCAACAATAGGCTTGGCTGAGCAATTCTTGTGCGAGCGGTGCCGAATTTCGGGAACATTTACCCTCGCGCCGGAGTCTATTGCCACAGACGACTCACCTTTCGGGCCGAAGGTTAAGGCTTTTCCGGTGGGTGATCGGCCAAGTGCGCATGCCTCTGCTAGGCAAAGTTTCGCAATTTCAGGGACTTGCGCGCTAATTTGGCTTGTTGGCAGGGAGCTTCGAGGGTTAACATGGAGGGGGTACGGTGAGTGCCGCAGGAGTCACGACCGTGGGCGAACTGGCCAGCGCATGGGAAATGCGCCCGGAAGATGCTTCGATCGTCGCCGAACTGAAGGCGGGGAACGAAGATGCCTACACCCGACTGATTTCGCAGTACCACCAGACCATTTACAACCTCATCTACCGAATCCTGGACGATCCCACCGACGCGCCCGACACCACGCAGGAAGTCTTTATCAAGGTCTTTCGCGGCATGTCGAAGTTTAACTGCGAAAGCAGCCTGAAGACCTGGATTTACCGCATCGCCATTCATGAGGCCAGCAACCGCCGCCGCTGGTTCTTCCGCCATAAGGTGCAGGAGCTTTCCTTTGAACCTGTCCCGGATGACTGCGAAGGCCGCTCGTCGAACTTGCGCGACAGTCTTGTGGATCGCACCGAGTCGCCCTATGAAACCCTGGCGCGCAGCCAGGTGCGGGCACGGGTCGAACAGGTGTTGCAGGAGCTGCCTGAGAACTATCGCACGGCGGTGGTTCTGCGTGACATTGAAGATCTCTCTTATGAAGAAATTGCAGAGATAACCGAGACTTCGTTGGGAACCGTCAAGTCCAGGCTGGTTCGTGGACGCCAGGCGCTGCGAAAACGCCTGGAACGCTATGCTCACGAGTTCGCCCCGGAAACCCTAACATCCCCGAAGGCTGACGGAAGCAATCGCGCAGCCAAGCTTGCGCCGGGAAATCGGGAGATTGAGGTGACACCATGAAGTGCGCCGAAGCAAAATGTTTGTTTTCTCCAATGCTGGATGCCATGCTGGACGGCGAGCAGAGACAGACCCTCAACGAACACTTGTCGGCATGCAAAAGCTGCGGCACTGAGTTCGCCGCCCTGCGCCGGACCAAGTGGCTGATGGCCACCATGGCGTCCCACCCCGCTCCGCCCGAGCTTGCCCTGCGTCTCAAGGTCGCGATCTCCAAGCAGTTGGCGGCCCAGCGCCACCATCGCTGGGAGAGCCTCCAGGTTCGTTGCGAAGATGCGCTCAACGCGTTTATGTTTCCGGCCGCCGGAGGCCTGCTTTCCGCAGTTTTGTTCTTCGGCTTGCTGATCGGCGTTCTGGTGCCGGTCCATCTGTCTGCGGGCAATGACGTGCCGACCATGCTCTACACTCCGCCGGAAATGACGCTGGCGCCCTTTGGACTGGAAAGCGGCAACGCCAATGGCGACGCCATCGTCGTCGAGGCTGTCATCGATACCCACGGCCGGGTGGAGGATTACCGCGTGCTGAATGCAACCGGCCCGAAGGAGTTGAGTCCGGAGATGAAGAACGCACTGATCTTTACCCAGTTCCGTCCCGCAACCAGCTTCGGCGTGCCAACCAGCGGACGGGTCGTGATCTCCTTTTCCAATATCAATGTCGGCGGCTGATGCCGCCTCGCAATCCAGCGGCTGCTTCCGGGTGGACCACATCCGCCCCGTAGTTGGGCGAATGTGGGGACCGCCACGGGCCGCCTTATCGAAGACGAAAGAATTCCGGTCTTCTCTCTTCCCGAGCCAGCCGGGTATTTGCTTCGCCCGGCGGCAGCTCTTACACTGGCTCCGAGACGATCCAAGCATTCAACCCAGGAGGCATTCCTGAAAATCAGCCTTTCGATGGTGTTTGCGCTTTGCGCCATCCTCACCCTGCCGGCCATAGCTCAGCCGTCGCCCCGCATGAGCGTGGAGACCAGTCAGGCGCTGTTTTCCGTGATGGCAGCCATCAACGCCTGCGGTTATGACGCCGATCTGGCGCAATCGATTCCCTTGCGTCAGCAAATCCGCGGAGAAGTATTGCAGGCGGCGCAATCGCGCGATGCCCAGTTGGCATTGCGCAACATGTGCGCTTTTTACGAGGATCACCAACAGGACAACCCTTCGCGTACCCTCTCCAATTACGTATCTCTGGGACTGAATCTCGCGGATGGCCCCAAACTGGAGTTGCGCACCAAGGAAAGCGACCTCCCGCCGGACGCCATCTTCGTGCTGGGATTTCTGCCCTTGCTGCACCGCTTCAGTGAGGCGGCGAATCTGAATGCCATCTGGCTCCGCCATCGCCCCGACTACGATCAACTGATCCGCAACCTGCACAAACCGGTCAGTGACACGCTGCTTTCCACCGACATCTATCTCAAGCGCAACATGAGCGGCTACATCAAGCATGAGTTTGTGGTTTACGTGGAACCATTGGCCGCTCCCGGCGAAGTCAACTCGCGCAACTATGCCGACGACTACTACATGGTGATTTCCCCCACCGCCACCGGTGTCATTCGTCTCGACCAGATTCGCCATACTTACCTGCATTACATTCTGGACGCCAAGGTGCTCTCGCGCGGAACTACCCTGGAGCGCCTGTCGCCACTGCTGGACTCGGTGAAACGCGCTCCCCTCGAAGACAGCTACCGCTTCGACATGGGATTGCTGCTGACCGAGTCGTTGATCAAGGCCATTGAGGCACGCTTGCTCGGCGGGCTCAAGGGTCCGGAGAAACCAAAGGAACAACTCGCCTGGGATTCCACCCGGCAGGGCTTTATCCTGACCCGGTATTTTTATGACCGGCTGGTAGCGTTTGAGGGCGACGAAGTCGGCTTCGACCAGTCCTATGCCGACTGGCTGCACGATATCGATGTCGAAAAACAGCAGAAGATTGCCGCCACCATTCCCTTCCTCCAGAGCGGTACGCCGGAGCTGGTTCGCAAGAGTCAGCGCAAGCAGATGCTGGTCGATCTCGCCGAGCGCGCGCTGGCCAGTGGCAACTTCGATGGCGCCGAAAATTACGCGCAGCAGGCCCTCCGCAACCAGGAAGATCCGGGAAGAGCACTCTTTGTGCTGGCGCGGGTCGCCATTGCCGCCGGCAAACTGGATGACGCCCAGGGCTTCTTTGAGCGCGCCGCCGCCGCATCCAGCGACAGCAAGATCCGCGGCTGGTCGCACATCTATCTCGGACGCATCCTTGACATGCAGGAGCATCGCCAGGAAGCGGTCGAACATTACCGCGCCGCGTTGAACGCCGGTGGATCGCCCGAGTTGAAGGCGGCGGCGGAAAAAGGATTGCAGCAGGCATACCAGCCACCGGTCAAGCATCCCAACGATTAGACCGGAATCGCGGAAGGTGTGTCCCGTAAGCAGCCTGGCGTTTTACCCGGCGATGATAACGACGGACACACCAATTTTGAAAGTGCTCTTGAACGGAGAACGACCTTGAAGATAGCTACATTCACCACCGCTGCGTTGCTGTTGTCGGCTACCATGGCTTTGCCGATGATGGCACTTCCGGCTATAGCACAGCCGCAGTCTGCCGCTCCGGCAAACAACCAGAACGCCGCCGCACCCACCGGCCAGCCGACGACCACCAAGAAGGCTCCGGCGCCCAAGACCCAGGCCGAATACGATGCCTACAAGGCGGCGTCCGCCCGGACCGACCCTGCCAAGCTGGAAGCGGCGGCCACTGATTTTGCCCAGAAATTTCCTGACAGCGAACTGCGTGCATTTCTCTTCCAGCAAGCCATGGGCCTCTACCAGCAGGCCAACAATCCCGACAAAACCCTGGATATGGCTCGCACGGTTCTCAAATATGATCCCAACAATCCCGTGGCCCTGCTGACCGCGGCCCAGATGCTGGCCGAGCGCACCCATGACAACGATCTCGACCGCAAAGACCGGCTCGCCGAAGCCAACTCCGACGCCCAGAGCGCTCTCCAGCATGCCGGAGATATTGCGCCGCCAGCCAATCTCACCCCGGAGCAGTTTGCCGCCGCCCTCGCCCAAATCCGCGGAACCGCCCACGAAGTCTTCGCCACCGTGGCTTTCAAGGAGCTCGATTACAATACCGCTATCAAGGAATTCAACGCCGCCGCCGCTGAAGAGAAGGAGCGCACCGATCCCATCGTATGGCTGCGCCTTTCCGTCGCCTACGATAAGAACGGCGATTACAGCGCCGCCATGGACGCCGTCGAGAAGGCCATCGCGGCCTCTCAACCCGAAGATCAGATTCATCAACTGGCAGAGCAGGAAAAGTCGCGCCTGGAGAAACTCGCTCCCGCCGCGGCCAAGCCCGCCAGTAAGTAGTCCCGGAGATTTCGTAATCCATATTCAAACGTCTGTATCGCAAGTTTTTCTATGAAGCATCTTCCTCTGGACAATCTCGAAAGCGCGCTCGGCCACCAATTCGCAAATCGCGGATTGCTGCAACAGGCTCTGACTCACAGCTCCTTCGCGCGCGAGAGTGCGGAAGCTGCCGAGGACAACGAGCAACTGGAATTTCTTGGCGATGCCGTCCTCCAACTGGTGGCCAGCCAGGAGCTGTATCAGCGCTTCCCGGCTTACCAGGAGGGTGAGCTTTCGAAGCTCCGTGCTCACCTAGTCAATGCCAATCACCTCGTGCACTGCGCCCAGAAGCTGCAACTCGGCAGCTATCTCAGGCTGGGGCGGGGCGAGGAGAAGACTGGAGGCCGCCGCAAAACCGCTCTGCTGGCAGACGCCGTCGAAGCCCTTCTCGCCGCCGTCTATCTGGATGGCGGACTCTTCGTGGCGCGCGCCTTTGTGCTTTCCCATATTCTGGAGCCGGAGCTGGATCGGCTCTCCGGCGCAGGTGGCGAGGTGCTCCTCGTAGCTGATCACAAATCCCGATTGCAGGAGTTGCTGCGGGCCAGCGGACGCCCCGAGCCGCGTTATGAGATGATCGGCGAGGTCGGCCCCGCCCATCGCAAAAGTTTTACCATGCGGGTAATTGTGCTGAATCCCGGCAACGAAACCGAGTTTGCAACCGTCGGCAGCGCCAACAGCAAGAAAGCCGCCAGCCAATTGGCGGCAGAAAAGGCGCTCGAACGCCTGCAGGAAATCAACCATGAATGATCCCGGTTGGCAGCCGAACTATTCCGGCTGGAACGAATGGCGTAGCGCCGGAATGAAGCCGAATCTTCCCGCTCCGCCATCATCTCCGCCAACACTCCCTGCTCCCCAGCGCAAGCGCGCCGCCACTTGGCACGTCTTGGAGCACGTGCAATTTGCCCTGCTGGCGCTGACCATTGCCATGTTCATCATCGCCTTTGTGGTGCAGGCCTTCCGCATCCCCTCGGGCTCCATGGAAAACACTTTGCTGGTCGGCGACTACCTTCTGGTGGATAAAACCCGCTTCGCCCCTAGCGGCCACTGGCAACCTCTCCTCCCCTACCCGAACATTCACCGGGGCGATATCGTTGTCTTTCGCTATCCGGTGGACCCGGCCCAGCACTTCGTCAAGCGTGTCATCGGACTCCCCGGCGACCACATACATTTGGCCCACGCCCACGTCTATATCAATGGGCGAGAAATCGCCGAGCCCTATGTCGTCTACAAGGAGCATTATCCCGATGACTTCCGCGACAACTTTCCGCATGGCAGCCCGGTCGGTGAAAACGTAACCCCGGACTGGGCCAGGCGTTTGCGAACCCTGGTGCATAACGGAGAGCTGATCGTCCCGGCCGGCCAGTACTTCGTCCTCGGCGACAATCGCGACCAGAGTCTGGATAGCCGATACTGGGGACTGGTGCCGCGCGAAAACATCATCGGCCGGCCCATGGTGATTTACTTCAGCATCGTCCAAGCCGGTGATGATGACGACGACGATGACGATGCTCCGGCAAAAGTCAGGTCCATGGATGATAAACTTTCTACTCTACGTACTCGCATCTTGCATGTGTCCGGCAATTTGCGCTGGCGACGGATTATGCGTCTGGCGCCTTGATGCCGGCCGGATCAGGACTGGAATAAGTTGGCGAAAGAAATAGAAGAGAAAAAGCAACCGGAACAACCCAAGGAAACGACGCTGGAGTTTGTTGCCTCCATCGCTTCGGTGCTCGTCATTGGCCTGTTCATCATCACCTTCTGCATGCAGGCCTTTGAGATTCCGACCTCGTCCATGGTGAGCACCCTGCTGATCGGCGATCACCTCTTTGTCGATCGTGTGCGCCTGGCCCCCAAGTCCAATCTGGTCGATAAAATCATCCCCTACCGCGATCCCCGGCGCGGCGACATCATTGTCTTTGTGTCGCCCTCCGAACCCGGACTCTTTGTCGTCAAGCGCGTCATCGGCGTTCCCGGCGACCGCATTCATCTGCGCGGCGGCAAGGTCTACCTCAACGGCAAATTGCAGGACGAGCCGTACGCCATCCACTCGCGCGGCGACTACAATCCTTACCGCGATGAATTCCCTGCCGTGCCTCCCACCCGCGACGACCAGCTCGCGCCCGAATGGCAGCTCACCATGCAGGATCACATCCAGGGCGATGACATCGTCGTGCCGCCGGGTGCCTACTTCGGCATGGGAGACAATCGCGACGTGAGTTATGACAGCCGTTTCTGGGGCTTTATTCCCCGCGAAAACGTCGTCGGACGCCCCATGTTCATTTACTGGTCCTTTGAAACCCCCGATGACCAGTACACCAAAACGGATGTGGCCAGCCGCGTTGCCTTCTTCTTCCACATCCTCACTCACTTTTTTAACGAAACCCGCTGGTCGCGCATGTTGCAAGTGGTGCGCTAATGGCCAGTGACGCCGCCGGCAAGACAATCCGCCGTGGAGCGCTGATCGCAGTCGCGCTCGCCATCGCGGCCCTGGTGCTGCCGCCCTTCATCAACGTGGGTCGTTACAAGGGCAGGGTGGTGGAGTCCATGAGCAACGCTCTCGGGCGTCCCGTAACCGTGGGCGCCATCGAGTTGCGTCTGCTCCCTGAGCCCGGCTTCTACCTGGAAAATGTGGAAATCGGCGATGACCTTGCCTACAGCGCCGAGCCCATTCTGCACGCCGACGAAGTCACCGCTTACCTCAGTCTCAGCTCGCTCTGGCGCGAACGGCTGGAGATCGCCAAGCTGAAGCTGAACTATCCCAGCCTCAACCTCGTGGAACGCGAGGATGCAAGTTGGAATCTGGAGTCTCTCCTATGGAGAGCTTCGCGCACTCAGGCCGCGCCCACTGCGGGCCGTTTGTCGAGTTCGCGTCAGCGCTTTCCCTACATCGAGGCCACCAACGGACGGATTAACTTCAAGTACGGCCTGGAAAAAAGTGTCTTTTCCTTCGTCGATGCCGATTTCACTCTCTTCAGCCCGGCTGAAAACCAGTGGAGCATGAGGCTCGAAGCCCGCCCGGTGCGAACCGATATGCCGGTCACCGACACCGGAACGGTAAAGGCCGAGGCCACCTTGCAGCGTGCCGTTCTCCTGCGCGATGCGCCCATGAAAGCCACCGTCACCTGGGAGCGCGTCCAGCTTGGCAATCTCACCCGCCTCATCTATGGCGAGGATCGAGGCTGGCGCGGCGCGCTGGAGGCCAGTGCGCAATTCAATGGCACGCCCGGCGCGCTCGAGTTCACCGCTGCCGCCAAGCTCCGCGACTTCCGCCGCTATGACATCTCCAGCGGTGATGCCGCCAACCTCAACGCCACCTGCGACGGCGAATTGAATGTCAGCGCCAGCCTGCTCCAGAATACCGAGTGCCGCCTGCCCCTCGAGGGCGGATTGCTCTCCGTCCAGGGTACGCTGCGTGGCCTTCGCTCTCCCCGCTATGATCTTGCGATTTCCGCTGACAGCCTTCCCGCCGGTGCCTTGCTGAATTTGGCGCGTCATGCCAAGCGTGACCTACCCGACGACCTTACCGCCAAGGGCACCGTTTCGGCTTCGTTTCACGCCAACCGCATGAGCGAGGAGCCCTCCAACTGGGTTGGCAACGTCACGCTCAGCGGCCTCGTCGTCCATTCCGCCGTGCTCGGAAAGGATCTGTCGGTCGCCAAAGCAGTGGCCACGGCCAACACCACCAAAACTCCCGAGCCCCGCCATCGCGGCCAACCCGCAATGCTCGCAGATCCCGTTCGCGCCCTCATCGTGCACAGCTTTGATCTTCCGCTCGGAGCAAACCCTCCGGCCACCGTCGAGGGAATTCTCGACGACGAGCGATTCTCTCTCCACATCAAGGGCGATGCCACCCTCGAGCGCCTCCAGCAATTTGCCCGTGCCTTTGGCGTCGGCGCGCCGAAGATCGCCCTCGCCGGTCCTACTGCAATCGATCTCACCATCGGCGGTGACTGGAAAAATTTCGTCGCCGCCGAGGTCACGGGAACGGCGCAGTTGAAAAACGCTCGCGCCGAAGTACCCGGCCTCTCCGTACCGGCTGAAATCTCCAGCGCCCATATCGAGTTCGACCACAATCGCTTCACCCTGCGCAACGCTTCCGCCACCATCGGTAAGATCGCCCTCAGCGGCAGCGCCAGCTTTCCCCGCTTCTGTGACGGCGAATCGCCCTGCGAATCCAGCTTTGACCTCACCACCGATGACCTGAATCCCGAACGATGGAATGACGTGCTCAACCCGCGCCTGCGGAAAAGCCCCTGGTACCGCCTCTTTGGCGCCCCTGAGCAGGAACGCAACGTGATCGCCAACCTTCGCGCCTCAGGACGCCTCAGCGCCCGTCGGCTCACCCTCGGCACCGCCGCAGGCTCGGCCTTCGAAACTGCTTTTACCCTCGCTGATGGCGTGCTGGAGCTGAAAAATACCCGCGCTGACCTGCTCGGCGGCACTATCTCAGGCGATTGGAAGCTCGACTTCAGCGGCGTCGATCCCACCTACGAGGGCACCGGAAGCGCCGAGCGGATGCAAGCCGAAAAGCTCGGAACTCTCCTCAAAGCCTCCCTCGGCAGTGGCACCCTGGCGCTCAAATACAAATTCAATATGGCCGGTTGGGATGCCGACGCTCTGTCCAAGTCAGCCACCGCCGAAACTGACTTCACCTGGAGCGGTGGTGTCTTACGGCTCTCGCCCGACCCCAGAACTCCCCTGCGCGTGCTGAACGCCGAAGGCAGAGCCGTCCTGAACAAGGACGGATGGAATATCTCCGCCTGCCGATGGAACACTCCCACCGGCATCTATCAGTTAAGCGGAACTGCTTCGCGTGACGCAGCCATCGCCTTCGAGTTTCGCCAGGAGAACGGTGCCGTCGCCAAAGTCACGGGAACCCTGAGCAAGCCGCAGTTTGGCACCCCGGCGCCGCCGCCCACGCAAGCCCGACGTAGATGAAAAAACGCGTCCGCTCCATCATCGTAGCCCTGGCCTTGGTAGCCATGACACTGGCAAGCCTCGCCTCCTACGGCCAGCCAAGCCATTCCCGGGCCTACGCCAGCGCTGCTCGCAAGATCGCCTGGCTCGCCGAAAACGGACGCGCCCAGCATCCCTCCACCCAGCCCACCGTCTTGACTGCCCCGGAGTGGAACGCCTACCTCAACGAGGGCGGCGTGAAGTTACCGGACGGCGTCTCCAACGTCCGCCTGTCCAGCCAACCTGCGGTCATCTACGGCGATGCCGAGGTGGACTTCGATCGCCTCACCGCCAACCGTACTCGCAATAATCCCTTGCTGGCGCTCTTCACCGGCAAACACCATGTCACCTGCACCGCCCAGGCTGCCGCCGCCAACGGAGTCGGCACCGTGCGCGTCCAGTCGATCGCCTTCGACGGCGCCGAGGTCCCGCGCTTCCTGTTGGAGCTCTTTTCCGACCGCTACCTGCGCCCCAAGTACGGCAATGCCATTGGCATGGACTCCACCTTCCGCCTGCACAACCGCATTGACACCGCCATCCTCGGCACCAACCAGGTCACCATCACCCAGCGCTAACCGCGCTGCAGACTGCGGAGGGTGGCCCATTCAAGCCCTTCTTTTGGGCTTGAATGGGGCTGTTGACTTAAGTTCTCGCTATCGCCTTTGCTTTTGGAGCGGGTGGCACCTGGCCCACATCCGCCCGCCTTTGGCGAATGTGCGAGAGCCGAGCGGCTGCCACATGTTAGTATCAAGGTTTCGGGCATCTGGCAGATTTTTCCGGCCCAGCCCCACTTTTCCCAAGGATTCTCCAATCCAAAGGACTTCCCCGAGAGAGACATAGATGTCGGCAGATGCAAAACAAGCTGTGAACCGCCGCGTACTGAGCGGCATGAGACCGACCGGCAAGCTGCACATCGGACACTACGTCGGTGCCTTGCAGAACTGGACTCGCCTCCAGAACGACTACGACTGTTTTTTCTTTGTCGCCGATTGGCACGCCCTCACTACCGACTACGCTGACACCTCGCGCGTCAAGGCCAACATCTTCGAAATGGTCTTCGACTGGCTTGCCGCCGGACTCGATCCGGAGAAAGCGACCATCTTCATCCAGTCGCACGTCCCGCAGCACGCCGAACTCCACCTCCTGCTCTCCATGATGACTCCCTTGGGCTGGCTCGAACGCGTGCCCACCTACAAGGAGCAGAAGGAGAATCTCAAGGAAAAGGATCTCAACACCTACGGATTCCTCGGCTATCCCGTGCTCATGACCTCTGACATCCTGATGTACCAGGCCTCCTACGTCCCCGTCGGCGAGGACCAGGTCGCCCACGTCGAGATCACCCGCGAAATCGCCCGCCGCTTCAACTTCTTCTATCCGAAGAGCGGACCTCCGCATTCAACGCCATATGCGAGCAGGGATAAACTTATCGAGGAAATGGGCGAAGAGGAAGCCGACAACTACTTGGCCCCCGGCATAGAAGGCACGCATCAACGTGTGACGAGTGTTAGGGATGCCCGTGGACTTTGGACCTACGTCTTTCCCGAGCCCCAGCCGCTCCTCACCCCCGCCCCCAAGCTTCCCGGCACCGATGGCCGCAAGATGTCCAAGAGTTACGGCAACTCCATCCTGC
>CAZLZA010000078.1:0-21956 GCA_964563875.1 uncultured Acidobacteriaceae bacterium
TCCTGCAGAAGATTGCACGCCTTTGTTCACGTATTTCCGGGACAGCACACTAGGTACACGGTACCAATCTTGCTCCTGTTAACCGGCAACTTCCGGCTCTTGCCCTCGCGCGAGCCAGTTACCCCGCAATATAAACAGGCGTTAGGGGCAACGACTTCACCGCGCGAACACTACATTTTGGAGACGAACGCCCGCTGTGGACGAATCAAACGCAACGACCGCCGAGGTGACCGCTGCACCACCATGACTGGAGGAAGCAGCGGCAAGTTGCCGGTCAATGCTCGAGCGAAAGGCAGGCGGAAAGAGCGCATACACGACAGCTTCAGAATCGATGTGATTCCGAGAGAGCAGGTAGCGAATCTCGGGCCATAGCTCGGGCTCAGCGATTCGGACACAAAAGAAGATGTCGATGGGCACGAGGTCCGAGTGGGTGCGGGTCCAGTCTGTACCGGAAAACATGGCAAAGATGAACCGGGGGGAGTCAGACGCAGCAAAGCCGATGCTACCCTCCTTCATTCGTAACACCCGCATCATCTGATGGCTGGTGTCCGGTGCGATCGTCAGCAGGACAGCAGAAGCGTTCACTTTCGGACTGGATACGCGGTGCCGCATCTCGGTTCTGACCGCCCTACCCGCGCCATCAACACTGCTTTGCGGCGGGGTTCGCTGCGTTGGTGATGACGGCGGCAGGTAAACGTTTACCATCCGCCTCGGCGCGATGGTTGACTTTGACGCTGATGACGGCAGCAGAAGCGGCGCGAGCGCAAGCAGCACGACGATGACGTGCAGCGAAGCGCTGATGGACGCGGCGATCGATCGTGTGTTGCTTTATGTCACCGATGTTCCGTCGCTGTATCGCATCGAGCATAGGCAAACCTCGAAGTTCTTAGGCTGAGTACGGCTGCTGAGTACTGCCGAACCTTCTGCTGCACGCTTGACGGAGAGAGTTGAAATGCCGGACCTCCATTGTATGCACGGAGGGCATTATCCACATTGAAGTGCGATAAGTGATCCTTGAGGATCATCATGCCGCCTGCCACGTTGTAGTCGAACTCGGTTTTGAGGCGTTGCAAGTCGAGTCCGTATAGCGCTGCGGTAGACGGCATAATCTGCGCCGGACCAATCTCCCCGGCTGCGCCCACTAGAGAGGATCGTCGAAGGCGCTCTCGTGTTGAATCAATGCCAGCGCCAGCGCAGGATCCACGTCGGCACGACAGGCGATCTCACGGACACGCTGCTGACGTTCAGCCAGGTTCGGTGGAACGCTCGGAACCCGGGTGTGCCTGGCTGCGTTCGGTGCGACCCCATGCTGTCCTCCGAGGTTGCAGGATTGGTCGGTGAGGATGCGCCTTCGGAGTTGGTTCCAATCGGCAGACCGGTACTGCTGCCCGGCTGAAACCGAGGTTAACAGCAGCACAGTGGTAGCGACGGCAGTCGCGATATGGCGCATCTTCGTCTCCGTTAGTCTCACGCGACCGCAGCTCCGCCGCATGAACGTAGTCCTTCACGATGGTGTAGCAGCCGGAAAATCCATGCTCTGCTTTTAACCGCTCGAAGATCCGCGTGGCTGTGTGCCGTTGTTTGGCAGGCCGCGCCTTGTCTTCTTCCAGGATGGCGTCGATCACGCCCAGCCACGGCCCCAGCTTGGGCCGCTTCACTGCTTGCTGCCGCTGGTAGCCGGGAGGCACCGAATAGCGCAGCATCTTCTGAATAGTCTTACGCGCAATGCCGAACTCGCGCGCTACTGCCCGCTGACTCCTGCCTTCTACCAGTACCGCTCGCCGAACCCGCCCATAAAGCTCCACCTTGAACATCCTCCGGTGTTTCATGAACTCTGCTGCTAACGCAACCAGCTCACAAAACCAAAATCCGGCGGACTACTTTTACTCCGCCGCAACACCCCGCTCACGCGGCGTGCTGTGGCCTATTTTTACTCCGGCGCTCATGAACGCGTCACCTTCTCGCCCATCCTGTCGAAGTACATGACCTCTTTGCCATTCTTACCCTCTCGACCTTCACAACACCAGCCTTCACCGCTGCCGGATAGACATAGTCCGCGACGAGCATGTCGCCCACTCGCGGGGTTCGGCCACGGGTCTTGTCATCGGCCGTTGCCAGTGGTGAAAATTTGTCTCGCAAGTCCTTTCCAATTCGCCTAATCAGTTCCTTTTCTGAACATGGCCGCTCCTGGTCGGGAGCCAGCAGTTCGCTCACCCCCTGCCGGTACCCGTTCGGTATCTCCTCGGCATTGACGGCTGGGTTGGTAGCTATCCTGCGTCGCCACAAGCTGTCCGGGGAACGCTTCTCATTATGGAAATATCAATCCCCCGTCTCCGTGGTACACAGATTCTTGCCGCCAGCGTTGCTGAGCCTGAGCCAATGCGTGGCCCAAATATCTCAAAGATCATTTCTCATATCGCACCAGCACCGGACCGGGCGTTGGCATGTCAACGGAACGAGGTCCAGAGGTCGCAAGCAAATGCCTTTTGGCCTCATCCACGGTACTCGTGATCGTCTGCAAAGACCCATTCTGCAGAACCAGCACCGCATCGCATCGTTCCAGCGTGCTCAACCGGTGGGCGATCATGAATGCCGTGCGTCCGGCCATCAGGTTATCCAGCGCCTCCATGATGAGTTGTTCGGTTCGCAGATCCACCGCGCTGGTCGGTTCATCAAGGATCAGCAAAGGAGTGCTTTTCAGAAAGGCTCGCGCAATCGCCAGACGCTGGCGCTCTCCGCCGGAAAGTGACGCCGCTCCATCCCCCATCGGGGTGTCATAACCTTGGGGCAGGCGTTCAATAAATTCGTGCGCATTCGCCAGCTTGGATGCGCGCACCACTTCCGCCCGCGAAGCTTGCGGATCGGCGTAGGCTATGTTCCCCGCCACGGTTGTCGAAAACAACATCGGCTCCTGCAACACGATGGAGAACTGCTGCCGCAGATCAGCCAGGTTGTACTCCCGCAGATCGGTACCATCGATCAGGATCGATCCATCCGATGGATCGTAGAAGCGCGTCAGTAAATTCACCAGAGTGCTCTTGCCCGATCCGCTGGGCCCCACCACTCCCACGCGCATTCCGGGACGAACGTGGAACGAGATATCGTTCAACACGCTGCGCCCGCCAGCCGTGTATTGGAAGGAGACGTTGCGGAATTCCACCTCGCCGCGAGTGCGCAGCGGCTTGCTCGTGATCGGCTTATCCTCCAACTCTGGAGTCTCTTCCAAGAGCGCAAAGGCGCGATGCAGACTGGCCATCGACGACTGCAGTTCTGGAATTTTCGTGCTTATGGTGCGCAACGGCTCGTACAACTGTGCCATGTAGGCCATCACCAGCAGAAACTCGCCCACGGTCATCGTCTGCTGCCGAACTTCGGTTACGCCCATCACCAGCGCCACCGCCGCTGCAATCGCCACACAGAATCCGATCAGCACATGGAATCCTGCCTGGATCGATGCCAGCCTTACCTGCTCTGCCATTCGCTGGCGCGATTTGCGCCGGAACAGTTCGTCTTCGTACGCCTCCTGACCAAAGGCTTTCACCGCACGCAGGCAACTCAGCGCCTCGTGCAACACCAGCATCGCCGAACTATCAAGCTCGCGGACCTCGTCGTAGCGTTGCCGCACACTGCGACTGGAGTTGCGCGCCAGTACAAACAGCACCGGCGAAAGGATGGCGGCGATCGATGCAATGTGCCAACTCATTCGCATCGTTACCACCAGCATCGCAACAAATGTGAATGCCGAAGAGAGAATGGGAACCATCCCCTGAAGAAACAGATTCTGGATCGCCGGCGCGTCATACTGTATCCGATAGGCAATGTCGTTGGCGCCGCGGCGGTCGTGCACCGACAAACTCAACCGCTGCGCATGAAAGAGCAGTTGGCCGCGGAAATCGTGGACCAGCTTCTCGCCCGTGTAGGTGGAAAGCAGCCAGCTTAGCAGGGACTGCAAACAGTTCAACACCGCAATCGCCACCAGCAGTGTCGCGCATATCACCAATCCGCCATTGGCCGCGGTCAACCATCTGGGCGGCCATGGCAGGCGCTGCAGCCAGACCGGCAGAGCGTGGTTACCAAGCACGCTGTCCACAGCAATCTTCAGCGGCAGCGGCGCTAGCAGCGTCATCGGCGTCGAAAGCAAACACAGCAGGCTGATCCCAGCCAGATGAGGCCAGCAGGGGCGCGCCACTCTCAGGACTTTTCGTATCAGAGACGGATTGCTACGTAGCTTCGTACGGGATGAGTCCATGAATGCAGCATTGCCTTGTTGTGCGCCGAGTGTGGTCAGCATAAGACTCGAATGCAGCTTTCACAATCGGGCTGCGGTACTAATTCCGGTCACTTCAGCCTTAATCCCTCCGCCCCTAGTCGGACGTCAGGCCGCATAAGTCTCATGCCTTCTTTCACCTGGCACCCACTCACAGCCTTAATCTTTGGCCGCGATAAAAAGGCTCACAATGGGAATTTGTTCGGAACGGGAAGTAACGTCCGCTGGTAACACCCAGAAAACTAAAGAATTACTCAACAAGTGAGCCAGGCCGCGTCATTGTTAGCTCCGAACAATACTTATCGGAGTTCAACGAATGCGTATTCTGGTGATTGAAGATGACGCAGCCTTAGCCTCGTACCTTCGCAAAGGTCTGGAGTCAGAACATTATGCAGTGGATGTGGCGCTGGATGGAGAACAGGGCGCACTCATGGCATCCGATGCTGACTATGACCTCCTTGTGCTCGATCTGAACCTTCCCAAACTGGACGGCATTTCCGTCTTGCGCAGCGTGCGCCCGGTGAAGCCCCAAATGCCGGTCCTCGTATTGACCGCGCGCCCCCGCGTCGAGGACCGCGTCGACGCTCTGGATAGCGGAGCTGACGACTGCCTCAACAAGCCTTTCTCTTTTTCCGAACTCTCCGCTCGGGTGCGCGCTCTGCTGCGCCGCGGCCGACCTTCGGTCGAAGCGACCTTGGAGGTTGGCGACCTGCACCTGGACCGCGTCGAACGCCGGGTGCAGCGGGCGGGCCGCAACATCGAACTGACCGTCAAGGAGTTCTCCCTGCTGGAATACCTGATGCGCAATGCCGGACGGCACATCACCCGCTCAATGATCATCGAGCATGTCTGGAATATCAGCTTTGATACTTGCACCAACGTGGTTGACGTTTACATCAATTACCTTCGCAAGAAGGTGGACGAAGGCACGCCTTATCGGCTGATTCACACCATCCGCGGAGTCGGCTACGAGCTTAGCGATAAGCGCGGAGAGGCCGCATGAACCCGCAGCGCGAGTTCATGAGTGAGACATTCCACACCTTAGCGCAGCCCATCACAGCTCTGCGCGCCACCGTAGAACTTGGTCTCCGCAAAAACCTCAGCGAGCATGCCTCGCATCTGGTCCTTGAGGACTGCCTCGGGCTTATCGATCGCCTCATGCAGGATCTGGCTTTATTGCGCGAGATCGCCAGCCTCGACGAGCAATCGCCGCTCCAGCTCTGCGATGGACAGGGGCTTCTCGAAGGCTGTGTGGAGGAGTTAGCGCCGGTTGCCGAAGACCGCGGCATCGCTCTCCATCTGAATGCCGAGCGCTCCCTCATGCGATGCAACGCAGCGCTGTTGCAGCGGGCAATCTTCGTTCTACTGGACGAGATGATCGCCGGCGCAGCAGGTGGTAGCCAGATATTGGTTTCCCTGCACCCCCGCAAAGATGAATTTCTCCTCGAGATGATCCCCGGCACGCCGCCAGGACAACGCCAGAAGCTCGGCCACAAACTCATGCGCTTCGCCGGCGGCAGCGGCATTCATTTTGACTCCGGTTGCACTTCCGTAACCTTCCGGAACAGTACTTACTCATACGTCCCAGCAATTCATTCATCGGATCAACGACTTTTAACTCCGGGGGTTGCAACCAACATCTCATGACCGCGCTTCGTAACATTATTCCCGATCCATGCAGTGTTGCATCGATTCTGATCACCACGCCGAACTCGATTCTGCGCAAACGTCTCGGCGACAACCTGCGCAAGGTTTGCACCGTACAATACGCGAGCACGGGAGCGGAAGCTCTCAGTGTCCTGGAGCACCGCGGTGCCCGTATCGTCGTCTTGGACCGCAAGCTTCCTGATCTGAATTGCGAGGAGCTGATCGGAGTTATCGAACGTCAGTTTCCATGCACCGATGTCGTTCTGCTGGACGGCGAAGGCGGCCAGATCGAAGTACCAGAGGACCTGCGCGCCGAAGCCCCCTATCGATGCTTTCAGGAGTTCAACGCCAGTACAGCGCGCTTGGGGCCGGTTCAACCTGTGCCGTCGGCAGTATGTCCTGCCGCAGTCAGTGCCTTTATGCCGCTGCCCGGAATGGTCGGCAGTAGCCAAGCCATGCAGCAACTCGCCGCGCTGGTCCGGGTCGTTGCCCGGCACTGCACCTCCGTGCTTATTACCGGAGAGACTGGTGCCGGCAAGGAACTGGTCGCCGAAGCCGTGCATAAGCTCAGCCCGAGGGCGGACAAACCGTTCGTCACCGTCAACTGCGCAGCGATCCCGGAAGCACTGATTGAAGCCGAACTTTTTGGCCACACCCGGGGCGCCTTCACCGGAGCCGTGCAGTCACGCCTCGGGAAAATCCATGCAGCCCAGGGTGGGACCATTTTCTTTGACGAGATCGGCGAACTACCGCTCCCCAGCCAGTCCAAACTATTGCGCTTCCTGGAGTGCGGAGAGGTACAGCGCCTCGGTACAAGCGATGTATTTCGCCTCGACGTCCGGGTCATTGCCGCCACCAACGTCGATCTGGAAAAACGCATTCAGCAGGGAGCATTCCGTGAAGACCTTTACTATCGGCTCTCGGTTTTCCCCATCGAACTACCGCCCCTGCGCGAGCGGTTGTCGGATGTGCCACTATTGGCGCGCCATTTCATTGAGCGGCTTACCGGTAACCCGAAGGTAAGTCTCGGTCCCGACACCGAAGCGAAACTTACCGGGCACCTATGGCCGGGAAACGTACGCGAATTGCGCAACGTAATCGAGCGCGCCTTCGTGCTCGCCGACGGCCGCTCATCGATTGCCCCCGAACAGATACTCATACGCAAGCCTTGTGCTTCGGTTCGTTTTCCATCAGAAAGTTCTTAACACTTCACACGGTAATTGGCAGCTCTCGTGCACACACACCGGATGCTGGGTAACTCCATTGACTGAGGTCACTCGATGAAAGAATGGCAAGTGATTCCTGAGATCGTAGGCTGCAATGCGATGCTGCGAATGGCCGCAATGCAGGCCATCGACGCCGTCGAACTGGAGCGTCACTTCGTGGTGGAAGGCGAACCGGGAAGCGGCCGCCGTCTCCTGGCACGCAGCGCGTGGTGCCGCCGCAGTCCTGGAGCCCGTTCCCTGTTTACTTTAGACTGCCGCATGTTTCAAAGCGATGGTGCCGAGATGCTGCTTTTCGGCGAGCGCTCTTCCAGCGGCCCTCACACCACCATTCATGCCGGCAAGTTCAAGCTCGCCGTGGGCGGCGGTCTGCTGCTCCTGCACGCCGAGTTTCTCCCGCTCAAAACGCAGAGCCGTCTGGCTCATTTGCTCGATGAGTGCCGCTGCCGGCTGCGCCCAGAGGGGATTCAGCTCCTGATGACTTGTGGCCCGGCGCTCCACGCGCCTCTCGCCCTGCATCCCGATCTTGCCGGACAGTTACTGCGGATACACATCCCGGCTCTGCGCGAGCGTCCGGAGGACATTCGCGCCATCGCGGAAGCATTCCTGCGCAACGCCTCTCCTTTTGAGAGAATTCGCTGCTCCCAGGCGCTCATCGACCGCTTCTGCGCATACGACTGGCCCGGCAATGTCACCGAATTGCGTTCCACTCTGCGGCGTCTTCTGCTGGAGCCCCACGACGGGCTTCTCGATGTGCGCAACCTCGCCAACCTGATGTGTCGCGATGAGAGCTGCTTCGCCATGTTGCAGGGCGCTTTCCGTCCCGGCTCGCCGCAAATCGAAACCGGCTTCATCCCTCTCGACTCACCGCCCGAGGGCGGGAGCGTGCAATGAATCTGATTGATACGCCGTTGATGCAGCGCCTCTCGCACTTTCTGGATGCGACCGCTTATCGCGGCGGCATCATTGCCGAGAACATCGCCAACATCGATACTCCCGGCTATCACGCCCGCGATCTCGACTTTCGCAGCCAGCTTACTTCGCTGATGAGCGAGGAGCAGCAGCCCGCCCCGCCGCGTGTCACCGAGGTCGCCGGACTGAGCGAACGTCCTGACGGCAATAACGTGAACATGGATCGCGAGGGCCTCGCGCTTGGTCAGGCGCAATTGCAATTTCAGACCGGCATCGCGCTCATGAAGTCGGAGATTCACCGCCTCAACCAGGCCATTCATGAAGGAGCTGCGCAATGAATTTGTTTGGCGTGATGGGGATTAGCGCCTCCGGGCTTAGCGCCGAGCGCACCCGTGCCGAGGTTGTGGCCGGCAACATGGCCAACGCCGAGAGCACGCATACCGCCGAAGGCGGACCTTATCAGCGTAAGGAAGTGGTATTTCAGAGCGAGGCGCCTTCCAGCTTTCGCATGCAACTGGCCAGTGCGGCTGGCGGCTCGGTCGCCAACGGAGTAGCCGGAGGCGTTGCCGTGCGCTCGATCGTCTCCGACACCGCCGCGCCCATCATGCGTTATGAGCCTTCGCATCCCGACGCCGACGCCGATGGCTTCGTCGCCTACCCGAACATCAACCCTGTGCTGGAGATGACCGACCTCATGGGCGCCGCACGCGCCTATCAGATGAATGCATCGGCCGTTCAAGCCGCCAAGCAAATGATCCAACAGTCCATCGAACTCTTGAAATAGGAGCACGGAAGTCATGGCCATCACGCCATCGTCACTGGGCAGCATCGCCAGTGCAGCCAGCACTGCCTTTGCCGGAAGCGCCGCACCCGCTGGAAATTTTGCCAGCGTGCTGAGCTCCGCGGTGCAGCAGGTAGACACCCTTCAGGCCACCGCCGAGCAAAAGGTTACCGGTCTGCTTGCCGGGAATGGTCAGGACGTTCATGCTGCCACCCTGGCGGTCGAGCGCGCCTCGCTCGCCTTCGATCTCATGCTGCAGGTGCGCAATAAAGTTGTCAGCGCCTATCAGGAAATTTCCAAGCTCCAGTTCTAAGGCCATCCCATGAGTGACTCCACGAACTCCGGGCAAGCGTTCAATCAACTGCGCGACTTCGCATTGGGCCTCACGGCGCGGCAGCGCATGTTGCTCGGCGGAGGCGCCCTGCTCGTAGCCGTCGTCCTGTTCACCTTCGTGCACCTATTGGCTAAGCCGGAGATGACCGCCGTCTACTCCAACATGGAGCCGGCCGACGCCCAGTCTCTCGGCCAGCACCTGGCGGCCAAGAACATCAGTTACCAGCTTTCGCCGGACGGCAAATCCGTCCTCGTTCCAGCCGACCGGCTAGATGCCGCACGCTTGGAGATTGCTTCGCAAGGTGCGCCCGGCAGCGGCCGTCTGGGCTTCGAACTCTTTGACAAAACGAACTGGGCCAGCAGTGATTTTGACGACAAGGTGAACTATCAACGTGCCCTGGAAGGCGAGCTTGAGCGCACCATTCAGGCAATGAGCGATGTCGAAGCCGCCCGGGTTCATCTGGCGATCCCGCCCGATTCCATCTACTCAGGACAGGACCGTCCAGCCAAGGCGGGAGTGATCCTCAAACTCAAGGACCACCATCTCTCCGCCGCCCTGCGCACTGCCGTGCAACGTCTGGTCTCCAGTGCGGTGGACAAGCTAGATCCGCAAAGTGTCGCCGTCGTCGATGCCGAAGCCGGCGGTTCCAGTGGAGCCACCGCGCAGTCGGCCAGCGAGGAGCGTAGCGCGGAGGAGAATCTTGCCGACCGTCTGGTGCATACTCTCGAACCCGTCGTCGGCGGCGATCATATCCGCGCCACAGTGCACGCTGAATTTGACCCGAGCACGGTGGAAGAGCAGGAGGAGAGCTACGATCCTGAAAAGACGGTGGCCCTCACCATGCAGCGCTCCGAGGAGATCAACGGCGGCCCACAGCCCGGCGGTGCGGCCGGAACCGCCTCCAATGTGCCCGGCGGGGGAGCCCCGGCCAAGACGGCGAGCAGCGAGAATCTGGCGCAATCCAAGTCTGAAAACGGCACCTACGCGGTCAACAAACTGGTGCGTCATTCCCTCCAGCCCGCCGGACGGCTCAAACGCCTCGCCGTGGCTGTCCTGGTCGATGACAGTTACGATCCCGGCAACAAAGCCAGCCCGCACCAGAAACGATCGCCTGAAGAGTTGAAGAGTATCGAAGACCTCGCCAAGGCATCGGTGGGCTTCGATAGCACCCGCGGAGACATCCTTACCGTCGAAAACATCAGCTTTCAGGTTGTGCCGGTCGAGCTTCCGCCGCCACCCACGCGTCTGGAGAAGGTACGCACCACGCTGGTGGACTGGAGCAGTTACGTACGCATCGCGTGCCTGTTGCTACTCTTCGGCATCACTTACCTGTTGATCTTGCGCCCGGTCAAAGCGCAGCTCATCCGCTCGCTGAATGCGGTCCAACCAAGAAGCCGCGCGCGGCTGGCCAAAGGCGACGCCGCCAGCCTGCCGGAGGGCAATGACCTCGCCGAGCGCGTTCCCGGTGCCCGTCCCGAGCTGGCTCGGCTTAAAGATGACATTGCCACTCGAGTCAAACACGAGCCGGTCGCCGCCTCGCGCCTCGTCCAAAGCTGGATCAAGGACGGTGAACGAGGATGAGTCCTGCTCCTGCAACTGCGCACTCAGGGATTCGCAAGGCCGCCATCCTCCTCGTCCTGCTGGGCGAGGAGATCGCCACCCTGATCTTCAAAAATCTCAACGAAACCGAGTTGCAAAAAATAACCCAGGAGATCTCCGAGGTGGAAACGGTGGACCCGGCCGAGGCCAAAGCGATCTTGAATGAATACGGCAATCTGGCCATGACCCAGGATTACATTGCGCAAGGCGGCACTGAGTACGCCGAGCGCCTGCTCATCAAGACCCTGGGCCCCGAAGGCGCGCGCGCCATGCTGGAAGCGGTGAGCCGCGCCCAGGAGGTCAGCGCCAGCAAGCTCGACTCGCTGCAGAAGGCCGATCCCCAGCAGCTCGCCAAGTTCCTGCAAGGCGAACACCCGCAGACCATTGCTCTGATCATGGCCCATCTCGATCCCAAGCAGGGCTCGGCGCTGCTGATGAAGCTTTCGGAAGAGACCCGCGCTGCCGCCGTTAAGCGCTTGGCTGAGTTGCGGCAGTTCTCGCCGGAGATGGCGCAGAAGGTGTCGGTCGTACTGCACCGCCGCCTCCAGACCCTCGGCGAACAGAGCCGCCGTGCCTACGCCGGATTCAAAGGCGTCGCCGACCTGCTCAACCGCATGGACCCCGCCTCCGGCAAGGTCATCCTCGAACTCATCGAACGCGATGATTCCAAGCTGGCGATGAGCATCCGCAATTTCATGTTTACCTTTGACGATCTGCTCGGCGTACCGGAAGTCGGCATTCGCGAACTGCTTGCCCAGTTGGATAAAAAGACTCTGGCGCAGGCGCTCAAGGGTGCCTCCGATCAATTACGCGATCATTTGTTCAAGTCCATGTCTTCCCGCGCCGTAGACATGTTGAAGGATGACATGGAAACCCTCGGCCCGGTCCGCTCCAAGGATGTCAACAAGGCACAGCAGGAATGTGTGTCGGTAGCGCGCAAACTCGAAGCCCAGGGCAAGATTCAACTGAAGCAGGAGAATGAAGATGAACTCGTCGTCTGAGCCCGTCGAGCCCGCAGCCTACACGCCTCTGGAGTACCGCGAGACCGGCGAGCCGGGCGCATTTCCTGAGTCCGGGCCGGGAATGTTCGCCGTCCAGCCACGGGCCGCGGAGCCAAAACCCGATCCAGAAGCGCTCTTCGCCGCTCGCCTCGAAGCCGAGCGCCGCGCCATTACCGCCCAGGCACGTCAGGATGCAGAGCGGGAAATCCAACGCGTCCGCGCCGAAATCGCGCGCGCCATCGAACAATTCGCGCAGCAACGCGACGAGTATTTCCGCCATGCCGAGAGCGAAGTCGTCAGCCTCGCGCTGGCCATCGCCCGCCGCCTGCTGCATCGCGAAACCCAGATCGATCCCCGCCTGCTCTCCGGCCTGGTCAACTACGAACTCGATCAACTTGATGCTGCGACCAGCGTGCGCCTCTTCGTTTCCCCGGATACACTCAGCTACTGGAACGCCTCCGCCCCCACCATGTCTCGCCCCGTCGAGGTCGCTCCCGACAAAACGCTGGCCGCCGGTGCGGTGCGTATCGAAACCGTTCTCGGCTCCACCGTGGTCAGCTTCGATCGCGAGTTAAAGGAAATTGAACGCGGCTTTTTTGACCTGCTCTCCCACCGTCCTGCGCCCCCGGAGACCACCACGGCGCGGGTGCAATGAACCTTGACCGGTACCACCAGGCGCTCCAGCGGATTCCGCAACGGCGCTGGAGCGGCCGTATCTCCAAGGCCGTCGCCGGACTGGTCGAATCCGTCGGCCCACACTGTGCCCTGGGCGATTGCTGCATCATCCGCGACCATGCCGGCCACGAAGTCGAAGGCCAGGTTGTTGGCTTTCACGGCTCCACCGTTCTCTCCATGCCACTCTATCCAGCCAGCGGAGTCCGCTTCGGCGACCTCATCTCAACGTGGAACGCTCGCCCCAGCATCAGCGTTAGCGAATCCATGATCGGGCGGGTGGTGAACGCGCAGGGTCACGCTATCGACGGTGGGGCGCCGTTGACCGGAGGCGATCTCATGCCCGTCGTCCGCGCCGCGCCCAATCCCTTTGAGCGTGAACCCATCCAAGCCCCCGTCGGCACCGGAGTTCGTGCCATCGACGCGTTTCTTGCCTGCGGACGCGGCCAGCGCGTCGGTATCTTCGGCGGCAGTGGGGTTGGCAAGAGCACCCTGATGGGCATGATGGCGCGCGGCACCTCCGCCGACCTCACCGTGGTGGCGCTCGTCGGTGAGCGGGGCCGCGAGGTGCGCGAGTTCCTCGAAGACGCGCTGGGCGAAGCCGGACTGCGCCGTTCCATTGTGGTGGTCTCCACCTCCGACCAGTCGCCGTTGCTGCGCCTGCGGGCCGCGCAATCCGCGCACTCGATTGCCGAGTTTTTCGCCGCGCGTGGCAAGCACGTTCTGCTGGTCTTGGACTCCATTACCCGTTTTGCCATGGCGCAGCGCGAGATTGGACTCGCCGCCGGAGAACCGCCCACTGCCAAGGGTTACACACCCTCGGTCTTCACCCTGTTGTCGCAGCTCGTCGAGCGGGCCGGAAACTTTCGCACCGGCTCCATCACCGCCTTCTACACCGTACTCATGGAAGGCGATGATCAGATGGACCCGATCGTCGATGCCGTGCGCTCGCTGCTTGACGGCCACATCCTGCTCGACCGCCGTCTTACCTCCGAGGGTCACTTCCCGCCCATTGAGTTGCTCGAAAGTCTCAGCCGTCTGATGCCCGCGGTGTGCTCGCCCGAGCACCTGGCCAAGGCCCAGCGCCTCCGCCGCATGATCGCCGACTATGCCCACTCGGAGGATCTCATTCGCATCGGCGCCTACCAGAAGGGCTCGGATCCCGATCTCGACCGCGCCATGCAGGTGATGCCAAATCTGCGCGCCTTCGCCCGCCAGCGAAAGGACGAAACTCCACAACTGGAGCGCACCATTGCCGCTCTGCTCACCATGGCCGAGTGATGGGATTCAGCTTTCAGCTCGAAGGGCTTCTGCGCATCCGCCGCCTGCTCGAACGCCAGGCGCGTGAGCGTCTTGATGAGTCGATGATGCGTCTTCGCACCCTTGAGCACCGCCTGACCGAAGCCACCCAATGGAGTCAGAACACTGCGGCCACCCGCGCATCCAACCAATTACTTCCCGCCGCCGAAGTGCAATTCATCGAATCCGTTCTGCGCCAGACTGCGGCGGCGATCACCCTCGGCCAGCGCCAGACGCAGGAGGAAGAACAACGCGCCGCTGAACTCCGCGCCAGCTATCTGGATGCCCGGCGCGAACGAAAGACCGTAAGCACTTTGCGGGAGAATGCGCTTCGCCAGTTCCAGGCCGAGCAATCCCGCCGCGACCAATCCGCGCTGGATGAAATGTTTCTCGCCAAACTAATCCACGCCCGCAACGCCGCCGCGCAACGCCCGCCCAGCACGAATCCCGAACTGAATCCATGACAGGAATTTAACCCGCAAGCTGCGTGGTTGGCCGCCGAAGTGCATTGACTCATGGGGCATGAATACCTCGCCGATACCCGCCGCAGCCTCGTTCCCGTCACCGGCAATTGCCAACCCCGGTGCTGCTGCCGACTGCTCCGATTTTCATCAGGTCTTGCAACAACTGCGTCCCGCCGCCGCCTCCGGTAACGGCTCCAGTGCCAATGCCGATGCGCCCCAGACCGCTGCGCCACCTGCGAATGCGACTGCTTCCGCCCGCGCAGACGTCGTGCCCGCCCAAGCCCTGACAACAGCCTTTCGCGATTTCTCCCCCGCCACGCCCGCCGCCACATCCGCCGCCATCGCGGGCACAAACCGTAGCTCGGCCGCTGGTTCGGCCGAAGCCAATCTGCTCGCCGGCCTCACGGCGCCCCCCCCGCAGTCCGGCGCAACCAATGTTTCGCCCAGCGCCAAGATCAAGCAAGAAGACACGGTCGGCAAGAACTCTATCGGCCCGAACCAGGACACAAAAGAAGCAGGTGACACCGGGACTCCGGGGACGGCAAAAGCGCGCACAAAATCCGCCGCGAACCCGATCGCTGTTCCGGCCGTCGTCCCTTCAACCCCTGACTCGAGCGCGTTCTCCAACGCGCTTCTCGTGACCGCCAAGGCTCAGCAATCCGCCAGCCCGCAACCATCGGACAACTTCACCCTTGAACCCGCAGCCATGGTTGCACCAATTGAACCGGCGGCAATCGTCGCATCAACTGACGTGATCCGTCGCCGCGCCGCAACCGCCGCAACCATCGGCCACACCACAGATGCATTCTCCGTTGCGGCCAGCGGCGGTCGTCCGACGGCTACGTGCGCAATTTCCGCCACTGCTCCCGCCCTTGTGCCGGAGCCCACGATGCGTACGGCATCTTCCACCGCCGCAGCGTCCGCCTCCAATACGCCTTCGGCAAAGTCCAAGGCCAAGCCGCAACCCGCAATTTCTTTTGGCAAAGCCGATAGCGCCGGCAGTTCGGTTACGGACACCCCCGACGATGCAACGGCTGACCGGCGCACTCCCAGCACTCGCACGGCAGCGCGGGAAAACATCGTGGCCGGCAGTTCGGTTACCAATCAATCCGTGCTCCGCAGCAGCGCCGAACTCACATTCAGCCAAGCACCACACTCCGCTCGCACTGGATCGCAGATGGCGTCTTTGAGTTCATCGGCCACGCCAGACACGCAACCGAAAAGCGACGCATCCAGCGATCGCGACGCCAGCCTCATCAGCGCCGCGTCGGCCGTCAGCGTGCATCCCTCCGGATTCCAGTCCGCCGCCGGGCAACCCACCTGGGTGGCAGCCGCAATCACTCCAGACGTCACATCCGGGGCGCCAGCGGCAACCCAATCCATGGCAGCCCAATCGGCAGCTTTCGCCGGACCATCGCCAAACTCTGCCCCGGCCTCAACTCCTCCGCCGGCGCAAGTTCCGGCGGCTGCGATTCCCCATCCACCACCCGCAGTGGACTCCGGTCAGCTCCGCGTAACTGCCAGTACCAGCGAACTAAAAATCAGTGTTCAGCTTCCCGAACTCGGCAAGGTCGATGTACGCGCCGTCACCGCGCATGATGTCACCACGGCGCACCTCACCGCGTTCCGTCATGATGCGTTACCGGTATTCGCGGCCGAGCGTACCGGGCTTGAACAGGCGCTCAAGTCGCGGGATGTGATCCTCGGCTCTTTGAATGCGCATGCGCAGAATTCCCAAGCCCAGGGCCAGTCCCCCGGACAGCAACGTCAGCAAGGTTCTCCTTCCGCTCATTCCTCCGATGGCACGGCATCGCTTGTCACCGCAGCCACAATCTCGGCAACCACTGAAGCCAGCAACGCCGGCTTCCTCCCGGATTACTCCAGCATCAGCGTTCGCGCTTAACTTCAAGGAGAAGAACACAAGATGAGTATTTATCCCGTAGCCGCGGCAACCCCCAACGCCAACGATTCGACCGGCGGCAGCAGCGCCGCCAGCAGCACCGCCACTGATTACACTTCGATGTTCATGCAGTTACTGGCAACCGAGTTGCAATCGCAAGATCCGACCCAGACCATGGACCCCACCACGATGGTGACCCAGATGGTCCAGATCAATCAACTCAACGATGTCGCCGGCATCTATTCGATTCTGCAAGGCAGCGGCACTAGCAGTACTAGCAGCACCAGCGACGTCAGCAAAACTGCGGGCGGCGCAGCCGATAACCTAACCAGCGCTCCGCCAACCAGTGCTCCGGCAACCAGCCCGAGCAGCGCCGTTACCTCCAGTCCCAGCCAGCCTGCACAAAATACCTTGGGAGGCAGCTAATGCCAAATTTCTCCATACCACTCTCCGGACTGAACGCCAGTGACACCGCCCTTGCCACCATCTCCAACAATCTGGCCAACCTCAACACCACCGGCTACAAGGACACCACTGTCAACTTCCAGGATATGTTCTACAACCTGCTTGGCAGCAACGGCTCGGGCGATCAACTCCAAGTCGGCTCGGGGACCTCGGTCGCTTCGATCGATACCAATTTCAGCGGCGGCAGTGTCCAGAGCACCGGAGTCAATACGGATGTCGCCATCACCGGCAACGGATTCTTCGTCGTGCAGAACGGCAGCAACACCTGCTACACCCGCAGCGGCGCTTTCACCCAGGACTCCAACGGCAATCTGATCACCGCCGACGGCTACCAAGTCATGGGCTATCCCGCCACTAACGGCGCGGTAAATACCAACGGCGGGCTCACGCCGATTCAGTTGCCAATCGGCATGACCAGTCCGCCCAGTGCCACCACCGACTTCTCGATTCAAGCAAACCTCAGCGCCAATGCCAACGTCGGAGACTCCTACAACACCAGCGTCACGGTGTACGATTCGCTCGGCACCTCGCACGTGCTCAACGTCGATTTCACTTACACCGGTCTTTCCACCCCCGGCCCCGGTTCCGGTTGGAGTTACACCGCGACCCTGCCCAGCAGCGACATCAAAGGCGGGGTTGGCACTAGCACCACCGTTGCCACCGGCAATCTCAGCTTCGACAGCAGCGGCAACCTGTCCAGCACCACTCCCGTCGCCATAAACGTCGCAAGTCTCGCGGATGGAAGCAGTCTCGCGCTCAATTGGAATCTGACCAACGCCTCCGGCCAGGGCGTCATCACCCAGGTCTCCGGAGCCAGCGCCACCAACTGCATCAGCCAGAACGGAAACACCAGTGGCACCTTGACCGGTTTTTCCATCGGCTCCGACGGCACTATTACGGGTGCGTTTACCAACGGCTCCCAGATTCTCGGCCAGGTTGCGCTCGCCAACTTTGCCAATCTCCAAGGTCTCACCAAACAGGGCGATAGCAACTTCGCGGCCACCATCTCCTCCGGTTCGGCAGTGATCGGCACTCCGGGAACCAGCTCCCTCGGCTCCCTTACAGGCGGCTCGCTGGAGCTTTCCAACGCCGATATGTCGACGGAGTTTTCTAATCTCATCATCGCCGAGCGCGGCTTCCAGGCGAACGCCAAGTCGGTCACCACCTTCGACCAGATCGCCCAGGACACCATCAATCTGATTCGCTGATTCGCTAACGCCCCCTCCAGCTATGGCCTCGCACTCCAGCGCGAGGCCACTTCTTCCCGCTCTATCTAAGAGTCTTTTCACCAACACCCCTCCGCTTCGGTCTGCGGATTGCACGTGCTTACCATGCATCACGCACATTCCTATCACGCACGCAGGGCGTATGAACGAAACCGAAGAAAGCACCGCTCTCACCATCGTCGACAGCAACGCACCGTCGCTTCCGAAGAACTGGAGCGCGTTTCAACTCCTTCCCTGCCAACTCTCACTGGAGATCCCGGTACCCGGCTTTACCATCGCTGCGCTGCTGCGGCTTTCTTGCAATGACGTGATCGACACCCACTGGCTGCAAGGGTCCGATGTTCCCTTGCACGTGAACGGAAAGCTGATTGGCTGGACCGAATTCGAAGTCATCGACGACCATCTCGCCGCACGCCTCACCCAAATCGCATGAGCAAACGCAATCCAGCCAGCAGAAAAACTCGCCAGAGCAGCTCCATAAACATCGCCCGCAGCCCTGTCTCGAACCGGCGCATCACCGTAACGCGGCGCTTCAAGGTATCCAAGCCTTCGCCGAGCCCCGGCCCAGGCATTCGTATTCGTGCCTGGTTGGGGCAAGCGATCCAGCGCCTCACCAAGCGTTTCTTCCGTCGCCGCACCACCCGGCGCAAGCTCCAGCTATTGGAAATTCAGCAGCTCGGCGAGAAGCGCTTTGTCGCGATCGTGCGGGTTGGTAAACAGCGATTCCTGATCGGTAGCGCGGCCACCTCGGTCGCACTCCTGGCGGAGATCACCCCGCACACCACCCCGGCCATTGCCTCTCGCCCCCTCGGTCAGGAGAGTGCATGAAGCGGCTGCTGAGCCTGGCCTGCATCCTGCTGCTGGCGGCCTCGGCCGCCTTCGCCGATCCGGTGCCGGTGGTCCCGATTGTCCCGGCTGTCCCGCAGATCGCTGCCCCGGCGGCTCCGCTGGTGAATCTCGGCGCCGGCCAAGCCCCCTGGACGATTCTTGTCCTGCTGACCCTTCTCACCCTGATCCCCGCGCTGATGTTGTCGATGACGCCATTTGTGCGCCTGCTCATCGTCTTCCATTTTCTTCGTCAGGCGCTCGGCACTCAGAGCACCCCCACCAATCAAACCCTGATCGGCTTGGCTCTGGTACTGACATTCTTTCTCATGCAGCCAGTCGGCGCGGCCATTCAACGGCAGGCCATCGTTCCCCTGGAGGCGGGGCGAATCACCCCGATGGCCGCCGTTGATATTGGCTCACGGCCACTCAAGACCTTCATGCTCCACTATGTCCGCCAGAAGGATGTTGCGCTCTTTCTCGAACTCGCCAAGGAACCGCGCCCGCAGCGTCCGGAAGATCTCTCCATGCGCATTGTCATGCCCGCCTACATCCTCTCCGAACTGAAGGCAGGCTTTCAGATCGGCGCCGTGCTCTTTCTTCCGTTCCTGGTCATTGACATGGTTGTGGCCTCCATCACCACCTCGGTCGGCATGATGCAGCTTCCGCCAGTGGTGATCTCCACGCCGCTCAAGCTTCTCCTTTTCGTCATGGTCGATGGATGGAACCTTCTCGTCGGCTCCCTTATGCGTAGTTTCGGATAACGTCGCGCAGTTTCGGATAACGATGCTTGACTTTCGGTGACCTCATGCCTCTCGAACAGGTAATTCAACTCGGACGCACCACCCTTGAATACGCCATTCTGGCGGCACTTCCCCTGCTTGGCATTGCGACCGTGGTCTCAATCGTCATCAACATCCTCCAGGTCCTCACCAGCATTCAGGACCAGACGGTGTCAACCGTTCCGCGACTGCTCGCCACCGCGTTGAGCGCCATGTACCTTCTGCCCTGGATGCTGCGTCATCTGGCCGCCTTCACCATTCACCTGTTCTCCGATTTCAGGCCCTTGTTGCAATGAACGCCGCCATGAACGCCGCCATGATTCAGCCGCCCACGCTCGAATCCATTCTGGCCGCCGCCGTCTTCATCGGACTACGGGTCAGCGGACTCCTGCTGTTTGCTCCCGGCCTCAGCAACAACGCCGTCCCCGCGCGTACCAAGGCAGCGTTCGTGGTGGTTCTCGTCGTGCTTCTCTGGCCCGTAGTACCGGTTCCGCCGATGCATGTCTCACCTCTCGAGTGGACTGGCATTGCGCTCAATGAACTCCTGATCGGAATCATCGTCGGGCTCTTGCTCAGCTTCATCTTTGATGCGGCGCAGTTCGCCGGACAGATCCTTGGCATGCAAATGGGTTTCTCCCTGGCCACCATGATTGACCCGCAATCCCAGGCCGATTCCGCCGTCCTCTCGATCTTCTACCAAACCATCGTCCTGCTCATCTTCTTCGCCCTCGATGTCCACCACTGGATATTGCGCGCCCTGGTTTCCAGCTTCTACTACCTTCCCGCCGGACACTTCATTCTCAGCGCCGGACGCGTCGCGAACCTATTGCATACCGCTGCCGCCATCTGGGTTCTCGGCTTGCAGATCGCCGCGCCTGCGCTCATCGCCACGGTGATTGCAGATTTTGTGTTGGCCTTTATCGGGAAAGCGTCGCCGCAACTACCCGTACTGTTTATCGGCATCTCGGTTAAATCGGTTTTAGGAATGCTCGTATTAGTCGCGACCATGACGGCCTGGCCGCGCTTCTTCTCGCTCCAGTTCGCCAATGCCATTCGCTGGAGCGAGCAAACCCTGCACCTGACTACTTAGGAATTCAACCGTGGCTGACGACAACAAAAGCGAGAAAGCAACCGAGCATCGCCGCAAGAAGGCTCACGAAGACGGCCAGGTCGCCCGCTCGCGCGAACTCAGCGCCACCGCCGCCATGCTTGCTGGCATCAGCGTTCTGGTCGCCCAAGGTCCCGCCGCGCTCATGCTCTGGCGCCAGTTCTTCCGCGCCGTGCTTGACCATGCCGTGCGCAACGAACTCTCCATCGCCACCCCACTGTTCCCCTGGACCGCCCAACTGGTCTTCCTCTGGACCTGGAAGCCACTGGCTGCCGCCTGGGGCGTCGCTGCCCTCGTCTCCTTGGCGCAGGGCGGAATCGTCTTCGCTCCCAAACTTCTCGCCCCGGACATCAACCGAATCAATCCGGCCAAAAGACTCGCTCAGATCTTCAGCATCACCACCCTCGTACAAGTCTTGAAGGCTCTCGTTCCCAGCTCCGCCATTCTCTTCATCGCGATCAATATCTTCCGCCGCGAGTGGCCGACTCTAGGCCTGGGCCTGTGGGCATCGCCACGCCAGATTTCGTCCCACCTCTTCAATATCGTCTTTGAGATCTTCTGGAAGTCGTCGCTCGTCCTGCTGGCCTGGTCGGTCATCGATTACATCGCCATGCGCCAGAAATTCGAAGGCGACCTCCGCATGAGCAAGCAAGAGATCCGCGAAGAGCTCAAGCAGAACGACGGTAATCCCGCCACCAAGGGGCGCATTCGCCGCCTGCAGCGCCAAGCCCGCCGCCGACGCATGCTGCAGGCCGCCAAGAACGCCACCGTCGTCATCGCCAACCCCACCCACTTTGCCGTCGCCCTGGAGTATCGCGACGAAATGGCCGCGCCCACCGTCGTCGCCAAGGGCCAGAACCTGCTCGCCCAGCAGATCAAAGAAATCGCGCGCTGGGAGGGCATTCCCATCATCGAGAATCCGCCGCTCGCCCAGAGCCTCTATCGCACCGTCGAGGTCGGCCAGGCGATCCCTGAAAAACTCTATGCCGCCGTCGCCGAAATCCTCGCCTACATCTTCCGCATGAACGCGCAGCAACAGGCGCGGAGGAATTCCTGATGGCCGAAGCCAGCAAGCCCGGTTTTCTAAAGAACGCCAACTTCGATTGGATCGTTCCCGCCCTCGCCGTTTCGGTGGTCTTCGTCATGCTGGTGCCCATGCCCAGCTTTCTTCTCGACCTCCTGCTGGCCATGAGTATTACCGCCTCGGTGATCGTCCTGCTCTCGGCGGTCAGCATTCTTCGCCCAGTACAATTCTCCGTCTTTCCCAGCCTCTTGCTGCTGCTCACGCTCTTCCGGTTAGCGCTCAACATCGCCAGCTCGCGCCGCATCCTGCTCCACGGCAATGAAGGTATCGCCGCGGCCGGTAACGTGATCGCAGCCTTCGGACAGTTTGTCGTCGGCGGCAACTACGTGGTCGGCTTCGTACTCTTCATCGCGCTCATCGCGATTCA
>CAZLZA010000079.1:0-9876 GCA_964563875.1 uncultured Acidobacteriaceae bacterium
TAATCAAGATGCGCGGCGGGAATCACGCCAAGGATATTCGCGAGTATGAAATCACCTCGAAAGGCGTGGTGATCCTCGGCAAGCGCCTCACGAACTATCAAGGCCTTATCAGTGGGATTCCCGTGCGTTCAGAACGATCTGGCGTTGAAGAAGATCCCTCGCAAGAGCCGGGTATCGAAAGCAAGACCTAAGCGGGCGCTCCCATGGTGAAGTGGCGCGCGGCTCTCTTTGAGGCGAAATGAATCTTACAAAGAGGCGTGAGTTTCTGAAGCTCTGCATCGCATCCGCGCCGGGCTTGGCCTTCGCGCATGTCGTCACTAACGATTCGATAAGCCGTGCCGACTCCAAAACAGCGTATCGCCGGCCTGGATCGCTCGATCGCTTTATCGATCCGCTGCCGATCCCGGAGCGATTGATGCCGCAAAGTACGGACGAGGGCCGGGTTCAATATCGCATCCGCATGTTGGAGTTTGCACAGCAGATACATTCGCAACTCCCGCCCACGAGACTGTGGGGATACGAAGGGCAATATCCCGGCCCCACCATCGAGGCTCAGCAAGGCAGACCTATCGAAGTCCAGTGGGAGAACCGTTTACCTTCCCGTCATCTGTTTCCGATCGATCCGCACATTCCCGGCGCGGCGTCTGCGATCCCCGCAGTCCGAACCGTAGCCCATGTTCACGGTGCTTGCACTCGGCCGGCAAGCGACGGGCTGCCTGAGAAGTGGATCACGCCTGGGGATTCAGCTCTTTATGTTTATCCAAACAGTCAGCGGGCTGCAACTCTCTGGTATCACGATCAAGCTGTGGGGATAACGCGGTTGAATGTATATGCCGGGCTGGCGGGCTTCTTTCTTCTGCGAGACGAAGAAGAGCGCCGCATGGACTTGCCATCGGGGAATTACGAGGTTCCACTTCTGCTGCAGGATCGCACACTGGACGAGGATGGACAACTGGTCTATTCTCCGACGTTCGACGACGGGCAGAGACCTCCTCCTGGGCTTTGGGCACCGGAGTTATACGGCGACCTTCCGGTGGTCAACGGCGCCATCTACCCATATCTGCAGGTCGAACCGCGCCGCTATCGCTTGCGGGTGTTAAACGGCGCGAACTCCAGATTCTTCAGCCTTCTTTTCAATCTTTCTAAACTCCCAACAGACATACCAGCGCTGGTTCAGTTTTACCAGATCGGAACAGACGGCGGATTTCTTGCAAAACCGTCTGCATTCGACCGATTACTCTTAGGACCGGCGGAACGCGCTGACTTGATTGTCGATTTCTTTGGCCTCGAAGGCAAGACGGTCACCTTGTCCAACAACGCGTCGGCTCCATTTCCAGGATGGGGTGTGGTAAAGCCACACCACCAACCATTGAATGAGTTGATGCAGTTTCGTGTGACCCTTCCGCTCTCGGCCAATCGAGCATCCTTCAGCATTCCAGCAGCTCGCTTCCTCCCCAGGATGGATGAGGCAGCCTCTGTCTTGACGCGGGATTTCGTTCTGGCCGAGGGAATCAATGCTCAAGGGCGTTCAATGGGAGAACGAATCAATGGCAAGGGACACGAAGACCCCGTCACAGAAGTTGTAAAGCTCGACTCTATTGAGAAGTGGCGATTCATCAACAATACGGAATACGCGCATCCCATGCATTTGCATCTGGTGCAGTTTCAGATTCTGCAACGCCAAGGATTCGATCCCATCACTCTTCGCAATGGCACACTGACACTCGTGGGAACACCGCGCCCCCCTGCGGCAAACGAGGCCGGATGGAAGGATACAGCAGTCGTACGCCCACGAGAGGTGCTTACGATCATGGTTCGGTTCGAAGGCTATTCCGGCCGCTATGCCTTTCAATCCCAGTTGCTGGAACATTGTGATAAGGACATGATGCGGCCGTATGAAGTAGTTTCTTCCGAATTGACATCGCAAGAGCGAGAGCCCGGCACGATGGATGGTTGAACCGGGAACAGCACTGAGTTTCGTTGCGCGGCAACCAGCCGTCCGTTATTGGCAGATCGGCAGAGCTTCAGCGGATACCAAGTATCACGACTCATAACCCATCAAGCCAAAGCCACCAGCCGGTCTTTCGCGGACGCCGGTCTCATGGCCCGGTTTTCGTGGGAGTGCACGGATCGGTCGCAAATGAGCTGGCTGTCACCGGAATCGGCGGCGCCGGTGGGGTGGCCCATGGGACACGATTGAAGTCGAAAAACTCCAACAGGTTAGGCTGCGCGGCGTCGCGCGGCGTCAAATGGGCCGCGGGTCCGATGAAGCGGTTCTCGACGAACTTGATGATTGCCGTGTGATCCATCGGCGTGTGTGAAACATAATGCCGGCGGGTAAAGGGCGAGATGATGATATTGGGCAAGCGGAAGCCAAGTTGCGCGGCAAAGCCCTGAACTGCCGCGGCGTCGGCCGGGTTAGCCCCAGGGTCGGTTGTTCCCACGTCGCAATGCAGCGTCGCCGTTCCGGGAGTGGCAGGCACGCAGGGGTTGTAGCCGTCGGGATTCACCGCGATCTGCGAGATATCCGGTATCGTCCCAAGGGAAGCATCGGTATAGTCGTTGGAGTGACCGGGCACCGGGGGAACGTGGTCGTATGGCCCTCCACCCTCGTCGTAGCTGAAAAAGAACACGGAATTGTTCCAGGATGAACTGGCCATGAAGGAATTCACAACACTGGCAACTTGTGTCTGTCCCTCTAGGATCGATTGGCCGGAGCCTGGATGTTCGTCGTTGTTGCCGTATCCTGCCTCAATGAAAGCAAAACTGGGAAGCGTGCCGTTGGTTAGATCGCTGAAGTAAGTGCTGATCGGGGCAACGTGATTCGTGTCGATACAGAAGGAATTTGGTTTGTCGCCAACTGCGCTCGAGGGTTGGGTAGAACCCGCACATTTTGCACCGGTTGGATTGTCATACAGATACTGATACGAGTAGGTCAGGTTAGAGAAGTCTGTCGCTGGATATGCCGCGTTTGCGCCCCCTACGCAGTCATCGTCATCGAGGCAAAAGCCCTGCGTGACGGTGTAGTAGATCTTCCAGGTTACATTCGCCTGATCGAGTTCCTGGAAGATGTTCGGGATATCGAGTTGAGGAAGCCAGTCATCGCCCCCGGGGTCCTTGACGAGGCCCTGGGTCGTGCCCCCGGTAAAGGTCGCAATGCGATTGCCAATACTCTTGGTTGCGACCGGCGAGAACCAGCGATCGGATACCGCGAACTGAGAGGCCATGAAGTAGTAGTAGTTGAGGAAGCCTTGGTCGTAATACCCCATGGCGCGCTTACCGGTGAGACTCTCCGCGGTGAAGTCGCCGGAACATGTGCCGGCAGAACCAGCCGGCGCGCAGCTCTTGGCAAAGCCTTCGGCATTGTGAACAAACCCATCCATGAGAATCGGACGAGTGGTTAGAAAATCATAGCGATTGACGTCGCCGTAGCTTGCCAGCCAATCGGAGGTCATGTCGTCGACGCAGGTGCTGGTGAACTTATAGAGCGAGAAGGATGTACCTTCATCGTCGATGTTGCTGATCTTGGCAAGTTTGTCGTCGATGCCATCCACTTCGTAATCCTTCCCGTCGTCGCCGATATTCCAGCCATTCGTCTTCCGGTAAGGATTGAGCATTCCAAAATAATTATCGAACGAATGGTTCTCCTGCTGCATGAAGATTACATGCTCGATGCTCTGAAGGCTTCCGGCCGGAAGCTCCGTCACAGTAACATTAGCCGAGGCATTTCCTCCAGGGCCAGTTGCGGCCGCGGTGTAAGTTGTCGTCGCATTCGGGCTCACCGCCTGCGTCCCCCCCGTTGCCTGCAAGGTATACGAGCTTCCATCCGTTCCTGTGACGGTCACCAGAGTCGCATTGGTTGCAGCGACAGTCAGAGTCGATGAGCTTCCGAAGATAACGGAGGTGGGGTTGGCGCTGATGCTCACGGTCGGAGCGGGGTTGGCTATCACTGTCACGGTGACGCTCGCCGAGGCTTTGCCGCCTGCCCCGGTTGTGTTGGCTGTGTAGGTGGTGGTCACTGTCGGGGTCACCGTCTGCGTTCCGCCGCTTGGCTGCATGGTGTATGAGCTGCCGTCGGTTCCATTCACCGTCACCTGAGTGGAATTCGTGGCAACTACGATGAGATTGGACGATTTCCCGGAGGCAATCGATGTCGGGTTGGCGACGATGCTCACCGTCGGAGCGGGGTTCGCTGTCACTGTCACGGTCGTGCTTGCCGATGCGTTACCACCTGCACCGTTAGCTACCGCAGTGTAAGTCGTGGTCGTGGTCGGAGTGATTGCCTGCGTTCCCCCGCTCGCCTGCATGGTATATGAACTGCCATCGGTTCCAGTCACTGTCACTTGGGTCGCATTTGACGCGGTCACGGTCAAGGCAGAGGAACCGCCTGAGGAGATTGATACGGGGGAGGCGGTTATGCTTACCGCGGGAATCGGATTCGAATTGCCTGTGAACTTGCCACCACATCCAGTAGGCAGGAGGCCTAGGGGTATGCTGGCTGCTAACGAAACAATGAAGAGTGCCTTCCTGAAGACGATGAGAATGCTCGGGGTAATCGAACTGCTGTTCTCTGTATTCGTGTGATCGTGAATCGTCCCATAACCAGCATGGCAAGTTGACGCACACTTCGTCGCAACAACTTGTGCAGACGTTCCAGGGCCGCAACCTTCACGATTTTCCATAATCATCTCCTTCAAGCATCGAGGCTCGATTAACACTTGTCAGCTTGGAATTGGTCCGTAAGGGCGCGGATTCATTCCAGGGGAGGGCATCTGCTGGATCTATCGAGTGAACACCGTCTGCTGCCACCTCCAACCATTCGTTGCCATCAGTGGCTTCCCTCCCTTGTGGTAATGAGCGCGGGGGCAGCATCCAAGGCGGCGGCATCTTACCGGTGCGTGCAGAGAGGGCAAACGGCCAACTACGGCGGGCCCATGAGAGCAATCTGTTATTGCGCAACGCTCTTTTGCATTGATTCAGTTCAAACCAGCGAAGGTAGTTCCCCACAACGCTTGCCATGGTCATACGGATTCCTGCTGCAAAGTTCTGTTCTGCCATGCGAACTTGAATCTCTGGAGACTGCAGGATGGCAATGATCTGCTCGGCGAGGTCGGCAGCGCTTCCTATCTTGTAGAAACTGACAGCCATATCCTCATTGGCTCCCATTTCGCGAAGATCGGCGATGTCTGCGCACACAATGGGGACAGCGTACTCGCACGCCTGATGGGCCGGACCGCTCGATCCCGTGGCGGAGTCATACGGCAACACAAGGACTGACGTTGTTCGAAACAGCTCGGGAATTGCGTCTTCCGCTACATACCCACGGAACTCAATCGGCAAGTGCGCAGGTTGTGCCGCGCGCACAGATTCCCAATATCCGGCTTTTGTATGATGGTTTGCGCCTGCAACAATTAGCCTGGCATTTGGGACCTTCTTCAGGACCTCCGGAAAGGCTTCCATCAGGGTCTCCAACCGTTTGTAGGTTCCCCAGTGTCCGATCGCGAGAAGGCGCAGATCCGGATCGCCGCGTTTGGTGAAATCGGGCGGGTTGGGAACGGATGCAAATGTCCCATGTGTTGCCAAGAGAACATTTTCGGCGGCGTACTTCTTCATTAAGGTGCGGCGATAGCCGGGCAGCAGAACAGAAACCGAATCCGCCTTGAGTAATGCCCGGGTTGCCATATCGGTACCCATTCGAAACAGTTTCAACTGTCGCACGCCAGCAGTGGCAAAATCGACATGTTCAATAATGTGATGCAGAGTGATATGCGTAAAGAACCCGGCAGCGCTTGTCAGAGCAGGCGCCGAGAGCCCGGCAAATGCTGCAACCGGTGTCTCGGGAGTTCCGAAGCTGGAGAAGACGAGGTTGTACCAAACCACATCGGGCTTCAACTTCCGAATGGTTCTGAGCAACCTGAGGGAATTCATCAAGCCGCCAAACTTCCAGCAACGGATCACGTTGAAACCCGGCAACTCAGGTTGTTGACCCGCATCGAGGGTTTCACCATTCTGGTCGGTTGCGAACCCATAGTCGGCGAGTTCATCTGCGAGAATTGTCAATTCGACATCGGGATTACGCTGCAACTCCCGCGCGATGTGGAACGCGTACTCGTTCAACTGGCGTCCGCTTGGAGGGAAGGCGGCCACTAAACAGATTTTCATCGAATACCGCCTTTAGAAAAGACTGATGTGCACATAGGGCCTGAATTGCTGGTTTTTAACTCCCGAGAAGTTGAAGAAGGTTTCCTCTTGAAATCCTGCCGAGAATCGAATCGGATACTGCAGGACAACTGTTCCCGAGTCGTCATGGAATTTGCGGCGGAAGGGCATCGCGTAGGAGACAGAGAAGCCATTCTGGATTGCATCGTAGACGTGAAAGCTTCTGGTGCTGGAGTAGGCCGTGGACGCCTTGACACTCCAGTTCGGCTTGGGTGTGAAATCGACGGTTCCCGCTGGGCGAAGGTTCTGCGCAATTCCGGAGTTTGTTCCCACAACGCGCCATGCCCGCAGGTCTTCTACTACAGCTTTAACGTTCAGGTGCGGTGAAAAGCGGTGCTCCAATCCCAGGTAAGAAGATGTGAAGTACCCTTCGTATTTCACCGGTGACATTTTCTCATCGTTGACTCCCCATCCTGTTACCAGAGCGGACTTTCCCCACGGCGCTCCGACTCGAAAGTCGAGCGCGGCGCTCAGAGCCTGTGAATGCTGGCTGCTTTCTGTGAATGGGCCACCCTCTCTGATGACGTATCCACTCACCGCGACCGCATTGAAGAAGGAACTCGTGGACATATACGTAAACACCCGATATAGGTTCTGGTTCATAGCCACCGGAGACTGCGAATCGCGGCGGACGGTACCTTGGACGCCACTATTGAACGTCAATGCGTTTCTTCCGAGACTTACTGTTGGAGTAAGTCCGACACTCAACGTGTAGTCGGTTGTATTGCGGCTCACAATCGAGTTGGTGCCGGGAACCGATATCTGTCCGTTAGAGTTGCGCACCTGGAAGAAGCCGCCGGCAGTGGGCAAATGGTTAAGGTGGAGATGGTATGCATTTGTCCACTGAGTCTCGAGGGAGGAACGTGGTGGTGGAAGATGAGCGGTATCGCTAAGTGGTACTGGGAATGCTGCGTCCAGCTTGGAGTCCAGAACATATACTGTCGTATCTTCGAAGATGGGTTCCACCGATATGTCGGAAAGCAGGCTCAGGGTTGGAGTGACCCTCAGCCCTTCATCGGCGCCCGCCTGGAGCATTTCCTGTTCGGCAGTTTGGTTGTCACCATTCGCACTGGAAGCACGGGCGAACGAGGTAAGCGCCTGGGCGCCACGGTGTTGCTGGCGAAGGACATTGGCTTGAGCGAGAAGATACTGGTAATCGGGAGAACTACCCGCGGTTGCTTCTACCGCCGATAGTTCCGCCTGAGCCCTGGCCGTGTCGCCCAACGCAAGGTAGTTGTTAACCTGCCCGATCCTCACTTCTGCATCCGGAGCACCGGCGTCCTTGGCCCGCAGGAGATACGTCTGCGATAGTTGATACTCATGCATCACGCGCAATACGTCCGCGGCCGCGATGAATTGATTACCGGTGGGTGGCGCCGTCTCTCTTGCCTGAGCCTCCATAAGAGCCAGGACAATTTGCCGTTGCGCGTCCTCGGAATGGCCTTGCTGTGCCATCAGTTGAGCGATCGCCATGCGCACGCTAACCCGGTCGCTTCCCGGCGCAGCGAGCGCCTTTTGAAAACGCTCCATAGCGGATGTGCGGTCGCCTATGGTGCTGAGCGCCTCTCCGGTGAAGGTGTAGATTTCACTCTCCGCTGCCATCGAGCGCTTTGCCGTGGATGAAGATGGATCGATATCCCGGTCAGCAAGCTGCACGTACCGCAGTGTCTGTTCGCGATCATCGAGGTTCGCGAAAGAACGAGCCATCAATGAATCGACAAACGGATCGCCAGGGGAGAGCCTCTCGGCAGTCTGCAGTTCGTCGATCGCCTCGTGGTAACGCCGCTCCGCAAAGAGCGCATTTGCGATTCCGAGGTAAAGAGCGCCATCGTTGGGAGTGAACTTCAAGGCAGCCCTATACTCGTATACGGCTTTCTCCAGCATTTCTTCCCGCCCATAGGCGGTGGCACGAATCACGTGAATATCTCTTGAGTCTCCTAGCGCTCTCTCAGCAAGCTCCGCTTCGCGCAAGGCCCTTTGCGGCTTGTGCAGGTCGAGGTTGGCAAAAGCGAGGCCCAGGTGCGCTTCGCCATTACCAGGCTCCCGTTTGAGCGCCGACTCGAAGTCAGCGGCGGCCGCCACTGGTCGATGAAGGTCGTTCAACAAGTAACCGCGATTCACATAGGCGGTGACCACATCCGGATCCCGCGCCAAGACCTCGGTAAAGTCCTGGAGCGCCTGCTCAAGAAGTCCATCATGCTTGTGTACATAGCCCTGCAACAAAGGGATGTCATGATCCTTGGGGAATATATTGATGTATTTCGATGTCAACGCCAGGAGTTCGCCATACTGCTCGAGATGAAGCAGATCGTAGCCCAGGTAGACAACCACATCCCGGTCTCTTGGCAATACTTTGATTGCTTCTTGGCCAACTGCGGCGGATTCCAAATACTGTTCGTTAAACCTCAGATACCTCTCCTTTTCTCGAAGGATTTGAGGTTCCTTTTCCATTTCTCCCGTGACGCGACCTAGCCACATCGCAGCCAGTTTCAAATCATGCGATTCGATCGCAGCATTCATCGCACCGGCTAGAATCATGGCTTTCCGCGGAGCAAGCGCGTACCCCCTGGCGTAGGAGGCTTCGGCCTTTGCGAAGTCGCGGCGAGCCGTGTAAAGATCGCCGAGCGCGAGGTAGGGTATGTACAGAGAAGGCGCCGCCTGCTCCAGGCGGTTAAAGTACCTCTCGGCATCCTGGTCGCGGCCGGCTGCGCGGGAGGCGTAACCAAGGGAGATGAGCGCAAACCGATCGATAGCATCCACGGCGAGAATCTGCTTGTAGACTGTGATCGCATCCTCGGTTCTCCCGAGCTTCATGAGGATATCTCCATGGAGTTGGCGATCTTCCCGGTCGCGTTCGTTGATTGCGAGCGCTTGACCGATGTCGCCCAGCGCACCGTCAAGGTCTCCGGAATTCATCTTGATCAGCGATCTCAGGCGCAAGAACTGGGCCCTCGCTGCCACCTGTTCGCCCATTGCGTTGATCGCAGCTTGCGCAATTTCGAGTTGATGGCGAGCTGCGCTTTCGTCCGCCATGTCCCTGTAAACCTGCATCAGCTCCATGTGCAACTGGATGCCATAGAGCGGTCCCTCATCGGGCTGTGACGGGAGATTGGTTAGAGCAGCGGAATATTCGCGCAGGGCATCTTGGTCGCGCTCTTGGGATTTCGCAATTGCTCCGCGAATTGCATGCAAGCGGTAGTATTTTGCATCGATTGACGCTGCCCGCTGAAGAAACAGGTCCGCTTTCTCCATCGAACCTGCAGCAACCTCGGCCTGCGCTGCCGAAAGCTGCACCCCAAGGTCTTTTGGGGAAGCATTTGCTGCCTGCGCGTAGAGCTGTGCGGAGCTGTCCAAGTTGCCATCGAGCTGGTAGGTGTACGCCAATTCGGCAATTACGCCGGGCTTCGGGTTGCGGATCGACTTGAGGGCGGCAATGGCCTCAGTGTATTTTCCAGCCTCGCGGTAGAACCCTGCCATGGATCTCTGAACGTCCGGATTGCTTGGATCGCGTCGTTTGGCCATCTCCAGATAACGGCTCGCCAAATCCATTTGATGAAGGTGCTGGTATGAAATTGCCATCAGCAACTCCGACCGCGCGTCCGGCTTGATTTGTTCCGCTCTGCTGAGCCAGTCGAGCGCATCGGTGAAATTCGAGGA
>CAZLZA010000079.1:9976-21394 GCA_964563875.1 uncultured Acidobacteriaceae bacterium
GCGTTTTGAATATTCGATCCCCAACCCAATGACTGGTCGGTAGACCTCTGCTGAGTAGATTGGGGCTGGGGATTCTTCGAAGCATCTGGAGCTACACTATAGATCTGCGCGCCGGCGACGCTCGCCCATGCGGCGAAAATGATTATCCACGCGATCTTCAGGGGTTCGTGTCTAGCTATCAAAGGGCACCAGCGGGAAGTCATGTTGATCTGTTCGGTTCGGCCACGGTCGTATTGATGCGACACTCATCCTGCTGTCTTCTTTCACAAGTCGATTGCATGACCACTGTTGTGTGTTTTGCGCCGGGACTACCTTCCGCCAGACAGACATTGTGTCTCTGCGGTCTGAAGAGGAAAGCGCCCACAATGCGCGTTTTTCGGGGACGGGCCAACTTGATTGTGCGGGTGTGAACATCGGCGTTCTCCCACAAGACTTGACTGATGCCACCCTACGCCGCTGCGGTACTGAAGCCTGTGCAATATTGACCGCGAGTGAGGCACCTGCTCTGCGCCCACCTTTTGGCAGATTGTGGCAAGGCACACGTCGTTCTGTAAGTCGAGGTAGAAAGCTGATGGATTGAAGGGATCTGCACACGGGTGGTCCGATCCTGGTTGCGCGTAACGATCCAGATATATGGATGGAGCAGTTCACAGGTGTGCCGGGGTCGTGGGCCCAGTTGCGGTACTCGCATCATTGAAGGGGTGTTCGACGAGGCTCTACTCGGATGCATTTGCGTCAGGCATTTCATCCCGAAGGACAGCGTTGAGCAACGATGTGTGAACGCGAATGCGCTCGTCGTATTCGATGTATCCAAGGGCTCTGAAGCGATTCATAAAGAAGCTGACGCGGGATCGAGTGGAGCCGATCATCTCAGCGAGTGTCTCCTGCGTTACTACCGGGATCAGGGTTTCCGGCGCACCCGGTCCCCCATATTCCGCCATGATGAGGAGGATCCGCGCCAACCGCTTTTCGCTGGAGTTGAAGAGTTGATCGACGAGATCCGCTTGCGTTCGAACGCCTCGCCTCAAGATGAATTTCAGGAAAAAGTCGGAGAACTCATGCTCCTCACGCAGTGCGCGCAGCATTTCGATCCTCGAAATCTCCGTTGCGGAACAGTCTGTGATTGCAGTGGCGGTGGACGATCGCAGAATATTTTCTCCTGAGAGCGACTCCTCGCCAAAGAAGTCCCCCATGGCGAGCAGAGTGACCGTGGCCTCTTTTCCTTTTGCGGAAACTACGGATAGCTTAGCCCTCCCGCTGTGGAGATACAAGACTGAGTCTGCGGGCCCACCCTGCAAGAAGAAGGCATCCTTAATCCTGCAGCGGGCAACGCTCCTGCCAACTCCAAGAGTTGCAAGAAAGATGTCGCTATCGACGGGAAATTTCTCTGCTTCAATCATCCGTATCGATTTCTCCCCGTGCACAGAGCCGATGGCCGCTCCATCTCACAGAAGTGCTGGATCAGAGAGCAGCGGAATCATGATCAACTATGCATCGAGATTTGCATACAGCCAGATCGTTACACACGGTTCGGAGAACATCTGAGCATTTTAGCTCCACCGTTACCGTGACCGGAATGTGGGGTGCGCGAATGGGTAAGCGGTTTGGGCGCAGCGATCGATGGAACCCGTGGGCTGATTAATCGCATCCCAAGTGCAAATACCCGGCAGAAAGTAGTGTTGCTATCGAAGGACAGGCGGCGACGGCACCCAGGATGGTCTGCGGAAGAACCAGCGCAACGCTGGTTCCGCAACACCTTGGGTAGGTTCGTTTCGAACGCACATGTACTGTATTGGCCAGACGCAGAACTCTCCCCTTGAGAGACTCATCTCAATTGTTGAGCAGGAGTGCACGCGGCGGGTGGAATCTGCCACGAGGAGGAACTGCTCAAATCCACCGGGATTTTCGAAAGGCACCTGTGCAGAACACTGAATCGACCGCACCGTCGCAACGGCCCATACCGATTAGCCTTCTTCTGATGGCGGCAGTCGCGATTCACCTTCCGCTACTGCTGATGAAGCTGCCCTTGAAATCGTACGATGCGAATTTTCATATCTTCTTTGCGTCGCATTATGTTCACCATTGGTTCGATCCCTGGAATCCAAAGTGGTATGCGGGCTTCTCACAGGTGACTTATCCTCCCCTGCCGCAGCAGTGGGTGGCTCTGGTCTCGCGGATCCTTGGTTTGGATATGGCGTATATGGCGGTACAGCTTGCTGCCATATTGCTCCTGGTCGTGGGCGTCTATCGATTTTCCTTGCTTTGGGTCAGCCCGCGCGCTGCGTCAATTGCGGCCCTGGCGAGTGTCTTCCTCGGTTCTGAATGCTTCCTGGTCTATTCTGCCGGGCAGCTGGGCACCACCTGCGCGGCGCCAATCTATTTGAACGCGCTTCCGTTTCTCTTCGAGTGGATACGGCATGGCAAGTGGCGGTCCTTTCTCAAAGCGAGCGTACTCTTCACGGCCGCTGCTGCCGCCCACCACGTCACACTACTATTTGGGTCGTTCTTCTTTGCAGTTCCCGTGCTGGCGCTCGCGCTGCTTGATCGCGAGGATGGCGAGCGGATATCGACGCCGTCTTTTGTGGGCCGCACCGTCGCTATCGTCCTGGTGGTAGGCGCTGCAATTTCAATTGTGCTTCTGCCTTTTTGGATCGCACTGTTTCACTATCCCGTTACGCAGACACCGATTCCGCACCCCAGCCGGGCAAATTATATCTTGAGTCCGCAATGGGGCTTGAACTACTTCATCATTCCCTACGGAGCGTTGATCCTCGCCCTGCCATTCATCTTTATTCGCGGGGCCACGGCGGTTCGACTTCGCCCTTTGCTGATCGGGTTCTGGGTTGCATTCCTGGTGGGATTGGGTGGGACAACCCCTGTGGGTCGGCTTCTGCTGGGACGCGCCTTCGACGTGCTGACTATGGAGCGTTTCAGCTATTGGGCAACATTGCTTGCTCTTCCGTTTGTCGGACTTCTTGCGGCGCAGCTCTTCGATCGTTATCGGATGCGGGCGCTTGTCGGCCTGACTACAGCCGCGACACTCAGCTGTGCGATTGCGGTTGGGTGGGCAACGTATCGGCCGGCGGATGCGGAAGATTTCAAAGTCGATTCGGCCGCTGCATGGCTCAATCGGGACGGTCACGATCAGTATCGCTACGTGACGCTCGGATTCGGTAACAAGATTGCCCGGCTTGCAACGATGACGGACGCGGGCAGCGTCGATGGCGAATGGAACTCCGGGCGAATGCTCCCGGAACTGACTCTCTACGGCGCGGGCGCGCTCACCAGTTCGAAGTACTTCGGGGAACCAGGTCTGGAAGCGCTTCGTGCAATTCTCCTGCACGCAGACCACTATGGACTGAAATGGGTATTCGTCAGGGATCATTATTACGATCCTTTGCTGTCGTTTGCCGGCTGGCGCCAAGTGGACAGTCTTGAGGACAAGACCATTACGGTGTGGAGCAAAGAAGGGGTACCACCGGCTGTTGCAATGAACGCACCTCAAATCCCTCCCCACTGGCAAGGGCTCATGTGGGGTATCCTCCCATTCGGCTGTAGCCTTCTGGCGATTCTTGTCGTCCTGATTCCAGGGAAGAGACTGTACGGACGGCGAGCCGACCATCTCGAAGATAATAAGTCGAATCTCGCGCAGGAGATGTTGGCCTTATGAACAAGGGATATTTGCTCGCTGCATCTCTCATCGCCACGACCGTGGCACTGGTCGCAATCGGAACCGTTTGGCCTGCGCCGTCCGCCGTCGCCTATGCAGGGGGAGGCAGCCTGTTGCGCTCGTCTTCAACACCGGAACAAGCCGTTGCGAACCTGGGGGATGAGCTTCGCGCTCAAGCCTGGGAAAAGGCATATGCGAGTCTGGCCAACAAGGCTCAGTTTACAGAAGCAGAGTTTGTGCATGACCTGACCGGATACTACCCCAGCCTTCGCACCTACGCAACAATGGACAGCTTCGAAGTGAGACCGCTTCATGAGTCTACCGGTGAGGCCGAGATTGAGCTAAAACTGCGCTGGTCTACGGTGGTTGGCACCTCCATGAGCACGCGTACCTTGCACGTGGTGAGGGATGGGGATCGCTGGATCCCCGAGTGGCCCATCGTCAAGGAGCCCATCGTACCGGCGCAGGTTATTCCGGTGAATTATCTTCGCTGGGATGTGATCTATCGCGGTCCGGGAGACGATTGGGGGGCGCAGGATGTGGAGGCGCCTCACGTCCGTATGGTGGACATGCATCCCATGGATCGAGCTGACGGGATGGTGGTGCTTGGGGAACTCCTGAATGAGGATGTCGTGCCTGCGTACGTTTCGGTCTCGGCGACCCTCATTTCAAAGGACCAATCGCCATTCGCAACCGAAGGCAGCTTTGACAAGATCTCTCACCTTCTGCTGCCGAAGCAAGTAACGCCGTTTCTCATCAGGTTTCCCAATGTGTCGCTGTCTGAGGTCGGGAGCATCCGCATGACGCCTCTCTCCGCTCTTATCGCAGCCTCGGCAGATCCTGTAATCGAGATCCAAGACGAGCAGTTGCATCCGGCGCCCGGAGCCTCACTGACCGGAAGTCTCCTAAACCAAAGCGGGCAGATTGTGAATGTCGCACACGTTCTTGGAACCTTCTACGACAAGACAGGCCAGGTGGTTTGGGTCGCGGATCAGTATATAGATTGTGCGCTCTTGCCACAAAACCCGGTGGCGTTTGAAATCCATGTACCCCAGGATCTCGCGGCGAGGATCAGCAGCCAACGTACGGTGGTTGCGACGTACAGTTCCGGAGATTCCAAGTGAGAATCCGACTTGCATTTCTATTCTGCAGCTTGACTGCAGCCACGATGCAATTGGCTCTTGCGCAAGGCGGGACCATGGTCTTGCCCACGACCGTCGAAGCGGGCAATGGGTTCTCGATTCAGTGCAGCGGAAGCGGAAAGGCGACTCTCTACATCGTAGGCCCTGGGCAGGCTCTCAAGCGCGAAGTGCAGTTGGGTGCAACAGCGTTCTTTCCTGCGGGATCGCTCTATAATGCCGGACGCTACCTGGTGGTTCTTGCAGAAGATACGTCCACAGAGAGCGGTTCCCTGGATGTTGTGCCTGCGGACAAACCAGCCGGCGTCAGTTTTTTGGCCAGGCCATCTCGTCTTCCGGTTGGCATGCACGATGGCATTACCGGCGCCGTGTATGTTTTCGACGCCTATCGGAATCTGATTTCCGTACCGAGGCCGGTAGCCTTTGAACTGACGAATCCATCTGGCCTAGTGCAGAAGCGCATGGTAATCACCCGTCATGGTGCTGCATGGACCAGTATGGACTCGACGACCCAACAAGGCACGGATCGATTCGCCGCTCGTATCGGTGAAATCTCCAGCATACGCGTTATCGGTCAGGTCCCCGGCGACCCATGCGGATTGAAGATGACTGCCCGGCAGTCAGGCCAGGAGATTCAACTGGCAACGGATCCGGTGCGCGATTGTAACGGAAACGCGGTGCCGGATGGAACGATCGTAACCTTCACTGAAACCTACGGCGGCGGTCAATCGACCGTGGACGTGCCTCTCAAGCGCGGAATTGCAGAGGTGCGGATGGCCAGCCACAGCGGAGCAACAATCTCCCTCGCGAGCGGAGTTGTCTTGGGAAATCAGATTCGATGGGAGAAGTAACCATGTCAAGGGCACTCCTGATTCTCTGCACTCTCTTCTCGTCTTCCATGGGCATTGGGATGGCCCAAGCAACGGTGCGCGTGGAACCACCAAATCTCCAAGGGCCACGCCCACTTCCGGAGCAGACCGCGAAAGCCGCGATTCGCGACTACCTGCAGTCCTGGGAGAGTCTCCGGGCGGCGCTTGAGCAGAATCGGCCGGACCTGCTCGATCCGGCTTTCGTAGGAGCCGCCAGAGACAAACTCAGGACAACTGTGCAGCAACAAGCGCCGCTAGGGATTCAGTCCCGCTATGAGGATCGCGCGCACACGATTCAAATCGTCTTCTATTCGCCGGAGGGATTGTCCATCGAGTTGACGGACAATGTCGAATACGATGTGCAACTCCTCGACCACGGCGGGGTCAAAACGACACAGCACATGAATGCCCGATACCTCATAGTCTTAACACCTGCCGAAGTGAGGTGGCGAGTGCGAGTGTTCCAGGCAGGGCAGGAATAGGCAGAGTCTCGGACTGGAAGGAGATAGTACCCTCTGTCGTTTGCAACATCGAACTAGAAATAGAAATAGAAAGAGCTGTTTAATGAAAGCACAACGTGGAATTCCAGGAGTTGACCGTGATCTCTGTCGTCGTACCCATTTACAATGAAGCGGAGTTGATTGTGCAGTTCCATGAAGCCGTGGCGAACGCCATGGATGGCGCTCACGCAGAATGGGAAGTCGTATATGTAAACGACGGCTCAACCGATATTTCCCTCGATTTGCTCGAAGGGCTGCAAGCCATGGATTCACACATGGTAGTTGTGGAACTCTCCCGCAACTGGGGCCACATGGGCGCCATCTCGGCCGGAATTCAAACAGCCCGCGGCAATGCGGTAATCCTCATGGATGGAGATTTTCAGGATCCACCGGAGGTCTTGCCGCGACTGATCGACGCCTGGCGAGCCGGTGCTGAAGTGGTTGTCGCGGTAAGAAGGAGCCGGAAAGAGAGGAGCAAGGTTCTCGCCAAACTCTTCCCACTTTTCTATCGCGTCTTGGGAGCTCTCTCCGACTATCCGATACCTCTGAATGCCGGAATCTTCAGCCTCATGGATCGGAAAGCCGTTGACTCCGTCAATGACCTGGGAGAGAAAAACCGGTACCTTCCAGGGTTGAGAGCATGGGTTGGCTATCGGAATACCGTGGTCTACTACGACCGCCATGAGCGGGCAGCTGGCGATGGCAAGCTCTCGTTCATAAGCCGCATCAAGTACGCGATGGATGCAATTACGAGCTTCAGCTACAAACCTCTACGGCTTAGTTTCGCGCTGTTCTTCATCGCCAGCTTCGCTGCCTCCACTCTTGCGTTGTGGATGTTCATTTCGAAAAGCCAAGTGGAAACCGCAGGGCTTGGGGTGGCAGCTATCGTCTGTTTTGCAGCGGGTCTGCTGTTTCTGTGCCTGGGCGTGTTGGGCGAGTACCTTGGGCGCGTGTACGACGAAGTGCGCAGCCGGCCCCTCTCGATCATCGACACAGTCCATCGCTCGCAAGCCTTGCGAGCGCCTCACTTCGGTATCGTCGCAGTGCAAGGAGGCGGCCAACGGGGCGCTGTGGAGATGAGAACTTCCTCTGGAGACCGCAGGAAGAGCGAGATATCCGAGTTCCCAATCGCAAACGAACACAGGTACAAAGAGAAAAGTTCCTGAACCGATAAGTTATATCCGATCGGGAATCCACGGGCAACTGATTGCGCACATGGGTGTCAGCCCGGAGGGCCGATGGAAACCTGTCTTTCGGTCCTCGCTAGGGCTTCCCTTGTAGTGACTTGGTTGCCCCCGCGGGGGAGACTGAAGGCTGTCCATTGGCGCAGGTGGGAATGCCACCTTCGACCGCCGATCCTTCTTCGTGGTCGTTCCATGTCTCGATCATCAGGAACGGCGGAGGTTCATCGGTAGGAAGAACGCGATGCCAGAAGTTGAGGGTGTCGCTTAGGGTCTGGCCACATCGGCCGGATATACGCCGGTTGAGGCCCCAGGCGGCTTTTCCGTCGTCGAAGCTGGCCCAAGCTCCTCCAACAATGATTTTGTCCGAGTACTTTGACAGCATCGTTCGATAAAAATCGCTCAGATACTGCTCTCCCCAGTTGCTCCCATCTGCCGCCCACCCCTTTTCTCCAGGGCTGATCCACGCATAGAAACCATCGAATGCGTCAGCCTGCGGGCCGGGCAGGTTCTCCTCAATGAGGAGCGGGGCTGGGTTCCACTTGTCCACCAAGGCACGCACTTTGTGCCAGTCGGTATGTCCCCCTTTAGGAAATATGAAGATTACTGGCCGGCCCTCGTAGGTAAGATATGCCTGATGCCCCGGAGCCTTCGAAGAAAGGTAGGTGTCATGGAACCATGTGAAATCGGCGATTGCCTCGTCGGTCGCCCCCTCCTCCTCATTGGTCTCGTCGTACATCATCGCAATCTGGAACTTCTCGTTTCCAGCAAGGTTCTGCATCAGGGAATAGCTGCGATCGATGAAGGGCTCTCGATCCCCATACCAGTCCACCACAAAGGCGGAGATTCCCATGGCCTTGGCCTGGCGAATCTGACGGGTCAAGACGGCAGGATCGTGCGAAGAATAGCCGACGGCGATGTGCCTGGGGTGTCCGAACCAGGCCTCGTACAAGGCAATTGTCTGTGGAGCGTTCCCCGCCGCCCGATGTTTCAAGTGCGGCGAAGGGCTTGGCCCAGGATCTAAGCATCCGTGGGGCAGAACGAGAAACAGAAAGAGTGCTAATTGTGCGCTATTCAACATTGTCCCATCTGTTTAGAATCTCCGGAAACCGTCACCATCATATATACCGTTTTGACCATACAGTGTATAGATCGTCCCTTGATACTGAAAGCCGGCGCAAAGAGAGCGGAACTACTGGCTTCGCGAGTATCCTCACCTGCATTGTGAACCTGGATTCGAGAGTACGGTGATCGGTTTGAACGAAAAGGCGAAATCGCTGCAAGCCAGCATACTCTCGGGGAGTGTTGTGCTGCTTTCGGCCTCTGGCCTGACGACCGCAATCAACCTCACCTACAACATTGTACTTGCACGATTCCTCGGGCCGCAGGGATTTGGGCACGCAACCGTTGTCTATACCATCCTCACTCTAATCTCCGCGGTTACGCTTTCGTTCCAGATCATCTCTGCTAAAGTTGTGGCAAAGCAGCAGTCCCCGGAGGGAAAGTCAGCGGTCTACCGAGGATTCCATCAAGGCGCATGGACATGCGGCGTCGTTGTGGGACTTATCTTGCTACTGTGCCAAAGACCGATCGCCGCTTATCTCAATCTTCCAAGTCCCAATCTCGTCGCCATCCTCGCCCTAGGTGCTGTCTTCTATGTTCCGTTGGGAAGCCGGCGGGGCTACATCCAGGGCACCTATGGCTTTCGCCGTCTTGCCACAAACCTTGTGGCAGAAGGGGCTGTGCGGCTCGGTGGTTCCTTCATCCTGATTCTGCTGGGCCTCGGAGTTGAGGGCGTGATTGCGGCCAATGCTGCTGCCGTAGCCGTCGCGTATTTTGCTTCAGCACCCAGACTGGCGGCCGCCGTGCCGAACCCCCTCTGCTTCTCGGAAGCGCTGCTGGAAACGACGCAAGCAATGGTCTTCTTCGCTGGGCAGGTACTCATCAACAATTGCGACATTGTGCTGGTTAAACACTTCTTCTCCTCCAAGGAGGCGGGGCTCTACGCGGCCGTGGCCATGGTCGGGCGGGTGATATTCGCATTCTCGTCGGCGGTTGTGAACACGATGTTCCCACTGGTCGCAGGAACCCGCGATGAAGATAGAAAAGGTCTCCGGGTTATCGCTACCTCGCTGTTGCTGGTGTTGGGTATCGGCTCCATGCTGGCCTTGGGTCTATGCGTTGCACCGGCGGGAGTCTGGACGGCATTCTTCGGATCTGGATTTGAAATTGTTGGAAAGTACAACCTTCCTTACCTGCTCGCGCTTTACGCTATTACTACGATCATCTACTCGCTCAGCGTTGTAATCATCACGTTCGAGATGTCCTACAAGATCGCGAACACGAGTTGGGTACAACTGGCGTTCAGTGGCCTGCTCATTGGGTGTCTCTGCCAATTCCATTCGTCATTGCGCGAAGTGATTCTTGTACAACTTGTGCTGATGGTAGTCCTACTCATTTCAGTGGGGGTGCCATTCCTGGTCAGCTCTCTCGCCTGCCCAAATGACCTTTTGGATGCCGCTAACCCGCGCCCTGTCAGATTGATTCGGCGGGTGTCAGAAGACGAAGTGATCTCTGAGTTCCTGAAGAGCGACTTTCACTCGCCGCAATTTCAACGCTACCAGGAGTCCATGGGCGCAGTAGTGAGAACGCCTAATCTCGACGATACCAGCGAGAATATTCAACGGCGTGCGCTGCTATACATTCGACATCTTTCCCTGTGGGATGAGATCCCTGATGGAACTCAGTGGTATGAGGTGGAGATCAACGTTGCAGACCTCCACCAGATCAGGATGTTTCCGCGAGCACAGTGGCGAAAGCTTGCGCGTGGCGACTTCTCAATAGCAGCAGTCGCCAAGGGGATGCACACACGCCGTCATCTAGTAGATGCTTCATTCCTGTCGAAGATTGCATCAATTGGCGATCAGCTCAACCAGAGCGATCCCGGATTAGGGGCCGTCATCCTGATTGGTCTTGACGATTGCAAACCACTAACGGTTCTCGATGGGAATCATCGACTTGCCGCGGCAATGCTTACGTCGCCTGACAGCCTTAACAAACTCCGGTTTCTTTGCGGACTATCGCCACGCATGTCTGAATGTTGTTGGTACAACACAAGTCTGGTAACCCTTTGCCGGTACGGGATCAGCATCCTAGCACGCACGATACGGAACCCGGAAGCAGAGTTAGAGCGACTCTTGCAGATTTCTGGATAGCCCGCATTGGATGCACTATTGAGGCCTCTGAATTCTAGCGGGGCTTTAGCACATGCAAGCGATGGCCGCACTTAGGAATGAGAAGAAGTACTAGTCCGTGGGAGGGCATGAATATGAAGATCCGAGAAGATGCAGTTGCTGTAAAGGTGCTACCCGAAACAGGGAACGAAAAGCAGTCGCATAACTTCCTTGCTGAATTGGAGATTTGCATGAACGCCGAACGACCTAGCGTTCTTCTCGACTGTTCTAGGGTTCGCCAGATGGACAGATCGGCGATACTGCTACTCCTTTCTTGCCTGGAGGCGGCCATGAAGCGTAATGGAGATGTGAAGCTGACCGGGGTCTCAGGAAGCGCAAGGGAGACTCTGCGCATAACGGGGGTGGACCGTCTTTTTCCTTGTCTGGACGCAAACGCATACGGGTTAGGCACATTTCAAACACTTCCTATCGGCGCAGCTTCAAATAGTGCTCCGGCAGTGCGCTTTTGCCCGGATTCTGTAATTGCACGGTAACTCAGGTGTATTGGTCACCCTCAGTTGAGAGGATTGACTGGAGTGAGGGGAAGATGGAGAAATCGAATTTCTTGGCAAAGAGGCGGATTGCAGGCTGCCTTGTCGTCATTCTGATGACGCCATTTGCAGAAGCTTCCGCGGCAACACAACAACACACTGGTGGCTCGGCGCCACAAAGCGGAGCTTCGGTCCAGGACAAGCAGCAAGAGCCCGATGATCAGCCAAACGCGCCGGTCGCAGGCACTCCCGAACCTGAAACAGTCGAGCCTGTAAGTCCTGGCCCGGTGGGTTCACGCGTTCCCCAACCAGCGGAACAGTCAAACACTTCGCAG
>CAZLZA010000080.1:0-21020 GCA_964563875.1 uncultured Acidobacteriaceae bacterium
TCGGAACCGAGCCGCCCTTCGTCGCATCCTCGAACTCAAAGCCCTTGCCAGGCTCATTGGGACCGAGGCGAATCTTCACGTGACCGTACTGTCCGCTACCACCCGTCTGGCGAATGTACTTGCCCTCCGCCTCGGAGTTCTTGCGCACCGTCTCGCGGTAGGCCACCTGCGGTTTCCCTACATTGGCCTGCACGTTGAACTCGCGCATCATGCGGTCGACGATGATTTCAAGGTGAAGTTCGCCCATGCCGCTGATGATCGTCTGCGAGCTGTCTTCATCGGTATGAACCCGGAACGTAGGATCTTCCTGGGCGAGCTTGTGCAGCGCGACGCCCATTTTTTCCTGATCGGTCTTCGTCTTGGGCTCAACCGCAACGTGAATCACCGGCTCCGGAAATTCAATCGTTTCCAGCAGGATCGGCTTGTCTTCATTGCAGATCGTGTCACCGGTGGTGACATTCTTCAGTCCCACGCAGGCGCAGATGTCGCCCGCGCGGACCTCGGTGATTTCTTCGCGCTTATTGGCATGCATGCGAAGCAGGCGGCCAATGCGTTCGTGCTTCAGACGGTTGGCGTTGTACGCCATGTCGCTCGTCTTCAACACGCCCGAGTACACCCGGATGAACGTCAACTGTCCCACAAACGGGTCGGTCATGATCTTGAAGGCCAGCGCCGAGAATGGCTCGTCGTCGCTCGCATGACGCTGTTCTTCCTTGCCGTTGTCAGGATTCTTACCTGTGACCGGCGGAACATCCAGCGGCGAAGGCAGAAAATCGACCACCGCATCCAGCAGCGGCTGCACACCCTTGTTCTTGAAGGCCGTACCCAGCACCACCGGGAAGACCTTGATCGCTATGACAGATTTCCGTAGGGACGCTTTCAGCGCCTCCACCGAGATCTCATCGCCTTCAATCCACTTCGCCATCAGCTCATCGCCATCGTCGTTTTCCACGATGGTTTCCACCATCAACTGGCGCATTGCCTGGGCACGCTTCTGCAACTCGGCCGGAATTTCCTCGACCTCGTAATCGGCGCCCATGGTTTCGTCATGCCAGTAAATGGCTTTCATGTTGAACAGATCGACGCAGCCTTTGAACTTTTCCGCCTGCCCAATCGGCATCTGGATCGGCACCGGCTTGGCCGACAGGCGCTTGCGAATGGTATCGACCGCATGATCAAAATCCGCGCCCATCTTGTCCATCTTGTTGATAAAGCAAATACGCGGCACGCTGTACTTGTCAGCCTGGCGCCACACTGTCTCGGACTGCGGCTCAACACCATGAACCGCGTCGAACACCGCCACCGCGCCGTCCAGCACGCGCAACGAACGCTCTACTTCGGCGGTGAAGTCAACGTGACCCGGGGTGTCGATGATATTGATGGTGATGTCTTTCCAGGCACAGGTGGTCGCAGCCGACGTGATCGTAATGCCGCGCTCCTGCTCCTGCGCCATCCAGTCCATCGTCGCCGTGCCTTCATGCACTTCACCAATACGGTGCAATCGGCCGGTATAGAACAGAATGCGCTCGGTCGTTGTCGTCTTGCCGGCATCGATGTGCGCCATGATGCCGATGTTCCTGCAACGTTCTAATGGAACTTGTCGAGCCAAAGCTTCTACCTATTCCCTTTACGTCATCGCACGGGCGCTGGGGGACACCCGTGCTGGTTTCTTGTTGATGGCAGCCTAGTCTGCGACCGGAGCGGCATCTGTTGCCGCCTACCCGTCGCCAAGCTACGCTGCTCCGACCGCAATCCGGCTTAGCGTCCGCTGGAAGCCCGCGGGGTCATCCGCGGGACTCTCCTACCAGCGGTAGTGCGCAAAGGCCTTGTTGGCCTCGGCCATGCGGTGTACGTCTTCCTTCTTCTTCATCGCCGCGCCGCGCCCGTTGGCCGCATCCAGCAGCTCGTTGCCCAGCTTGTCGACCATGCCCTTTTCGCCGCGGCTGCGCCCGTAGTTGATGAGCCAGCGGATGGCCAGCGAAGTACGCCGGTCCGGATTCACTTCGATGGGCACCTGGTAGTTGGCGCCGCCCACGCGGCGGGTCTTCACTTCCAGCAGCGGCTTGCAGTTCTCAACCGCCTTCTTGAACAGCTTCAGGGCCTCGTCGCCGCCCTTGGTTTCGAGCTGCGTCATGGCCTTGTAAAAGATGCCCTGCGCCGTGCTCTTCTTGCCGTCCCACATCAGGTTGTTGACAAACTTGTTGGCCAGCGTCGAGCCGTAAATCGGATCTGGCATCGGTTCGCGCTTGGCAATATGGCCTTTTCTAGGCATTCAAAAACTCCTCTTCCCTGCCAGTTCGGCGGTACTCCCAGCCATCTCCCAATCGAGACGCCGGGTGGTTAACGGTTCGTTGACTACTTTGTTGCTGCCGCCTTCGGCCGCTTGGCTCCGTACTTGGAGCGGCTCTGTCTGCGGTTCGCAACGCCCACTGCGTCCAGCGTTCCACGAATTACGTGGTAGCGGACACCCGGAAGATCCTTCACGCGACCGCCGCGAATGAGCACAATCGAGTGCTCCTGCAGGTTGTGGCCGACGCCGGGAATGTAGGTCGTGACCTCGATCCCGTTCGTCAGGCGCACGCGGGCCACCTTACGAAGAGCCGAGTTCGGTTTCTTTGGCGTCTGGGTATAGACGCGGGTGCAGACTCCACGCTTCTGCGGGCATGCCTGCAGAGCAGGGCTGGCCGTCTTGTAGCGGGGCGCCTTGCGGCCCTTACGCACCAACTGATTAAACGTAGGCACTCTTGCAGCTCCTTTATTCGGACGCACTCTGGCGCCACTGGCGGCCACACCCGGGCAAAAGCGCGGGCACATGCCGCTCAGAACCCTTTTCTACTCAGGGCTGGCCAAGCTAAACCCGCTCGCGCGGTGCTGAGCCATACTCTCCGCAATCACAACCCGCGGGGAACTTTACGTTTCCTGGATAGAGACCGCGACGGTGACGCTTGATTCCCGGTCAATCGCCAAAGCCTGTAGCTTTGGTCTCCCGCCGGGAGCATTCCGTTTCGCAGCCTGAATCTGCATACCCCGTAACCAAGCGCCACGGGTAGCGCAGATTCGTTTCAGCGAGGAAGCCCTTACTTCAGGCGCCGTGAAGCGCCATCGGGCTGATCGTACAGCAAAAGCTCGACTCAAATTACACAGACAAGCCAGACAAACTCGCAGAACCTCTAAAATATATCAACCCGCCCGCCAAGAGGTCAACCGAATCCCATGCGATTTTCCCTGACTATTCGCCCTAAATCAGAATTTCGAGCGACCCTCAAGACAATTCCCCCCGGTAGCCGGACGATTTGCACATCCATCGCAACTCCCACTAGCCCCGAAACACCGTCATGATGATTCCGCCCAGCACCACGAAGCTCCCGCCAACCATCACCGCGCGGTCGATGCTTTCGCGGAAAAACAGCACGGACACCGCCTGCGCCACCAGGAAAAAGAGCACAATGTAGAGTCCCATCAAACGGCTGAAGTCCAGCTTTGTCATGTTGACCATGAAGCCATACACCACCAGCGTGGCCGCCCCCGCCAGCAGCAGCACAACTCCCCTGCGGTGCAGACCACTGCGAATCAAGGCGTCGCCGCCCACTTCGAGCAGCGCTGCGAGGACGAGAAAAATCAGGATGCGTACAGTCATTTCAGCCTCGCTAAATCGGATATCCTAACTTGCCCGCGCTCCCAAGGCCGCCACGGCATCGCGGCGGGCGCGCTCGAGAGACTCCTGCATCTGGTGATGGCACTCGTTCATCTGCGCGTCGCTCGCCTCCGGTGGAACCCGGATCAGTTTCGTCCAGCGCACATGCACCTTCGAAAAGGGGCGCGGAATCATCATCGCATCCCACGAACGCAGCATCCACGGACGATCGACTGCAAGATAGAAACACAGGATGGGCGCTCCGCTCATCCGCGCCAGCATCACCGGGCCGGGTTTGGCCATGAAGCGCGGTCCCCTGGGTCCGTCGATCGTGAACGCCGCGATTCGCCCGTCGGCAAGCGCGCGCTTCATCCCCAGCAGCGCCCCTGATCCGCCTCGCGAACTGGAGCCGCGCACCGCTACAAACCCAAAGCGCTCGATGATCCGGGCAATGTATTCGCCATCAAAGCTGCGGCTGGTCATCACCGCCATCCCGCGGTCGCGGAAGCACCACGTGGCCGGGATCACGCAGCGATGCCAGAAGGGGCCGATCACAAATGGCGGCGGGTCGTCTCCCTCAACCTCACAGCCCGGCTCTGACGAGTACTCAAAGCGCAGGGTGCAGCCAATCAGTGAGATCAGCAGGTAGCCCAGCCAGGAGATGGACCACAGCGCAAGCCGCTGCCGCAGGGTAAATGCCGGGGCCGAACCGGATTCTTGAGATGGCGATGTGGTGCTCACGATGTGGTGCTCACCTTGAAATTGTATCCTGCGCCGCCGCCGCGTTCTCCGCCAACCCGGGGCGTTCCTTAGGCGAATTTTCCAGCCGCTTTTTGCTTCTGCGAATCCGCCCACGCCAGAGCGGATCTTATGCGGCGGCTGGTTGACGGATGTGAGTGGAAAAGAATCTCCACCCAGCGCGACGGCTCGCGCTCGGAGAGATTCTGTGCGGCAAGCTTTTCCATGGCGGAGCAGAATGCACCCACCGATCCTAATGACTTCCAGGCGTATAGATCTGCCTGACGCTCATTGAAGCGCGAGTAGGCGTTCATGACCGGCAGCAGCACAACCGAAATGGCGGTCGCAACCAGGATCATCAGCGGAAGATTGGCAAAGTCGATCTGGTCGTAGCGCTTCCAGTCGAAGGCCGCCCAGCGAATCGCCAGCTTCAGGCACCAGAATCCAAAAAACGTAATCACGCCCTGCACCGCAATTCCCTTCAGCATGTGATGGTATACGTGGTGGCCTAGCTCATGGGCCAGCACTGCCTCGATCTCATCGTGATCGCAGGCGGCCAGCAACGTGTCTGAAATCACGATGCGGCGAGTGCGCCCCAGCCCCATCAGAGCGGCGTTGGCTTTCTTGGTCTTTTCCGAGAGCATCCACTCGTACACGCCGCGCACTCTCGCTCCAGCTTTTTCGCTCAGCCGGGTGAGGCGCGCCGTTAACTCCACATCGGCCAGCGCCCGGAAGCGGAAGAACAGAGGGAACAGCACCACCGGTGCGATCTGTGCCATCACTACGCTGAAGAGCATGAACAGTGCCCAGGCCGTCACCCACCACCACTGCGGCTGCCAACGAATCAGCAAGTACACGGTTTGCACCAACCCCTGAGCGAACAGGAACGTCAGGGCGAAGCCCTTCGTCTGGTCCCACGCCCAACTGCGCAGACGCTGATTGCTGAGATGGTAGCGATGCTCAATACGGAAGCTGTAGTAGTCCAGCCAAAGGTTAAAGAACTTCGTAAGCAGCAGCAGAATGGAGGTGTAGACGAAGAGCGCGGCGGCATGATGATCACCGGCTATACGCACTGCAAAATTGCGGAAATCGCTGGTCCAGTCGGCGGCGAGGAGCACGCCCATCAACCCCAGTCCCAGAGCCAGATCGGCAACGCTGATGCGCCGGAGAAGGCGATGGTAGCGGCGCGCCTCGGTCGAATCCGCAGTCATGCCGTGATCGCCGGAAAAGTCCGAAGGGGGAATCATGTTTTCCATGCGAGTCTTCACCGTGTACAAGGGCCGAAATGCGATTGCCGAACGATCCAAAGAGTGGCCCGCGCCGCCCCCTCTATTTCAACTCCGTCACCGTTGCACCCGGAGGTACGTCAAGTTGAAATTGTTCCGGTTTCAGCGGATCGTTCAAAATCAGCTTAACCATCTTCAGAGTAATGCTGTACTCCTCCTGAGGCCGCTCGATTTCGATCAGCGAAGGAAACTTCACGCCGTTGTATTCCTGCCAGTCGGAGTAGGTGACATCGGTTGCGATAGCGCCCTTGTCGTCATAAATGGTCTGCCGATAAATTTGAAGATCGGCGCGATTAAAATAGACCTTCCGGTGTAGATGCCAGGTGTTCTGCGCGTCATGCCGTAGCACCACGATGTGGTAATTCGGCTGGGTCACAGGCTTGTGAGTCTTCTCGTCCACAACCTGCTGCTCGCCCTCCTCGATCACCGCGATCTCACTCGTGAGGTCGATCGCGGGCATCAGCAGAGCTTCGTAAATCACCTGCGGGCGAAGATTCTCCAGCGGATTGTCGCTGATCTTGGTGAGCTGGTTCCTTCCGGTAATGAAGCGGCTCTTCGGCGGAATTGACAATTTGAACCGGTCGCCGTCGCTGACCATATCGAACGCGCGGTTGCGCACAATGGGCAGCAATCCGATCATGCGGAGCATCGCCGGCTTCTGCGCCAGAATGTAGCCGCGAATCTGCTGATACTCGATGACCTTGCCTTTCTTCTCGCCTCCCACCGTGGTGTCAATGTCAACCGTGGCGCTCATGGTCTGGACGCTGGCCGCCAACTGGTCAATCTTGGCTACCAGTTCCTCCTGGGTGGCAGTTTTCAACGGCACGGGAGAACGTGTTGGTTCCACCCGATGCGAGCGGAACAGGCAGCCGGTTGTGCTGCACAGACACAGAATCAGTAAAGCAATTGCTAGGCGGACTCGTTCCATTGCAGACGAACTCTTACTCCCAATTTTAAGCAGCTTGATCAGGCTCTTAGTATATAGGTTTGAGCCCAGGTGTGCGGCACAAGGCGTGCTCATCATGGCTCCTGCGCCGCGCCGGGGCAGAATGGGCACGATGGAATCAGTGAGATTCGCCGTCGAAATTTTTCGTCGCGACGCTTTCAGCCTTGTCTTTGCGGTCGGCCAACGCCTCCGGCGGTGGCTCGGAAAACTGCTCGTCCTTTTTGTCCGCAATGGCGACTTTCATAAAATCCATCCAGATCGGCAGTGCCGCCTGGGCCCCGGTTTCCTTGTTTCCAAGGGTTTTCTTTTCGTCGAAGCCCACCCATACTCCACAGGTAATCGAGGGTGAAAAGCCCATGAACCACGCGTCGGTGAAGTCGTTGGTGGTGCCCGTCTTGCCCGCCAGAGGATGATTCAATTTGCTGGCGGCAAAGCCGGTGCCGTGCAGCACCACTCCCCGCAGTAGCTCGACCATCACCCGCGCGGTATGGGCGCTGATCACGTCGCGCACATCGGAGAAGTTCTGCTCCATGATATGCCCGTCATAATCGGTAACCTTGCGGATGGAATGTGGACTGAGCCGCACCCCGTCATTGGGAAAGGTGGAGTAAGCCGCGGTGTGCTCCAGCAGTGTGACTTCGGCTGAGCCCAGCGCAACCGGCAGAAATGGCTGAATCTCCGAGGTAATGCCAAACTTGCGGACATATTCAATCACCGTCTTGATGCCGACCCGTTCTGCCAGTTTGATCGCCGGAATATTGCGCGACTCCGCCAGCGCGTGACGCAGCGAGATGGTTCCCTCGTACTTGCCGTCGTAGTTGTGCGGTGACCAGGTTCCGGAGACGCTGGGGAAACTGATGGGCGCGTCGACGATGGTGTCATCGGGCAATGCGCCCTGGTCCACTGCCGCGGTGTAGACGTAAGGCTTGAACGAGGAACCCGTTTGCCGCAACGCCTGCGTGGCGCGATTGAATTTCGATTCGTCGAAGTCGCGGCCTCCCACCATGGCGCGAATCTCTCCGGTGTTGTTGTCGATGGCAACCAGCGCGGCCTGGGCTCCGGAGTCCTGCTCCAGCGCCAGTTGCAGCCTATGGTCGGGCTCAACCGAGGTGACCCGGACATACACGATGTCGCCGGTTGACAGAATCTCATTCGGCGAGTGATGGCCGGTCCAGGCCATGTCGGCAGGACGAATCAGGCCATGATATTTGCCGACCTTTATCTCGGCTTCGGCCTGGGTTACGCCCGTGACTAGGGCATGAAAGTAGCTGCCCGGCTCCGGCTGATGATTCCAATCAGGATGCTCGTAGAGCGAAAAATCATCGCCGGCCGCAAATAGATTGCGAACATGCCCTTTCCATCCATGGCGACGCTCGTAGGTCGCAAGCCCATCCAGCACGGCGCGGGTTGCGGTCTTCTGCAATTCCGTGTCGAGCGTGGTGTAGACCCGCAATCCGCCCTCGTGCACCTCATCGGTTCCGTACTTCTTCTCCAGGTAACGCCGCGTCTCTTCCACGAAGTACGGTGCCACGTTGTTAGGGTCGAACTGGAGATGCAGCATCAGCGGCCGGCTCTTTGCCTCCTGAGCCTGCTGCGCGGTAATCCGGCCATCCTCCATCATGTTGTTGATGACCAGGTTGCGGCGGCGCAAAGCCTTTTCGGGATTATTGACCGGAGAGTAGGCGCTCGGCCCTTTCGGCAGCCCTGCCAGCAGAGCCGCCTCCTCAATCGTCAGTTCCTTGGCGGGCTTGCTGAAGTAGAACTCCGAGCCTGCTTCAAATCCGTACACCCCGTGCCCCAGAAAAATCTGGTTGGCGTAAAGCGTAAAGATCTGTTCCTTGGTGAAGCGCCGCTCGATCTGGATCGCCAACATGATCTCCTGCACCTTGCGTCCGAATTTGCGGTCCGGATTGAGGAACAGGTTGCGCGAGAGCTGCATCGTTAGCGTGGATGCACCCTGGGCCCGCGATCCGCTGGCAAGGTCGCGATAAGCCGCGCCCATAATGCGCCACAGATCGATTCCCCAGTGCCGCTCAAAGTCCTTGTCTTCAATGGAGATAACTGCATCGCGCAGCACCTTGGGATAGTCCTCGTACTTGGCAATGACCCGCCGCTGCAGGGCAAAGGTGCCGATGACGCTGCCCTTATCGTCATAGAGTTCGGTGATCGAGCTGGGTCGGTAGCGCTCCAGGTCGGTAACCTGGGGCAGGTCCGAGGAGTAGACGATCAGAAGCCCTGCCAGTGCGCCGAACAGGGCCGCCGCGGCAATCGCGAGCCCGAAAATCACACGATGCACCGTGCGCGTCCGCTCCGCGGGAAAAGTCGGTGCCTGTTTGTTGAGCAGCGTGGTCATTTCAGAGAGGTCAGCGCAAGCATAACACCACTGGCGACCCTCCGAATGACCGGCGCTACGGCAGGAGTAACACTCACGGCAGGGGTTCCAACCGATGATGCCGCGCTTCCATCCAATTCTGCAGGATAAGGACGGCAGCCAACTGATCGACCACGGCGGCACGCTTCTTGATCGACATATCGGTTTCACGCAGGACGCGGTTGGCCTCGACCGAGGTCAACCGTTCGTCCCAGAGATGAATCGGGAGGTCGAAGTGCTGTTCGAGAACCGCAACAAACTCGCGCATCTTCTCCGATTGCCGGCCTTCCGCCCCGCTCATGCGCAGCGGCAGCCCTACCACCAGTTCCACCACACCGTACTTGCCGATGACCTCTTTCAGCGCGGCCAGGTCGGTGCGTTTATTCTTGCGGCGAATGGTGATCAGGCCCTGAGCGGTAAACCCGAGCGGGTCCGTAACCGCCAGACCAATGGTCCTGGAACCAACGTCGAGGGCCATGATGCGCCCTGACGGCATTTCAATTTCGTTGTGCGTCACAAGCCAAGTATAGTGCGAAGAGGTACGATTCACAGCCAAGCGGTTCAACCCTGGCCGAGAGAAGACGGCATGGAGCGGATAACCGGAAACTTGAATGACGACACGGCGGAAACCGCGCAAGCGGTAGCTCCAGCCCTGGACAGCACCAAATCCGCCATGCTCACTGATGCCGAGCGGCGGCGCCATGCGCGCATCCAGAGTGGTTCCCTGGCGGTCATCGCCGTCGGCGGCGTGCTCACGTTGATGTACCTGGCTAAGTCCGTGCTCATTCTCACTCTCGTCTCCGTCCTGATTACCTTCATGCTTGCTCCCATCGTCGAACTCTGCCACCGGATTCGCCTCCCCCGATCCCTCGGCTCGATGATTGCCGTGCTGGTGATGTGCACCCTCCTGTATGGAATGTTCTACGTTTCCTACAACCAGGCCGACGAGTTTATGTCCGAGCTTCCCAAGTATTCCGGACAAATTCGCACCGTGCTCAACCAGGTGCGGTTGCGCGCCGAGCGCTTTCGCCAGACTACCCGGAACGTACTGCCGGAGGAGAAGATCGAAAAAGGTACGCTCACCGTGCGCCAGTCCACCAGTTGGCTGGACGACCTGCCGAGCGGAGCCGTGGGCGCCACCGAGGTGCTCCTCATGGCGGCCTTTGTCCCATTCCTGGTCTTTTTTATGCTGAGCTGGCAGGACCACGTCCGATCTTCGACGGTCATGCTCTTCAGTCCGGAAAACCGCAGCACCGTTTATGTAACCCTGGGCCTCATCGCACAGATGATCCGGGGTTTCATCGTCGGCAACGTTGTCATTGGACTGGTTTTGGGTCTCACCAGCACTGTCGCCTTCTGGATTCTTGGCGTGCCCTACTTCTACATCATCGGGATGATCAGCGGAGTGGTCAGCCTGCTGCCCTATCTCGGTATTGTGCTTGCCATCATTCCGCCCGTGGTGGTCAGCATGGGCTCCCTCACCGTCAAGAATTTCATTTCCATCGTGGCCGTGGTCGCCATCAGTCACGTGATCGCGCTGAACGTGTTGTATCCCAAGATCATCGGCCGCCGTCTCCAGTTAAATCCTCTGGCGGTCACCTTGGCTTTGCTGTTCTGGGGATGGCTCTGGGGAGCCATGGGATTGATTCTGGCCGTTCCACTAACAGCAACGATCAAAATTATTTTTGACCATGTGGAAAGCCTGCGCACCTGGGGAGACTGGCTCGGAGAATAAGCAGCCATAAAATTTGCGCAGCCCACAGGCTGCGCTCCCCAGGGACTCAGGCGTCTAGACTTCGATGGTTGCGGCCTCTGGCCAGCGTAATTTGCACTTGCACAAAGCCTTACGAAGCTCTTCTTCCACTTCCTCTTCGTCCCGGCCCCGTGCCATTGCCATCTCACTGATCAGCAGGAAACGCGCCCGCTCGAGCATCTTCTTTTCGCGGAAGCTGAGCGGCTTCTGAGCTGCCAGAACCAGCAACCCCTTCAGCACGACGGCAACTTCCAGCAATGAGCCGGTCCGCATCTTGTCCGAATTTTCTTTAAAGCGGTTCTTCCAATCTGAGCTGCTTTCGCATTTTCCGTCCGCCAGATACTCGAGAATCTTCTGCGCTTCCGAATTTTTCACGATCCGGCGTAGACCGACCGCCTCGGCGTTCTGAAACGGAACCATCACCTTCAAGCTGCTGGAGCGGATACGAAGCAGGTAAAACCGCTCGACCGACGTGCCGATCGTGCGGCTGGAGATCTGTTCGATTATGCCTACCCCATGATTAGGGTAGACTACTTTTTCGCCGACGATAAAGGGTGTTGTGCTCATTCATGAACCCGGTGAACCGGGCGAGTTACCCCCACATTATACGTTGTCCGGGAATTAGGGGTCAACCGGGTAAATCCCGCCGTGCCTCGAACCGGTCAGGCGCGTTATAATAGTCTCGACTAACGTACCTCCCTCCCGTGCGCGGCTTGCCGCGCACAAAGGTTTTTAGGAAATGCCTGAACACATAAAGAAGAAGCTCCAGGAAGAAATCGATTTGCTTGAATATGAGCTGAATCATGAACTTCCGGCCGAGCTCAAAAAGGCGGTCGCCATGGGCGACCTCTCTGAAAATGCCGAGTACCACATGGCCAAGCAGCGCCAGGAGTTCGTGCGTGCCCGCTTGGGCATGATGAAAAAGCGCATGGGCGAGCTGTCGCTCATGAATTTGGCGAATATTCCCCACGATCGCGCCGCCCTGGGCTCCACTCTGGTGGTTTTCGATTCCACTAAGGATGAAGAGATCGTATACAAACTGGTGACCAGCGAAGAAAGCGACGTCACCAAGGGCATGGTATCGACCACCTCGCCGATTGGACGCTCCCTCATGGGAAAAAAGGTCGGAGACGTCACCACGGTCGTCACTCCCGGAGGCACGCGCGAGCTGGAGGTTTTGAAGCTGACCACCATGCACGACGTCGTCGACGGAACGGAAGCCCAAGCATGACCTGGACCAGCGCCGTCGGCAAGTATTGTGGAGTTCTGCTCTACAAGATCGTGGACGGTCTTGCCCTCACCCGCATATCGCCCAACATGCTGACCTTCGTCGGATTGGTCATTAATGTTATGGCGGCGCTGTTCTTTGGTTTTGCCAGCACCGACAACAATCAGCCACGCCGTTTTATCTACGCCGGCCTGGTCATTATCGGCGCGGGCATCTTTGACATGGTGGACGGGCGCGTAGCCCGTGCCACCAACCAGGTCACCGTCTTCGGCGCTTTCTTCGATTCGGTCATCGACCGCTACTCCGACGTGGCTATCTTCTTCGGCCTGCTGGTCTATTACGCCCGCGCTAACCGCTTTTTCTACGTGGTGCTGGTCGCCTTCGTCATGACCACTTCGGTCATGGTCAGCTACACCCGTGCCCGCGCCGAATCTCTCATCCCCACCTGCAAGGTCGGCTTCATGGAACGCCCCGAGCGCATCGTGCTCGTAATCATCGGCGCTCTCACCAACCGCATGGCTCCCGTCCTGTGGATTCTCGCCGTACTCTCGACCATCACGGTGATCCACCGCATCCGCTTCACCTACGTCCAAAGCACCGCCCAGGAAGCCGCCGACCGTCAATCGCAAGAAGCTGCCGACCGGCAAATCTCCCCCGTCTCGTAATCCCGCTTCTTGCCGAGGGTCGTTTGGGGTGCTAAGTCGCCTACCCGAAAGCTGCACCTCCCAGCCCTCCGGCTTGCGCCCTGTCCCGAGTGTTATCCTGTAGCGTTCCACCTACTCGCTTTGAGGTGCTTTTTGTCGTCTCCCATCATTCTTGTGCACGGTGGCGCATGGGCCATCCCGGACGAGGTGTGCCCAGCCTACCAGGCAGGGGTTGAAAAGTCCGCTGCCGCCGGTTGGAGGGCGCTCGAACGCGGCGCCTCCTGCCTCGATGCGGTGGAGGAGGCGGTCGCCTTGCTCGAGGACGATGAGTCCTTCGACGCCGGGCGCGGAGCTTTCCTCAATCGCGATGGCCGCGTGCAGTTGGACGCGCTCATCATGGATGGCGCAAGCCTCAAGGCCGGAGGCGTGGGCTGCGTCGAACGCCTGCGAAATCCCGTGCGCGCCGCTCGCCTCGTGCTGGAGAAAAGTCCCCATATCTATTTTGTCGCCGAGGGTGCCGAGCGCTTTGCCGCCGACAACGGAATTCCGCTCGTCGACAATTCTGAACTGGTCCTCCCGCGTGAGATTGAGCGCTGGAAGAATGCCGCCGAGCAACGCTACCTCCGCGTTCCCGCCGAATTCGGCGGCAACCTGGATTCGCATGACACCGTTGGCGCCGTGGCCCTCGACCGCTACGGCAACATCGCCGCTGCTACCTCCACCGGGGGTACCTTGAACAAAGCACCGGGGCGCATCGGTGACTCCTCGCTGATCGGCTGCGGTTGCTATGCGGATAACGAAACCGCCGCCACTTCCACTACCGGCTGGGGCGAGCCGATGATGAAACTGGTCCTGGCCAAGTGGGCCACCGACCGTGTGACCCACGATGCCGCACCCGCCCAGGTCGCTCCCGATGCCATCCATTATCTCCACCGCCGCCTCAACGGTCACGGCGGCATCATCCTGCTCGACCAGAGAGGACGGATCGGGATGGCGCACAACACCCCTCGCATGGCCTGGGCCTGGCGAAGTGAAAGCTCCGGCCAGAGCGGTCTGCGCTCTCCATCGCCCCAGTCATAGCCATGCGATTGCCTCTTGCGATACTCCTGCTTACCGCCGCCCTTTTTGCCGCGCCGCCGCCTTGGACTCCGGCCAACTTTCACGGCCTGACCCTGGGGCGCGCCCGCCGCGACGATGCCGTGCGTACCCTGGGCGCTCCGGATGCCGACAGCCGCACCCGCAACGGGGAAGAGCTTCTCTACAAGACGAAGGGCGCTCACAACGGAGACCTCACCGTTCGCCTCGATCGCTCCGGCATCGTTACGGAGATTCAGGAGTCGTTCCCGGTCGCTATTCCGCGCACCAAGCTTTACCAGGAGTTCGGCAAGGATGCGCTGACGGCGCACTACTCGCGCGCCAAGTGCGCCGCCGATGCGCTCTACCGCGATCCCCGTGGCGCCATCGAGCTCACTCTTTACCCAGCACGCGGCATCGTTCTCTGGCCCGATCAATACGGTTACGACTTCGCCGCCGTTCTCTATGACGCGCGACCGCCCGGGCTCGCCCAAAAGCCTTCCTGCGCCTCTTCGCGCTGAACTCGCACGCCCACGGCCAAGCGGCTACACTGTTTGCGGAGGTGCGCCTTGCGCATACGCATTCTTCTCCTCGGATTGCTGCTGCTGTCGATCGTCGGATGTAAGTCTCGAAAGCCTGCCGCGGCCGAGCGCCGCTTTCCCATCGAGGGCCGCGTGGTCGCCGTCGATCCCGACGCCCACACCATCACCCTGGCCCATCACGAGGTTGCCGGATACATGAAGGCCATGACCATGGCGTTCAACGTGCACGATGCCTGGGTCTTTAACGTGGTCCATCCCGGTGACACCGTTCAGGCAACGCTCGTTGTCTCCGACGAAGCTTATCTGGAAAACCTCTCGGTCACCCAGGCTCGCGCCGCGGCCGATCTCTCCAACACCTCGCCCATGCACCTTCCGCAACCCGGCGAGGAGGTTCCGGACTTTCACTTCGTCAACCAGGAGGGCCGGACGATTCACCTGGCGCAGTTCCGCGGACAGCCCTTGCTGATCACCTTCATCTATTCCCGCTGTCCTCTCCCGGATTATTGCATTCGGATGAGCAATAATTTTGCCGAGGTCGCGCAGCTTCTGCAGAAGACTAACCCTGCGGCCTTCGCCAAACTGCAGATGCTCTCCATCAGCATTGACCCTGAATTCGACAATCCAAAAGTTCTGCGCCAATACGGCAAGACCTACGCCGGAGCCGTCGACCCGGCCCTCAAGCACTGGAGCTTTGCCACCGGCCAACCCGGTGATATTCGTAAAGCCGCCCAGTACTTCGCCCTTTCCTACCAAACCGAAAACGGTCAGATCATCCACGACCTGCGCACCGCGCTATTGGACGCGAATGGAAACCTGGCCAGCTTCTATCGTGGCAACCAATGGAAGCCTGCGGCTCTGGCTGCTCAGATCGAGGCGCTGCAGAAGTAGCTGCCACCTTGCGACTGCGCTTGCGGAAACATTGTGAATATGCAACCCGCGCATCCGCAAAGATTCCGCGCTCTCAGCGCGATGCGTGAAACTTCAAACCATGTTTTCGCATCTTTGTTGGCATGAGCAATGCTTTGCCGGACGTGGCCAAAGCGATGTCGCACAGCCGGTCCGCCATTGCGCTGCGGCTTCTCTTTCCCATCGCACTGCTTGAAGTGGCTCTTTGGGCCCCGCTGCGGCTCGGAATCCTCTGCGGAATCTGCGCTGTTTGGTCGATCGCATGGCAGCTCTGGAAGGCGGCAAGCGACGCCCGCTCTCTCGGACTGGAATTGCGCGGACTGATGCGCGGCTCTTGGCTGCTGGGCGCAACCCTGGTGCTAGCCCTGGCGGTTCTCGCCACCGCATATTTTTCCGGCTCGCTGCACCGTCTCTGGGGACTTCAGCATCCCTGGTATGCGATCGCGGTCTATGTCTGTTGGGCGTTCTTGCAGGAGTTCATGTTGCAGTGCTTCTGCCTGCGGATGTTGAGCGCGCTGGTCTCGCGGGTCAGTTCCCTGCTATTGTCCGGAGTGGTCTTCGCCGTGGCTCACCTGCCCAATCCCAGCCTCACTTTTGTCACCTTCTTCGCCGGAATCGCCTTCACCGCCATTTACGCTCGCAAGCGCAACCTGTATGTCGTGGCGCTCATCCATGCGGTTCTCGGCCTCACCTTGGCCGTCAGTGCGCCGGACGCTTGGTTCCACGGCTTGCGCGTCGGACGCAGCTTTCTCGAAGAGCCTCGCACCATCGCGGCCAATATCTCTCGCCCACGCTAGCGCACTGCGCGAGCCGATGTTGGCTGCACCTTCTGCGTGACTAGTCCTACTCCTGTTCTTCCTCCAGAAGTTCCCCGAATGCTTTCTTGTGCTTGTCCCCGCGCAGCTCCGCCTTGGTCTTCGCATCGGGAATTGCCCGAGTCGATTTCGGCATACCGATATTCACCCGGGCCGCATCCTTCACAGCCTTCACCTTGCTGAATACTTTTTTCTTCTGCGCCATCGCTACCGCCGATTTACTCTCCGCAACCATCCGGTCCAGCCACCGCGCCTGCCAGAGCCTCGCTGCTCAAAAAGTTCCTTCCCGCCTCCAGCGCTAGCTCATTCATCTCTACCAGCTTCGGATATTTCACCAGCTCGCTCAACACTTCCCGCGCGGTGCTGAACGGCAGACAATCCGTCGCCTCCAGCAAGGCTCCCATCATCACCACGTTGCCCACCTTGGCTGCGCCTATCTGATCGGCAATCTCCGTCGCTGGAACGCACACCACGGTCACGCCCTCGAACCTCAAGTCCTCGGGCAGACTGCGGCCGTTGTAGAGCAGCACTCCCCCAGCCGGAACGTGCGGTCCAAACTTGCGCAACGAGGGTTCGTTCATCGCCGCCAGCACCTCGGGGCGCGAGACCAGCGGCGTACCGATTCGCTCATGCGAGAGCGTCACGTCGCAATACGCGCTGCCCGAGCGCATCTCCGGACCATAGCTCGGCAACCAGCTCACTTCCATGTGCTCTCGCATGCCCATCTCGGCGAGCAGTTGGCCGAGCAGCAAAATTCCCTGTCCGCCAAAGCCTGCAACCTTGATCGTTCTGGCGCAATGTTGCCGCCTCGCGTGCCGCTCTCCTGCTTCCGTGATCCCCTTGCCGGTAATGCCCAGCAGCTCCGCCACACTCGTCTGCGGCACCGCCACCGGCACAAACTCCGGCTTGCGGTCGCGATAGACGCCGAGCGGAAATTGCTTGGTCAGCGTCTCGGCCACCCAGCGGCGCGCCGCCGTCGGCTCCATCTTTAGAATCGTGGGACAGGGAGAAAGAATCTCGACCATGGTGAATCCGGCTCCCTGTTTCTGGAGTTCCAGAGCCTTCTTCACCGCCTTGCGAGCCTGCAGAATGTGCTTGCTGTCGCACAGCGCAACGCGCTCTACATAGACCGGAGCCTCCAGCGTGGCGATCATCTCAGCCATTTTGATTGGGAAACCGTCATTATTCGGGCGGCGTCCCCATGGCGTCGTCGTGCTGACCTGGCCTACCAGAGTGGTCGGAGCCATCTGGCCTCCGGTCATCCCGTAAATCGCGTTGTTGAGAAAAAATACGGTGATATTTTCGCCGCGATTCGCTGCGTGGATGATCTCCGCCGTACCAATCGCAGCCAGGTCGCCATCGCCCTGATAGCTGATCACCATAGCCTCGGGATTGGAGCGCTTCAGACCGGTGGCCACCGCCGACGCGCGCCCGTGCGCCGCCTGCACATTGCCGGTATCAAAGTAGTAGTACACAAACACCGAGCAACCAACCGGGCTCACCATGATGGTGCGATCCTGCACCCCCAGCTCCCCCAGCGCGTCGGCAATCATCTTGTGCGCCACGCCATGCCCGCAGCCCGGACAGTAGTGCGTCTGGTGTTGGTTCTCCTCTTTGCGGTCAAAGCGTTTAAAGAAGACTGGCGCCCTGCTCTGCACAATCCCGTACTCACTCATCGCCGCCTCCTAGATCATCACTTCCATGCGGGCGAACAACTCCGCCTGGCACTCTTCGGCCGACGGTACATTCCCACCCACGCGACCGTAAAATTCCACCGGCTTCGCTCCATTCAGAGCCAGCCTTACGTCTTCCACCATCTGCCCGGTCGAGAGCTCGATCACCATGACCTTGGCTGCCGGCCCCGCCGCCTCCACCAGCGCCTTCGACGGGAACGGCCACAGCGTAATCGGACGGAATAGTCCCGCCTTCACCCCATGCTGCCGCGCCGAGTCCACCACCGAACGCAGCACCCGCGAGACGATGCCGTAGCCCACCAGCAACACCTCCGCATCCTCCGCACGGTAGGTTTCCCGGCGGCATTCTTCGCGCTCACATTGCTTGTACTTATCTTCCAGGTGCCGCACATGGGCCTCCATCCGATCGGGCGTCAGTTCAATGGAGGTAATCAAATTCTGTCGCGTCGCGGCCGTGCCCTTCACGGCCCACGGCTTTTCCGGAGGCACCGCTTCAATCAGCTCAAGATCCAGCGGCTCCATCATCTGCCCTACAAAGCCGTCCGCCAGCAGCACCGCGGGATTGCGGTATCGATCCGCCAGCTCAAACGCCAGCATGGTGAGCGAAGCCATCTCCTGCACGCTCGACGGAGCCAGCACGATGTTCCGGTAGCAGCCGTGCCCGCCGCCCTTGGTCATCGCAAAATAATCACTCTGCTCTGGCGCAATATTGCCCAGCCCCGGCCCCGAGCGCATTACGTCGGCAATCACGCACGGCAGCTCCGCCCCCGCAATGTAGCTGATCCCTTCCTGCATCAAACTGATGCCCGGACCGCTCGATGCGGTCATCACCCGCTGCCCTGCTGCGGCTGCCCCATACACCATGTTGATTGCTGAAACTTCACTCTCCGCCTGCACAAACGTTCCACCCACCTGCGGAATCAGGAGTGCCGCATACTCGGCAATTTCGCTGGCCGGCGTGATCGGGTAGCCGTAATACGCGCGGCACCCTGCCATGATTGCAGCCTTCACCACCGCCACGTTTCCCTTACACAGTTGCCGCATCGCGAACCTCGATCTTCTGCGCCCCGCGCCGGTACACGGTAATCGCCCCAGGCTCCGGACAAACGTAATAGCAAATGCCGCACCCTGAACAGATGTCATCGGCCTTTGGCCGCGCCGGACGAACCCCGTAATGATTTAATTCCGCTCCCAGTTCCAGCGCCTGCGCCGGACAGGACTCGATGCAAAGGCCGCAGCCCTTGCACTCGTTCTGGTCCACCTCAACTTTGCCTCTCGCTGTTTCGGCCATACTTTTACCTCGCTGTATCGGCCAAAATCTTTGGCCCCCAGCCCCTCTCGCGCAGAGACTCGCTCAGCTCTTCGCGAAACTTGGGATGAGCGATCTCGATGAGGGCTTCGGCGCGCTGCCGCACGTTCTTCCCGTGCAGATAAGCCACCCCGTATTCGGTCACCACGTAATGCGCATCGGCTCGCGTGGTCACCACTCCGGCGCCGTTCCTGATCCACGGAACAATTCGCGAAATCGTGCCCTCTTTTGCCGTGGATGTAACGGCGATCACCGGCTTGCCTCCCCGGCTGCGTGCCGCGCCCCGCATAAAATCCAGTTGCCCGCCAAAGCCGCTGACAAACCTTTCCCCCACCGAGTCCGACACCGCCTGCCCGGTCAAATCGATTTCGACTGCCGAATTGATCGCCACCACATTGTCGTTCTGCGCGATGATGAAGGGATTGTTGGTATAGCTGTTGGGCTGAAACTCAAACAAAGGATTGTCGTCCACGTACTCGTACCATTCGCGTGTTCCCAGCGCAAATCCCAATACAATCTTGTACGGATTAATCTGCTTCCTGGCCCCGGTGATCACGCCCTTTTCGATCAACGGAATTACACTTTCCGTCAGCGTCTCGGTGTGGATGCCCAGATCCTTGTGTTCGCTCAGGTAAGGCAGAATGGCGCTGGGAATTAAGCCGATGCCGACCTGCACACAGGCTCCGTCGGTGATCAGTGCCGCAATGTGACGCGCAATCAGCCGATGCTCTTCTGTCACCTCTCCCTGGATCAATTCAGGAAGCGGATGCGAGCATTCCACGATGGCATCAAACTCATTGATGTGCATGAACGTATTGCCAAAGGTTCGTGGCATCTGATCGTTGACCTGTGCAATCCGAATGCGCGCGCACCGGGCTGCCGTCAGCGTCGTCTCCACAGCCACGCCCAGGCTGCAATATCCATGCCGGTCTGGAGTCGAGACCTGAAGCAACGCCACATCGAGTTCCACCCTTTTGTCGCGAAACAGATCCTCGATCTCGCTCAAGTGCACCGGGATGTAATCCGCACGCCCCTCGGCTATCGCCTCGCGCATATTGCTGCCGATGAACAGGGCATTATGCCGGAAACTCTCCGCAAACTCCGGGCGATTGTAATAGGCCTCACCGAAGCCCAGCACATGCATCATTTCGACATTTCGAAGCTGCCCTGAGCGGCGCGTCAGCGCCTCCAGCAGCACCTGGGGAAACGCCGAGTTGGCGTGCACGTAGACGCGCATGTCGCTCTCTACTGCGCGCACCGCCGCATCGGCCGTCGTCAACTTTCTTTTGTATTCGGCTTGCCACGCCATATCTAAACGTAATCCTCGATGAATTGAACATCCCTAAACAACAGGCGGCGTTTACTTCTGTGCCGCCCGACGCGCTTCCCGCACCTGCTCATGTCCGCGCACCGCGTAGTACAGCGCACGATCAAAGAACTCGTCCACCATCTGCGTCAACTCCAGCTCCCCGAAAATCTGCGACGTATTTTCAAGATCTTCGTTGTTCCGCAAATAATCCCAGAGATTTTCCTTTACCAGCACAATACACCACACCAACTGGCTCACCGGAACGCTCTGTTCGGCGCGCCGCGCTCCAATCGTAGTGTAGCGGCGCTCGATATCTTGTTCTGTCTTGGTGATCAGCCATTCGCCCAAATGCCCGTATATCCCGGCAACTAGCGTCTTCATCTCTTCCGGAGTGACGCGGCTGTAATCCGCACATCGCTCTGAACGCAAAAGTTTCGCTTCCAGTGTTTCTGTAAGCATCTGGGAGTGCGTCTCAATCATTCGCATCAGTTTATGAGCTAGAATCGTCATCGGCGGCCTCCGCTTTGTCGGTTGATTCCGGTTCAATAGCCTTTCGCCCTTGGAGCCCTCGCGCGCACCCCGCAGGCCGCTCTAGTCTGTGCGTTTCCCGTGACTCGAGCCGTGATTCCAATCACCCCCACTTGTGACCCTCGTCAAGTCCTATGCAGAAAGTACGCGGGAGCCCTCCGCGCACAAAAATGCCCGGGGGTTTGCCTCCCCCCCGGGCGAGTTGCACAGACCCACAAACAGGTTATTAGACTAGGAAGAACT
>CAZLZA010000081.1:0-20570 GCA_964563875.1 uncultured Acidobacteriaceae bacterium
TGTAACAGCTCCAACAACAGTTCGCGTTCTGGTAAACGGACGTCATGGTTTGCAAACTACCGCACTCCCAATTTGGATGTCAAGAAAAAAGCTACTTATATTTTTAACTTTGGTGGTTTTAAATTTGTAACATCTTGCAAGTAAGTTGCTTAAATAACTGATCGAAGCAAGTGCACAACGACAACTAGCATTCTCGGTATTGACCAGAAACTTTTCTTGAGTTAGATTCGTACTCACCAATGATTGTCTTCGTCCCATCCCGCCCCTGTTGTTGTCGCTGCCGCTAGGCTTCGCGCGTTGTTCTGATACCCGCACAACTTCTGTTTAGGCGCTGGATAAAGGGATGTCTATTCTCAAAACAAACTCGTATTTGTGGCGGCTCTCCCGCTCGTCTACCTCCAAGCCGCGATGTTGTCGCTGAGCTTTCTTCGTCGGAACGTTCCTATTCGAAAGCAAAAACATCGTTAGGTGTTCGTTCTGCACACCTTGTGTGTATGTGCTGCAAGTTGCGGGTTCGAGGAAAAGAGTATGGGTTGCAGCGGCGATATTTACTGGCGAATAGTGGATTTGCTTCGAGAAAGCGGTGCCGTACAGAGGCGATCGAAGAAGCACCGTCATTTCGTATTCCCAAATGGACGCGTCTGGATTGTGCCGAATTCACCCAAGAGCGACAGTGGCTACTATCACAATCTGGCTGACCTGAAGAAGTACCTGAACGCGTCGCGAACAGCCACCTATTGAATACGCAGCTTAGATTTGATTGTTCCGATTGACGTGTAAACGAAAGGCCTTATGATCTCGATAACGGTTCTCCAATTAGTCCCTTCTTGCTGTTGTCGCTAGCCGGCGCGCTTCTTTATTCCATTCCAAACTGAATAAGCCCGCTAAACGAAATTGCTTCGTTGGCTTTCCTTATCCCCATATCTAGTCTTTACAGATGAGAGAGGCAGAGTTACATCCGTGAAACGAGCAGTTCAAGTAAACCTAGGAGATATGAAAATGAACGCTAAGAAACTCTCGATAGCCTTTAGCCTTTTTGTTGTCACAGTATTTTCACAAGCCTCATTTGCGCAAGGATTGAACTGGGAGGGCCAGACCGGCGCGCTTCTCACTCCCTTTGCCTACACTGCTTCTTCACCTGCTGGCACGTTTGGCAAACCAGAAGTCGGCTTCCACTACCTCAACGGCGGTAATGTGATTGGCAACGACTATCAGTTACATATTACCGAGGGTGTTGGGAAGCACTTTGAAATTGGCTACACCGCAGCGCTCAGTTCCTCGGGTAACGTTGGCCTCACAGGCAGCGGCAACTACCCTCCGAGCTACCTGTTCTCCAACGGCTTTAATGAATTTCATGGCAAGCTGAACTTTGTGAACGAGAATGCCTGGAAGACCAAGTGGGTTCCGGCCATCGCTGCGGGTGCCATCGGTCGCATCGGCATTCAGCGCGTAGGCTCGGTAGGGTTGGCACACGGTGCCTCCGCGAACAATGCCGATTTCTATGTTGTTGCCACCAAGACCGTCACCCAGGTGAAGGGGCTCCCCTTCGTTCTGAGCCTCGGTGATAAGGTCACGGACGCCTCGGTGTTTGGCATTGCAGGCAACGCTCAGAACTGGCAAGGACGCCTCTTTGGCGCCGCTGCTGTCGTATTGAAGGGCCCCGCGAAGTCCACTCTGATCGCCGGATCGGAAGCCGTTCAACAGCCTCATTATGTCGAGGGTCTGCCCAAGGCCGCAACGGTTCCGACTTCGCTGAGCTACTTTGTACGCATAGTTCCACATCTGGAAGGAACGCCGCTGCAGGTTGATCTCGCCATCGTTCAAGCTGCCGGAGAGGTCGTAAACATTCCGGGGAATGTGGTTGATCTCAATGCGCGGGCTCGCTTTGGCATAGGCATTTCTTACCACTTGTAAACGCCATTTGCATCACAGGAAGGCCGCCTCCCCGGCGGCCTTTGCCTTTACCCGGAAACAATGCTTTGAATGAAGAACGCACATGTCACGCGGCGGAACATCACCGCATGTCTGCGGCTGAACGCACAGAAAAGTCCCAGGGGCCTGAGCCCTTGGGACTTCGTTCCCTGGTAAATCCTGTAACTCGCCGCGCTTACGCCTTGGGAGCTGCCGGCTCGCCGATCGGCGTGGTAGGCAGTGCCTGTGCCTCCTTACGCAACTCCTCGAAGAGAACTGTGCTCAGATAGCGCTCGCCAAAACTTGGAATGATCGCGACGATCAGCTTGCCCTCATTCTCCGGGCGTTGGGCCACCTTCACAGCGGCAGCCACCGCGGCTCCCGCAGAGATCCCGACCAGTAGACCTTCCTCCTTGGGCAGTCGCCGCGCATAGGCGAGCGCCTCATCGTTCGAGACCTGGACTACTTCGTCGATCAACTTGGTGTCGAGCACGCCGGGCACAAAACCAGCGCCGATACCCTGGATCTTGTGTGGCCCAGGCTTACCGCCCGAAAGCACTGGGCTGTCCGTCGGTTCGACCGCAATTGCCTTGAACCCCGGCTTCTTCGGCTTAATGTAGCGAGCAACGCCGGTCAGCGTGCCGCCCGTGCCCACGCCGGAGACCAGGATGTCGACCTTGCCGTCGGTGTCGTTCCAGATCTCAGGCCCGGTGGTTTCAAAGTGAATTTGGGGGTTGGCAGAGTTATTGAACTGTTGCAAGACATAGCCGTTCGGAGTATTGGCAAGGATCTCTTCGGCTTTGGCCACTGCGCCCTTCATGCCGCTGGGCCCGGGAGTGAGCACGATCTTGGCGCCGAACGCCAAGAGAAGCACGCGCCGTTCCAGGCTCATCGTCTCAGGCATGGTGAGGATTAACTCATACCCTTTCACCGCCGCTACGAATGCGAGTGCGATTCCGGTGTTGCCGCTGGTCGGTTCGATCAGCACTGTCTTGCCGGGATGAATCTTGCCCTCTCTCTCCGCCGTTTCGATCAGCGCTACGCCGATGCGGTCCTTGACGCTGGCCAAAGGATTCTGGCTCTCCAGCTTTACGGCCACTCGTGCCGCAGCCCCGTTAGTAATTTTGTTGAGGTAAAGTAGCGGCGTTTTTCCAATCAACTCAGTAATGCTGTTTGCAATTGCCATATCATCTCCATCTGGCCCGCACGACCGGCGAACCGCTGAAAGTTCACTGCACCTGGAGGCGACTCTGCTTGCACGCCGCCTGCCAGAAAATGTGTACCAGTCTTATTTGTCCGATGCCTTCGGAGCATAGAAAAGACCCACCGACATGTCACTGGCGGTGGGTCCGTGAAATTCTCTTGAACAGAATTCTATTCCACGACCTCATTTTCGCCAGAGCAATGCTTCCCGCAACAACAGCAGGCAGACATGCGACAGACCTGGCAACAGACGATCATGATGGCTTTGTTTATAGCTCGTTCATTTGGCAGAGTCAACACCGGTAGGGCTCGCACGATCAAATTCCTTGGCCTTACATCGCGTATTCGGCACCTTCGAGAGAAGTTATAAAACTCCGCGAATGACACACTTACTCATCCTGCAGGTCCTACTCGCGCATCATTTCGACAAAATGTTCTTTCGCGTTATGCTATGATCCTTCATCGGCTTTATTACCGATAGGAATTTGAAGATGACGACGCTGTTCAACTCTCGAATGCGTATGGCCATGTGCCCCCCAGGCGGTGGTCGTCCAGCTTTGAGTGTCTGAGCAATCGCACATCTCTTCTCTGGCAGCCGTCTGGGGGCCCCTCAAGACGGCAAATTTGTTTTTAGGCGTACTTCACTCACCTGCCAGGGGAGGATTCATTGGCTTCATTACACGATATTGCAACTGTTGCTATACACGGCGGTCGGTCGCTGGACTCGCACGCCAGCTCCTTGCTTTTCCCGCTCTACCAGACCGGCACGTTCGTTCATGATGCGGTTGGAGTAGATAAAGGATTCAGCTACTCGCGCGTCTCGAACCCTACCGTGGATGCGCTGGAACGTGCCATCGGCGCGCTGGAAGGAACCGCCCCGGCAGTCTGCTTCCGCACCGGAATGGCTGCAGAGAGCGCGCTGTTCTTCTCCGTGCTGAAGGCTGGCGAGCACGCCATTCTCTCCGAAGTTACCTACGGCGGAACCATTCGACTCTTCCGCGAGATTCTGGAGCCCCTCGGTGTTCACGCCAGCTTTGTCGATACCTCGAACCCGGCGAACGTAGAAGCGGCAATCACGCCGCGGACGCGAATTGTGTTCATCGAGACTCCTGCAAACCCGGTGCTGAAGCTCACCGACATTGCTGCAATCGCGGAGATCACCAAGCGCCACGGTCTGCTGCTGGCGGTCGATAACACGTTCCTCACCCCGGTGTTGCAAAGGCCCCTGGAATTGGGGGCAGACATCTCTGTACTCTCCACCACCAAGTACATCGACGGACACAATGCCACCGTCGGCGGCTCCCTTGCGACGAACGACGCGGTGCTCGCCGAACGTTTCCGCCTTATCAGGAAGACACTCGGCTCGATTCAGGCGCCCTTTGAGGCATGGCTGACGTTGCAAGGGATCAAGACGCTTCCGGCGCGGCTCCGGCTCCATTGTGAAAATGCGCAGATCGTCGCCGAATGGCTGGAAGCGCATACTGCAGTGTCGCGAATCTACTATCCCGGACTGCCGTCGTTCCCTCAGCATGAACTGGCTCTACGCCAACAGCGGGCGGCGGGTGGAATGATCTCTTTCGAACTTGATGCACCATTCGCAACCACCATCGATGTACTCAATTCCGTGCAGCTTTGTTCACGCGCCGAAAGCCTCGGCGGATTGGAGACTCTTATCACGCATCCGGCCTCCACCACTCACGCCGATCTTTCTCCGGAATTACGCCAACACCTGGGAATTTCCGATGGACTCATACGGCTCTCGGTTGGCCTGGAATCCCCCGAGGACATCATCGCCGATCTCGAACAAGCATTTGCAGCCGCTGGCTGCTGTAGCGATAACGCCAAGGAGGCCGCCAATGAAGTTCGCTAGCCGACTCGTGCAATATGAGGTTGCACCCGGCGACCGCTTCCGTCCCACCTCCACGCCCATCTACCAGACTGCAACCTTTGAGCAGCAACACGCAGACAGCGTCGGCGACTACGATTACTCGCGCAGCGGAAATCCCACGCGCAAGGTTCTGGAAGGGTTGGTTACCAAACTTGAAGGCGGCACGCATGGCTTCGCATTCGCCAGCGGTATGGCAGCTATTACTGCAGTGGCCCGCACGCTGCGCGTTGGTGATGAGATTCTGGCCGACAGCGATCTCTACGGCGGAACCTGCCGCCTGTTCACGCGCATTCTGGAACGCTCAGGAATCGGTACGAGCTACGCTGACGCCGGAAACCTCGAATCCTTCGCTGCGAAGATTACGCCTCGCACCCGTCTCATCTACGTTGAGTCTCCCACCAATCCGCTGCTGCGCGTGATCGACTTGCGAGCGATAGCCGAGTTAGCGCACGCAAGCAATGCACTACTCGTGGTGGACAACTCGCTGATGTCGCCATACTTGCAGCAACCGCTCTCGCTCGGTGCCGACATCGTGGTGCACTCGGCGACCAAATTTCTCTGCGGACATGCTGACGTGACCGGAGGCGTAGTGGTGGTGCGCGACGCGAAACTCGCCGAAGACATTTACTTCTTACAGAATGCCGAAGGCAATGCGTTGGCGCCGTTCGACTGCTTCCTGCTGCAGCGCGGCCTCAAGACCTTGAAATTACGCGTCGATGCGCAGCAGCGCAACGCCTTGGCCATCGCCGAATTCCTCGAGGGCGACCCACGCGTCGAGCGCGTCTTCTACCCCGGTCTCAAAAGCGACCCCGGATACACGCTGCAACACCGGCAGGCCTCCGGCGCTGGCTCGGTAGTCAGCTTCACCACACGTTCCGTGGCGGCAGCGCGCGCCGTGGCCGAGCAAGCAAGGATGTTCCAGATCTGCGTGAGCTTCGGCAGCCTTCACTCCACCATCAGCCTGCCCGGATCCATGTCGCACGCCAGCGTACCGCCGGAGATCGCACCCTCACGTGAGCTCCCGCCGGAGTTGGTGAGAATCTCCGTCGGCATCGAAGATGTTGGCGATCTGATCACCGATCTCGACCAGGCACTCCCTCAATCGATCTTGACGTCTGCAGATTGCGGCTTGGCTGCACAGCTTGATGAGGAAGGATAGAAACCTATGAATGCGCTAATCAGCCATCAGCGAACTCTCTCTGAAGTGCACGTTTCACAAGGCAGCAAGGTGGTCAATCTGCAATTGTCAGAAAATCGGCGCTTTTTAGGCCTTCTGGGTTCTGAGGGTTCCCAAACTTAACCGCCGGCCAAGTGCTTAGCCCTGTGAAACCCGCATGGAATGCGGCTGCCCGTCACTGACCCCCTGGTCTTTTGCCATTGACCCCCTGGTGCTTTCGACGGGACAGTATGGCAGCACCGCGGAGCGGATGGGGTGCCCAAGCTAGGGTGCCCATATCAAAATGACTGAAACCTATTTATAAGAATCAGAAGGATTTATGCGATTGAAACACCACGAATGAAACTCATAAGTTATTGAATCTAAACGACATTGTCAGTTCGGGACTAGGAGGTCGGAAGAAGACCTGTGGAGTGGTACACAACTGCCGTGGTACACAACCTGGTACATCGCATCTTTGTTTTCAACAGTCTTACACTGACTTAGGGTGCCGTTCGTGTCCTGCTATGTCGTTGTAAGCCATTGATTTTATTGAGTTGACACGGTAGGGGCCAGGAGTTCGAGTCTCCTCGTGCCTACCATATTGTTCAATCAGTTAGACCGCTTCCCGTAACAACAAATGCGCAGCATTAGGCAGCAGAATCGGCCGCCACTATTCCAAGCGCCATTGCCGGGCGCTTTTTGTTTATCCAAAATCATCCGGACAACCTTGCTCTGCGCTTCCCGTTTGTTTGGCGAAAGCGCCTGCGGGTGTCCCACCTGAGCGGCCGTGATGAATGTTCTGCGAAAGACGGGTGGAAAACCCAACAAATTCGCCGCACTCGGAGTACCCCCTAAACCGAGAGGCGGCGAAGGCGAGCCATGGGTCGATCTAGTCTGAGAGCGCGTTAGCATGTGGAGTGAGTATTGTTCAGTTGAGGAACTTGCAAAGAAGCGCGCTGGGGGAGCAAGGCGTCAATCGCTAATAAAACGACGCAATGGGCTATCGCTAGCGGAGTCGGAGAATTGCGTAATCGTGCCGAGCACGCCACCCGCAGCGGAGCCGGAAGGAATGCAGGACAATTTTTCAGCACCGAATGTGAGGTTCAGCCCAACGGGCACGAGAATAGCCCTTCGCTCCGACAGCGGACCTGGGGAATATTCAATCTGACGTACCGTTTCCATGGGCATCACCTAAATTTCCAACTAGCGCAGGCCGCACTTCTTCAGAAAGAACATTGCAGGACACCAGTTGGTAAAGGCCGACTGGAAGAGGTTGAGCCCGACGAACCCGGTCAACCAGTACCAGTTGTGATTCACGGTCATTCCCAGAGTTACTGACACTAGAATGACTATACCTGCCAGCAATCTTAATCCACGTTCAACAGTCACAGCGCATCTCCTTTTCTAGAGTTTACTCAGTGAAACAGCGCTCGGTGGAGTCTGAATTCGGGATTCCACCATGTAGTAAAGAATCGGGACCGCCATACGCGAGAGCAGGGTGGATGCTACTTCGCCAGCCATCAGTGACAGTGCAAGACCTTGAAAGATCGGATCCGAGAGAATGACGCTGGCTCCGACAACAACCGCTGCGGCCGTCAGCAACATGGGACGGAAGCGCACCACGCCGGCATCCACCACCGCGTCCGCCAACTCCATTCCCTGGGCACGGCGCAGTTCGATGAAGTCAACGAGAATGATCGAATTTCGAACGATGATACCCGCGCCGGCTATGAAGCCGATCATGGAGGTTGCGGTAAAAAATGCGCCGAGCATAGCGTGGGCAGGCAGGATTCCGACGAGGGTCAGCGGAATCGGCGCCATGATTACAAGGGGCACAATGAACGAGCGGAACCAGCCCACCACAAGGACATAGATTAAGAGCAGCGCCGCGCCAAAAGCCAAGCCGAGATCGCGGAATACTTCGATCGTGATGTGCCACTCTCCGTCCCACTTCATCGCGTAGCGATCGGTGGATTCGGGTTGGACAGCGTTGTAGCGCTTGAGAACGTAGCCTGCGGGAAGCCTGAGATGGTCGAGCGCCTCATCCATCTTAAAGATGGCGTAGACCGGACTTTCCGCCTTCCCCGCGACGTCTCCGGTCACATACACAACTCGCTTCATGTTCTTGTGGTAAATGCTGGGCTCGAGCGTCGTGGCCTCCGTCCTGGTAATCTCCCGCAACGAGACGAGCGAGCCATCCGATGCTGTGAGCTTCGTGCTTTCCAGAGCATCGAGGGAGGAGCGGTCGGCGCGCGTCACGCGAACCATGATCGGAATATCTTCGCGTGAGGTCTGTGAGTGAAGCAGTCCGGCCTCCGAACCCTTCAGCACAGTCGTCAGCGCATTGGTCACGGTGGACGAAGAAATACCGTGCAGCGCGGCCTTCTCCTCGTCAACTGCGATCCGGTATTCCGTTTGCGGATCTTCGACGTACCAATCCACATCGACCACGTCCGGCGTTTGCTGAAAGATCTGTTTAATCCGTTTTGCAACGTCAATCTGGCCAGCCTCGTCGGGACCATATACTTCAGCGACAAGCGTCTGCACGACCGGAGGGCCAGGAGGAACCTCGCTTACCTTGATACGTGCGCCATACGGCAGCCCGATCTTCTGTAGCTCAGGTCTGAGGCGCTTTGCGATCTGATGGCTTTGCGTGCTTCGATCCGTGAGAGGTAGCAGGTTGACCTGTATATCCGCCTGATTCGGCTGATTGCGTAAGTAATAATGCCGGACAAGCCCGTTAAAGTTATACGGACCAGAGAGTCCTGCGTAGAGCTGATAGTTAGCCACCTCTGGTTGCTGGCAGAGATATTCGCCGAGCGCCTGACCAACGCGAGTTGTCTGTTCCAGTGTGGTCCCATTGGGCATATCGACAACAACCTGGAACTCGCTTTTATTGTCGAAGGGCAGCATTTTCACCTGCACCAGTTTGAGCGGCACCAGTGAGACTGCCGCAAGCAGCAGGAGAACAATGCTTAGAATGAACAGGTAACGCCACTTCGCAGAATGCATCATCGGCGTCATGAATCGCCGGTAAAGACCTGTCGCCCAATCTTCTTTCTCATGCGTACCATACTCTGCCTTGCTCGCCGTGTGGCGCAGCAGGCGAAGCGAAGCCCAGGGCGAAACTACGAAGGCCACCAGCAGCGAGAACATCATCGCCGAGGATGCTCCGACAGGAATGGGCATCATGTACGGCCCCATCAGGCCTTGGACGGACGCCATGGGCAAGATGGCCGCGATGACCGCAAAGGTCGCCAGGATCGTTGGATTGCCAACTTCCGCAACGGCCTCAACTGCCACCTCGGCCAACGGCCGTCCCTTACATTCCGGGAGGCGGAAGTGCCGGACAATGTTCTCGACGACGACGATTGCGTCGTCGACAAGAATGCCGATGCTGAAGATGAGCGCGAAGAGCGTCACCCGGTTCAACGTGTAGCCGAGCAGATAAAAGATGCCGAGGGTGAGTGCAAGGGTTACAGGGATAGCGAGAAGGACGACGCCCGATTCTCTCCAGCCGAGGAAGATTGCGATCAGCAACGTGACCGAAAGAGTGGCGAGCAGCAAGTGCTTCAGCAACTCGTCAGACTTCGCTTTTGCCGTCTCGCCGTAGTTGCGCGTTGTCGTGATGTTCAGATCGCCGGGAAGCGTATTTCCTTTTAGCTCTGCGATTCGAGCCAGAACGTGATTGGCAATGTTTGTTGCGTTGGTTCCCTTCCGCTTCGCAACGGTAATCGTGACAGCGGGAAACTCTCCTCCGACCTGCGCATGCGGATCAGACTGCAGGGCTCCTTTGCCTACTCCGAAGTTCACATAGCTGGTTGGCTCGGCAGGCCCATCAATGATCTGATCGGCCACTTCGCGCAGCAGGATAGGGTGTCCGTGACTGACGCCGACGACAACTTGCTCCACGTCTTCACATCGCGCAAGCAACGATCCGGCATCCACGCGGATCTGCTGGTTCTGGCTCGAAAATTCTCCGGCTTCCACAGCTGCGTTCGCCGCCTGCAGCCTTGCTACCACCGTCGCCGTGGACAGTCCGTAGGAGGCCAGCTTCGATGTGCTTAGCTCCACCCGCATGGTGCGAGGCTGTCCGCCGAGGATGCGTGTCTCGGAGACGTCACCGACCTGTTTGATCGAGTGCTCCAGCTCGGCCGCAATCAGGCGCAGGTGGTAAGCATCATAGTTCTTGCCCCAGAGGGTGAGCGAAAGAATGGGCACATCGTCAATGGAACGTGATTTGACAATGGATGGAGAAGCGCCCGCAGGCACATGGTCGAGGTTCGCGTAAAGTTTGCTGTAGACCTTGACGAGTGCATCTTCCTGCTTGGTCCCAACATAAAAACGAACAATGATGAGGCTCGCGCCCGGACTGGACGTCGAGTAGACATACTCGACGCCGGGAATTTCTCTCAGGATCATTTCCAGCGGAGTCGTAACTCGCCGCTCGACTTCAGCAGGCGATGCACCGGGCATTGCAGTCATCACGTCGAGCATTGGCACGACAATCTGCGGCTCCTCTTCGCGGGGAATCTGCATCACCGCAAAAATGCCGAGTACAAGTGCCGCTACAATCGCGAGGGGTGTCAGCTTCGAGTTAATGAAGGTCTGAGCAATGCGCCCAGCGATGCCGAGGTCATGCTTCATTGCTGAACCTCGATGCGCTTGCCGGAGAATTCGCGTTCTCCAGGAGAGTCGACGACCGTTTCTCCCGCGCTTAGGCCTGACAGGACCTCAATTTCATTGCCGTGGGGATTACCAACTGAGATGTACCGCAACTCCGCGATGTGATTCTGCCCGATTGCATAGACGCCTTGCATGGAGCCGTGAGCGATGACGGCAGTCCGAGGGATAATCAGGATGTCCTTGATTCCTCGCACCAGCAGCGCGTGCCCGTACATTCCGCTGTGCAAACCCGGCGCGGCTGGCAGATCAATCTTCACCAGGAAACTGCGGCTTCCAGGGTCGGCTGTGGGCACGATCTGTATGATCTTACCGGCCACTGGCTGGCTGCCAAGTGTATCGATCATGACTGGAATGCTCGCGCCTGCATGAACCAATGAAAGCAGCGATTCATCGACGGAGATCTCCAGCCTGAGAGCGCCAGCCTTTTCGATCGTCAGCAGCGGGCTGCCAGGAGTTGCCATCGCACCCGGATCGACCTTTCGTTCCGTAACAACTCCGTCAAACGGTGCATGAATCCGCGTGTATCCCTGCATCGTGCGCGCTGCGGATTCAGCGGCTCTCGCTTCACCTTCCTGCGAGCGCACCATGGCAAGCCGTGCCGACGCAGCTTTTGAGCGCGACTGGACCTCGTCAAACTCCTGGGGACTGACGCTCTTTTGCGCTTTCAGCATTTCAAAGCGTTTGAGCGTGCTCGCAGCGAGAGCCGCATCGCTCTCTGCCGCCGCAACTTGTTGTCCCATAGCTACTACCGAGGCACGTGCCCGGTCCGTCTGCGACGCCAGTTGCGCTGCGTCGATGGAAAGCAAGGTCTGACCGGCCCGGACGTGATCGCCCTCGCGGACGGCAATGCTGGTGACCGTCCCCATCATCTGCGACGACAGCGTGGCGGATTCCGCGGCGCGCACCGTGCCCACCATATCGACCGTCTCAGGAAGACTTTGAGTTGCAGTTTGAAATACGTGAACTCCCCGGACGACTTCCGGTGTTGCAACGGATTCCGTCTTCTTGCTACATGCGGTCAGGCTTGCCAGTGCCAGGAGAATAGCGGCAGAGACTAATCTGATTCGAAGGTTTCTCATTGGAAGTTCACCACCTGTTCTTCATTCAGAGTTCCAGTCGCCAAGCGAAGAGCTGCGTAGCTCAAAGCGTTGCGATACACGGCCTGCCAATATCCGTTCTGGCTCTGGCGCTCCGCGTCTTCGGCCCGCAAAACCTCGGTTAAGGGAACAAGTCCTGCATCGTAGCGATTGCGTAGAATGCGCATGCTCTCTGTTGCCTGCGTCATCGAATCCCTTGCAACTTCCACCATCTTCGCAGCAGCTTCATGACCGAAGTATGCGCGGCTCACTTCAACGCGGATCATGCTCCGCGCCGATTCCTCGCCGGCCCGTGCGCGCATCAGCGAGGCTTTTTCCTGCTGTAGCCGGGATCGTTTTTCAATGGGAAGTAGGTCTACGCGAAGTTCCGCCCCGGCCATCCAGTTGCTTCCGCCTGAGCCGGCAAAGCTCTGGCGATCCGTCTGCCATGAGCCGAAGGCATCGACCCGAGGACCGAACTCCGACCTGGCCGACTTAACGGCTGCTTGCTGGGCGGAAACCTGAAGCCCCAAGCTCTTCAGGTCCGGTCTATTCTTGAATGCCTGCTCTACCTCGTCGGCTAACGCCAAAGTGGAGAAGCTGCGTTCGGCGAGCTGCTCCAAGCCCTCTGATCCCTGAGGCAACGAGACTCCCACGGCCCCTTCCAGTTCAACCCATGCGGTTTGTTCAGTCCCCTGCGCTTGAATCAGTTCCTGTTGCCGCATGGCGAGATTTACTTTTGCGGAGAGCACGTCTGATTCAACGGCAAGTCCGGCATCGACCCGGTTGCGGCTCAGATCATGAAGGGCTTGAGCAGTCTCCACCGCATGTTTGGCGACTTCCACTTCGCGGGTCGAAATCAGCACGGACTCATAGGCATCCACAACGCGGTAAATCACCTCCTGGCCGGTTCGTCCGGCGGAGGCCGCTACGCCCTGCTTCAGAAGTGAGGCGCGCTTGATCTGAAATTGTGTGTGCAGTGAGTCGAAGGCAACCCAGCGTCCGGAAAAGCTCGTGGTGAAATCACTCAGAGGAGAGGGACGATTAAGGCTGTTCAGGCCGAAGTCGGAAGCCTGGAACCTCTGCTGCCTGAGCTTGGTTCCGAAGGCATAGACGGGATCATCTCCGCGGGCAAGGGTCTCGGAGAATTGAATCTGCGGCAATAGCGGGCTTTTAGAGAGCTGGAACCCTGCTTCGGATGCCGCCATATCTGCCGCTGCCAACTTCTGTGCCGGATTGTGTTCCAGCGCGGCGGCCACCGCCTGCTGCAGCGTCAATCTGGGCTGCTGGGCCGCCAGTGGAAGAACCAGCCAGCCAGCCATAAAGACCAGAGCTCGAATCCGATGAAGAAACGCTTTTGCCATCGCCAAGGAGGTCACCCTGAAACTGCTATGTGAATAAATGCAATCTAGGAGCGGGTGTTACAGGATCGAACGACAAATCTTGGGCAGCTTCGTGACGCCTCGATCAAGCGCACGTGCTTCTTGGTAGAATCTGGCGAGTCGTTTCGAAAACGTCGAAGCGGAGCCTAAGCCCCACAGGCAAGGCGAGAAGGTTGTAATAGGTGGGTGACGCCTATGAGTCAGTCCTCAGAGGCGTGGAACCAGACAACAAGTTTGCGACCCTCGTCAAGTTGCTTGCGGAGCACGTTCCGAATGAGTTCGCAGGCAGTTTTCACCTCCGGCAGGGCTAGGGTACGGCAGCGGCATCGGGCTTCCGGCAGGGATCATTGCGGCATTACGGCTTCGAGCCCCCTATCCGATTCGCAAGTCCTCGCTCAAGGCGCTGGATGACATGCTCCGAATTGGCAGAACGCGGCTCCCTCAACGCAGCTTCAGGCGTGGTTCCCGCTCGGGGTATCGGCCTCCGGGGTGTATCTGGCGCGACACCTGGCAAGAAATTCGATCTGTTCGCCATCAATGCGATTCGAACGCCCGCGTTTATGATTAACGTGGATGTGCACACGTTACGAGTGGCGGGCGTAAAGAGTCTGCCAGTCGAAACCGCTTGGGGCAAGGTGCCAACGCCCACCTTTTGGGTTGAATCGTGGCTGCGACCGCCTTGGTTGGCTTGGCATACAAGGTTCGATTCGGGAGAATGGGCTCTTAATATAAACGAAAGGTGAAGCCAATGAGTGCATTCGATGAAATGAATAGGGAAGACCTGCGGAAGGCTCTGGAGATGTTTGCCAAGAGCTGGCTGGCCCATGATGGTTGTTGGTTTCTGGCCGCTGAAGAACGGTTCGGCATGGCTTCCGCGATGGAACTCGACGCCGCCTCCTGGGCCCGTTTCGCCTCGGTCGAGGCACGCCGCATTCTGACGACGTTCGGCATCGAGGAGGTTGGCGGGCTCGCTGCCCTGGACAAGGCGCTTGGGCTGCGTATGTATAGCCTGATCAACGCGCAACGCACGGAATGGTCAGACGACCGACGGCGTTTACGTTTGTTTGTGGATGTTTGTCGTGTGCAGGAGGCTCGACGCCGCAAAGGTCTCACGGATTTCCCTTGCAAGAGCGTAGGGACGGTTGAGTTCGAGACCTTTGCGCAGACAGTTGATCCTCGAATCCAAACCAGATGCCTGCACTGCCCGCCGGAAGCCGACGCCAACCAGTGTTGCGGATGGGAGTTCAGCCTCGACCTGTCGCCGAACAAGGCTGAAGCTTAAGCAGCCAACGATAGAGTAGAAAACACATCGTGAGCAGCAGGGTTCCAAAAGTCACGGACAGGGTCAATGCCACGGCCATAGCTGGCGGAATGTGTAGCTTCAGGACATAAAGCACGAGAAAATCCGAGACCATGCTGGCGGCGGCGACGAACGGGTTCAGTCCTCCAAGCTTCCGGAGGAAGAATCCGCTGCCTGCAGTCAGAAAGCACGCCACCGGCATCATCAGAGGCTTGCGGAGCGCGGTACGAACATGATCATCGCCGGTGGTATGGGACAACGTGCAAACGGTTTGTTCGCGACAGGCATACTACAACAGGTATTCGACATTTTACGACCGCTTCGTCACCCTTCATTCCCGCGACAAGCAAGACTTGGCCCGGAAGTTCTTGGCTGACCGTGCACTAGTTGAAAACGGCGGCTCGGTTCTAGACCTTTGTACTGGTACTGGAACTCTTCTCACCCACTTGCAGGCGAAGGTTGGTTGTGGCGGCCAGGGTATTCGGCGTAGATTTTTCTCACGGAATGCTGAAGATGGCCCGGGAAAAGACCAAGAGCTTCGCTAATGTTCGCCTTGTGGAAGCCGACGCAGGGAGCCTCCCCTTTGCGACAGGCAGTTTCGACGCGGTCACCTGTTCGCACGCGTTCTACGAGCTCAAAGGAGAAACACAGGATCAGGCGTTGCAGGAAATCGTTCGCGTCCTAAGGCCAAAGGGAACCTTTCTCATGATGGAGCATGACGTGCCCGCGAATCCCTTGGTGAGAATTCTCTTTCACTTTCGTCTTGCCTTTATGGGAGCCGAACGGGCCGTCATCTTCCTTCGCAATGAGCGGGAGGTACTGGAACGGTGCTTCCGGAGCGTCGAGAAAGTCGTGGTCCCGGCCGGGTGATCCAAGGTAATGATCTGCCGGAAATGATCCCGAGCGATTCGTTGCGAAACGCTGGCCAGTATTTCCGGGAGGGTTTTCCGAACCAGAGCCCCGCGTGGTAGCCTAGTCCCAACGATGCGATCCGACGTTACAAAGGCGTTCGACTTGTTGCGATCAGGCAACTCCTCGCATGTGGAACAGGCGCTGGAGCTTCTTCAGAATACGGTGTTCTCATTCAGTATGACGGTCTGCGGACACCGGGAGGACGCCGAAGACACCATGCAGGATGTACTGCTGAAGGCCATACCCTACCTCGCAAAATTTGATAATCCAAAGGCACTCACCACCTGGCTTTACACGGTCGCCAGAAACCACTGCTGGATGTCGCGTCGCAAGAGTAAATTTGCGCCGAAAGAACACCTGTCTCTGGAAGAACTCATGCCTGACGCCGCGGAGCTGGATCATCTTAGGGAGATGGCCGCTACCGGGCCTTCTCCAGAAGGGGCGGTGATCGCCCGCCAAGACACCGAACAGTTGCAGCAGGCGATCCTGAAACTTCCCCCGCCGTACCGGATCGTTCTGGTTCTGCACGATGTCGAAGAGCTCTCGACGGATGAGATCGCCCGTATCCTGAACCTGAAGGAAGGAAACGTGCGCGTACGCCTGCACAGGGGACGCCTGTTCGTACGCAAGGAACTTTCTCAGCTCGCGCCGAGGCCAGCCGATCGCGCTGGGACCGGACAAGAAGTACCAGTTCCAATCCATCTGGAAGAAACAAAAGGGAAGCTGTCTCGTTCGCACCATTGCAAGCAGATATTTGCCAATCTTTCAGACTATCTGGACGGCGCTCTGGACGATACGCTCTGCAAGGAATTGGAGCGGCACATGGGGGGATGTAAACCCTGTGAAGCTTTCCTTGCCAGCCTGCGAAGCACCGTTGAGCAGACGCACTCACTGCCCCGTCAGCAACCTGATCCGCGTGCTGTCGCCCAAGTTAGCGCCCGTCTTTCCCCAAAGGTACCGACGGTAGCGGCAAGGGAGAAATAGTCAATTCAACGTTGCGCAGATGTGCGGAACGAATAAACCGATTCCACTTTGTAACAGTTGCTCCCCTTTCTGCATTCTTTCTTAAGGGCTGCGAAGGAGGGAAGAGCCGCTCCGTGTTGGCAGTTGGAATGCCGTCGGGGCTGACACTTCACATTGGGAAAGTCGCAGAATAAGTGCGGGGAGTAATTAAATGGCGAAGAGAGTTTTGATAGTTGGCGGCGTTGCGGGAGGCGCGTCTTGCGCCGCACGATTGCGCAGGCAGGCGGAAGATGCCGAAATCGTGGTCTTTGATCGCGGGCCTTACGTGTCGTTTGCGAACTGCGGTTTGCCGTATTACGTGGGCAACGTCATACAGGACGAAAAGAAGTTGCTGGTAGCCTCGGCGGAACTCTTCAAAACCCGATTCAATATTGAGGTTCGCACCGAAAACGACGTCATGGCCATCGACCGTGAGCGCCGTGAAATCGAGGTGAAGCGCCTGCAAACCGGCGAGGTGTACAGGGAAAAGTACGACGCCCTCGTCCTATCGCCAGGCGCTGCCCCGATCCGTCCACATCTTCCCGGCGTCGACCTGCCCGGAATTATCGCGCTTCGTACGATTCCGGATAGCCGCGATATTCGTTCCTGGATCGAGCAGCGAGAGGTCGAGCGTGCGGTCATCATTGGCGGCGGCTATATTGGTCTCGAAATGGCCGAAAATCTGACGGCTCGCGGAATCTCCGTAACGGTTGTGCAGAGGCCCGACCAGTTGTTGCGACCGCTTGATCCGGAGATGGCCGTGCTGGTTCAGGAGCATCTCATCAAGCACGGTGTATCCCTTCATCTGTCCGATGTGCCTATTAGCTTCGAGCAGTCTTCCTCCGGCAGCTTGGTCGTCAAAACAAAATCCGGGGCCTGCCTCCCGGCCGATCTGGTAATCCTCTCGATCGGCGTGCGGCCGGAAATCAAACTCGCCAAAGAGGCGGGGCTGACCATTGGCGAACGCGGGGGAATTCGCGTCGATGACCAGATGCGCACCAGCGATCCGAATATCTGGGCGGTAGGTGACGCAATAGAAACGCGCGATTTCGTGACCGGCGAGTGGGTTCTGGTGCCATTGGCCGGGCCGGCAAATCGCCAAGGGCGGGTGGCCGCCGACTCCTTATGCGGACAGGAGGCGCTCTTTCGCGGCGTGCAAGGCACTGCGGTATGCGGTCTCTTTGGTTTGACGGTCGCCACCACCGGGGCCAACGAGAAGACACTTCGCCGTCTGGGAATCACCGGCTATCAGAAAGTCTACTTGCACCCCTCACAGCACGCGGCCTATTACCCCGGAGCAAGCCCTATCCACATGAAACTGTTGTTTTCTATGGATGATGGCCGCATTTTGGGCGCACAAGCGCTAGGGCAGGAAGGCGTCGAGAAGCGGATCGATGTCATCGCCATGGCGATCCAAAGCGGTGCGAGTGTATTTGACCTGGAAGAGGCTGAACTCTGCTACGCACCGCAGTTTGGTACCGCCAAGGATCCGGTCAATTTGGCGGGCATGATCGCAAGCAATGTGCTGCGCGAAGATGTTTCTCTGGCCGAGTGGGAGGCCTTGCCCAGCACCGAGGCCTTGCTGGTAGATGTGCGCCAGCCGGAGGAATTCGCAGCCGGGCATATCGAAGGAGCGATCAATCTTCCTTTGCCGGAGTTGCGGAACCGCTTGGAGGAATTGCCCCGGGACCGGGAGATCTGGCTTAATTGTGGCGTAGGCCAACGCTCTTATTACGCGTCCCGCATATTGATGCAGAACGGGTTTGCAGCCAAAAATCTGTCCGGCGGGTTCACTACGTATAGGTATTTTCGAGCGCGATTTGGTGATACAGCGACTGCAGCAAGCTCAAGTTAAGATGTCTTGCCTTGGCGACGAAACAACTCAAGGAGCGGTGCCAATCTGGCGTATTCGAAGTCAGGTGTGCTCGCTCCTCCTTCACCGCAAGAGTAGTGAAATCGAGTACGAAAAGCATTCGCGACAGACTCCAGAAGCGAGCTTTGAAAAGACATCATGCCGCTGGTTGAGCATGGCATTCTTGTTCGCGATTCCGCCGGAGGACGCAGCACCAGCTACTCGCTCAACAACGATTCTGCGCGATCCTAGTAGAATCGAAGTCTGTGCAATGTGAGGGTTAAGAATGGCGAACCGATACGGTGAAGCAGCGCTCATGGCGGCCCGGCAAGGGACCTCCGCCGAAGCCAATCCGGTAGCTCGATGGGAGAGCGCGATGGAGAAGCTATATCCCACGAGCCCGGCAGCACGAAAGAAAAGCTGTCCGCGCGGAGCCTTTCTAGGTCTCTGCGAGGAGGGATTGGTTCAAGGTATCCCGGCGGGTGCCTATAAAGCGTCCAGAGAGGACAAGGCTTACGCAGTTCGCGCCGTGACATTGTTGACGGAAGGAACTGACCAGCGGTCTGTAAGTGCCTTGTGGCGTGCCGTTACCAATGGAGTCGAAAAAACGCACAACAGCCAAATGAATGTAGTCCTGGCGCTCTGGAATAACGACCTGATCTTAGGCAAATACTGAGCCGAGTGGAGGATTGCCATAGGCAAGTTCAACACCCTCCACCTAACGCTTCATCCAAAGCTCGATACGGCAGTGCCGTCAGGAGCATAACGCCCCACGCTACTTAAGGACACATCCCGTTTAGTGCCAGCACCCAAGCATCTAGCGAGAAGGACCGGGAACTCAGCTGTCAGCTGGGTGCCGGAGGAACGAGCTATACCTGCTTCGTTGGCAATCTGAATGAAGGCTGGACCAGGCTTGCTGAAGTCTGGCTCCTCGGGTTCATCATGGATTCAAAGAACATCCGAGCGGCGGCCCCGGAGAGTTGTGGCAATGGAGCGGAGCCATTTCCAACCACACCCGTCACAAGTAATCGAATACTGCAGGGTGTGTTTGCACATTTTGTTATCGCAATGCGGACAATGCCTGATCCACATCATGTCGATAGTCTCCGTTGCTTTCGTTCCCTGCTGACCGGTCGTTGGGGCATTCCGCTTCAAAACTTCAAGTCTAGCGGTGATTTCTTCTCTTCTCTATTCCGATACTCCTGCACGAACTCTGTCGCGAATGACCTTGCCCGAGCCGATTACACACGCGCGTCATTGGATCCACTTTGCTTATCCGATTTCGTTCGATCGAGCTCGATGTAAAGGGCGATGAGCTGACGTGCATTGCGCTCCGCGTGTTCCTGACTCAACGAGTCTTCGCCGTGGGCCAGTAGTTCCACGGTCGGCGCTGCCTTGTAAACCATGAAGGCCCAGCGAGCTGAATCTTTCCCGTCGAGGCAGGGTTCCTTCCTTACCTCGTACACATAATTTCCGATGTAGCTTTTCACGTTATCCTCGCTTCGTGCATGCTGCTCTCTACCTCCGTCTCCCCAGCCAGTCAGGATAGGTGAAGCCCGCAATCCCGACGCGAATGCCAGACGTGCAATCGCCTGAAAGCAGATCGGACACAACTTTTTTCCCAGAATCGATTCATCATTTCCGCACAAGTCACATAGGCCATTGTTCTCATCCCTATCTCTCACTCCCAATCGCATCGCCAACTCCTTTGCTTCTTCCGCGATTAATTTTCCACCTAGTTCCAGCGGCGCACATCCCCAGATGGAAGCCTCGCGGGTCCACCAAATCGTCATTCCTAGAAACAACACTTTCGAGGGGAATGGAGGCAACTACCGGTTCCCAATCTCAATCCGCCTCCTGCCAAAAAGACGAGCATCGATGGACCACGCGCCAGGTCCCAGCATTGCCAAGGCGGCGCCGAGAGTTCCCAACAGGAGAGGAATAGACAGATCGCCGGGCCGCGAGATTGCAATCCACAACTCAATGATTGCCACCAGCACTCCCGTCATGGGCGTCCACAGACCGATTATCAGAAGCGTGCCCGTCCCGACCGTGATCCATTCCCGTGTGGCTGGTCCGAGTGGATACGCCCCCGATGATCCGATAAAGCCGTGATGAATCAGAACAACTCCGGTTACCAGGCGCTTCGGGGCTTTCGAGAAGTTACCCACCCGTGCTCACGAGAAGTTACCCATCTGC
>CAZLZA010000082.1:0-20452 GCA_964563875.1 uncultured Acidobacteriaceae bacterium
TCCTCATCAATGACCTTCGTGAGTTTCAGAGGCTCGACGCTGGCCACTTCAAAATCACCGTCGCACTCAAGACACGATACAAGTTCGCCTTCTTCGAGTTCATCTTCGCCGACATCGATGTCGCTCTTGCACTTCGGGCACCTAACTATCATTATTCTCTGCTTCCTAAAATTGAAATATGGCACGCTGTCTAGCATTGATACTCGGGGTTCCTTGGCGCATCGTCAAGGACCGTGCAGAGAAGGTGGCCGCTGGAGCACCCGGCGTTTAGACATTCTTGCCAGCAATCTCTCGCAACTGCTCTGAAGTGAGCCCGTAAAGTGGCGGGACTTTCACATTCAACAGTCCCAAGTATGCATAGAGTTCGCCGCGATGGTGAATCTCGTGCTCCACCATTGAGCGCAACAGCTTCCATGTAGTGATCGGCGTTACCAACTTCAAAGAGTTCCTGATGAAGCTCGGTGCGCAGAAGTGGACGGAGTTCTATAGCGTCTGCGGGAACGCATCGGAAGTTTCCGCATACCGCCCGTTTTACCCGTTCAGGCCGGGCGGTACATCTCACGAGCACCTGCTATCCGGACTCGGGGTGACCTGCATCGATGATCTTCGCCGCCAGTGCGAGTTGAAGACCGCTGAACGGAATGCCGCCTGTCCGCTGTTCTGGACACTGGGAGCGAATCAGGTGGGCAAGGGGGCAATCATTGGCTGGCGCGATGTGATCGTCCCGGCACTTGCCGACGCAACGGTTAAGCTGTGGCCATTCGATGGAGTGCTCCGCGACCTGCTTCGTCCCCGCAATCTGGTGATCGCGGAGACCTACCCGGCAGAGTCTTGCCGTTGGCTTCTGGGCAGACCGCTCAAAGGCAAGGGAAAGCTTGAGGTCAGAAAGAGCGCAAGCACCGCACTCATTCAGTGGGCACAGTCGCGGGACGTTCGGTTGCCCCCAGACTTGGTGCAGGTCATCGAGCAGGGATTTCCTGAGGGAGATGATGCTTTCGACGCCGTCATCGGACTCTTCGGCATGCTGGAGGTTGTGCTCGGGCACAGAGCCAGCGGAGAGCCGCCTGACGAAGCAAGGATTGCTATAGAAGGATGGATATTGGGGCAACGGGCGCCGTAGATGCAGTAAACTTCGACACATGGAACATCCGCAACCAATCAAAGCATTGCTGGACACGAACATCTGGCTGTGCACCGTAACGCATAACTCCGTGCTCGTTCCCACGACCGTCAAATGGGGAAATATTATTGGAACTGTTGATGTTGCTGCGGCAAAAATCCGGACACTAGCGGGCAAGAGTCAGGAAGAATCGAATTCGATCTATGACGCTTTGAAATCCATAGCAATGATGTCAAAGGCGGGAAGCGTCGTCCTCTGTCGGAGCAATGAGACCACATTCGAGGAAATGCACCTGCGGCGTCCGAGCCTAAAAGGCTCCGGATATGATGTCTTCCGCGGCGTTGATTGCAGATTCGTTCACGGCCCGCTCAGGCGCGACTTCACCATCACGTCAGATTCATCAAAGCAGGAGCTGAAGGGAGAATGGTACCAGTTTCTCGGCTCCATTCGTGACCCTCGTTTTCTCGAACTCAAGAAGGCAACGGGCGGGAACCATACTGCTGACCTGTACCACTTGTGGACGGCTGAGCACAGCGGGTTAGACTTCTACATCACGCTCGATCAGAAGTTCGTGAACGCGGCCAACCTGCCCAAGCCGATCAAGACTCCAGTGAAAGTTTGCACTCCAGCTCAGTTCTTGAAGTTGTGGGATGCGCGGTCATGATCAACAGTCGAAATACTTCCTTGAATCGCTATCGGTCCCAACCCATGCTATCTAGCCCCTCGCCACGCCGAGAATCCAGCATGAGCCTCAAGTCAGTATCCGGGTCGGGGCGCACATCATTCGCACCACGTCGTACGAAAATTTCCCGTGTCTGAAGGTTGAAGTACGGCTTTGCAGAGCCTTCTTCGACGCGGATTACAAATACAGTCTTGTCGCCGAAGTACTCGGAGCGCATCTCTACAGGCGGAATGCGATTCAGACGCTTCTTTAGTAATTCGCGAATCGCTCGAAAATAATCTTCAACGAAGGTCTGCGCCTTCTTGGCGTCGTTTGGAAACTGACCATCGACGCCGAGGATCTCGGTATTGTCCGCCACTCCGATGAGAATAGTACCGCCCGCAGTGTTCGCAAATGAGACCACCGCTTTGACGATGTCATCGACCTTCTTGTCCCTCGTGTCATCAAGCCTTATGAACTCTTTGAATTCCACCGCGTCGGTTTCGCCGTGCCGAATCATATCCAGTAGCTCGGTCGAGTACGCCGCACTCGCGAAAATGACCCGCTCTCGTGAAGCGCCCTGCTCGGTCTCACTGAACTCGTCGAGTATTTCGGACTCAGAGTTCACGATCAGAACTTTGAGCTTCTCCGGGTTAGTCATCAATTTGATACTCTGCTTCGCTAGAAGTGGAGTTGCAGAACGAATCGTCTCCTTAGCATCCGCAGCAAGCACCGCGAGGTGCAGGTCCGTCTTTATTGACATGGTGGATTCGATATCTAGGAGAGCGTCAGCAAAGTTCATTTTGTCGAGCCTCGCGTCGAATCTGGGGAGGAACACAGAGAGTTTTCCCAGACTCAGGCCGCTGCCGCCGCGCCCCACTCCGATTCCAATCCAATCGGATACCGCATCCGCGACATCGAAGTACGGAGTCATACTACCAGCCACTAGCGGATAGCTTCCGAGAGACACAGAGTCAGAATTTCCAAGTTCATAGAGGTGCCCCGGCCAACCGTGATACTGGGAGTGGCTTGGATAAAACCGCTCATAAGCGTGGAATTGGGTGATTTTGACCGAGAGGTTAGCGGAACCCACCGGGAGCGAACCCGATGAGAACATCGTGCCAAGACGAGAAATGAAGTCCTCACAGGAGAATGACTCGTGCCGCAATTGGATACTGCCGTAATTCAGTTCTCCGCCCGTTTTCGTGGGCACGACCCCGAGCCTAACCAAGCAGTACAGAAGTTCTGAACCACGAGTCACTGCTTGCAAGGAGCAATTGTGATACTCGGCTGGAAAACGGCTAATGCTGTGGCTTAGAGCTTCCACAAACGAATCAGGCTTCCGCATTTGGTCATCGGTGAGCATAGCGTTCAATTATCGTCCCTGAAGCAACTTTGAACCAGAGGCTCACAGACGGTCTGGTAACCGCCGCGATATTCGTGGCTAGCGTGGTGCAAAAACTATGAGATGCGTCTATGCACCTCCTGAACCACCCATCGCCCAACCCCGTCCCGCCGACCGCCACAGTCGCCTCTGAGCGAGATTTCGCGTTTCCAGTGGGTGGACAGGAGCCAGACTGGCGCAGCCTGAGGACTGCCGAGTAGAATCTGGTACAGCGATTAGGCTGTCCGGCGCGGGACGTCGCGCCTAAATCCTCGTTCCTAATCGACCGCCATGATCAGAGAAATAGATACCGAGCACGAGTGCAACTCTGTAACGTGGGAATGCTCTGAGTGCGATGAGACGTGGTGCATGGGAGTGAGCGAGAACCCAAGATTCTGCCCGTTCTGCGGCAAGCCCGGAGAAATTCGGAGATGGCAGGGGCAGGAATGGCAAAAAGGAACCCCTCGACATCCGCGTGACGGTAAGGAACAGAACTAAGCGAACGCAATTCTGGTTCATCTAATGACACAAGGAGGACGTATGACGCACAACTCGACCACCCACGCCGCGTAACTGTGGGCGGCAGGAGAGTCAAATGCGTCATCCTCTTTCGCTTGCCCAGCGACGGCACAACCGTGTCGTCATCATGACCCGCCGTCGCAAGACCATCCGTGATTCGTATTCCCCAGACGATCTTCGCAAAGGTTGGAAACCCCAAGACAACTCCGCTTGGTATAGTTGCGACAAGTGGAATCTGGACTGTGGTTCTACGCTCTGCCACTCCGGAAAATATTTCTCGGCGAGACGTCAGCGCCGTGAACAGTTCAAGCGAGACATCAACGACAATCTGCGGGCGTGGGCGGAACGGTACTGAGTAGTATTGGATATAGCCACCTATCCCCGGAGCCGCCGACCGCTGTAATCGCGTATCGGTGACATGACGCTCGAACGCACATTTCTTTTCTTGCGTTGCGCTGAATATTGGCGGCACAATTGCACTCATGACGAGCACGCGAAAGTGGACGCTTGACGCCAAGGATGAAGGCGGGAACGACATATCGGCTCGGGTTTCCGCAGAAGTCGAAGCATTGATCGAGGTGACGCGCTTTGATCACATCGCCCCCGGACGAGTCAGTATCCTGTTCCTGTTAACTCTCTTTGGTGCTTTCAAGGCTGGCGCGATTAATCCTTTCCGAGTCGCTCAAGAGATTCAGGCTCTAGAAAGTGGGAAACCCACTGGCATGAAATCGCCGGGGCAGTTTAAGCATCCACCCCTAAGGGGTCTTTGGCATCAGCACTACATGCAGGGCGGTATGAGTGAACTTGCGATGAATGTAAAGCGCGGTCTGAAGGAATTTGGGATTCCTTATCTCCAGCAGAAGGTAAACGAAGCCGAGGAAGCTGGGGAGTTGCGTTATTTCAGCGTCGAAGATGTGGCTCCGCTGACGAGAGACGCCGTGGAGGGGAATCTGCAGCGTCTTCGCGAGGCAGTAAACCTCACGGGAGAGTGGATTATTTTTGCGAAGCACGCTGGACAGAACTATTACCTTAGCCTTGCTACTCATCACAAATCGACACATGAGGACCTACGACAGCAGATTGACGCCCTATGCTGTCGGGAATTTCCATTCCTTGCGGAGTTGCTTGCCTGTCAGTCCCCCGCCCTTTGTTGATTGCCAACTCAGGGATGGCTGAGTACGATTATCGCCATGTTGCTGAACGAAATCATCGCAATGGCCACCGACGACACGAAGTCTCTATCCAGCTTGCTCCGGAAGTGCCTCGTCTTGGCGCACCAGATTAAGAATGAGCGGCTGAAGAACTGGGCAAACCAAGAGTTGAATGGCTATATGGATTCTAGTGACCTCCCTGATTATCGCGTCATTCCTGCGGACGCCAAGGGACAGTTCGTAGCCTCTTTTGGGCGCGAGGCCACTCTGCCAATTCCTTCCCTTGTGCTGGAGAAGTCCCACAGACATTTTGCGGAGAAGGTGTACCTTTTCCAGTCTGTCAGCGCGTATGAGGCACTGGTTGCAGAAGCTGCTACTGGCTCTATCAGCATGCAGTGGCAGTCGAATCTCGTTCTCTATTATCGGGATAAGATTCCGGTTTCCGATGGATGGGCGCTCGTTCGAGCGTGGCAGGAAATTTCAAAGAGCACCTTCGTGGAACTATTAGGCACCGTTCGAACCCGAGTATTGAATATGGCACTGGAGATTTCGTCAGAACTGGGGGACAACGACGAGAACTTGAAGATGCTGACGTCAGAGAAAGCCGACAAAGTCGAACAGACTGTCACCACGATCATCTACGGTGGTACGAACGTCATTACGTCTGGGCATTCCAGCGTGACTTCCACTATCAATCATCAGACTGTCATCGCTGCAGGAGACTGGCAGCATCTAGCCACAATCCTACAGAACTCGGGAGTGCCTGAATCTAAAGTGGCAGAGCTTGAACAATCCATTGAGGCCGATGGGAAGAAGACGATTGGGGGCAGGGTCTCTGAGTGGATAACCAAGGCTGCACCCGAAGTGTTGGCTGGCGGCGTGAAGATTGGCGCGGCGGCGGCACAGTCGGTGCTCACTGACTGGCTAAAGCAATATTTCGGACTTTAATTCCAAGTGGAAAATCATGACGATGCTTCTCCGCATTCCTACGCTAGAAGATTCATTTGCATTGCTGAACGAATTGCGAGGATTACCTGACATTCCAGTTTCCGCCGCGAGACGTCAACGATTGATACGTTCTTCGATCATTTTAGGCTGGGTTGCCGTCGAAGAAGCCTTGGACTACTTCATCGATTCCTATTCTCTCGCGACCCGTGTGGATTTTCCCACTGGCAGTAAATTGTTTCAGAAACTCGAATTCGTAGCAAAGGTGAACCGGAGGACAGTCAGCATCACAGAACTTGAAGCTGCTCGGCGTCTCCGGAATGATGTAACCCACGCCCGAGATGCTACAGCGTTGACCCTCGCGCTGACCGAACAGAACTGCCAATTTGTGTTTGAGACATGTCTGGCGACGGTACGGGCAATGTGCCGCGATAAGGTCGTCTGTTCAGTTCTTTAGCGACTCTGACGGCACTTCACAATCACGGGGGCTATGTGCACCGCTTGTCTTTGTGCCCGGTTCGCCAGTGTTCCTTCAGTGCGTCTGTGAGCCATCGCAGACTGGTCTCGCTGGGGTATGGCTGATACTCGCGGAGTAGTTCGTCACAAACCGGGCAGGTGCCCGGAGTTACTTCCTCAGGCGTCACGATGAAGTTCTCCTTAAATCCAAACTTCATCGCCATCAAAATCATCAGGCCGCATTCCTGACCTGTCAAGCACCTACACTGTGGAGACTGAGGAAAAGCTGTTTCGTTGTGCAGGAAGTGTGGACGACTGTGGAAAAGCCAGCGCCAGAACCGGAAAATGGGTCGATAATCTGGGAACTGGCAGGTCCTATCGGGCTGCGCTTACCTTTCCCCCTTTCGCAAATATAATGTTGCCATAGGGAGGGCGAATCCGATGGGCGCTCCAATGGATAGGTCAGATCGTGTCTTCGCACCACTGACCCGAACCTTTGACGAAGCTTTTCCCACGCTGCAAGACGTGGTCTTTGAGTACGTGATGTGCAAATATGGATTTCCACTAGCCCCTGTACATTCCGGCGACGACGGAAAGCGGATTCATCGGTTCCGTGGCAGAGGTGGGCTTATTGTGTGTGACAACCCTCGCTGTTACCGGGGAGGATTTGAATTAGACCACGAGGCATTCGGTATGCTGAGGGACGGGATTACCGAAAAAGAACTGACATTGTACTGTCCGGGTGACGAAGGTACGCCAAAAGCAAAGCGTGGCGGTCACTGCACCTACTCTGTGAAGGGAACGCTGACACTAGTGCCGAAGCAAGCAACGCCCCAGCCCGAGAATCCTCCAGTTCCAGAATCTGGGACGCACTAAAGATATGGAGGCGGGTTTGTTGACGTAAACACGAAGGGCAGCCGATTAGGGTCTGCCCTTATTCCTGCCTTAACGCGTACGCTTTTTGTGGATACTCGCCCAGACGGTCACGGCCAAGCCAGCCCAACCAAGCCAGTTCGGCTCTGGCGCTTCGGTCATGATGAGTGTAGGTCTATACACGAGCATTGGTGGTAGGTTACTACAGCAGTGAAGCCGGGGCGCTCTCTTTCGGCAATCTCCAGATTCTACGTTAATGTAACCCATGATTGTCCTTTCTTGTTAGATTGGGACGGGTTCCATGCTTACGTTATTGCACGCCTCATTTAGCCTGTCAATCCGAGTTTCTTTTCCACCGCGTAAGCAACCATCGGGTGCTGCTTATTTGTCTATTGCAACACAGTAAGCCTCAGTTACTCAGGTGACGTTCAAGAGATTTCTACCCTCTGGACTACAGTATCTCTGTGAACTTCAGCCGCATTAACTACGACGCTGGCGTGACGTTCGTGTTCAAGGGAAAGAACAATTCCCGGCTGTACACCATCGGCATCCACCCTACGGGGACGGTCGCGGAATGCTGTTCTGGGTCGTCGTACCCATGTTCTCGCCACGGCTACCACCTCAGCCGCCTTCAGGCGTCGGCGCAGCGCAAGCATGGTGCCGGGCTGCTCCTCGGCTACTACACCCCCGATGGCTCGGTGCACACGTATGACGACGGTGACGAAGATGCCATGTTCGACCGCATCGCGAAACTCCGGGAATACATACTGGAGGCAGTCGAGCGGGACATCAGTACCTTCCGGGAGATCGATGAACCATTGAAAGGTATGAGCCGCCGACAGAAAGGCACGTCCTTCTCGACGATTCTCCGAAGTACGATTTTGAGTCGTGACGCGGGCGCTTGGACTGTGAGCACCGTGTGGGCCATTCCGCCCATCTTGAAGGTCGCCCGAGGGTGAGAAATCCGGGTTTTATTCGACTTTTTGATGGGCTGTGAAGATCGGCGGCAACGTTAGTCATCGTCTATTCGCCAGCCTTGTGCCAGCAACAACCGCGTTCAGCACCCCTTACTGCTTGCCCGTGGCGGGCCATGGTCGCCGCTGGTTCTCCCACAGGTCATCACGTCATCACCTATCCTGACCATCGGCCTCCTATGACGTGTCCACTTCGTCCGATTTCTTTGCCAACTTACTGCGTGCCGTCTTTACCATTGCGGCACCGCCGCCGAGACCTGCGTTTGATACCGGCTCGGCTGGCGTCATTGCGATTGCGCGTGCAGCAGCGTGGCGATTGAAGAGCTTGCTTCTGTATTCCTCGTGTTGGCGGGCGGTCAAGGATTTTAAGAACTTTGCAGTCAGCATGCGCTACCTCCCCGTCCGATGTGTACCCGGTGACTGCGTTCGCAGTGACTGACGATTGATGGCTCGAAACCAGTGACCGAGTGAGATGGCCGTACCGCACACCACTATAGAGAGATAAATTGCACAGGACGTCATAGGGCTTCTCCGTCTTCACTTCCGACGTTATCTACAATCAACTCAGTAGTGGAGACATTTGACCGGAGAGGCTCGACGCTGGATTCCTCGTCCACTCCAATCTCCTCGTAGTCGGGACCGATGTCCATGCCGCCGCATAACCTCACGGCCTCGGCAAGGCGCATCTTGCCCCGCAGAACTGAGACGACCGACTGGTAATCAATCCTGCGGAGCGAACCGCCAATCACGGTTATGTACCGATAGCGTGTTCGCTCGCCGATTCTCTCGGTGACTTCCCATATCTTCGGGGCGGCAGGAAGTCGGAACATCAGTTGTTGACGCTCACCGATTCGTTCACGCCCATGGAAGAACTGATCAGCAACGCACCAGATGCGTTTGAGGTTGCCGGATAGGTCGATGCCGTCTATGAGGGCAATGCGTGGATGTCCCGGATAGCTCACACGCAACTCAGCATATTCATAATCCGGCTCCATCCGTCCCTCCTTCTACCGATATCTCCCCGGCTTCAGTACTCGCACCCTGCGTTCCAGCACTCACACGGCTGCGAGATAAGCCGTGTTGCTTTGCAAGTTGAAAGACGACTCCCTCGCATACTCCGTGCTTGCGGCCAATTGCGGCATAGCTTTCCGGCGATGTGCGCAGGTCGGCCAGCACGCGCTGATAATAGGACTCGCGCAACTCGCGCACCGCCTCTTCGATCTTCTTCGTTACCCCTACAGTCATGTTGCCTCCGTCATGAGTGTGACGTTGTAGCACTCTATATAAGAGGTGCGTAGTTGGAAAACTTTTATCGCAAGCAGAATTCTGCCGGACCAAGGGGGGTCGTTCACGGAGCAACAAGCTGTTTGAACGTGTTCCACACGCTGAGTCGGAATCGGCGCGGGATGTGTGACCCGAAAATGCCGGGATAGTGTGTTGACGTCAACGCAACTCAGAGTACGATCTCGTGTGCTTATTGTTGCTGGCCTGTAGAGAACTGAGTGCGATAATGAGGGCATGACGCAATCCCTCACCCTCGCCACAATCACAGGAGTCTGCACTTACTTTCTCGGCTTGATGACGCGGGTCGCTGACAAATATGTCTCATTTTGTCTGGAAGAGCGCAAAGAGAAGAGGCGGGCCGTTGAGGCTCTCGCCGCCAAGTTACTTGAACAGAGGCGGGAGTTATTCGAGCGCATGGGTTCAATAGATCAGATTGACACTGACTACCTGCCGCCTGATGCTGTTGCCATCGACCCCACGGCACCGACATACTGCCAGACTCAAACTGAACGGATAGGCAATGCTCTTGCGGCCCTGAGAACGCATCTCCCCCCGCTTCATGGACCTGCCTGAGGCAAAGCAATTGTTCAACTTCAAGTATCCGGTGGTCTATCGCGGAAATCCCAATACCGAAGCCGAGCTGGTGATGAAATCATACAGGAATGGATTCCTGCCGTTACAGGCGATCTACCGGAAGTTGAAACAGGACTTAATAACGTCCTGACGTGGACTTCACCTACCGAATCTCGCTGGGACATCTGACAGAACCGCCGACCGTCCGGTGTCCGCGAAAGTAACCCATGCCATGTTGCTCTTCCTTGCCCATGTTGTGAGCCAGAGTTGGCTTGAGAGCTATTGCTGTGGCAGCGGTGGCACTCTCCCTTATCCGTGACATGCGCGCCCCTACGGGGCGCTCTCTGCTTCGCCGGGTCGCCGACATCCGCCCGCGTGGCCGTCTCATATTGGGTTGCTTTTAGGGGTAGAGAGGGTTACCCGTGGGTTTTAGGTAGAGGACTCTGTACTTCGTACTCGGTAAGAGGATGTCTTATAAGAATTGTTGAGGAGGAACTCTGTACTTCGTGCTTCAGGTAGAGGATGTTACTCCGGGTTTCATACTTGGTTTAAACGGCGGAGGGTTTCACAACCCGCAACGTAGGAGACGTTAGTCTCCGAAGTGAGGGAGGTTGGTGTTGTTCTTGCCTTTGGTGTTGCTTGTTTTTGAATTTCGCCTTTAGGTTAGATGTAGAATCAGATTTAGACTTACCGATCCACTACGGTAGGTTTGGTACGGTTGCTAGGTTCTAACATACTGTAATGGAATTACCCTAATCAATCTAAGCTAATCTCTAACCAAATCCCATAACCTAATACATACCGACTGTCGGTATAGCCCTAGCCCGAGTATCGGTATAGGGTAACCTGACTATCGGTATAGCCCCTATACCCAGCATCGGTATACCCCCTATACCGACTATCGGTATAGCTAAGTTGACTATACCGGGCATCGGTATAGGTCTTGAGCGCAGACATCACACCCTCTCTGAATATCCACTATCCCCCACAATCTTAGGGCACCCGCTACCCACGACATAGAATATCGTCAGTGTTTCACTTTCTTCTCTATCAATCCCTAAGTGTAAGAACAATTCGGTATTAAGCACATAGGGAGATAGAGATGAACAAAGATCAGCGTAGGGACTTGGCGGAATTCATCCGCGCCACGCCTCAGCTCACATATTGCGCCTTCAGCGACCTGACCTCTTTAGGTTACTCGACAATTACTTTGATTGCGCAGGAGTTTCAGGTTCGCCGTAAGACCGGGCCTAAGCCTGTAGCAGAAGCTCCGGAGGTAAAGTAATGTCCTACGCAATGGAGACCAGAGTCATCAAATGCAAAGGTCTGAGCGTTAAGGCCAAGCTAGTTCTCCGCTCCCTCGCCCGTTGGGCACGCGAGGAAGACGAGGACGGAGTAGATATTGATAAGGATGGGAGGCTGTGGGATGTCAAGGTCGGCTGGTGCTGGCCGGGGCAAGCTCGGTTGATGGATGAGACTGAGTACGCCAAGAGTACCATCCAGTTGGCGCTGGAAGAACTGATCGGCAAGGGAATCGTCACCATCATTCGGGGCGGTGGCCAGTTCAAAGTTGGGGGAAACGATGTCCGACTCAGCAATATCTATTGTGTCGATATGGACAAGGCGGAACTGATTCACAGCCGCGACCCATGGGAGCACAAGAAGAAGGTGAAGGGCGGTTTGGGAAAGAGCAAGGAAGAGCGGGCGCTGGATGCTCGTACTCGCATCTTAGAGCGGCAGCGGAAAGAGGCGGTGCGGCAGTCATCTTTGGATGGAATTCAGGTGCTGGATTCAGTCGAATCCGCCGACGCGAAACCGGCTAATTCCACCGACGTGGAAGCGACGAATCCGACCGCGAAATCAGCCGAAAATTCCTCTACCAAGCCCACTAAGAATCTGCCGAAGTCGGTGCCGTACTCGGAAGCGCCGGATGTCTTCTGTAAGGTGGCAACAGCGGGTGGGACCATCGCTGATCTGGAGAACGCTCTCGGCTACACTATCCAGACTAAAATTCCTCGCGATTCCAAGCCGACACCCGAGCAGTGGCAGGAGTTGTGGACTTCCTTGTTCCCCAAGGCAAAGCTTACGGTTACCACGAAGACGGTTCCAACCACGGCTGCGACAGCGGGCTGGGAAGCTGAGACAGAAGTCGCGATGAAGACCTCTCCGGAATCCGACGCGCTGGCCAAGCGGTTCTGGAAAGACGTGATGGATAGTAAGGCGGGTTGTGTTCTCCCAATATGGTCGGCGCTGTTCTTTGAATATGGTACAGAGGAATATCAGGGGTTGATTGACGCTGTCATTGACGGTGATTGGAAAGAGTTCATCCAGACTCTGAAGGTTGACCCGGTGGAATGGGCGCATCGGCACGCAGGTACGATCAAGGAGGAAACCTTCTGGGACAGCGACTTCTTCACCCCGGAATACGCCACCAGTCCAGCCAATATCAGGGGGCGGTGAAGTTCCCGCGAAGACGAATGAAAGTGCGAAGCACGGAGAGAATCGGACCCGCTTCATCAGAAGCCGGGAGCCGCCTTGTCGGCGGCTCCCACGCGACGGGATTTTCCTGTGCGACTCGCGATTTCTCTCCACTATCATATCAGCACTGCTTAATCGCAGAGGACTCCAAGATTGCGGAGGCGGATACGAGCCTCCTCTGGAAAGTCAGGGATGTTGGCAAGCCTCCAACGTTTAACTGTGGACTGGATTGCCGACTCAGACGCCTGTTCCGGCGATTTGACGGCCATGCTGTCGATCTGGGTGAGCTTACAGTTGATCATCTGGGACAAAGTTACCTGTTCAACATCATCTCGGTCCACGTCGGTAACTACCCAGTCCAGAGCAATGGCCTTCGCATCCTCCAGCGATGGGGCTCCGTATTTAACTCTAGGGTAGGAGCGGCTCCCAGCCCGCTTAACCTTCTCTCTGGTACAGATAGCCTGTACATACCAAGTTGACTGTGCAGCTCCAGTCGGCATTTCACCCGGCAACTGGTCTGACGAAGCATCCACTCCTGTAACCACCTTCTTATCCACCCGCACAACCTTCGGGCGCTTAATCTTCTTATCCATTGCGATTTTCTCAAAGCTAGATTCTGTGCACTTGGTGCCCGGTTTCCTTTAATACCGACGCGGGCTTACTTGCCAAGTCGTAAATTTGTGGTCCTGAGGGATTGGAGAATTTTCGAAGAAAGATAATCTAGCACTCAAACTTAGAAAGCTAGATGGCACTCAGTATCACGCACCATGGAATTCAACAATGGTATCCATGGTGACAATTCAATGTCTGGCTTCAACGAGTCAGACGAGTGCGACCTCAGCAACGAGGTCGCGGCAGGAACAACAGTAGTAGATGACTTCAACCCAGTACTTCTAGCAGCGGCAGCACGCCCGTTCAGCTATAACAAGAGCCACTGCTGGCAGTATCAGATTCGACTCGACAATCGAGAGCAAGACCTTATCGATGCGGACCTGACCTCAGAAGAAGCCGCAACAATCAAGGCGCAGGACCTGACCTTCAGATTCGTAGACAGGAGCGAGATCGAGACGTGCCGTCGCATCGTTCAGTTCATTCAGCGCCACGAATGGCTCGGCGAAATGTGCCTGTTCCCCACCCATCGCTTCATCGCGGAATACAAAGACAATCTCGCCGGAGTCGTTATCTTCAGTATGCCTACCGCCTTCAGTAAGCTTCTCGGCGACGAGACGAAGGACCTAGAGCGGCTTGTCAGTCGTGGAGCTTCCGTATCTTGGTCCCCAAAAAACACAGCGTCGGCGATGCTGGCTAACGCGATGAACTGGATGGTGAGCCACACTCCGTTTCGATTGTTCACCGGGTTCGCCGACCCCGAGGCACGGGAAGTGGGGCAAATTTACCAGAGCCTGAATGCCATATATTTAGGTCAGCGTTACGGCGGAGGCAGGATGTACTTCGACCCGGCCAATCCGGAGCGTGGCTACTTTAGCGACCGCCTCTTCCGCGCCCGCTCCGCATGGAAGCGATACGCCAAGGTCCTGGGTATTGAGTGGGGGGCGGAGTGGCATTCCGGGGAGAAGATTTACTGGGATAGGATTCCCGAGGAGATTGCTTTCCGACTACGCGCCCACAGTAAAGCTGAGCAGAAGCGGTGCCTGTATCGCGTAATGCCGCGCAAGCACAAATATCTCATGATTCGCGGCAGCGACAGGCGGGAGACGCGGCAGCTAACAGAGAAGTTCAACCAGCTCAATCCCAAATTGATTGGGTTGGCTTACCCCAAGCGGGAGGCCAGCCCGATGCAAGAACATGCGGAGGTCGTTACCCCGCTCGTACGCAGGAATTGACTGCGGCTGTCAGGCGAAGGGCGCGGCGGCACGCCGGGATTCATACCCCCACGGGTGCCGCCGCCTCATGCACGACCGTCATGCCTTGGCGTTCAACACTCCCCACAAACTGCTCGTAGGTCAATCTCCGATATTCGGTGCACCCACTACTAACATGTTGAAAAACTGGGTAAGGGGGTAATGTGTGTGTACTCGTTCTGCTCAGCTAATTACCCCCTTACCCGCTTTCGCCACTGTAAGCCAGTAGAGACACCGGAAATCCCCTTACCCGCTTTTTTGCATAGCTACTAACCGCCACTTTGTCCACTGTCTTCGTCCCCGGGGTCGGGGACAACATTACCCCCTTCCCCCTTTAGCGTCCTAGCTGCAGCGAGTACCTCGGCAACGATGTAACCCCGAGCGGTCTTCCCGGGACCAATGTAATGCGGAGCCGGAGGTGAGATGATCTCGCCTACCGCGATTTTGAACATCTTGGCGAGGGTCATTCGCCCACTCTCGCCGTCGCCAATTCCTATGCCGCGCCCCCCGGAATCCACGCACTGGTAGCCTACCCACCAGCCGTGCGGCATCGCCAGCAGCTTGGCGATGAGGTCGTTGGTGGCGACGTTTTTCCCGGGGTAGTCAACCAGCAACAACGCGGCGTCCAGCACCACCTGTTGGCAGTTCACCACCAACTCCCGGTCTGCCTGTAGCGCGTGCATCTCGCGTACCGACCGCAGGGGGCGCGACTTGAAGGAGCTACAGAAGGTGGCGGCGTGCTCCAGTTCCACTAGCCGTTCCGGTGCCAGCACCTCGCAGATCGCGAAGAGCAGCAGCCATATCTTCCACGCCCGCCCGACCAGCCGCTCATGCGTTTTGGAGGCCACATTACGGTAGTAGCAGTTGCTGATCTCCGACTCCCGACTCTCAATCAGGCTGTGCAACCGCTGCGCGAGAATGCGTCCCCGCTGATACGCGGGCTCCAAATCACCGATGAGCGGGGTGCCCACCGACATCGGCACCACGATGCAGCGGGAGCGCAATGAGGGCTCGACATCCCCGATGGTCGCCATCATTTTTGGGCAGTAAACATGGTACTCCTCGGAGGTGCCGCGCAAGATTTTGCGGAACGGTTCCCCGGGAACATTGCCGCTATTAAAGAGGATGTGGACATAACTGTTATGTTTGCGCAGCTCGGACTCGCACTCAGCAACGCCCAATGTCGGGCTCTCAAGATTCACTAAGTCACGCAGCGCGGCTTCCGTACCCCGGGCCACGAAAAGGAAGTTGTTAGACAGGGAACCGATCAGTTTCAAAGTGTGGTTCTTACCTGTGCCGCTTGCCCCTGTCAAATTGAGGTAGGGCAGCTCCGCCGCACATGCTTGCCAGCAGTGGGTATGTGCCGCCCAGAGGGTAAGGGGGTAATAAAAGCGTTCTTCCGGCAGTACTGTCCGCTCCCGTAGGAAGGTTTCCAGCTCACGGAGCAGGTCACTCGATTCAGTCAGTGACTCGCCATCCATAGTCGGCACCACGGCAGCGTCATCAACGGCAGCGTCAAGTGTTGCGTAGGGACGACCTTCAGCGGAGTGCTCATCGGAAAGTGGAACCGAGTTCACCAACGCCTGATTGGTCATGGGCGGTTCAACCCCGGCAGTCGTCACCATAGAACTCGGCGTTTCGGTCGCCACCACCGCACTAAGAGCGACGTCGGGAAAAACGATGGGGTGGCTGGCTGCATTGGCTTCCTCCATCTTAGGTTCCAGTTGCGCCGGGACAGCGGGAACCAGAGCTACCGAGGTGCCGTTATCACGATCTCCCGGGCCAAGGGCGACTATCCGGCCTTCCGTGATGTGGACGAGTTCGTCGGCCTCGGGCAGCGCCACCAGCTCCGTCAAATCCTCGGCGGCATAGTTGTATTCGCCTTCGCCGTCAGCGTTACTGAAGGTGCACATCCCCTCCGCGTGCCCCTGATAGATCAGCGCGATGTGTGTGTTCGAGCCAGTGCCCGGCAGAACATATCGCTTTCCCGGTACCAGCTCGGTCCTGGTGAGGTAGCCTTGCGCCACGCTGGGAAGAGAAACTTCCGCCGAGCCCGTGAACTCTACACCATTCGCGGCGTCCACAGCAGCGTCGATTTTCGAGGCAAGCCGAAGGCAAGCGTCTCTCCGACTTTTTGGGCTCGACCAGCCGGACTCCATGTCTCGCGCTATCATCGCTTCAAGTGTCGCCGCGACAAAGGTGGCGAATTTCCATTTGGCGACAGAGGATAAGTCGAGTTCCAGTTCTTTTTGAGTCTGCGCGATAATCGGATTGCCATTGGCATAATCCAATCCTTCGGCATTCCTCATGTAGGTGGTTAGGCAGTCGTCCAGCGCCTCGCGCTCCAACGCCGTCAGCATTATCGTCATGGGTACTTCCTTCTTTTCATGGTTCATCTGATTCGTCTTTCCGTCGCATATTGGCGACATGCTGCTGATGTTGAGGCGTACGAGCGCACTTTTCGCTCCGGGCCTTAAGTGCGCTCGGTTGGGGCCAAATTCCGCCCCGGTTGTTAGGGCTGTTGTTATGCCGGACTAGATGGGCAGCGCACCCTAGTGGTGCTGATCATGACGGAGAACGTTGACGTAGCCCGCTGGCAGGTACTGCTGCAGGTCTTTCTTGATGTAGTGAGTGATGCCGAGCTTCCCGCACAGCTCCACCATTCGCTCCGTGTAGCTCCTCCAATCAATGCGTTTTCCGTACTCGCCGAGATAGTTAGCCTTTCCTATCTTGAACAAGGTCACAAACTCGTGAGTGCGCCGGACGATCTCAAGGCTGGACTCGCAGTCAAGCGTCGGTTCCAGACTCACCCATGTGTAGATTCCAGCGGCATGGAATGCCTTCAGCGCAGCCATGCGATCATCCGGCAACGCCGCTTTAGGCTCCCATTTGAGCTAGAACGCATCATCGAGGCTGGTGAGCGTGGACGCGAACGCATCGCGGCTGGGCCGGAACAACTCAAGGTCGCAGAGAGACCGGGTTCCGCCCTTGGTCAAAGTGCAGACGGCCAACCCGTGCTCCTGTAAGCACTCGATGGTCTGGCGGGTGAGGGTTGTATCACCGGGGTGATAGGGGTCGGTGGTAAAACTCAGCATCACCTGTCCCGTGTAGCCAGCCGCCTGATACTTGACTGCATCCTTCCGGAGATGGTGCAGGAAGTCCGGGCGAGGTATCGCGCCCGCGTCAAACTCCGGGCGCTTCATCTTGAGCACGAGCGGAACGTAGCAGTAATCGCACTTGTGCCCGCAGCCGCGATAAGGATTGGCGGCAAAGGGCGCATATTCCCCGGCCTTTCCCTTCGGGGCGTAGATGAAAGTGCAGTTCTTGAGCGCCTCGAATGCATCAGGCACCTCGTCAGTGGCGTTCATGGTAAGAACTCGCAACTGGTTCTTAGCCACGGGAGACCTGCTTCCAAGTGCGCGGATTGCCGATCAGTGCGTAATAGTACGTTGCTGATGCTGCCGTGGTGGCCTTGCGTGTAGTGGTTACGTTCTGGTTCATTGCTTCTCCTTTAGCCTTTCCTTCATTCATCACACATTTGCTGCTCCACTACTGCTTCTACGTCTTGGCAGTAGTTGCTGTGCTTAAACAATTATCTGGCTGGGGAGACGGGGCACTGCGGAAGGAGTTGAGCCTGTTTCGAGGGTACTTTTATCCGTAACCGAGTGGCCACGGCATTAAGAGCGGTCTTCTTCTATAAGCTGGACAATCGGCGATCTCTCACCTTACGCTGTCGGTCAAATCCGCTTAAGAAGATTTTTTACTTTGTACGATCTCCTCAATTTTGCGTCCAGTGCATTCCTGCGCTTTCGAACATTACCTGAAAAGATTTTTTCGTCAGTGAACTCTTCCAAGTCAGTGTCTTTAAATCCATGGGCAATCAAGGCCAGCTTACATAGAGCGAAGGCTTGCTTCTCTGGGATATCGAGGTTGTTTAAGTTGATAAGGAAACTTAGGCAATCATCTGTGACTTTTCTCAAACGTGCGTAAGGTGGCTGAAGGCATGCCAATACATTGCGTGAAGCTAGCGCAGCCATCTTAAAGCTTTTGAAGACAGGACTCATGTCCATAACAAGGAGGCCATCGGTAGAAAGTACGTGCGCCTCTCTCTTTTCAATGTGCGCCATGAAGGCTTCAATTTCCGAGGTCACTTCGTCTAGCTTTTTTCGGGTATACTCGTCCTCCTTCAGGATGTTTTTGGGAAATTCCGAGCAGGATGTCATGTTATAGACATAGTTAAGACGCGCAGTACGCCGATCAGGAACTGGTTTTGATAGGCTTTGCTCAAGCCACGCTTCCTCACGACAAAGTAATGCTTCAACCGCCAGCCACGCATCTGTTTTGACGCGCAGCAAGCCATCAAACTTTTTCTTCCAAGTCTTGAAATCAACTTTGGGCGGCTTTGCTGCCGCAACTGCTGCTGATTGATTGCTTTGTTTAACAACTTCCTTGGGCTTGTCCATATCCCTCTGAGTTTATCTTTCCTGCGGAAGAATGTACTGCCGTTTTTCCATCAATCGCTTCCGTAGCCGAGCCGCAGTTCACGGCGATGATGGTTGTAGATGATTCGGCCCGGCCACAATTCGGAGGCAGCCGCGCTCCAAGAGCGCGGCTCATGGAAGGGAGACGACAGGCCGCTGATGACCGTCGCCGAGGCTGCCTCGTTCCTCCATGTCTCCGAATGTTGGGTATACCGCCATTTGACTGAACTGCCCGTCATCCGTATCGGTCGCCTCGTTCGCATTGACGGCGAACAGGTGAAGAGTACGATTGAAGCTGGAAAGTCGTTGAGACCGGAAAGGGCGATTATGCCTAGACGGTATCAGCGTGGTTCGGTGTTCTTTGACAATATAAGCAGCAAGCAGTGGAAGGGGCGGTATCGGTTGGACATGCCTGATGGAAGCCGTGTCCAAAAGAAGGTCACAATAGGCTCCAAGGCGGAGTACCCGACCAAGAGCGCAGCCCGAGACAAGCTCGATGAAATCCGGCGATCTTTGCAGCGAGAGGTGGAGAGTCAGCCAATCGTCAGCCCAGAGGTAAAACGGAAGCCGAGCAGCTTCTCTGAACTAGTGGAGCGTTGGAAGGCGGCTGAGGGAGCAGTTCTCGGCGATAGTACGTTGAAGCACTATTCGAATGCTCTACGTGCACAAGTCATCCCGCAGTTCGGAACTTGGAAAATCGAGGAAATCACCCGTGAGGAGATTCAGAAGTTCCTCAATGAGAAAGCGAAGAATTACAGCAAGTCTTCGCTGCGCTCGATGCGAGTGACACTTTCATTGACCTTGAAGTGGGCACTACAGAATCGCTGGATTCCGTCTAACCCTGTCGAGCAGCTTCGGTTGCCTAAGAAGACAGGAGGACGCCGGATTGTCCGTGTGATTCTGAAATGGAAACAAATCGCTGCGATTATGGACAAGATGGATGAGCCATACCGGACACTGGTGCTCTTCCTAGCTCTCGTCCCAAAGCGCATCGAGGAGGCCATCGCATTGCGCCCATCCGATTTGGACGAGCATAACGTTCTCCACATCCGTCGTGCGCTTTACGACCGTAAGGCGGTGGAGTTCGAGCCAAGCGAGTTTGAGCGGATTCCGCTTGACTCGCCAGCACACGCCGAACTGGTGAAGCGATTGCGCCAACTCGGCGATGGGCACGACTGGATATTCCGTAGTCGAAGAGGAACTCCGATTGACCCCCACAACGGACTCATGCGCACTCTGCATCCGGCCTGTAAGGCAATCGGAATCAGGCTCGGCGGGTGGCACGACTTTCGACATACGTTCAATACCGCGATGAGGCGTGCGGGCGTTCATGCGAAAGTGCGTTCGGCTGCACTAGGTCACAACAAGCGTACCGGGATGCTGGTGGACGATGTGTACGACCATGCAAGTGAAGTAGAGGTTCGACAGGCGCTGGTCTTAGGGGCTAACTGGCTGTGGCACGAAGAAGAAATTCAGGAGCGTCTTTTGGGCAGCCAGTTGTGCCCTCAGATGTGCCCTGAGACACACCTACCCCCTGACCAATTTGTAAGTGCTTGATTTGTAAGGAGTTTGGTGAGCGCGGTAGGAATCGAACCTACAACCTACTGATTAAGAGTTAAGCGAGTAGGCTGGCTCCTTCCATATCTAAGCTTATGTCAAATCAGTAATTTACGCTAGCCCAAGCCCGCACG
>CAZLZA010000083.1:0-20364 GCA_964563875.1 uncultured Acidobacteriaceae bacterium
TAACTTGGGAGCTTAACGCATCCCGCTGGAGACCGGCTCTTCTCATCCCATCTGTTTTCGCTCGGTAGCCGGATCACGGGGGAATGTGGGCCTCCGCTCTGCGGAACTTAAACCGTTCTGGCCTTGGTATGTCTGCGCGTTAGGAAATCAGCCGAAGGCATTTGCCGCCTGCGTTTTCTCTTCCGCCAAGGTAGGGATATGACTCGTCCTGCCGACCATTCTGGTCATGCACCTTATCGTCGGTCTGTTTCGGTGGTATTGGGGGTATCAGGAAGGTGGCGCAGGATCAGAGGAAATCCAAATGCCACGATAAAGTAGGTGAATGTGACAAACAGTGCGAGTAGCAGCAGCCCCGCCCCACAGGCCATGCCCACTCCTGTAACGAGCCAGACAGTGGCCGCGGTCGTAAGCCCTTGCACCTTGTCTTCCCGCAAAAAGATGAGACCGGCGCCAATGAAGCCGATGCCAGTAACGATCTGCGCAGCAACACGAGAGGGATCGAGAACAATTCGTCCTTCAATAAGAACATTCGTAAAGCCGTACTTCGAGATCAGCAGAAAAAGCGCCGCGGTGGTGCCAACAATCGTATAGGTACGGAGTCCTGCGCTCTTGTGACGAAGTTCACGTTCCAACCCAATGGCAGCGGAGAGCAGAAATGCAGTGCCAAGTTCCACGAACTGCTTGAGGCCCTGCCCATCGATCTCGGATATCAGCATCGAAGCATTCTAGCCCGCCGCCAAGAGGAAATCGAATCACAGTGGACGGCTGACGAAAAAGAAACATCGCCGGGGCCGCAGGTGTGCTGATTGGGTTCCTGTTTCTCGCTGTATCTCTGGCGATCATTTGGGCTGGCCGGATTCAACACTTGTTCCAGCATTAGCTGTCGAAAGATCACGCATTATGAAAGGGCGCCCCTTTGGAGTAGGTTGTGAGCGTCGAAACTCACCTACCAAAGGAGCACCCTTCTTATGACGAGCGCGGTTCGCGACGAGAGTGGCAAGCTGATTATGGAGTCGGTGGTAGAGACTCGCGCTTCCACCATTCTGGATTTCATCGACGGCCTTCGCGGCAAGCTGTGCGTTGCCATGGAAGAGGGTATCTCGGCCGACTGGCTGTACAACGTTCTGAAACCGCATGTCACCCGCCGTGCGCCCTATCGCTGATTGGTGACGCCTGGCTGGTGACATTTCTGATGGGACAGGACGCATCCAAAAAGGAGAGATCTTCGGGTTGGGCACGCCTGGGGTGACGACGTAAGACTGCCCTCAAGGGAGCGCGCATGGACGCTGGCCGCAACTGCCTGAAGGGGATTCTTTGGCTGCTGATACTGCTGACGGGGACGGAGCTGTGGGCGGGACCTCCGTTTCAGACCGACGATCCGGAGCCGGTGGATTTCCGGCATTATGAGTTTTATCAATTCGGCACCGTGTCCAGCACGCCGGTGGAAACCGATCCGACCGGGCCGGCATTTGAGTTCAACTGGGGCGCGGCTCCTAATCTACAGATCCATGTGATATTGCCCTTCGGAGCAGTCATTCCTTCGAACAATCCGATCTATCTGCCGGGCGGAGTGGGACCCAGCGCCTACGGTTTAACCGATACGGAGGTGGGGGTGAAGTACCGGTTTGTGCAGGAGACGAAGCGGCGTCCGCAGATTGGATCGTTCCCCATGGTGGAACTGCCGACCGGGAGCTACAGCAAGGGGCTGGGCGTGGGGAAGGTCTGGTATAAGCTGCCGGTCTGGATGCAGAAGAGCTGGGGGAAATGGACCGCGTATGGCGGAGCCGGGTACGAAGTGGTGCCGCAGGATCAGTATCGCAACTTCTTCTATACGGGATGGCTGGCGCAACGGGATCTGGGCAAGAAGTGGACGCTGGGAAGCGAGGTTTTCTTTCACCAGAAGGAAGGGTTCGCGACGCCCCAGACGGAGTCCTCGACCATGGTGGACCTGGGCGGGTATTACCACTTCAAGAAACCGGGGTGGCAACTGCTTTTTGCCTATGGACATTCGGTAGTTGGGCAGACCGAGAACTACGCCTATATTGGGTTTTATCAGACGTGGGGGGCGAAGCAGGGGAAAGCGCCGGATGGGTTGCTGGGTCGCCGATGATGGGATCAGGTAGCCAGGAGAAGAAGAATCGATCGCTGGTTGAAAGGCTTGGAGGCTGCACGGGAGACTTGGACGGCGTAGGGGTCCTTCACTTCGTTCAGGATGACACCCCCAAATCAAAGACAAACAAAGCAGGAGCAAGCCAGAGGCAAAAACAGGCAGAGACGAAGCAGGATCAGATCAGGCGTCGAGGCGGTAGCGGCTCTCGCAAAGGCGGAAGAGGGGCTTCCAGAGGAGGCGGTTGATGGTGACGACCATGGCCGCCATGATGACGGTGGAGAGCAGGAGCAGGCTCTGGCTGCCGGTGTCAGTGGCGCGGTTGATCTGGGCACCGAGGCCGAGGGTCGAATAGGTGTGGTCCTGGAGGCGGAAATACTCGGCGACAATGCTGGCGTTCCAGGCGCCTCCGGAGGCGGTGACGAGGCCGGTGATGAGGTAGGGGAAGATGCCGGGGAGGATGACGGTCATCCAACGCTCGCGGAGGTTGAAGCGGAAGATGCTGGAGACATCGCGCAGGTCGCTGGGGATGGCCAGGGCTCCGGCGATGACGTTGAAGAGGATGTACCACTGGGTTCCGAGGAGCATGAGGAGAATGGAAGCGGTGTTGATGCCTCCGCCCATTCTTATGAGTGCGAGGAGCAGGATGGGGAACAGGGCAGTGGCCGGGACCGAGGCGGCAATCTGGGCGATGGGTTGGGCGTAACGGGCCAGGCGCGGGTGGAAGCCGATGGCGACTCCGACCGGGACGGTCCAGGCAAGGGCGATGAGCAGGGAGAGAGTGACGCGGAGCAGGGTGGCGGCCGCCGAGCGCAAGGTGAGGGTGAGTTCGGCGTGGGAGACGGTGGAGAGCACGAGAATGGCTTTGACTATGGCGTAGAGGGCGAGCAGGCCGAGGGCAGCGACGGCGAGGGTACCGAGAGTACGAGCGGAGCGCGCGGCGAACGAACCCACATTGGCTGGTGAACCCACATTGGCTGACTGCGGCATATGTGGGGCACCAGTGTCCGCCTCGGTGTCCAGGGCTAAATTCGCGGAAGGGCCACTTTGGCCGGCGGCGGCAGGTGTGGGGCATCGGCCAAGCGTGGGGTGTCCCTGGGCGAGGTAGGTTACGAGGCGTTCGGAGAGCGGCTCCATGACGCGCTGGCGGACGGTGCGGAGCACGGTGGAATTGGAGAGCAGGGCAAGCAGCGGCGAACGGGGTGGAGCGGTGGATTCCACCTGCTCGAACTTGAACTTATCGGACCAGATAATCAGGGGTCGCCAGAGAAGCTGGTCGAGCAGGACGATAACTCCGACGAGCGCGGCGAGGCCCCAGACCATGGCCTGGGTATCTCCGTTGTTGGCGGCGGTTTGCAGGTAGGAGCCGAGGCCGGGAAGGCGGAAGTCGCGCTTGTTGAGGACGAACATCTCACAGAGCATGAGGAAGAACCAGCCCTGGGCGACGGAGACCATGGAATTCCAGACCAGACCGATGGTGCTGAAGGGCAGCTCTAGCTGGAAGAAGCGCTGCCAGCGGCTGAAGCCGAAGATGCGGGTGGCTTCCCGGAGCTCGCGGGGAATGGCTTTGAGCGAAGAGTAGAAGCTGAAGGCCATGTTCCAGACCTGGCCGGTGAAGATGAGGATGATGGAGCCGAGTTCGAGGCCGAGCTGGCGAGTGGGGATCAAAGCGACCATGGCCAGCATGACGCCGGGCAGGAAGCTGAGCACCGGGATGGACTGGAGGACATCGAGGATGGCAATCATCAGGGCTTCGGCGCGCTTGTTGTAGGCGGCGATGTATCCGTAGACAAGGGCGAAGGCGAGGCTGAGCACGTAAGCGGTGGCCATGCGCACGAGCGAATAGAAGGCATAGACAGGCAGGGCGGTGGGCGAGCGCCGGATGACCGCCTCGACGACAGGAGCGGAAAACCAATAGCGGGTGATGACGGTGAGGGCGTAGAGGACGACCACGACTCCGGTGAAGACCGTGAGGTCGACCAGCCACGACCAGGTGCGGTCGCGCACCGTGGACTGGGCGAAGGTGCGGACGCGGCGGATCACCTGGCGGCCTCGGCTTCGGCGGCCGGCTCGGACTGATGAAGATAGAGGCGGTGGCGGTCGGCGTCGTACTCGAAGAGTTCGGCGTAACGTCCCCAACTGATGGCGGTGTCAAGCTGGCGTTTGGCTTCCTCTTCGCTGAAGTGCTCGTCGAGCAGATCATGGAAGAGTTCCTCGGGAGCGGAGTGGTCCTTCTTGGTTTCGAGGGTGCGGGTGATCTGGCGGAGGATGGTGACGTGGGCGAGGACGGCCTGGCGGAAGAGCTCCTTCTGGCGAAGGATTTCGGCATTGGCGAATTCGTGACCCTCGGGCGTGATCTGGGCATCGCCCTCCTCTAGCCGGAGGAAGCCGAGCTGACGGGCGGCATCGACAATGGGGAGCAGATCGTCGAGTTCAAAGGAAAGCTCTTCGGCGAGGCGGTACATATCTTCCCGTCCGTTGGGGCGGTCATCGATGAGTTCGAGCAGTCCGGCGATGCCGCCGGGACGGGCGTGAGAGAGCATCTGGCGAGTGGCCCGCGGCGGGCGGGCGGCAGGAGGCTGCAGCACCGGCAAGGGCGACTCTTCCGGCTTGCCGTGGAGGTCGGGGTGGCCGGGAGTGGTGAGCACCTTGTAGATGTAGTCCACGTATCCGGTGAATTCGGGAGACTTGCGCTCGCGGGGCCGGGGCAACGCAACCTCGAAATCGGTGCGGATGCAGCCGGGATTTTTGCCGAGCACGATGATGCGATCGGCGAGCAGCACGGCTTCCTCTATATTGTGGGTGACGATGAAGATGGCCTTGGTAGGAATGGCTTTCTTGCCCCAGAGCTCCAGCAGTTCACTGCGCAGATTCTCGGCGGTGAGGACATCGAGGGCGGAGAAGGGCTCGTCCATGAAAAGGACTTCGGGCTCGACGACCAGGGCGCGGGCAAAGCCGACGCGCTGCTTCATGCCGCCGGAGAGTTCCTTGGGATAGGCCTGCTCGAAGCCGTCGAGACCGACGGTATCGAGGATTTTGAGGCTACGCTTGCGGCGCTCGAAGGAGTGGACGCCACGCGCCTTGAGCGGAGCTTCTACGTTCTCAAAGACAGTGAGCCAAGGGAAGAGAGCGAAGCTCTGAAAGACGATGCTGACGTTGGGGGAGCAATCGCGTATGGCTTTGCCGTGCCAGAGGACCTCGCCGGCAGAGGGAAGGGTGAGGCCGGTGAGCATGCGCAGCAAGGTACTTTTGCCGGAGCCGGAGGGACCGAGCAGGGCGAGAATCTGTCCGGGTTCGATGGAGAGATCGGTGGGAGCGATGACGGGGACGGAGCCAGAGCCATGATCTCCGTAGAATTTTTCGACCTTCGAGGCCTGAATGATAGCTTCCGGCATGTTCTCTCCCATTCAGCGGCGCAGGGTATGACGGACGGCTCACACCGATTCTCCCAAGATAACAGCCAAAGGTGAATAGACGGAAAAATTGGGAGAGGCAGAGCTGGTTTCCCCGGAGCATATTCCTTAGAGCGGCTGCGGATTGCTGGTTGGAAAGCTTGAGGGCCGCGCATGTGGGCAATGAATAGGGGTCCTTCACTTCGTTCAGGATGACACCCTTAAAACCGACACCCTCAAAAAGAGGTGGGTCTCTCGGATGAGCCGGCCGGAAGACGATTTCGGTTACTCGGGTTTGGGGTTGGGAGCACGCATGATTACAATGTGATATCCCATGATGACCAACCCTACTCCTCCATTTATTGAACTATGCAATGTCTCCGTCGTCCGCAGTGGGCGGGTGGTGTTGCATGAATTGAACTTACGCATTGAAGCCGGCGAGCACGTCGCGATCATGGGTCCGAACGGCTCGGGGAAATCCACGCTGATCAAGACGATCACGCGGGAGCTGTATCCGCTTTACGACAAGAGCTCCTCGATGGAGCTGTTTGGACAAGGGACCTGGAACGTCTCCGAACTACGCTCGATGCTGGGCATTGTGAGCAACGATATCGATCCTTTCCTTGGGCGGGCCATCACCGGACGCGAGGCCGTTCTCTCCGGATTCTTCAGCAGCGTTGGGTTGTCGCGGCATCAGGAGATCAAGGCCGGGATGAGCGAGAAGAGCGACGAACTGCTGGAACGGCTGGAGATCGGGCATCTGGGCGACCGGGTGATGGGCGAGATGTCGTCGGGCGAGGCGCGGAGGGTGATGATTGCACGGGCGCTGGTGCATGATCCGAAGGCTTTGCTGTTTGACGAGCCGAGCAACAGTCTGGACGTTTTCGCGCAGATGGAACTGCGGCGCACGATGAGCCTGCTGGCGCAATCCGGCATTGGACTGCTGCTGATTACACATCATCTGCCGGACGTGGTTCCGGAGATCGAGCGCGTTATCTTCATGCGCGGCGGGAGGATCGTGGGCGATGGCCGGAAGCCGGAGCTGCTGACGGCGGACGGTCTGAGTGCGCTGTTCGGATGTCCGGTGCAGGTCACGAGGCAGGACGGGTACTACCACCTGGTATCGTGAGGGCGGTGCTTGGGGAAAATCGATTGCTGGTTGAAAAGCTTGAAGCCGCGCCGGAGATGTGGGCAGTGTAGGGGTCCTTCACTTCGTTCAGGATGACACCATTAAGGCCCCGGAAGAAGATTCCGGGGCTTTTGGTTTCTGTTAGTCGCGTCCAGGTTAGTCGCTGGTATAGAAATCAACCGCGACGGGGCTCTCAAAGAGCGAATAGTCACGGGTGACGACGGTGATGCCGCTCTCGGTGACGAAATACTTCTGGCGGTCGGCTTCAGTGTCATAGCCGATGACGGTTCCTTCGGGCAACTGGACATCGCGGTCAATGATGGTCTTGCGGATGCGGCAATGGCGTCCGACATTGACGTGGCTGAACAAAATACTGGAGTCCACCTCGGCGTAGGAGTTCACCCGGACATCGGGCGAGAGCACGCTGGTACGGACGGTGCCGCCGGAGACAATGCATCCCTGGCTGATGACCGAATCGACGGCGGTGCCGGTGCGGCCCGGCTCGGCGAAGACGAACTTGGCCGGGGGGTACTGGCGCTGATAGCCGCGGATCGGCCAGCTTTGATCGTAAAGGTTGAAGACCGGGGAGACGGAGGCCACGTCCATGTTGGCTTCGTAGTAAGCCTCCAGGGTTCCGACATCGCGCCAGTAGAGAGCTTCTTTTTTGTTCTCATCGACGAAGTTGAAGGAATAGATCTTGTAGTCATCGACCATGCGGGGAAGGATGTTGTAGCCGAAGTCGTGGCGCGATTCCATGTCTTCGGCGTCCTTGAGCAGGGTAGGAATGAGTACGTCAGTGTTGAAGAGGTAGACGCCCATGGATGCGGAGATCATCTTGGGGTTGTAGGGCGAACGGAGATCGGTGGTCTTGGGTTTTTCCTGGAATCCGGTGACCCGGCCATCGTTGGACAGCTCGACCACGCCGAAATTACGGGACTCGCTGGGGTCGATGAGAATGGTGGCGAGGGTGACATCGGCACCGGACTGGCGGTGCTGCTCGAGCATGAGTTCGTAGTTCATCTTGTAAATATGATCGCCGGAAAGAAGAAGCACGTACTTGGAACGCTCACTGCCGATGGAATAGATGTTCTGGTAAACGGCATCGGCCGTTCCCTTGTACCAGTCCTCACTGACGCGCTTCATGGGCGGAAGGATTTCGACGAACTCGCCTAGTTCACTGGCGACCACCTGCCACGCTTCGCGGATGTGGCGATTGAGGGAGAGCGCTTTGTACTGCGTAAGGATGTAGACCTTGCGTAGGTTGGAGTTGATGCAGTTGGACAGGGTTACGTCAATAATGCGGTAGATGCCGCCAAAGGTGACAGCGGGCTTGGCGCGATCGCGGGTCAGCGGATAAAGCCGCTCACCTGCACCACCAGCTAGCAAGACTCCGAGAGTATCCTTCATTCTTCTTTCCTGAGTGAAGAGTTTTGGATTGAGCGCATCCGTACGGCCGAACCTTGGGCTGCGATTTCAATCGCTTAAAGATCACAGAGCAAGGAACAAGTAACAGAGGATGGTAGCACAGGAACCAGCTCTCGTCCGGGGCTGAAGGACGCGGCGAGAATCAAGCTGCTTTCTCACTGTTGCGGCCGGACTTTGGCTCGACGGAGATTCTGAGCGACTTGAGGAAACGGGCATCCTGGGGGCTGATGCGGAACTCGGGTTCACCCTGGGGAGAGACCGGAGTGGCCGGGGAGTCGGCTTCCAGCTTGTTGAAGCCCACGGTGGCTTCCAGGACAACGAAAATGTCATAGCCGTCGCTCTTGATGCGAGCGATGACTTCGGCGATCTGCTCGGAGCTGGAGATGGAATCGTTAATGGCTTCGCCGAGCTGCTTCATGAGCCTTTCGAGTTTTTGGTCCACGGTGATTCTCCAAGGCGCTAGGGAGTTAGATGCCAGAGTCGGGGTTGGAGTTATTCAGCAGAGTAGCTGGAAGCCGAGGGCAAAACCCATTGGAAGAGAGTTGTTTATGAAGAATGCCACTGCCCGAGGCGTGAGTTCGGGCGTTACAATAATGGGCATGAGCGATGCACGGTTCTCTGGCAGACAATCCTCGCTGGGCGGGACGCTGGGTTCAGGCGCGGGAACAGTTTTCCGCCATTTACGTGGCAAGCCGGGACGGAACACGCGATATCTTCGCGGGTTCCAATCTGGGGCCACGGCTTTTCTGGGCACGGTAATGGGCACGCTCCATGTGTTGTTTCTGGAAGTCAGCGGTCTGATATTTATTTGCTTTAGCATTACGGTCGTCGGTGCCTTTTTCCGCGAATACAGGAAGTATGCGCTGCATCAGGTGGGACTGGAGCGGGTGGTGTTGGCGGGCGCGATTGGCAGTATGTTTTTGTATTTTGGATTGAATTCCTTCTGGCGGGCACGCCGGAAGCGAACCAGAGTCTAAGCCCGGAAAGGCCGGCCCATGTCTGAGAAGGTATCCGCGACAAAGAAGCCCGAGAAAGTCTTTCAAACCACATCTCATATCGTTATCAATCCGTTTTATACTCCGGCGGATCTCTCCGACTTTCATTACGAAAAAGAGTTGAACGCACCGGGCAGCTTTCCGTACACGCGCGGCGTGCAAGCCTCGATGTATCGCGGACGGCTGTGGACGATGCGGCAATACGCGGGGATGGGCGATGCGGAGGAGAGCAACAAGCGCTATCGCTTTCTGCTGAGCCAGGGCACGACCGGACTTTCGGTGGCCTTCGATCTGCCGACGCAGATCGGGTATGACAGCGACAATCCGTACGCGCTGGGGGAAGTGGGCAAGGTGGGCGTGGCCATCGATACGATCGAGGACATGCAGCGGCTGTTCGACAGCATCGACCTGGAGAAGGTTTCCACTTCGATGACCATCAACTCGTCGGCAGCGGTGTTGTTGTCGCTCTACGTGGCGGTGGCCAAGCGCAATGGATTCGATCCGAAGAAGTTGAGCGGCACGATTCAGAACGACGTACTGAAGGAATACGTGGCGCGGGGTACGTATATTTATCCACCGACGGCGGCGATGCGGCTGATCACCGACATTTTCGCATTCTGCAACGAAAACGTGCCGGAGTGGAACACGATTTCGATCAGCGGATATCACATGCGCGAAGCGGGCTCGACGGCGGTGCAGGAAGTGGCATTTACGCTGGCCGACGGGATTACCTACGTGCAGGCGGCAGTGGACGCGGGACTGGATGTGAACAAGTTCGCGCCGCGGCTATCGTTCTTCTTTGCCTGCCACAACAACTTTCTGGAAGAGATTGCAAAGTTCCGCGCGGCGCGGCGGATGTGGGCGAAGATCATGCAGGAGCGCTTCGGGGCCACCGCGCCCAAGGCGCTGATGCTGCGCTTCCACACGCAGACGGGCGGCTCGACGTTGACGGCGCAGCAGCCGCAGAACAACATTGTGCGCACGTCGTTGCAGGCTCTGGCAGCGGTGCTGGGCGGGACGCAGTCGCTGCACACGAACTCGTTCGACGAAGCGCTGGCGCTGCCGACGGAAGACTCGGCGCGGATTGCGCTGCGCACGCAGCAGATCATCGGCTTTGAGAGCGGAGTGACGGCGGCGATCGATCCGATGGCGGGCTCCTACTATGTGGAGACTTTGACCAACGAGATTGAGAAGCGGGCGGCAGACTATCTGGAGAAGATCGACGCGATGGGCGGGATGTTGAAGGCCATCGAACGCGGCTTTGTGCAGGGGGAGATTCAGAACGCGGCGTATGAGTTCCAGAAATCGGTGGACAGCAAGGAGCAGATTCTGGTGGGGGTGAACGCCTTCCAACAGGAGCACGAGAAGCCGGTTGCGCTACTGCATATGGACCCGGAGCTGGAACGTCGCCAGGTGGAGCGTCTGCGGGCCTTCCGCGCCAAGCGTGACCCGGTGAAAGCCGCCGAAGCCATGCGCAAGATCGACGAGGCGACACGAAACGGGGAAAACCTGATGCCGGTAATCGTGGAAGCCGTGGAGAGCAATGCGACGGTAGGCGAGATCTGCGACGTGATGCGCAAGGTGTTTGGAGAGTACAAGGAAGTCATGGTGATTTGAGGGTCTTGCTTCTCCACCTTAGCCGCAAATGCAGCGGCGAAGGTGGGGCTGTCACCATCAGGACAGCATCTCACACGCAGGGGCACTGCAACCCCAGAGTTGGAAGTGCGCCAACTCTGGGCCACCCGTCGCAACAAAGACGAGAGCACGGGCGGGGGTTAAGTTTGGAGAGGGGGAGTAAAGCCCCTCTTCACCCACCTGACGAGCTTTAGCAGCCCATAGACCGAGAGCCAGCCTAGAGGAATAGGCGCGAGCGAAAAAATAAACGCATATTGCCAGTGATATTGAATAGCTTCGGACCAATTCCTAGAGAATTGAGCGTCACAAACGGACAAATCCGCTCCTTTTTGTTCCCAGCAGAGCTTTTGAACATTTACAGCCCAATCGCCTTGATGAAGGCCGTATTCATTGCCCTGATAGAGACCATATAAGGCCCAGACCACGGAGACAACAACCCCGATGCGTTGCCAGCCGTTCAAGCACCAGCCTTTCCCTGCCGAGTCTTTATGCATCTCTATGCGCCTTTTCATGGCCAACAGGCTATCATGCTATGAGCGGGCGTTTCACAAAGGAAGCGGAACGCGATCTGAAGCTTGCAGCTGACTTGACAGGGTTGGGTGGAATTGTGTACAAAGACGGTATGATGTTGAACGCGATCCTCATCCTGACGGCCATGGCCATGTGTATGCACATGATGTGCATGCCTACCGCCGTGGGCGCGCTTGAGAGTTCGCGAAAAGCTTAGATAAGACGTTAGCAGAGCGACATCAAGAGATTCCAGACGACCCACGGCAAATTGCCTGGGCCGTTTTTGTTTATGGGGAAAAATTCTTAAAAGGGGAGTTCGCGAGATGGCGGAGACCGAAAAGAAACAGCGATTTAACACACTGGCGGTGCACGGCGGACAGTCTGTGGAACAGACGACGAAGGCGCGGGCGGTGCCGATTTACCAGACGACCAGCTATGTGTTCGACGACAGCGATCACGCGGGACGGCTCTTTGGGTTGAAGGAGTTCGGCAATATTTATACCCGGATCATGAATCCGACGACAGACGTGTTTGAGAACCGGATTGCGGCGCTGGAAGGCGGCGCAGCGGGATTGGCGACCGCCTCGGGACAGGCGGCGGAGACGCTGGTGATTACGACGCTGGCGGGGGCAGGCGATGAGATCGTCTCGACCACTTCGCTTTATGGCGGGACCTACAATTTGTTCCACTACACGCTGCCGCGGCTGGGAATTGTGGTGCGGTTTGTGGATGCGGACGACTTCGACGGACTGCGGGCGGCGATCAACGAAAAGACCAAGGCGCTGTACACCGAGACGCTGGGCAATCCGAAGCTCGACGTGGCGGACATTGAAAAGCTGGCGGCGATTGCACACGAAGCGGGGATTCCGCTGGTGATCGACAACACTTCGGCATCGCCGGCGCTGACGCGTCCGATTGAGTGGGGCGCCGACATTGTGGTGAATTCGGCGACGAAGTTTATCGGCGGACACGGCACGACCATCGGCGGCATTATTGTGGACGCGGGGAAGTTTGACTGGGCCGCTTCGGGACGCTTCCAGCGCGACTTCGTCGATCCCGACCCGAGCTATCATGGCATCAGCTACACGGCGACGTTCGGGAACCTGGCATTCATCCTGAAGGCGCGGGTGCAGGGGCTGCGCGATACGGGCGCGGCACTGTCACCATTCAACTCGTTCCTGCTGCTGCAAGGGGCGGAGACGCTGCATCTGCGGATGGAGCGGCACTCGGAAAATGCGCTGAAGGTAGCGAACTATCTGGAGACGCATCCGGGCGTGGAGTGGGTGAATTATCCGGGACTGGAATCGAGCAAGTACTATGAGCGCGGCAAAAAGTATCTTCCGGACGGCAGCGGCTCGCTGATTACATTCGGGATCAAGGGCGGCTACGAGGCGGGACGCAAACTGATTGATTCGGTGAAGCTGTTCAGCCATGTGGCGAACATCGGGGATGCGAAGTCACTGATCATTCATCCCGCGTCTACGACTCACCAACAACTGAGCGACGCCGAGCAACGGGACACGGGAGTGACGCCGGAACTGGTGCGGCTCTCGGTGGGCATTGAGGATGTACGCGACATTCTTGAAGACCTGGCACAGGCCATTGAAGCAGCGAACGGTACGAAGCATACTCGGCCCGAAACGGCAGGCCAGAGAGCAGGAAAATAGCCATGGCAACGAGTCATATCACAACCCTTCACCTGACTCAGGGCACGGTTTCGGTGACGAAACGATGTCCATTCGAATTGGAGAACGGCAAGACGCTGGCGAGCGTGAGCCTGCGTTACGCGATCTACGGCGAACCGAATCCGGATGGCAGCAACGTAACCCTGGTTTGCCATGCGCTTTCGGGCTCGGCGCGGGTGGACCAGTGGTGGCCGGATTTGCTGGAGAGAGTCTTCGATCTGGATCGCGAGTGCGTGGTGTGTTTCAACGTGATCGGGTCGTGCTATGGCTCGACCAGTGCGGCTTCGCTCGATCCGGCGACGGGCAAGCCGTACGGCGCGAGCTTTCCGCAGGTTACGGTGCGGGACTGGGTGCGGGCGCAGAAGATTGCGTTGCAGGAGTTGGGATTCCGGCATTTGCGAACGGTGATTGGGCCGTCGATCGGCGGGATGCAGGCATTGCAATGGGCGGTGGAGTATCCGGAGTGGGAGGACCGGGTGGTGGCGATGGGAACGACGCAGCTCACCGCATTAGGACTGGGATTGAACCATCTGCAACGCGAGGCTATCCGGCTGGATCCGGAATGGCGCGGCGGTGACTACTACGACGGACCGGGGCCGCGCACGGGATTGGCGCAGGCGCGCGGGCTGGCAATGTGCACCTACAAGTCGGCGGAGCTGTTCCACGCTCGCCACGGACGCAAGGCCGACCGCAAGGGGATCGCTCCGTGGGAGTCCGAGGATGGGCGGTTCGATATCGCGGGCTATTTGGAATACCAGGGAAAGCTGTTCTGGCAGCGCTTTGACGCCAATGCGTATTTGACGATCACGCGGGCGATGGATTTGTGGGATCCGCTGCGGGATTGGCCGGGGCAGACGTGGGAGCGGGTACGGGCCAAGGTGCTGCTGTTCGGCATCTCCAGCGACGTACTGTTTCCGGACAGCGACGTGCGCGCATTCGCCGAAGAGCTTCGCGATGCGGGCGTGGATTGCAGCTATGAGAGCATCAAGTCGTCGCACGGGCACGATTCGTTCCTGGCAGAGCCGGATAAATTGGTGGGAGTGCTCAGGGAGTTCCTGGCGGAGAATGGTACGGTAGCGGATTGCCTGCAAGCGGTGGGCGAGCAGAGCGATCATGCTTGAGTGAAGCATGGGTGGCCGCAAGGGCCACCCATCGCAGGCTGTCCTCTGTTGGTTGTGGGGTCGATCATCCGCTGGCCTCATTCTCCAAAAGATGGCGGATGTGGGCCACCACCCGTGTAGGGGTCCTTCGCTTCGGTCAGGATGACACTCTTAAATGATTTACTCCTCAATGACTTACATCATTTTCATTTTGACGTAGCGCTGCAGGTCGCCGCGAAAATAGTACAGCGAGTAAACGGTTGCGGCCAAAGATCCCCATTTCACAACTTTTCCAAACATAACTTCTCCTCTCTGCGGCTATGCCGCTTTGGCTTTCGAGACTTCGGAAATCAATTGATCGATCATGCGGATGGCCTCGTCGACGGCGGCCTCGACCGGCTTACTAAGGCCGGTCTCACCGTCGGCATCGGAATCGACGGTTGAGGGTTCGCAGCCGACCACCATCAGACGGCTCATTTCGCCTCCCAGAGTGTTGACGAGTTGCAGCACCGCGACGGGATTCATGGAATGGGCATCGAAGCCGAAGTCCGTGGGCGCTTCGCCGCCGGAGGGCAGTTCCGGCTCGATGAGGTACACGGTGCCGGGCTCATCGCCGCCGGGGACGGCATCCACCAGGATCACCAGCTCCCATGGGTCCATCAGCGCATAGGCAAGGTCGTAGCTGCGGATGCCAAAGTCGACGACACGCACGTTTGGCGGCAAGGCGCGGGCGGCGAGGCGCTGCGCGACTTCGACGCCGAATGCGTCGTCGCCGAGAAAGATGTTGCCGACACCGGCGACGAGAATGAGACCGTTGGTATCCGTCATTCGTACCCCCGTCATGCGATTCCCTTTCCATTGAGCAACTCGGGCTCGACTTCCTCGGGAGAAAAGAAGAAGCGATGCCCGGGCTGGCGTAACATTCCGAGATCCCGGCCGGGATCGTCTTCGAGGACGACGGCGAGGTGCAGGCAGTCGTCGTAATCTCTTTCGATGGCCTCGACGATGGCAACTTTCCCTTTCAGCGCCATGTCCATAATGTCGGCGTTTTTGCGGGGCCAGAGGCGGACGCGATCTCCGGGGCGTACGGCGAATCCGGAGATGGTGACGCTCTCGACCGGGTGGTGTTTCGGCTCTCCATTTTGCGAGAAGTCATCCCAATCCATCATGACTTTTCCTCCCGCACTGGCCGCAGGCCGCGGATGGCGCCATGGGTTTTCATGAGTTGCTCGCGCGCGCTTTGTTCGGTGCGCTCAAGAAGGTTGCGGACGTGATCGTCGGCGTGGCGCATTTCATTCTTCTCATCATCGGTCAGGGTCATCACGCGCAGGGTGAGCATTTCGTCCATTTCGGTTGCGTCATAGAAGTCAGTCGCACTCTCCGGCGCGATCTGCGGGTAGTCGTAGAGAACGATGGGCGAGCAGAGCAGCAGGTCACGTTGCGGCGGATCGCCGGCGAGCACAGGGAAATTGCCGAGGTTGGTGCAGGCTCTCACAGCATCGCGCAGTTCTTCGGGCGGGTCGAGTAAGGAGACGAATTGACCGCCGCTGACGGAGAGAATAGTATGCGCCGAAAGCAGCGAGCGAGTCAGTGCAAGGTTGCGGTCGCGAGGGTCGTGCTCGAACGGTGTGGTGTTGGTGACCTCCACGGTGAGTTTGAGCAAGCCGGGGCGAATACTCTCGGAGGAGATCGATACGGTTCCGGATATTTCGTGCTGGGTGCGGCGGACAATTCCGGCTAACTGGCGAAGGCCGTCGCGCAGCAGTTGGGTCTCACTGCTGCCGGGAAAATGGAACGGAAACGGTGGCGGAGCGAAGGCTAAAGTCAGTTCGAGGTCCACAGAGCGTTCGACGCCTTCATCCCAACTCTCAATCAGTTGACCTTCCACCTCGAGCGACGGCACGGGTTCGAAACGCCCGTCGCTGGGCTTTGCGACCTGGCGGCTGAGCAGGTGCAGGAAGCGAAGTTGGAGCTGGAGCGCAGCGCTGCCGGTGGTCTCCAGAAGACACTCCGAATGCATGGTGCAGCGTTCGGTTTTGTCGCGGACCTCGGCGTAGGCGGGCGGATAGAGGATGCCAAAGCTCCAGCGCTGGCGGTTCTTGATCGCCGAGGGTCGGTAGGGATAGAGCATGTAACCTTCGTAGAGGACGGCATCGGCGATCTTTCTGACGAGTTCGCGGTTCACGATTTCACCTCTTCGGTGAGGTTGAGGATGCGCTCCACGGCTTGGTCCCAGGTTGGAATCCCATGCTGCGCCTTGAATTTGTAGAGTTTGTCGAAGACTTCGCGATGCAGGCAGAGCCACGCGGTGTGGGGATAATACAGGTCCATCATTTCTTTCCAGAGCTGGACGGGAAGGCGATAACTGGCTTCGCGGTCCCAGGGGATCTGTGCGACCTGGAGACCCATGCGTCCGGCGTGGAAGACAGTTCCACTGAAGAGCAGGGTGGTCGGAATCTCGCCTGCGTCAAGGCCGTGGATGTACTTGGTGATGGCCACGTCGAAGTCGAAGGTGCACGGGACAGGCACGTCGATTACGGTGCCGCCGTCGAAGGCCGGAACGTTGACGCTAAGGTTTGCCCACAACAGCGGATGGATGGATTTGCTCCAGCGCTCGGGCTCGCCGAACAGATCCTTCAGGTTCTCCTGCTCCTCGGGAGTGTAGCGGCGGCGCGGCGGCTCAATCTGCACCTGGACGCGGAGGGCGATGGAGTGGATGGGAAGCTTTTCGGAGTCGGTGGCGCGCACCTTGAAGGTGATCGTGGGAGTGGCCGCGTTGGGGGTGGCTTCGGCGGCTTCGACTTGAAAGCGCAGGTCAGGCACACTGCTCCTCACCGCTGGCGCGCGGTTCCTCGCCGCTGGCTTGCGGGACTTCACCGCTGGCTCGGGCAAGCTCGCCGAAGAAGCGGTCGATCTCCTTCCACACCTCCTGCCCGCCGGAGAGACCGCGCCAGTGCATGCGGATGATGCCCACGAGACGGAAGCACTGGTCGATGGGAGCACGATAATAGCGTGGGCTGGAGAGACGGTTGACGAGCAAGGCTTCGACATCGGGCTCAAACTGGTTGAGCACCGGGTTGCGCGTGATGATGGCATTCCAATACTCGAGGTCGAGCGAGGATTCCATGGCGCCGCCGGGGCTGGGATACTGGGCGATGACGCGTCCGGCAGCACTGCTGTTGACGAAGTACGCCAGGTTGATGGGAATGAGCAGGCTCTCCCATTCTTGATCATCCATGACGAAATCGGGGAGGCGGCGGAGATCGCGCGGGATGCGGCGATAACGCTGCCGGGCGTTGCCGCCGAAGAGAATGGCGCACGGATCACAGGCACAGGTGACGCGGCGCTTCTCGATTTCAAGCAGATGCTGGTGGACGGGCGGGAGCGGTGCGGCGCAGAGTTCGCAGAGTGCGGCCTGCGCGCGCGGTTTGCGAACAAGTTTTTGCAAGGCCGCGAGTGACCCCCGCCCGGTGTTGTCGATCACGGTGCCCATCCTTTTGTGCTCACCTGTTGTGCTTACCTGAAACCGGACAGCCCCACATTCGCCAACCGCGGGCGGATGTGGGCCACCCGCCGGGCCTGCACCTAAGCCGGGGGCAAGTTCGGCATTCGCGAATCAATCGGTTTGCGCTTGTCGGCGTTGATTCCGGTGGCGTCGCGGGAGGTGCGTCCACTGCCCTCGCGTCCCGGCTCTTTGCGGCCCTCATAAGCCCACTGTTCTCCCCGTTTGGTTCCGGGAGTATGAGCATCAATGTCACGCGGCGGATTCTTCATATTGGTTTTCCTTTTTGGCGGCTGGCTGGATGAGGTTGAGGGGAACGAATCCGGTGGACGGCAAACCCTCCACCACAACTTGGACGACCTCGGGCGCGGCTTCCAGAATGGCCTGCTCTACCATGGTTTTGAGGGCGTCCGGCGACGATCCACAACCGTGTCCCGAACTTTGGACTTTGACGCGCACAACCGCGTCGGAGATGCCGATCAATTCGGCGCTTCCGCTGTGTTTGCGGAGTTGCGGAAGGAGATTCTCGACGGCGCGGGCCACGCGCTCTTCGAGGGCTACGGGATGAGCTCCGTAGAGCACCAGAAGACCGCAGACCAGAGGATCATTGCCGAGCTTGGCAAGCGAAGCGCGACCGGCCTCGCTGGCGTTGAGCAGTTCGACGATGCGGGAGACGACGGCACCGTGGAGATCCATCATCGACTGGAGGAGTTCGAGCGCGGTGGTGCGCGCATCTTCGTCGGTAAGGACGGAGATGTGCTGCACCAGTTGCTCAATGCGCTCGGTGTGGGCCTGGAACTCATTGGCGGTGGCGGTCATTTGCCGCCCGCCAGCCCGAACATCGGCGAGTGGCGGGCCTCTAACACTTTGCCGCCTCCCAGGTACATGTGCACGCCGCATGGCAGGCACGGGTCAAAGCTGCGCACCGCCCGCATGATGTCAATGCCCTTGAAGTTATCGGGGCTGTTCTCTTCGAAGAGCGGCGTGTTCTGGACCGCGTCTTCGTAGGGACCGGGAGTGCCGTAAACATCGCGCGGGTTGGCATTCCAGCAGGTGGGCGGATAAGGATGATAGTTGGCGATTTTGCCGTCACGGATGACGACGTGGTGCGACAAGACGCCGCGCACCGCTTCGTGGAATCCGCAGCTAATGGCTTCCTCGGGAACCTTGAACGGGGTCCAGGTTTTGGAGTGGCCGGCCATGAGTTCCTCGATTGCCTTCTCGCAGAAGTACAGCGCGGCGGCAGCGGCATACGCCTGGAAATAGGTGCGGGCACGGTCGCGCTCGATGGCATTGCTCCACTTGGGAATCTTCCATTCGAAGCTGGTTTCGGGCAGCATTGCGCCCTTGGGCAGGTTGATCTGGACACTGTTGCCGGTGGCCTTGATGTAGCCGATATCGACTAGGCCGGAGAGCGCGGTGGACCAGAGGCGAGCGATGGGGCCGCCGCCGGTGTCAAGCGCGAGATGATCGCCGCTGCGCTTGTCATACCAGCGCGGGGACATCACCCAGGTGTAATTGCCATTGAAGTCGCGCTTCTGGGGACGCGGGGTGGTGGTTTGATTCCACGGATGCCGCTTGTCCACCGGGTTGCCGAGAGGATCGGCTTTCACGAAGGTTTCCGCGTTCTGCCAGTCATCGTAGAACGAGCTGCCGAGCAGAATGCGAAGGCCGAGATTGATGTCCACCAGATCGTTGGTGACCAGTTCCCCGTCAACGACAATGCCGGGAGTGACGAACATGGAACGTCCCCAGTTGGACATGGTCTCGTAGCGGTAATCGCAGGCACTGGGATTGTTGAAGGAGCCCCAACAGCCGAGCAGGACACGGCGCTGTCCGACCTTTTCATAACCCGGCAACGCCTCATACCAGAAGTCGAAGAGATCGTCGTGCAGGGGCACGCATTTCTTCATGAACTCCACGTATTTCATCAGCCGGACGAGATAGTCGGTAAACAACTGCACGGTGGCGACGGTGCCGACACCTCCGGGATACAGGGTGGAAGGATGGACGTGGCGGCCCTCCATGAGGCAGAACATCTCGCGGGTGAGGCGGCTGATCATCAGGGTCTCGCGGTAGAATTCGCCGGTAAAGGGATTCAGCGCGGTCATGATGTCGGCAATGGTGCGATAGCCATGTTTGTCGGCGTTCGGGGACTGCTTGTGCTGCGCCTTCTCCCACAGGCTGGGGTTGGTCTCCTTCACCATCTGCTCGCAGAAATCGACGCCGACGAGATTGTCCTGGAAGATGTTGTGGTCAAACATATACTCGGCGGCTTCGCCAAGATTGATGATCCACTCACCAAGCGCGGGAGGCTGGACGCCAAAGGCCATGTTCTGCGCATAGCAGGCGCAGGTGGCATGGTTGTCTCCGCAGATGCCGCAGATGCGGCTGGTGATGAAGTGGGCGTCACGCGGGTCTTTGCCTTTCATGAAAATGCTGTACCCGCGGAAGATCGACGAGGTGCTATAGCACTCGGCTACCTGCTTGTTGTCGAAGTCGATCTTGGTGAAGATGCCCAGGCTGCCCACGATGCGGGTGATGGGATCCCAGTTCATCTCGATCAGGTTCCGTTTCTTACTCGGAGATTCAGTTAATGACTCGGTGATCGTTCCCATGGATTAGATCCTCTCCGCTCAAGCGGCTTTGGGGCGCTTGATGGTTTCGTAGGCGCCGGGTTGGGGCTGGTAGCCGGTGATCAGTTGGTGACCGCGACGCCGCCACTCAGGTTCGTGGTTGACCGTGGTGTTGGTGATGGAGCGCAGGGTGCGGATCATCTTGCCGTACAGGGTGAGCGCGGCCGTGGAGAAGCGCGCCCCCGAGGGCTCGTCCATGAACGGCATGAACATATCCGGGAAGCCGGGCATGGTGCAGCCGATGCAAA
>CAZLZA010000084.1:0-20285 GCA_964563875.1 uncultured Acidobacteriaceae bacterium
GATCGTATAGCTGCCGCTATAGCCACGTTCACGCAACTCCCGCAGCAACACTACTCCGTTCCAGACTCCCGCCTTGCATCGTTCTTCCAGGTACGGCATTTTTGCCACACGATCCCGCCATTCTCATCATAGAAGATTTCCTTGATACTCGGACCCTACAGTTGCAGGATGGCGAGCCCGAGACGGGGCTGGGGCTTTATTCTGGAAACATCCAGAGACAATCATGATAGTTCCCTTTTGGAACGTCGCGCTATTTCTTTGTGCCAAGATCCCAAAACAGGAACATCATAGCCTTCCCGGGGGAGTGCCGTATGTCTCCACCATGGAGCGCTTCATCCAGCGGCGCCAGCCAGCTATGCCCAGCAAAGTCCACGGGCTATGCAGTCTCCGTGCAGAATAGCCAGAAGCCTGCACCGGCTATGGAGCGCCGGGCCCCGACCCTAACAACTCATCAACAATCCTCAACTCATCAATACCCGGAGCAATCAACATCTGGCCTAGTCGGTGAAGGTCGTCCAACCACTCCGACTGAAAGGCACAACTCTTACTCCAAAACGACGACAGCCCCACGCTGTCTTCGGGTCCCACACTCTTCGAAGGAGGAGAGGAACTTATGGAACGGGTAATACTTAAGATCAATGGTGTTGAGCGGGCACTTATCTGTGATATCGAGCAGAATCTAGCTACGATACTGCGCGAACAACTCCTGCTGACTGGCTGTAAGGTGTGCTGCAATGAAGGTCAATGCGGCACTTGTACGGTTGACATTGATGGGAAGGCCATTCGGGCATGCCTAACTCCCGTCAAGAAGATTGCCAAAGGCGCAAAGATAACCACCATCGAAGGCCTGGGAACACCAGACAATTTGCATCCCCTGCAGGTCGCCTGGATGGCCTACGGCGGCGCTCAGTGCGGCGTTTGCACGCCTGGTTTTCTGATGTCCGCCAAGGTTCTCCTGGACAAAAACGACAATCCCACAAGGGAAGAAGTGCGGCATCATTTCGATGTTAACCGCAATGCATGCCGCTGTACGGGGTACAAACCGCTGGTAGATGCGGTGATGGATGCTGCCGCGATTATGCGCGGTGAAAAGAAAAAAGAAGATATGTTCTTCCATCCCAACGGCGGAAGCATCCTGGGTTCGACTTATCCGCGGCCGTCGGCGGTGGCCAAGGTTACCGGCACATGGGATTTCGGTGCCGACGTGGCGTTGCACATGCCGCAAAACACGTTGCGTCTCGCCCTGACCCAAGCCAAGGTCTCCCACGCCAACATCAAGGGGATCGATACCACAGAAGCGGAGAAGATGCCGGGCGTCTTCCAGGTAATCACGTGGAAAGATGTAAAGGGCAAAAACGCAATTACCGGCCTGATCACCTTCCCCACCAACAAGGGCGATGGATGGGATCGTCCGATGCTGTGCAAAGAGAAAGTGTTCCAGTTTGGCGATGCGATTGCCATCGTGGCCGCGGATACGGAAGAGCACGCCCGCGCGGCTGCCGACAAGGTCAAGGTCGACCTGGAATTGCTGCCGGCCTACCTGAGCGGTTTCGCCGCCCTGGCTCCGGATGCCATTGAAATTCATCCGGGTGTTCCCAATGCGTACTATGAGCAGGGACGCGTGAAAGGCGAGGACACCAAGCCTATCTTCGCGAAAGCAGCCTATGTTGCCGAAACCACAACCTATTGCAGCCGTCAGCCTCACCTGCATCTGGAGCCCGATTGCGGCGTCGCTTACATGGAACCGGATGGTACCCTGACCATCCAGTCCAAGAGCATCGCTGTCCATATACACCAGGCGATGATCGCTCCCGGCTTGGGGATTGCGCCGGAGAAGTTGCGTATCATCCAGAACCCGGCGGGCGGTACCTTCGGCTATAAATTCAGCCCGACGATGGAAGCTCTGCTCGGTGTGGCTGCCATGGCGACGGGCCGTCCGGTTTCTCTGGTCTATGACCAATTCCAGAACATCACCTACACCGGCAAACGTTCGCCGGGCTATGTCCAGTGCAGGCTGGCAGCCGACAAGGACGGAAAACTGCTGGCGATGGAAGGCGACTGGTGGATCGATCATGGTGCTTATTCCGAGTTTGGCGACCTGCTGACCATCCGCCAAGCCCAGTTCCTTGGGGCCGGATACAACATCCCGAATATCCGCGGTAAGGGACTGACCGTCTGCACCAATCATGCATGGGGCTCGGCATTCCGCGCTTACGGTTCGCCGCAGTCTTTCCTGGCCTCGGAGACCTGCATCGACATGTTGGCGGAGAAGATGGGAAAGGATCCGTTCGACCTTCGCTACCAAAACGTTTATCGTCCTGGCGCAACCACACCAACCGGACAGGTGCCCGATGTGTTTGTCCTCGATAAACTGCTGGATATGCTTCGTCCGAAGTATGAGGAGGCGAAGAAGCGCAAAGCCGCTTTCCATGCTTCTGATACGGCATACGGCATTGGCTTGGCACTGGGCGTTTACGGCTGTGGACTGGATGGCCCGGACAGCTCCAATGCAGATGTCGAACTCACGCCTACCGGAGTTACGGTTTACAACAGCTGGGAGGATCACGGCCAAGGAGCCGACCTTGGTACACTCTCCTTCGCATACGAAACCTTACGCCCGATGGGCATTAAGCCGGAGCAGGTCAAACTGGTGATGAACGATTCGAGGCTACCCAACAGCGGTCCCTCGGGTGGCAGCCGGTCGAATGTTTTCACCGGAAACGCCATCAAGGACGCATGCGAAAAGATGCTTGCGGCACTGCGGAAGGCCGATGGAAATTATCGGACTTACGATGAAGCTGTAGCGGAGAAGCTACCACTCAAATACAGCGGCAAGTGGGTGGCGACGGAGCAGACAGCTTGCGACAGCGCTACCGGCATCGGGAACCCGTTCCCCTGTTACATGTATGAACTTTTCATGCCGGAAGTAGAAGTTGACGTGAAGACCGGCAAGGTACGGGTTGTCAAGTTCACGACGGCTGTGGACGTGGGCACTGTCATCAATCGCACGATCGTCGACGGACAGATCTATGGCGGTCTGGCCCAAGGTATCGGCTTGGCCCTGAGCGAAGACTTCGATGATCTGAACAAACACACCACCCTGAAGGACTGCGGACTGCCGTATCCAAAGGACATTCCAGATGAAATCGAAATCCTGTATCTGGAGACTCCGCGTCCGCTTGGTCCGTTCGGCGCTGCTGGTGTTGGCGAAGCGCCGTTGACCGCCCCTCACCCGGCAATCCTGAATGCTATCTATAACGCCGTTGGCGTTCGGATCACTAAGATACCGGCTTTGCCCAGCGTAGTGAAGGCCGCTCTCGAAGAGAAAAAGACGAAGGGCACTGCTGCATAACACGCTTGACCCGATGCTGGCAAGGAGCCGGAAATGGTCCTTTCGGATTCGTTTCCGGTTCCGGATCGCACGTAGATTCGACCTTGTAATGTCTTAGATCGCGAAGATGGGTCACGTTCGATAAAGAACTAGCGAGGAGCATGTCCGCGGCTGTGCGCTAGAGGCCCGGCGTGTCAGTAGAGAGGTGACGCCTATTCCCCTGAACTAGGTGACGATCATGGAGCGATTTCGCTTGACGAACTCTCACTAATAGACTACAAGGGCAGTCCTGCAAGATGCAGCGGGCTCACGCCTCGATGGTCATCGTCGCCTAAGAAACCTCACCGGGGCAGTCCGGTTGGTTTGCACGCGGAGGGACCGATGAAACTTGTAGCATTTCTCGCCAGAATCGATCGCAATATTTGCAACGGATGCCGGACATGCTCAAGGGTGTGCACGACTTTGGCAATCAGCATGATCGACAAAAAGGCGCACGTCGATCCTGATCGCTGCGTGGCTTGCGGCAACTGCGAGCAGCGTTGCGAGTCCAGAGCCATAAGACTCGAAAAGCTTGAGAGGCCCCGCATCCTATCGGTCTCAATCTACGATCTGCCTAGGGAGCAGGTCGATGCCCTCTGTATCCGCGCTGGCTTCCATCCGAGTCAGATCGTCTGTTACTGCACCGCCACCCGGGCCGAAGAGGTGGCGGCGGCGATCATCAAAGGCGCGCACAGTCCGGAAGAAATAACTCTTAGGACCGGTCTTCGCAGTGGGTGTTCGGTAGAGTGCATCCAGCCAGCCTTGCGTCTTCTGGAAGCTTACGGCATCACGCCTACCCCACCAAAGGGGGGATGGCAATGGTATGGCCGTACGCCAACCTTGAAAGATATCCCGGAGAAGGTCAAGACCAAGTACCGCAATCACGGCTTCTGCTTCGACGAAGACCTCCGACTCCTGGAATCGGTCATATCGAGTGAGAGGAGGTAGCACCATGCGCAAGCCCATGATTCCGGCTCCCGCAAGGCAATCCCAGTACGGTGTGGCTCCGCAATTTGTTACCAAGCGCGTAGCGGAACTCCCGGAGATGACCTCGGTCATGCTGAGCGATCTTTTCCGCGATACACCGTCTTTGATCTATCCCTCGGACCAGGGAGTTGCGGTGGTCCGCGATGCCACCAGGAAAGCCCTGGAACGGGTCGATATGAGCATGATCAAGCCCGAACAGTCGGTCAACATCTGTGCGTCGCACCACGGCTTCACCATGGCCGGTGGCCATCCCTACGCCGAGATGCTGAAAACCGTCCGCGACGTCATCACCGAACGCACCGGCTGCAAAAATATCCGCCTGCGCGCCGGGGTCGGTCTTCGCTTTCGCGAAACCGAGGAGTATATCAAGGCGTTCGGACTCGATACTCATTTCGGTCCGCACATGGCCAAGGGGTTGGCGCCGATTGACGAGGGCATCCCCATTCAGACGGAGATTGGCACCCTTTACGGGCTCAAAGCCATCTACGATGCCGACTGGATCGTGCACGCTCACAACAGCGATGTCCGTGAAGTTCACTTCCACCGCCAGGTGGATCGTGCGGTTAAGCCCTTCGGCATGTCCTACGCTCGGATCGAGACGCGCTCGACCTATCATCAGAACCTGGGACCGCGCGGCGCCAATTTCATCGCGCGCTGCATCTTTACTTCAGACTTCGTGCAAAGCAAATTCGCCTTCGCCTCATTTCTGGATATGTCTCCGGCGGGCGTTGTCGGGGTAGATGCCGACAACGATCTGTTTGCCCTGAACGACCGAATGACCGTGAAGGGCTGCCAGTACTACGGCAAGATTATGACCCTATTTGGTGAAATCGATGAATGCATCGCAGTGCTCGATTTCCCCTGCCCGGTTCCCTATGTCTTCGCCGCCGGCGTCATTTACGCGAACTTCGTGGGTGCCAACACCGACCTGTTTGATCTCGATGGTACCGCGTTGCCTGCCTATACCTGGTATACCGAACCCTTCTATGGCAAGGACGGGCCGCTGATTGACCAAATCGCGCCGCTCAATCCGGCCATCCGCATGTGTGTCCACAACTATGCCTGGGGCGGGTATCCCTCGGCCTTTTTTGCCGAGCATATTCCGACCATCGTGGTTGGACACGAGCAGGCCGCGGTAATGAGCTGCGATTCCCAAAATGTGGAGTACATGCGGCACGCCCTCATCGCCGAAGATACCGATGTGGCAATGCGTTTTGCTTACCGGGCCGCCAGGACCGACAAGGTCCTCATTTTCGATGGCGCGGTGGGTGGCGTCAACGTCAGCCGCTCTTTGGCCGAGTTGTTGGTCGCGCGTGCTCCCGCCGTCAGCTTCAAGGTCGATGAGGTGCTGTTGCCGAAGTGGCTGCGTCAACGTGGCATCGACCCAGTTGCCACGCTGGGAATGGCGGCCGTATGACACAACTTTTTTCTGGAGTTGAAAGCTCGTCAACGAAATCCGACTTGCGCGACAGCATTTTTGCCTCGCTCAAGCAAGGACTCTTCACTGCCGAGGTGCGGGTCACCACGCCGGGTCTGGTGTGCGGCGTTGAGTCGGCGCGTGCCAAGGTGGAAAAGCTGGGATGCGTGGTTCTGGACGCTTTGAATGACGGCGATGTTTCCCTTGCGGAACGACCAGTGCTTTGCTTGCGAGGATCGGCCAAGGCCTTGGCCATGGCTGAGGACTGCGTTCCGGGCGATGTCGGCAAGTTCTCCGGCATCGCGCGTGCCGCCCGCCACGCGCAGGATCTGGCTGGCGGACGCGTTCGCGTGGTTTCTGGGGCTGCAAAGAAGATGCCTGACGAGATCAAGGCCCAGGTGCGTCGGGCCATCCATTGCGGCGGCGGCAGTGCGTGTCTCTCCAACCGCCCGTTCCTTTATCTCGATAAGAATTATGTCCGCATGTTCGGTGGCGTACGCGAGACGCTGGCCGCGGTTTCCGCCATGAGCGGATATGTCCGCGCCATCCAGTTGCGCGGGTTGATCGCAAGTCTGGCTTCAGAGGCGCGCGCAGCCATCGAAATGAAGGCCGAGATTCTGATGGTGGATACCGGACGGCTGGAAGACCTCGACCTGGTTGCCGCTATGGTGCGTGAGTCCTCCCGCCGCGAGGCCACTACCATCGCCTTTGCGGGCGATATCGCGATGAATGATATCTCGGCAATCGCCGCTCACGACGTGGACATCCTGGATGTGGGCCGCGCCATCATCGATGCGCCCATGGTGGACATCAAGTTTGATGTCGTAATCGAGGGCGCCATGGCCGCGGAGGCTCCCTAAAATGGACATCAACCTTCTTGAAAAGACCGAACTGCGCATCGATGGCATTGATACGGCAGGCACCAATCTAACCGATCTGGCCGCCGCCGTTGCCCGCGTGCTGGGGGTACTGCCGGATAAGGTTATGGTCATCGACGTGCGCCCGCCGCAATTGTCGCTGGATATTCTGCAACGCACGCTTCCGGCAGAGAGCTTTTTCGGCAAAGAGCGCGTATTGCTGGATGCCATCGCGGAACTTCCTGGGGTGACGTTGGCGGCCGACGCGGAGATCCATTCCGCCGGAATCCTCTGTGCCATCGGCCTCAGCGAGATCCAGGCGGCCGAGACGCTGGCCAGAAGCCGGGCAGTCGGCCAAAGCATCGTGAGCAGCCGCCGGGCTAGGATACGGATCTTTCCTACCGGATTCGAGTTGCAGGAAAGCCGCATCGAGGACACCAACACTCCGTATCTTGTAAGGATTTTCGAACAGGCGGGTTTTCTGCCCGCGGCGGCGCAGCCGGTTGCCGACAATCGTGATCAGCTGGCCGATGCCCTGGCCCACGCCGCTGAAGAATGCGGACTTGCAATCACCACCGGCGGCATCGGAGCCGAGGACAAGGACTTCAGCGTCGAGGCCGTCCAAGCGCTGGACCCCTCGGCCGAAACCCCGTATCTGGTGCGCTTCGAGAAGGGCACGGGCCGCCATCTCAAGGACGGTGTCCGCATCGCAGTGGGAGAACGCAACGGCTGTCTTTTGGCGGCCTTGCCCGGACCGCACGATGAAGTGAGGCTCGCAGGCCCCATTCTGGTGCGCGGTTACAAGCAGGGCTGGAGCAAGCAGGAGTTGGCTGGCCAGCTGGCCGACGTTCTGCGAGCTAAGTTCCGTGCTGCCGGATTAGATAACTGGCATCACGCCCACTGCGACCATCACGATGGCGGGAAGCGATGAAACCCCACCTTGCCCGGCGCATCGCGGCGCTGCAGTCCGAAATAATCGGCGCGGGTCTTGACGCGGTCGTCTTCACCGACCGGGAGAACCTGATCTACTACGCGGGCACCACGGAGATCGAGTGCATGGCCGCTGTCATTCCGGCTACCGGTTCTCCCATTTTCTGCTGCCTATGGCTGGACGAACCCTATGTTCGCGAGTGCTCGGGTGCCGAGAAGTTGCTCGCCTATCGCTTTCCCACCTCAAACCTCGGCCAGACCATTGTATCGGCCATGCGAACCTTGGGGTTGACCGCCTCGCGCGTTGGCTTCCACAAGTACTTCGTGGAATTTAGCGTCTTCGATGCGATCCGGCAAGCATTACCCAACATGGAGTTTCGGCCTGCGATGGACCTCACCTACCGCGTCCGTGCCGTTAAGGACGAAACTGAGCTCGCCTGTCTGCAGACCGCAAGCGATTTTCTGTCCCTCGGTATGGAGGCTGCCGTCGCCGCGGTGCGCCCCGGTATCACCGAGATCGCCGTCCTGGCCGAGGCCGAATACGCCATGCGCAAAGCGGGATCGGAGGGAGCCACCTTCCGCATGCAGGTGCTTACTCACGCGAAGCAGTTGCAGGCCCATCCCTATGCTGGCGATGTGGTGATCCAGAACGACCAACCGGTAGTCATCCATCTAGGTTCGTCCTACCGGGGCTATGCCGCCAAGATGTGCCGCACCGTGGCACTCGGCAACATCCCGGACGAGACCAGGAAAATCTACGAGCTTCTCAAGTGCGCGCAGCAACAAGCTGTGGCGGCCCTGGTTCCCGGGGTCTGCGTGGCGGAGATCTACGACCTTGTGCATGCCTGCGTCGCCGAGCATGGCTATGGGAGCATGATTCTCGATCAGATCGGCTACGGGGTCGGCATCCGGCAGTCCGAATTCTTTCCCATCATTGGCAAAGGACTGTCCCATGTCATCGCCAAGGACATGGTGGTGGATTTGCTGCTCCCGACGGTGTTCAAGCCCGGAGTCGGCGGTCCGCGCGTCACCGACATGATCCACGTCACCGAATCGGGCGGGACCTTCATGACCACGTTTCCGCGCGAACTCATCGACCGGACGCACCCGGTCTGACCCCGGCACTCAGGAGGAAAGAATGCAAGAAGCGACGATAAAGCAATGCGATACGACCATTCAGCAATGCGATACGACCATTCAGCAATGCGCCGATGCGCTGCGCCAGGCCGAAGCCGCGCGCAAGGCTATCGCGCCGCTGACCACCGTTTATGCCGGACTCACCCAGAGCGACGCTTATCAGATCCAAATGGTCAATGTGCAAGCCAGATTGGCCGCCGGGGCCCACATTGTCGGCAAGAAGGTCGGTCTTACCAGTAGAGCCATGCAGCAATTTCTGGGCGTCTCTGAGCCTGATTTCGGCCACCTGTTCGACGACATGCTCTTCGACCAGGAACAGGTGTTGCCCCGCACCTCCTTCCTGCAGCCCAAGGTCGAGGCGGAATTAGCCTTCATTATGGGCGAAACCCTGACCGGTCCGGGAGTGACCGCCGCCGATGTTTTACGCACTGCCGCAGCCGTGGTTCCGGCCTTTGAAATCATCGCCAGCCGCATCGCCGACTGGAAGATCAAGATCGAAGACACCATCGCCGACAACGGTTCCAGCGCCGCCCTGGTACTGGGGTCAAGGCTCATGCCCGTCGATGCCGTCGATCTGAAATATGTTGGCATGGTGCTGGAAAAGAATGGACAAATCCTGGACACGGCTGCCGGCGCGGCCGTCCTCGGCCATCCGGCACTGGCGGTGGCGTGGCTGGCCAACAAACTGGGCAGTATGGGGATCGGTCTCGGGAAGGGAGAAATCGTTCTCGCCGGCTCGCTCACCAAAGCTTTCGAGGTCGCACCGGGCGACATATTCACGGCGACATTCGGTGGTTTGGGCTCAGTCAAGGCAGTGTTCTCAAACGATTGATTTTCGGACGATGATTTGGCGCAAGGGGTTGAGAATGAGAAAAATAAAGGCAGCGATATTAGGGCCCGGAAACATCGGCACTGATCTTATGCTGAAGATCATAAAGAAAGCCGAGAATATTGAAGTAGTACTGTTGGCTGGGATCGTCGACGGTGGGCGTGGTCTCGAACTCGCGCGCAAGATGGGGATCGCGACATCCATCGACGGAGTCGAGTCGATCCTAGCTGACGACAGCATCGAGATTGTTTTCGAAGCCACCGGGGCCAAAGCGCATCTTGCCAACGCTCCGCGCTATCGTCGGTCCGGCAAAATCGCCATCGATCTGACGCCCGCTGCCGTCGGCACCTATCTGGTTCCCGCAGTCAATCTGGACGGCAATCTCGAAGGCGACAACTTCAACATGGTCACCTGCGGAGGCCAAGCCACCATCCCCATGGTAATGGCGGTGAACCGTGTGACTCCGGTGGAGTACGCCGAAATCGTGGCGACGATATCGAGCCAGAGCGCCGGTCCCGGCACTCGCGCCAACATTGACGAATTCACCCAGACCACCGCCAAGGCCGTGGTCGCCGTGGGCGGCGCCAAAAAGGGCCGGGCTATCATTCTGCTCAACCCGGTCGAGCCACCGATCATGATGCGCAACACGGTCTACTGCCGCGTACAACATCCCGAGAAGCTGGAGGAGATCCGCGAAAGCGTGGCGAGGATGGCCGATCATGTTCGCAGTTATGTGCCCGGCTACCGGGTTCGTCTCGCACCCATAGCAGATGGCGACAAGATCACTCTTATGGTCGAGGTAGAGGGTGAAGGAGCCTACTTGCCGAAGTATTCCGGAAATCTGGACATCATCACCGCCGCGGCTCTGGCGACCGGGGAAAAGGTTGCTGAACGGCTTCTGGCCAAGTGTTCGTGAGGGCACCGCATGACAAAGATCAGAATTATTGACGCCACACTGCGCGACGGCATGCATGCCGTCAGCCATCAGTTCTCTCCCGAAGATATGGCTACCATTGCCGCAGCCCTGGACAGCGCCGGCGTTGACACCATCGAAATTGGTCATGGCGACGGGCAGGGCGGTTCCACTTTCCAGTATGGCTTCGCCAAGGCCAGCGACGAGGACTATCTCAAGGCGGTTTCGCCCGTCCTGACCAAAGCCAAACTCGACATCCTGATACTGCCTGGCATCGGCACCGAGTCCGATATCGAACTGGGGGCCAAATACGGGGTCAAGGTCGTGCGTATTGCTACGCACGCTACCGAGGCGGACGTCGGCGCTCAGCACATCACCTTCACCAGGTCGTTGGGGATGGAAGCCATTGGTTTCCTGATGATGGCCCACATGGCGCCGGTGGAGAAGGTGGTGGAACAGGCGAAGCAGTTCGAAAGCTATGGCGCTGACACGGTCTATGTCACCGATTCGGCGGGTACCATGCTGCCGTGGGAGGTGACCGAGAAGATTGCCGCGGTGAAGGCCGCGGTCACTGTGCCGGTTGGATTCCACGGGCATAACAATCTTGGTCTCGCCATCGGCAATACACTCGCTGCCGTGCAGGCCGGAGCTTCCTGTGTCGACGGCTGCCTGTGTGGTCTGGGAGCTGGTTCGGGCAACGCTCAGACCGAAGTCCTCGCGGCCGTATTTGACCGTATGAACATCGACACCGGCATCGACCTTTATAAAGTGATGGATGTGGCTGAGGAGGAAGTGCGCCCACGCATGCACCAACCCCAGGCCATCACCAAATTCGGTCTCAGCATCGGCTGGGCCGGAGTCTATGGCAGCTTCCTTCTCCATGCCGTGAGGGCCGGCCAGCAGTTCGGGGTTGATCCGCGTGACATTCTGGTCGAACTGGGCCGACTGAAGACCGTTGGCGGACAAGAAGACCTGATCATTGACGTCGCCTCGCGGCTTGCTGCGGAAAAGACCCAGAGAAGAGAGAAGTCGCGTGCCGCTCATACATGAATGCGAGGACTATCAGCGAAGAGCGAGTCAAGTCAAGCGATTTGCTTGGTTCCCGAGGCAGATAGTTAACCGAACCGGCAACCGGGGTGCGACGGAGTGTGAATGCTCGAAAAACGTCTTGCGAGACCTGATGATGCACGGAGATTGCAATTGGTACCTCGTCTGCCTGAGTGAAATGTCGTTCTCCAAGATGGCTGTCTTGCGGCTAATCGGACGGCTCCGATCGTTCGAGAAACAAATAAAGCCAAATCTAAACCAAGAATCAAACCAGAATCAAAACGTCTGTTCTTAGCGAGTTAAAATGTCGGTTCTTGTAGCAAGTGAAATGTCCGGCTGTTAGAACTGTGTGAAAGTTGGAATCCCGCGCGGGTAACCTGAAAGCGGCCATTGAAGTCGTCAATATAGCGCTCGCGCAGAAATCGGTTGGCGGCTTCGACGGTGGTGATGCCGTCCAATAGCAACTCCTCCGGCAATCGGCCCTGCCAGGTCCCGAAGCTGCGCTCGTTGCGGCCACGCGCCTGCGGTGAGTAGGCTGGAATCATTGTCACTCCTAACTCGCGCAGCGCGCGCCCGAGCTGCGTCAGTTGGTGGGGATCGACCTCGCCTTCAGCTTTCGGCGTGTGCCAGAAGTGGCTTCCCCGGTCGCTGTGCAAAGCGCAGAACAAACCCTTGCGCTCGAGCACCTCGCGCACTCCAGCCATGACCGTCAGGGTGGATTCTTCTTCGACCAACTGCGCGTAATAGATATCGCTGGTGGCGTCGTCCAAGATCGCAATCAGGTCGAACCAGCGTTCGTTCTGGAACCAGCGGTGGCAGCTGCCATCGATATGCAGCAGCATCAATGGCAACGGCCGCCGTGCGCGCCGCTTCCGATGCATTCCGCGTTTGCTGCCACGCTTGACCAGTCCGGCCCATTGCAGGGCCTGCTTAACCCAGATCATGTGCTACTGACACCAGAATCAAAACGTCTTGTTAAATCCAAAAATGCGTGGTATTTTGCACGTCCGATGACGATTCTGGGCTGGTAGCATCGAGAGAATCAGTCCAGACTTCTCAGATGGCTGTCAGGCTGTTCGCGGAATCAAAAATGAATATCCACTTACAAGACGTAGGCGGGTTGTCGCTTGCAGCCAGATATGAGTCGCTTATTCGCCTTTCCCAGGTTCTCGATATTTTTCGCACAGCCGATCGACTTTGCAGTTTTGTTGTAGCTGAACTTGAAAGCGTTGTGCGTTGCGATGTCATCGGAATCACTAAGTTTGACAAACAGACCAACGAAGTGACCTGGCTCATGCTCGATGTCAAGACACATAACTTCAATGCAAAGCCGATAGCATGGGATGGAACAGTAAGTCAGTTGGTCTTTGAGAGTCAACAGCCACTAGTGATTGCCGATGTGGACCGGGAAGAGGGCTACCCGGCCTCAATGGAGCGGTTGAGACAGATGGGAATCCGATCAGTCTGCGTCTTCCCTCTTAAGACACCGGTTCGGCGTATTGGAGCGATTTATTTCGGCCGCTGCTATCCTGACGCATTTCCAGAGGAGGAGGTCCGCTTTCTTTCACTGGTTGCTGGCACGATCGGAATGGCAGTTGGCAGTGCCCTATGTTTCGAGGCTACGCAACGCGTCCAGGCAGAACTGTCCCACGAGAAGAGCCGACTGAAGTTACTCCTTGACCTGACCAATTCCCTTGGCTCGAGCGAACGGCTCGATATACAGCTGCTCAAAATTGCGGTATCGCTTCGACAAATTATGCGATCCGATATCGCTGGAGTCATATTACCGGAAGCAGGAATCGAGAGATTGCGTGCCAGCGCTTTCGATTCTTCAGAACGCGCCGCAATCTCCGAAGCAGAGGCGTTGCCCTACTTCGACTCGGTATCACGCGAGGTCTGTCATGCGGGAACACCCTGGTCAGGAAGGACTGATGACTTGCCTCCTCAATGGCTGAGGGATCCCTCTAAACAGACCGCCGCGTGCATAAAGACCATCTGTCTGTTTCCGCTTGTAAGTCGGAGCTGTACTCTCGGCGTTTTAGCACTCGGCAGGGTTGTAGAGAACACTTTCACCCGAGACGACCTCGCCTTGCTCGGGGAGGTAGCAAGACAGGTCGCCATTGCCTTGGAGAATACGCTTGCCTACGATCGCATTGCGGACCTCAAGGACAAGCTCGTGCAGGAGAAGCTTTATCTAGAGGATGAACTCCACCGTGAGTTGATCGGTGCAGAAATCGTTGGAGAAAGTGTCGCGCTACGCCGCGTGCTGCAGAAAGTTGAAATTGTGGCACCGACTGACTCTATCGTTCTCATCAGCGGTGAGACTGGCACGGGAAAGGAGTTGATCGCGCGTGCGCTCCATAAGTTGAGTTCTCGCCGTACTAGCGCGTTCGTAAAATTGAATTGCGCGGCGATTCCGCTTGGCTTGCTGGAAAGCGAGCTCTTCGGTCACGAAAAAGGCGCATTTACGGGCGCTGTAGCGAAACGCATCGGCCGTTTTGAACTCGCAAATCATGGAACCTTGTTTCTGGATGAAATTGGGGAGGTTCCGTTGGAAGTACAGCCGAAACTCCTCCATGTTTTGCAGGAGCAGGAATTTGAGCGATTAGGAAGTAGCCACACAACGCGAACGGATGCGCGTTTGATCGTAGCGACGAACCGTGATCTTGCCACGATGGTAGAGAATATGGAATTTCGCTCCGACCTGTTCTATCGCATTAATGTTGTGCCGATATACGTGCCTCCGCTGCGGGAACGCGCTGAAGATATTCCTCTCTTGGTCAGGTATTTCGTCCAGCGATTTGCCAAGCGTCTTAGGAAAAACCTTGAGACCATTCCCACTGAGACCATGAACGCGCTGTGCAATTACCGTTGGCCCGGTAATATCCGCGAACTCCAAAACGTGCTGGAGCGCGCGGTTATCTTGTCTCCGGGTTCTGTGTTAGAGATTCCGCTTGGCGACATTCTGCCTGCAGAAGAGCAATCCCCACAGAACAGGGATGGTACCCTGCTGGAGTCGGAACGAAAGCACATCCTGGCTGTTCTCGAAGACACTAACTGGGTTCTCGCGGGAAAGAATGGGGCGGCGGCACGTCTTGGCCTGAAGCGTTCCACCCTGCAATCCAGGATGCAGAAGCTTGGGATTTCGCGCCACCCCAAATAGGCCGACCATCGCCGCCGAAGTGCCACCCCATCGGCACCTGTGCCGGACATGTGGCATAAAGTTCCCTGCACTCGCGCGAGCCGATTCCTATAAAGATCTTATATCTCTTTGATTTCAAACACTCTCCTAATCGCCAGTCCACAACCGAGAGTTGGCACCTCGAGTGCATTGCTGTTGGGTAAGCAGCACTTCTTTATCGGATTTTAGCTGCAGCCCAAACCGACAAAGTAGAGTGAATCATGGCACTTGCAGATCAGACCTTCGGATTCTTCATGCCCCCGGTTTCGTTAATGGGTGTCGGTTCCTCGAAACAGGCCGGTGTGCAGGCTAAAAGCCTCGGCATTACGCATGCACTAGTCGTTACCGATGAAAAGCTGTTCAAACTGGGCGTAGCCAACACAATCAAAAATTACTTAACCGAAGCCGGTGTTAAGGTCAGCATCTTTCACGGCGCCGAGCCCCACCCGACCGAAACCAATGTCGCCGACGGCGTCGCTGCATTTAAAAAGAATAAGTGCGACGGACTCGTTTCCTTGGGCGGCGGCAGCTCTCATGACTGCTGCAAAGGGGTCGGCCTTGTCGTGAGCAATGGCGGACAAATCAGCGACTACGCTGGCGCGGACAAAGCTACAAAACCGCTGCCTCCCCACGTCTCCATTAACACCACCGCCGGCACAGGGAGCGAAATGTCGCGCTTCGCAGTCATTACGAACCCGCAGACCCGCGTGAAGCGGGTGATATGCGATTGGCGCATTACTCCGACTGTTGCCATCAACGATCCTGTCCTCATGATAGGAATGCCTCCCGGCATGACCGCCGCTACCGGCATGGACGCCTTGACCCATGCCGTTGAGGCGTATGTGACAAATGTCGCTACCCCCGTTACCGACGCTTGTGCCATCAAAGCGATTGAGTTAGTTGCCAAGTATTTGCGGCCGTCAGTCGCGAACGGACAGAATCTCAAAGCACGTAATGGTATGGCGTATGCAGAATTCCTGGCGGGTATGGCCTTCAACAGTGCCCTGCTGGGCTACGTTCACGCTATAGCACACCAGCCAGGCGGCAAGTTCAACCTGCCGCAAGGTGTTTGCAATGCCATTTGTTTGCCTGTCGTTTGTGAGTTCAACCTGATCGCCTGCCCGGAACGTTTCGCCGACATCGCTCGCGCTATGGGCGAGGAAATTCACGGACTGACCGCCATGGAGGCTGGCGCAAAAGGTATCGCTGCCGTCCGCAGCCTTTCTAAAGATGTCGGGATCCCATCTGGCTTAGCGTTCCTCGGGGTGAAGGAGTCGGATCTTCCCGCGCTGGCGGAAAACGCCATGAAAGATCTTTGCGCACTCTTCAATCCACGTCCAGCCCGCTTGCAGGACGTCATTGATATGTACAAGCAGGCCATGGGTACTCCCTACGCCAAAGCCGCCGCTGCTCAGTAGCCGGTTGCTGCTTTGGAATGCACTCGCCGCAGACGGAACGGCTTTTTGGCTTGAAATGGGAATCCCCTTCAACACCGCAAAAAAGTAGTCGCTCCTCGATAGATAGGTGATGTCGTTTTCGGGGCCGCTAACCCAAGTTCCGCGGTTCTGGTCAGCTGAGAACTATTTTCGTGCATAACTGAGTACCTCGAACTCGGCAACCGATTTGTTTGCAGCCTGGCCATAAAGCGGGCGGTAGGGTACCTAAAATGAAGTGAGCTCGGAAATTCTGTTGTGATTCTCTTCGGGCGAACACAACCTGCCGGGCGTCGCAGTTGCACAGCCACTCGTCTAGCGCAAAGACGCCAGAAATACCCGACAAAGGGCAAGAATGGGGCCGTCGCCAACTAGGGATGAAGCGTTCTATGCTCCAATTCCGGATGCACAAACTCCCGCCCCGCAAGGCTTAAGGTGCCGACCGTTCGGCACATGCCGAACGGGTCGGCACTAGAGTGTTGCCACTACTGCCATCGAAGGCTTTTCCCGACCGTGTAACTACTTATTTATCAACGCTGAATTCCATTCAACCTCGCCGGAACAATGGCCCTGCAAATGCCTTTAAGAGTACCGGGTATTAGCAGCAATAGAGACGGCTCCAAGTTAGTCGAACTAGCCTGTTTGCATTTGTGGAAGAGAAGACTTAACAACCTTTAAACACGAAGGAGAATGCAATGTCTCAGTGGGAAAAGAAGATCGACATCAACCGGGTTTTTGTCCTCCAATCACCCAGACCGATCACCTATTTCGGCGTCGGAGCCATCGCAAAACTCGACGGCATTCTGGCGGAAATGGTGGCCCAAGGAAAAAAGAACGTCCTTGTAGTCACGGATGACATCGCGTACAAGGCCAGTGGTGCCTGGAAGAGCGTGGAGCCGGCCCTGAACGGGAACGTGAAGTGGAAGCACTATGACAAAGTCCGGCCCAATCCAACCTATGCGAACTGCGAAGATGCTGCGGCCATGGGCGCGGAATTCAAGGCCGACGTCGTCCTCGCCATCGGCGGCGGCAGCTCCATCGACACTGCTAAGACGGCCGCTGTGCTCATCTACCATCCTGGTAAGAAGGCCGTTGACTTCTACGAGAAGGGCGAGCCCATAACCGGGGCTTTGCCGATCATTCTCATCAATACCTCCCACGGCACGGGCTCCGAGACCGGATACGGTGCCGTAGCCCAGTCCGACGGTCATGACAAGCCCGCCATCTTCTCGCCGCATATCTATTCCACGTATACCATCGAAGACCCTGGCTTGTGCGCGACCATGCCCACCAGGCAGACCATCTCCACCTCTATGGACGCCGTGAACCACGCCCTGGAGGCGGCCACCACAAACGTGACTACGCCCTATTCCATCGCGCTGTCCAAGGAGGCCATCCGGCTGGTCATCGACTATCTGCCGACCGCCATTGTCGAGCCGACCAACCTCACGGCCCGGTACTGGCTCATGTACGCCTCGGCCATCGCCGGCATCAGCTTCTACCAGGGCATGCTCCACATGACCCACGTCATAGAGCACGCCATGAGTGCTATCAATACGAAGGTGACCCACGGCGATGGTCTGGGCATCATCATGCCGGCTGTGATTCAAGAAATCTACCCAGCCGTGCCGGAAGTCGTGGCCGAACTGTTCTCGCCGGTTATCCCAGGACTCAAGGGCGAACCAAGCGAGACCGAATTCGTGGTGGCGAAGCTGCGCGAATGGTGTCACAGCGTGAACCAGGCCACCAGCATGGACGGCTACTTCACCGAAGCCGACATTCCGGCTCTGGTCAAGATGACGATGTCTTCTTCGCTATCTAAGGTTATTTTCCCCTTGGCGCCCGTTAAAGTCGATACCGCGATGGTGGAACGTATCTTTAGGAATTCCTTGGGTGCACCAGCGGCCAAGGCAGCCGGCGCACGGTAGTGCAGTGCTCGCTTTGCCAGTGTTTGGGTGAAAGGAAGCTTCAGTCTCCTAGGGAAATTCTGCACCCCTAATGAGGCTACCATCACGTTATCCAGGGTGGAGCGACCCGCGGCAACGCCGGCTGCCCACCCCTTTCAAGGCGGAACGATGCCAGTTATACGAGGTAGTCCCAAGACGAGCATTGCGAAATGCGAAATAGAACTTGGCGGCATATCCGATAATCGAAGCCACGGACGTCGCCGTATGCCGACTGAAAATTTCTAATGTCGGTTGACAGTGCGTGTAAAAAAATTGAACAGACGATGCTGGCCGTTTTTGTCTTTGTTTTCGCTTGCATAAAGGGGCCAAGGTTCAACAGACAATTCTTGCAGTTCACGCCGCTCATCGGGGGAGGCGATGTAACCTAGTCCGGCATTGTGGGGAACCGTTCCTTTGAGTCGAAGTAGTGATTTCCTCTTTTCGCCGGAACTCATAATAACCGTCTGAAACGGAGGCACGTCAGCAGATTTTCCTGCATCGGCAGTCATTACTTGAAAAACCACAAAGGTGCATGCTGGACATGCTTGGTTTCGCTCCGATTCCCAGACGTGCGAACTCGGTCCGTTCACTGACGGCCTGAGGGCTCTTGTCAATGAGGAGGCAACGATGCACATTCTGACAGCAAGACGTAGCTCCGGTAGTAGGCTCGAAGTGCTGGTTCGGCTTATCACTCTCGGTGCTCTGGTCATGACGATGCTGGTTAGCGCCGCCATCGCAGAGGAAGGCGGCAGTATAACTTATCCCATGGGGGCGGAGACGGTTATGCCGGCCATAGATCCGGGCCCGCACAATTACCTTTTGCAGACGTTCACTCTTTTCTATTCATCCAGCCGGTTCAATGACACCAAGGGAAACAGTGCAATTCCCGGATTCCGCCTGACGGAGTTTGCCAACTGCGTTAAACTCAAACACAATTGGGGGGTTAAGTTCCTGGGCGCCAATCTTTTCACCGGCGCTGGAATAGTGATGGCCTATGCCCAGGTCGAAGCGGGTCCGCCAAACCAGCTGGCAAGCCAGACGAAGACGAACCTGGCCAACCAGGACATCGAACCGCTTTTCGCCGTTTACAACCGTGAGGATTTGCACTTCCATTATGGACTTGACATCTGGACGCCGGGTCCGTCCTACACACGTACCGACTTGGTGAATGTCGGATCACATTACTGGCAGTTCGAACCAAACTTCGCAATCACCTACATGCCCAACCACGGCAAAACCGAGTTCAGTTCAAGGGTGCACTATGCGATCAACACGACGAACCCGGACAACAACTATCATTCGGGAAGTTACATCTCGTGGGAGTTCAATGCTACTCAGAATGTCACTAAAACAACGGCCCTGGGATTTCAAGGATACCTGGCCAAGCAGGTGCGAGACGACACAATCAGTGGCGTGAGGGCGGGTGACGGTAACCGCACACAAGCCCTGGGACTTGGTCCCGAAATTCGCGTCGCAATCCCGAAGGGGGTTATCGCCTTCAAGTATTTCCGTGAGACAGACGTGCGCTATCACCCAGTCGGCAATGGATTCTGGTTTGAATTTGGGTTGCCGATTAACGGACACAAGAACAAGAGCTAGACCACTGTTTACGTTCTTCTCCCTGGGGCCGAGAACTTTTGAGTTCGGACTCCCGATCCATCAGGGGACACGTTGAGTGAGCGATGGAATATCTCATCCATCGAAAATGAAGTGGTGGTCCACCTGTGGTCTCGCCACCTGAAGGAGACGCCTCTCAAGAGGGCGAGGCCCAGGTTGCTCAAAAATGGCCGAAGCATGACTCGCGCCCGGCACGGGTATGACCGGCGCTGCGCTCTCTGGCGTTCTGAAGGGGCGAAGGAAAACGCGTCTTTTGTCGAATCCGCCGCTTGACATCAGAGAGGGATCATCATGTAGTGGTGCGACACTATGAATTAGATATTCCTTCCAACTCTGCAGACGGTTCAGGATAAATCTTGCGCACAACGCACAACACCGGCAGCCCAAGCAGAATGAGGCCAGTACCAAGCAATGAACCTTTAAGATTGCCAGCATAACTAGAGACCAGCACCACTCCGGCGCAAGCGACAAAGATGGCGGGCAACAGCGGATACCCCCAGACTTTATAGGGACGGATCGCTCCAGGACGAGTGCGGCGGTAGACGAAGACCGTAGTGGCGGTAAGCAGTAAGCGTCGCCCCAATACCGTGTTGACGGCCTGAAAGAGTCTGTGAATGAGAG
>CAZLZA010000085.1:0-19520 GCA_964563875.1 uncultured Acidobacteriaceae bacterium
TGGTTCATGGCATCGACGCGGTTGGTGGTAATCTCCGCCTCCCAGGTCTGGTCGGCACCTTCGCCGAAATAGCCTTCAATGGCAATACCGGAGACGGTAAGAGCCTCGGCAACCTCGCGGTCGCCAGCAGTGGGAGAGACAAAGTCGCGAATCCAATTCGGGGAAATTTTCATTACGCAAACTGCTCCAGGAAGCGCATATCGCCGTAGAAAAACTGCTGGATGTCATCGACGTTGTAGCTCATCATCGTCAGGCGCTCGACGCCCATGCCGAAGGCAAAGCCGCTGAGCTTCTTCGGGTCGTAATCGACGAAGCCGAAGACGTTGGGATCGACCATTCCCGCGCCGAGCAGTTCGATCCAGCCACTCTGCTTGCACGGGCGGCAGCCACGGCCTCCGCAGAATGGGCAGGAGATGGATACCTCGACACTGGGCTCGGTGAAGGGGAAAAACGACGGGCGGAAGCTGGTCTTCACTGCCGACCCGAACAACGACTTCATGGCGTGATCGAGCGTTCCCTTCAAGTCGCCGAAGGTGATGTTGGTATCGACGCAGAGGCCTTCGAGCTGATGGAAGACAGGGGAGTGGGTCGCGTCCGGCGCATCATTGCGATGCACCTTGCCGGGGCAGATGACGCGCACAGGAGGCGCGAGGCGCTCCATGGTGCGAATCTGCACGGGCGAGGTGTGGGTGCGCAGCAAGAGGCGGTCACGCTGCGCGCGCTGCTCCTGATTGGCGATGAAGAGCGTGTCCTGGGTGTCGCGCGCGGGATGGTTGGGCGGAAAGTTCAAGGCCTCGAAATTGTGGTAGTCGCTCTCGACCTCTGGGCCTTCGGCGATGGAGTAGCCCATCTTGACGAAGACCGAGATGAGTTCGTCCAGGGTGCGCAGGACGGGATGGCGCACGCCCAGCGGGCGCTCGATTCCGGGCAGCGAGATGTCAAGGGTCTCGGACTTGAGGCGGTTGTCGGGCAGCGCAGCAAGGCTCTTTGCTGACTGTAGAACGAGGTCGACCTCTTCTTCGACCACCGCTTTAATCGTCGCGAATGACAAACCGACATCGCGCTTCGCGAAGGGAGGTGCAGCCTTCAGCCACAGATCATTAATCTGCTTTAGGATGCCATTCTTTTGAGCCATCCAACGATTGCGGAATTCTTCGGCGGCCTTCTCGCCGCTGCTGCTGACTGCCGAGGATTCTGCCTTGAGCGCACGGAGCAGCTCGTTGGCCGCAGCGTCGATTACGTCGGGAGAGAAATATTCGAGTTTGGGAACAGTGTACATAAGTGCTTCCGTGCTCCTGGACATACGCTTTTCAGCTTGATTCACTGCCCTGCTCATCCGTGTCATGCTGAGCGGAGCGAAGCGGAGTCGAAGGACCCCTACCGCTCTCGTACCACTCCCGGCTCAGGTCGACCCAGTGCGGGTTCTGCGCCTCAATGAGGGCGACCTTCTTCTGCCGCTTCCACCCCTTCCACTGCTTCTCGCGTTGGATCGCTACGCGAACATCATCGAAGCTCTCGAAGTACAGCAGACGATCCGCTTTGTACTTCGCAGTGAAACCAGCAATTTCATGCTGTTTGTGCTGCCATATCCTTCTTGCGAGGTTGTTCGTGATGCCGATGTAGAGCGTACCGGACAAGCTTCCAACAATGTAGGTGTAGAACCGGTACTCCCGTCTTGCCATAGGGGTCCTTCGCTTCGCTCAGGATGACACCGTATCAGCATGGCACTGCAAGCAAATGGGCGGCCCGAAGACCGCCCGTCGTTGGAAGAATTTCCGTGCCCCTGAAATTAGGCAGCAACGGCGGCCTTGGCCTGCTCGACTAGGCCGGCGAAGCCCGCTGGATCATTGACGGCGATATCAGCCAGGATCTTGCGATCCAGCTCGATACCGGCAACTTTCAGGCCGTGAATGAACTGCGAATAGCTGAGACCGCTGAGCTTGGCGGCGGCGTTGATGCGCACGATCCAGAGCGAGCGGTATTGACGCTTCTTCTGCTTGCGGCCAGTAAAAGCGAACTTGAGGCCGCGCTGTACGGCTTCCTGGGCTGCCTGATAGAGCTTCGACTTAGTGAGGAAGTACCCACTGGCGCGCTCTAAAATCTTTTTGCGCTTATCACGGCGCTTGGTACCACGTTTTACGCGAGGCATTGCTGCTACCTTCCTTTTGAGAACGTCCGCTGGACTCGGAAGTCCGCGGGATTATGGCGGCTGGAGGCAGGAGGCTTTCACCCTTGGACCTCTTCACACACCCGGGTTTGCACCCTTTGGTTGCGCCGGACGAATCGATGCCATCCGGCGGGAGATCACCCTAGTAGGGGATCATCCTCAGGATCTTAGGCAGATCGGCCTTGTCGACCATTCCACCCATATCCATCTGGCGCTTCCTCTTGGTGCCCTTGGAAGTCAGGATGTGGCGCTGGAAAGCGAAACCACGCTTCACCTTGCCCGTACCCGTCTTCTTGAAGCGCTTGGAGGCGCCGCTGTGAGTCTTCATCTTCGGCATTGGTTGAGTCCTAAATACAACTACTCGTATTAAACACGAGAACGGCCTCTCCGGGCAAACCGGAGCGTAGCGAAAGCCTTTAAAAAGCATCGCTGGAGAGCGGCTTACAGTGCAACAAAGCCGCAAACTGGAACAGCCCGCACAACCTGGGCTGCGCCTTTACGGGTTACTTCTGAACCTTCGGCGGAGCCAGAATCAGGTGCAGGGTGTTGCCTTCCTGCCTTGGCATGTTCTCAACCACGGCCTTGTCCGCGATGTCCTTGATGAGCCGTTGCAGGATCTCACGACCAAGCATCTGACGAGTCATTTCACGTCCGCGGAAAAAGATGGTCGCCTTGACCTTGTCACCGTCACTCAGAAAGCGCAGAGCATGATTCTTCTTGGTCTGATAATCGTGCTCGTCCACATTAATGCGGAACTTTACTTCCTTGATGGTGATGACCTTCTGGTTCTTCTTGGCCGCGCGCTCCTTCTTCTCCTGCTCATACATGTACTTACCAAAGTCCATGATGCGGCAGACAGGCGGCTGCGCGGTGGGTGAAACCTCCACCAGGTCGAGTCCTTTTTCCCTGGCAATTTTGAGCGCATCAAGCGGTGCCATGATGCCGAGCTGTTCGCTTTGATCGTCGATTACGCGAATTTCGCGGACGCGAATGCGCTCATTGGTGCGGATAAAACGTTTATCGATACGGTCCTCCGGTGGTACCTAAACCGCTTCAAAGTATAGCACGGAAAGGAAGTTGTTCTCGGGCAAGGATCGCAGGCGGAACCGTGCAAAACCATCTGCGAGGCTATGCCTTCAGCGCTTTAGCAATATCATTGCCGAGCCGGTCGGGGCTGGTGAGCGAGGCAAAACGGTCGAGAACCTTGCCTTCGCGACTGACCAGGAACTTGGTGAAATTCCACTTGATGTCGTCGCCGAAGAGTCCGCTCTGCTCGGCCTTCATGTGTTTATAGAGCGGATGCTCGTGCTTGCCGTTGACCTCGATCTTCGAAAACAGCGGGAAGGTAACGCCGTAGTTGAGTTCGCAGAAGCCGCGAATTTCTTCATCGCTGCCGGGTTCCTGGTGACCGAACTGATCGCACGGGAAACCCAGTATCTCGAATCCCTGTTTGCGATACTTTTTGTAAAGCTCCTCAAGTCCTTTGTACTGCGGAGTGAAACCACATTGGCTGGCGGTGTTGACGATGAGCAAAACCTTGCCGCGATAGTCGGCAAGAGACTTCTCTTCGCCGTTGTTGAGTTTGGCGGAAAAATCAAAGACGCTGGGCATGAGAATCCTTTCCGGACAGGTTGCGAAATTTCAAGGGCCCGAATGCCAAGAGAATCTTACCCGAGATGCCGCTTCAGAAACTCCAGCGAGCGCTCTCTTGCCAGCTTTGCGGCTTCCGGGTTGTAGCTCGGCCGGTCGTTGCAGTTGAATCCGTGGTCCGCCTTGTCATACCAGAAGATCGGCACCTCAGGATTCGCCGCCTGCACCGGGTCAATGCTCTCCTTCGGAATATGCTGGTCCAGTTTGCCGAAGTGCAGCATCACCGGCGCCTTCGGATGCTCGTCCGCAAATTTGGCGATTTGTCCGCCGTAGTATCCCACCGCGGCATCGGCGCCCAGGCGCGCGGCCGCTAACCACGCAATCGTACCGCCGAAGCAATAGCCAATTACCCCGCATTTCTTGCCGGTCTGGCGGCGGGCGTACTCCGCTGCGGCGGAGGTATCCTTCAGCGCATCCTCCAGATTCAACTTGGGGATGAGCGACATCGCCTTTTGCCTATCCTCGCCTTCGTAGCCAAGTTCAAGGCCGCGCTCGTAACGGTCGAACAGCGCGGGCGCAATCGCCAGAAAGCCGTCCTTCGCATAACCATCCGTCACCGAGCGAATATGCCGGTTCACGCCAAAAATCTCCTGCACCACGACCAGTCCGGCAATAGGCTCGCCTTCCGGATGCGCGACATAGGCATCCAGTTCATGGCCATCGCTCGCTTTGAGCTTCACGTGTTCACTCATCGGTCTCCTCGCAATTTGCGCTACCGAGTTTCATGCTTTGGATGCACGCACCCTCATCCGGTTGACGGCTTTCGACGGCCAAGGGCTCAATGCTTGAGGGCGCGAGAGGGTGAACCTTGAACGAACGCCGCGAGAACTCTGACTTGAGGCCTGGCTTCTTACTCCGCCTTACCGACGAGAGCTTCACCTTCTATGGAATGGATGCGCGCGGTCAGCATTCGATTCGCGGGGAGCGAACCCTCAATCCACAGCTTCTGATAATTGTCGGTGAGGGCTTCGGTGCGGCCTTCTGAGATCTGGGTGAGAGTGAGAGCCCGCAGGGTCTTGCCGACAAACTGCTCCTGGAAGTTGCGTTTCTTGCAGGCGGCAAGTTCGCGAAGGATGCGATTGCGCTCGCGAGCCTGATGCACGGGGACATGGGCGGGCATCAGGGCCGAAGCGGTGCCGGGACGCGAGGAGTAGGTGAAGACATGCAGATAGGTAAAGGGCAGACGGTCGATGAAGGCGCGGGTCTGCTCAAAATCTTCTTCGCTCTCGCCGGGGAAACCTACCATGACATCGGCACCGATCGCGGCCTGGGGCATGGCTGCATGAATGCGTTGAATGCGATCCTCGTAATGCCAGGGACGATAACGGCGATGCATCAGGCGCAGGATGCGGTCACTGCCGCTCTGCAACGGAACGTGGGCGTGCTTGGCGACGCGCGGCGAGGCCGCGACCAGGGCGATGAGTTCGTTGCTCCAGTCCATCGGTTCGACGGAACTGATGCGCAGCAAGGGTACGCGAGTGCGCTCCAGAATGGCTTGGAGGAGATCGACGAAGCGGGTGCGAAGTACGGAAGTGTCGGAATCCACTGCGGGCGATAAGTCGCGGCTTAGATCGCGGCTTAATTCGCGCCCCCAGCGCCCTAGGTTGATTCCGCTCAGCACCAATTCCTGGTAGCCGTTCGCCACCAGTTGATCGACATTGCGCAGAACTTCGCCGAGAGGAAGCGAGCGGCTGCGGCCACGCACAAAGGGAATCACGCAGAAGGAACAGCGGTTGTTGCAACCGTCCTGAACCTTGAGATTGGGACGAGTCTTTTCGTTATCCGAATCGAAGACCGGGGCGGCAAGCAGTTCGGTGTGGGCAAAAATGTCTTCCACCACAATCGGTGCACGCTGACCAACCGACAGGGACGGCGAGGCGTTGTCCGGGGAGTCATGGGCCAGAGAATTATGGGCCGGAGATTGATTGGCGAGTGACCCAAGCGAGACGAAACCGCTTCCGGCGGCGATCTCAGCCAGGCGATGCTTGTGCGAGTTGCCGACGACGAGCGCAACGCCTTCGAGGGCGGAGATCTCCTCCGGGGCGCGCTGCGCATAGCAGCCGGTAACAATGATTTGGGCAGCGGGGTTCGCGCGATGGATGCGCCGGATGGCCGCACGCGCATCCTGGTCCGCCGAAGCGGTGACGGTACAGGTGTTCAAGACGACGACTTCGGCTTCGACCGCTGCACCGGCTCGCGACAATCCACGCTCGGTTAACTGGCGTTCGATGGCCGCACCGTCGGCCTGAGTGGCGCGACAACCGAAGTTTTCCACATAGAAACTACCCACGGGAGTATTATATGGGCTCCGCCGGATTCAATCGGCTCTTCAGTTCTGCTTTGTTTTTCGGCCAACCAAAAACTGGGTCGGCTATGTGCATCCGAGGCGGCGGCTCTACCGCTGGAAGCCGCTTTTTAAGAAACCCCTGGAGTTTGCAATGACTCGACGCATTTTGCTCGTAGACGATGAACTGGCGATTCTGCTGACCTTGAAGGCGATTCTCGAGATGAACGGATTTGAAGTGGAGACCGCGACCTCGGCGCGTGAAGCAAAGCAGAAGTTGCGCGGCGGCACGTTTGAGATGGTCATCAGCGATATGCGCATGGAAAACGAAACCTCGGGATTCGAGGTGATTCGCGCGGCGCGCTCGCAGGCCTACAATCCGGCCACGGCCATTCTGACGGCGTATCCCAACCTGGGGAGCGCCTGGAAGACCGAGGGGGCTGAATCGCTGCTGGTAAAGCCGATGAACACCGGCGACCTGCTCCGCCAGATTGAAGCGTTGCTGGTAACGCACCAGGACAGCAAGCAGGTCAAAGCGGAGATCGCCGGCGTGCCATCGCGGCGCGGACCGGCCAGCGGAACTGGGGCAAGGGAGAGCCGGAAAGCCCTCTAACGCGCTTAGTTTGCGCGATCCTTAATTGAACGAGCAGCGGTGCCGCCTACCGGATCTCAGGCATGTGCGGCGGTGGCTTTTTTCTGCCGCCCGAAACACTCACGACAAAACACGGGCCGATTCTGGGTGGGACGAAACGGAAGCGTCGTCTCTTTTCCGCAACTCGAACAGACGGCAACGGTTTCCTGTTTATTAAATTGATTTGGCGCTCCCTTGGCTGGGGACCGTTTCTGCTTGCAGATCTTGCACCGTTTGGGCAGGTTTTTAAATTGCTTGTCGTGGAAGAAAATTTGTTCCCCGGCGGTGAACACAAAATCCTGGCCGCAATCTATACACTTCAGTACCTTGTCCTGGAATTCCATGGGATCCCCTTTCAGCCCAAAATCCACAACATCGCCACTGCACGAGTATGGCGAGATTTCCCAACTCTGAAAGGCCAGCCCACATGCAACGGCGGGATGGCGGGTTAAGGAGCGCGGAACGTTCGCCGGAAAACATAACCGAGGTGCTCGTCTGATGATGCTTGTGTACCGCGACAAGCAAGCATGAGTGCTGGAGATATTACTACCGAATACGGCTCACTGCGAGGCTTTTTGCGAGGCAATCCGGGCAGTTTGCTGATAAAAATCCCAGTGCGACACCAGTCCTGCCAGCCGGGACGAACCCTATGTGCTCCGGATCATGGCAACGGACGGAGGCAGGGGCAGCAGCTTTGCCGGTTTCTTCGCGCCTTTGGTTCTGGTATCGTCAACATACAAGGACAATTTGTGTGCGGGAGATGGCACGGACCGGGCTCGGGCCGTGGGCGCCGTCAAGCTGGTTCCCAAACTGGAGGTTTTTCTTGATTCGACCCTACAAGGGTGTGATGCCCACGATTCCTGAGACCTGCTATGTGGATGTATCTGCACAGGTAATCGGCGACGTGGTGCTAGGCGAGCACACCAGCATCTGGATGAACACGGTGGTTCGCGGCGACGTGCACTACATCCACATTGGCCGCAACACCAATATCCAGGACAACTCCGTGCTCCATGGGATGCTTGGCAAATGGCCGGTGGTGCTGGGCGATGACGTGACCGTGGGTCACACCGCGACCTTGCATGGCTGCGTGGTGGAAGACCGCTGCCTGATCGGCATGGGCGTGATTGTATTGAACGGCGCGCACATCGGACACGATTCGATCCTCGCCGCCGGAACCCTGATACCCGAGGGAACTGTGGTCGAACCGGGCTCGCTATGGATGGGAGCACCGGGAAAGTTCCGCCGCAATTTGAGTGCAGAGGAGAAGGCAACTATTTTGACTTATCGTACAAACTATTTGGGCTACAAAGAACAGTACCTACGGGAGATCGGCCGGTGAGCGCCAATCCGCCGCCGCTGACCACGGCAGTAAAGACGGTTGGAATCCTGATCTACCCTGATGCGGAAGTGTTGGACTTCTGCGGCCCCTTTGAAGTTTTTGCCACCACCCGGCTCAGTGAGGACACGCGCCGCGAAACCGAGTCTCCGATCCGGCAGTTTCTGGTCTCCGAGAGCAAGGAAGTGGTGGTCGCCAGCGGAGGAATGAGAATTTTACCCGACGTGGACTTCGCGTCCTGCCCCAAGCTCGACGTGCTGCTGGTTCCGGGAGGGCATGGAGTTCGCGCCCTGATGCATCAGCCGGACTACCTGGACTGGCTAAAGCGGATGGCCGAGGATTTGGAGCGCCTGGCATCGGTGGGCACCGGCTCCCTTCTGCTGGCGCAGGCCGGACTGCTGATCGGCAAGACCGCGACCACGCACTTTCATTCGGTGGATTTCTTTCGCGAGCGCTTTCCCCGCACCTCGCTGCTGCCGGAACTGCGGATGGTTGTGGACGGAAACATTACGACCGCCAGCAGTATTCGCGCCGGCATGGACATGGCGCTCTACTTCGTCGCGCAAACCTACGGACAACCCATTGCGCGTGAGGCTGCCCGGCAGATGGAATATCCATATCCGGACGAACATAAGTCCCGGCCAAGGAATGAAAGATGATCAAAGCTGTACGCGGAACCCGCGATCTGCTGCCTCCGGATACCGAACTTTGGAACTTTGTGGAGCGTAAGGTACGCGAGGTCTTTGCCCACTATAACTACCACGAGATTCGCACCCCGGTCTTTGAGTCCACCGAACTGTTCGCGCGTGGCGTGGGCGAGGAAACCGACATTGTCTCCAAGGAGATGTTTACCTGGGAGGACAAAGCTCGCGCGGCCAGCGAGAAAACCCAGACGCTGACCCTGCGCCCGGAGAACACTGCTGGCGTGGTGCGCGCCTATATCGAGCATGAGTTGGGACGCAGCGGGTTGCTGCAAAAGCTTTACTACATTGGCCCGCAGTTCCGGCGCGAACGCCCGCAGAAGGGACGCTACCGCCAGTTCTACCAGATCGGCGCGGAGGTGCTCGGTCCGCAGTCGGCGGGCAGCGAGTCGCCGATCCGCGACGCCGAGGTGCTGGATATGCTGACCGCACTGCTGGACGCGGTGGGGCTGAAGGGCTGGACGCTGTATCTGAACTCCGTGGGCTGCCTCAACTGCCGCCCGGCCTACAATCAGGCTCTGCGCGAGGCTCTGGCCGGGGTGAAGGATCAGATGTGCGGCGACTGCCAGCGGCGGACCGAAACCAATCCGTTGCGCGTGCTGGACTGCAAGGTTCCCGCCGATCAGCCGATCATCGAAAAGCTGCCGAAGATCGCCGATTACCTCGACGAAGGCTGCCGCGAACATTTCGCGCAGGTGCGGGCCATTCTGGACACCCTGGGCGTGCCCTACCAGGTGAATGAGCGCATGGTGCGCGGGTTGGACTACTACACTCGCACCACGTTCGAGTTCACCCATGGCGAACTGGGCGCGCAGAGCGCGGTTCTGGGCGGCGGCCGCTACGATGGGTTGAGCGAACAACTCGGCGGACCGAAGGCTCCGGGCATCGGCTTTGCCATTGGCGAAGACCGCCTGTTGCTGGCCTTGCAGGCGCAGCAGACGCAGGCGCTCGCACCGTTGCAGGCGTTTGTCATTCCGCTGGGAGCGGGGATGAACCGTCACGCGCTGCAGCTAGCCCGGCAGTTGCGTGCCTCGGGCCTTGCGGTGGATGTGAGCGATGAAAGCTTCCGGCTGAAGAAAAGCTTTGAGACCGCGGAAAAACTGGGCGCAACCGTTGCCATCATCGTGGGCGAAAACGAAGTGCAGGCCGACGCCTTCGCGGTGAAGAACCTGAAGAGCGGCGAACAGAGCACGGTGGCGCGCGCGGAACTGCTGGAATACCTCAAAGATTAAGCGGCGGAATTCCACGAACGCGGTTGGCGGGTGCAGGAACCGCCCGTCAACTGTCGTACGATGGAGGAAGCGCAAGTTTCACTGGCGCGACCGATCCGTAATATATTCCGTAACATTTATCTGTAACTTTATCTGTAAACACGGAAAGCGATTATGCAACTTGATTTCTTAGGCGATTGGAAGCGGACGCACCGCTGCGGCGAACTGCGTGCCTGCGATGCGGGGACCACGATCACTCTGATGGGCTGGGTCAACCGGCGGCGCGATCACGGCAATCTCATTTTTATCGACCTGCGCGACCGCTCGGGCATAACCCAGATTGTCTTCGACAAGGAGCGCAATCCCGAGATGCACGAACGCGTGGAGGCCGTGCGCAACGAGTATGTGCTGGCCGTCACCGGCGTGGTCGAACGGCGCACCGAGAGCACTTGCAATCCCAAGATGGAGACCGGCGAGATCGAGGTGGTGGCCAGCGATTTACGGCTGCTGAATGAGAGCAAGGTGCCACCGTTTTTCCCCGGCGACGCCAATGTGAATGTGAACGAAGAGGTACGGCTGAAATATCGCTACCTCGATCTGCGCCGTCCGGAGATGCACGCCAACGTGGAGATGCGCCACCGCGTCACCCTGGCGATTCGCAACTATCTTTCCGCTGAGGGCTTCTACGAAATCGAGACGCCTTATATGACGCGTTCGACTCCGGAGGGCGCGCGCGATTACCTGGTGCCGAGCCGGGTACATCCGGGCGAATTCTACGCGCTGCCGCAGTCGCCGCAGATCTTCAAGCAGCTTTTGATGATCGGCGGCCTCGACCGCTACTTCCAGATTGCACGTTGCTTCCGCGACGAAGACTTGCGTGCCGACCGTCAGCCGGAGTTCACCCAGATCGATCTGGAGCTGAGCTTTCCGACCGAAGAGACCATCCATGGCGTGGTGGAAGGCTTTCTCGACGCGGCCTTCACTGCCGCCGGATACACCATCGAGCGGCCCTTTCCGCAAATGCCCTACGACGAGGCCATCCGTCTCTACGGCATCGACAAGCCCGACCTGCGACTGCCGGCCATGACCGACGTAAAGGCGCTTTTGCCCGCCGATGCGCTGGAGACTTTGGCGGTCGACGCTTCCCTGCCCGTGGTGGTGATTCGCACGCCGAAGGTGGGCGACCTTACGCGCAAAGAGCGCGACGAGCACAAGGCGCTGCTGAGCGAGAAGCAAGCCAAGGTCATCAAGTATTTCGACGATTTCAAGCGGCTGGAAAAGAGCTGGCCGGAAGCCATTGCGAAGATTCGCCAACTGAGCGGAGCCGAAGAAGGTGACCTGCTGGTGATGGTGGCGGCTCCGAAAAAAGCGGACGCCGCCGAGGCCGACGCCAGCGACGCCGCCGCCGAACGGCGTCATCAGCGCGAGACGTTTGCCGTCTATGGCAACGCCGGACAGCTAAGACTGGCGCTGGCGCAGCGTTATGCGGAACGTCACAAGGCCTTCGAAGGAAAGACGTTCAAGTTCCTCTGGGTCACGGATTTTCCGTCCTTCGAGTGGGATGAAGACAATAGGACTTGGACATTTGCGCATCACCCGTTTACCTCTCTGCACGAAGACCACATGGAACTGTTGCACGAAGGCGTCCAGGCCCTGCGCGATCCGAACTCGCCGCTCGGTTCGATTCGCGCCCGCGCCTACGACGTGGTGCTGAATGGAACCGAACTTGGTTCCGGCTCGATTCGTATTCATCAGCAGGAAGTGCAGGCAAAAATCTTCGAAGCCTTGGGCATGGATGAGGCCGAGCAGAAGCTGCGCTTCGGATTCTTCCTGGAGGCGCTGCAATACGGAACGCCGCCGCACGGCGGAATCGCCTTGGGACTGGATCGCATCGTGATGATCCTGGCCGGGGCCCCCAGCCTGCGCGAGGTCATTGCCTTCCCCAAGACGGCCGCGGCCACCGATCTGATGATGGACGCCCCAACTCCGGTAACTGACGCACAGTTGAAGGAGCTGAATATCTCGATCAAGAAGTAAGCAAGCCGTACGCCATCGGGCGCGCCTACGGGGGCGCCCGATGGCCGTATAGGGCCGGGGATTTCAGATCATTCCCTAAGCTCTTTGGCCGATCCCAGGCTGGAGCAAAGTGGCGCATGGTAAAGCGGAGCAATCATGCGTAGAATTCTAATTAGAAGAGAGTTTTGCGCAGGCAAACCTTTCCGCAGCCACGTTCGCTGCCCAGGAACTCCGTTGCGCTTTTGCCGTGGGACAGTCTATGCCGATGACTGGCAAAAGCCGGGTACACGCCACCCTGTAGCATTGTTTTGGATCTGGGAATTTTCACCATTATGCCGCACTCGAAATCTGACTCGACGACCGCGATAGCGGACAATCTGCGCGAAGGCATTGCGCGCCATGTGCGTTACACCCTGGTGCGGTCGTTCAATCACCTGACCCCGGCTGAATTGCTGGTTCCGGTCTCCCTGGCGGTGCGTGACCTGTTCGTCGACCAGATGCTGAGCACCAGTCAACGTTACCAGCGAGCCGATGCCAAACATCTCTACTACCTGTCGATGGAATTCCTGATGGGCCGTCTGCTGGGCGATACTGCCTGCAATCTGCGCTTAACTGAAGTACTGGATAGCGTACTGGGCGAATTCGGCGTGCGGCTGGAGCAGGTACTGGAGAGCGAAGCCGATGCGGGTCTCGGCAACGGTGGTCTGGGCAGGCTGGCCGCCTGCTTCCTGGAATCGCTGGCAACACTGGACATGCCCGGATACGGATATGGGATCGACTACGAATACGGAATGTTCCGCCAGGAAATTGCCAATGGCTTCCAGCGCGAGAAACCAGACCGATGGAAGGCGAATGGAACCCCGTTGCAGATTCAACGGCCGGAAGAAGCTATCGTCATCCCTTTGTACGGACGGGTTGAGAATGCGCGCGACCGCGGCAACCGCAGCCAGAGCTGGCTGGATTTCCAAGTCGTGGTCGGCGTACCGAATGACATGCCGGTGGTGGGCTATAACGGGCAAACGGTAAATTATCTCCGCCTTTTCCAGGCCCGCTCGTCGGATGATTTCGATATCGATATTTTCAACCGCGGCGATTACATTCGCGCCGTCGAACAAAAGATCGCCAGCGAAAACATCTCGCGCGTGCTCTATCCGAGCGATTCGGTGACGGCTGGCAGGGAGCTGCGGCTGGTGCAGGAATATTTCCTGGTCGCCTGCGCGGTACGCGACATTGCACGCAGCTACCTTGCGGCACACAATGATTTTTCGGCCTTCCCCGACAAAGTCGCCATCCAGATGAATGACACCCATCCCGCGCTCGCGGTTGCAGAGCTGATGCGGGTGCTGGTGGATGAAAACAACCTGCCGTGGGACCACGCCTGGGAGATTACCCAGAAGACGGTCGCCTACACCAACCACACCCTGCTGCCGGAAGCTCTGGAAAAGTGGAGTATCGAGTTGATGGAGCGCGTGCTGCCGCGCCATATGCAGATCATCTACGGCATCAATCACAACTTCCTGCGCACTCTCACCGCCTACTCATGGGTGGATGGCGAGAAGGTGAGAAAGATGTCGATCATCGAGGAAGGGCACGACAAAAACGTACGCATGGCGCACCTGGCGATCGTGGCCTCGCACGCGGTGAATGGGGTTTCCGCTCTGCACAGCGACCTGCTGCGCACCACCCTGGTACCGGAGTTCGCCCAGTTATGGCCTGCAAAATTCAGCAACAAGACCAACGGCGTGGCCCCGCGGCGCTGGCTGCTGAAGGCCAATCCGCAGCTCTCGCGCCTGCTGTGCGAAAGCATCGGCGACGCCTGGATCACGGACCTGTCGGAGCTCCGCAAGCTTGAGTCCTTTGCCGATGATGCGGCTTTCCAGGAGCGTTTTGCCGAAGTAAAGGTGCAGAATAAACTGCGGCTGGCACGCATCATCCGCGACGAGACCGGGGTCAACACCGATCCGCGCTCCATGTTTGACGTGCAGATCAAGCGTATCCACGAGTACAAGCGGCAGTTGCTGAATGTGCTGCGCGTGATGTACGACTATCTGCGCATTGTGGAAGACGGCGACGTTCCGAAAACGCCGCGCACCGTAGTCTTCGCCGGAAAAGCCGCGCCCGGATATTGGGCAGCCAAGCAGATTATCAAGCTGATCCACAACGTAGCTGCCGTCGTGAACAAAGATCCCAAGGTCAACCAACTTCTGCGCGTTGCCTTCCTGCCGGATTACCGTGTCTCGCTGGCCGAGGCGATCATTCCGGCGGCCAACCTGAGCGAGCAGATTTCAACTGCCGGCATGGAAGCCAGCGGCACCGGAAACATGAAGCTGATGATGAACGGCGCGGTAACCGTGGCAACTTGGGACGGCGCCAACATCGAAATCGCAGAAGAGGCCGGCGAGGATAACATTTACATTTTCGGACTGCGCGCCGAAGAGATCGAACAGATGCAGCGCACCGGGCTCTACCACTCGCGCGAATTCTACGATCGCGATCCGCGTGTCAAGCGGGTGCTGGACTGCTTTTTGAACGACCGCTTCTCGCCCAACGAGCCCGGACTCTTCCGTTGGATCTTCGACGAACTGATCAATCGCGGAGACCGCTTCTTCCACGTGGCCGATCTGCCGCAGTACATCGAGATCAACGAAAAGATCGACGCCGATTTTCAGGACACCGCGAAGTGGCGGCGCATGGCCATCCTGAATACGGTGCGCTCGCATAAGTTCTCCAGTGACCGCACGATCAAGGAATATAGCGCCGACATCTGGAACTTGAAGCGCTATCCCTCCGAGTTGCGGAAACTTCCCGGACCAAGCTCTCCCAACGTTGTACTGGCAGATTAAAAGGAAGCGCGATGTTTAGCGTCGGCTCCTTTCTTCTCCCACTTCCCGCATCCCATTATTGACTCTGTACCATGTTGCGATGCGTCCCGCATTATGGACAGGCACCCAGCAGCAACATGGCGGAGCAAAAGTTTGTTATTGTCTCTGATAGACGAGGGATGACTTATGACGAACGGCAGGAAGAGCGTTATTGGGATTTTGACCGGCGGTGGGGACGTTCCGGGTTTGAATCCGGCGATTCGCGCCGTCACCATCCGCGCCCTGCGCGAGGGCTGCCAAGTGATCGGAATCCGCCGCGGCTGGGGCGGACTGATCGATATTGTCCGCGAGAAGGATTACGACAACACGGGAAATTATCAGATTCTTACCGAAGAGCTCGTGGACCGGGCCGGACGCACCGGCGGCACCTTCCTGCACACCTCCCGGACCAATCCCGGAAAGGTGAAGAAGGCAAACGTTCCCACCCACCTCCAAGACAAGTACAACGAAGAGCGCAATGATTTGACGCCTGAAGTTCTGGCGAACCTGGAGTGGCTCGGGATTGACTACATGATTCCCATCGGCGGCGACGATACTTTGAGCTACGCCGTACGCCTATACGAAGAGGGCGTGAAGGTCATCGCCATTCCCAAGACGATGGACAATGACGTGCCCGGCACCGACTATTGCATCGGTTTCAGCACCTGCGTCACCCGCACCATTCAGATGACAAATTCGCTGCGCACTTCAGCCGGATCGCACGAGCGCTTCCTTGTACTGGAGGTCTTTGGCCGCTACGCGGGCTACACGGCAATGCTGCCGACCATGGCCGGCGCGGCCAACCGTTGCGTCATCCCCGAGCACAAGTTTGAGATCGAGCAGTTGGCCGACCTGCTGAGCTACGACCGCAATCGCAATCCGAGCAAGTACTCCGTGGTGCTGGTCAGCGAGGGCGCAATGTTCGTGGGCGGCGAGATGATCTATGAAAAAGAGGCCACCGACGCGTACGGGCACAAAAAGCTGGGCGGTATCGGCGATCTGGTTTCGGAAAAGCTGAAGGAACTTTCGCCTCGGTACAATAACGGAAAAACCGTTGACGTGATCAACCAGAAACTGGGCTACCTGGTGCGCGGCGGCGACCCGGACGCGATTGATTCGATTGTGCCGATGGCATACGGTAATCTTGCCTTAGACCTGCTGCTGCGGCGGGTTCACGGCAGGCTGGTGGTACTGAAGAACGGCCGCTACGACGATATGCCAATCGACTGCATCACCGACAGCAAGAAACTGGTGAACGTACACGATCATTACGACACCAGCCGCCTGCGTCCGTACTACAAGAGCTTCCACATGAAACCGCTCTTCATCATGACGAGCGAATAAGGCTGGCGCACCGTAGGGTAACCCGCTGATTGGCGCAGCAGTGCGGCGCGACTGGCTTCAGAGAATACATGGGAGAACGAAGGCGTAGTGAGCCTCCGTGTGGATGTTGACGCGTGATCCGCTCTTCAGGCGCTACCGTTCCAGTGTCTGCTCTTGCCGCACGTGCTCGCGCACTTCGTCCAGCAGTTTGAGCGTGGTTTCGATTTTGCGTTCGCCCATGGGCTTCAGCAGTCCGTCAATCTCGCGCAGCTTCGGGTCCATCTCGTCCAGCAACTTCAGCCCGCTTGAGGTGATGCGGGTAACCACCACGCGGCGGTCGGAGTGGTCGCGCGTACGATTGATGAGGCCTGCCTTTTCCATACGCTCCAGCAATCGGGTCACATCGGGTTCACGGGCAATCATGCGCTCGCCGATCTCGCCGCAGGTGCGGCCCGCGGGCTCAGCTCCACGCAGGATACGCAGCACGTTGTACTGGGTCATGGAGATGTTAAAGGGCCGGATCATCTGCTCGAATCGCTCCTGCAAAACGTCCGTCGTCCGCAGCAACGATACCAACAGCTCTTCTTCGATGCTGGCAAAGGGCTTGGTCTGGTGGATCTCTTCTCCGACAGAGCTCGTACATTTCCTGGTCATAATCGCTACTTGTCAGATTTCCGGCTGGCCCTGCGGGATGCAAGGAATTATGTTGCAACGAACTCTCGGGCGCTAGAGCCGGTTGATCAGCGAGGCGACATAGGCCGCGCCGAAACCGTTATCGATATTGACCACCGAGACGTTGGAAGCGCAGGAATTGATCATGCCCAGCAGGGCCGCGATGCCGCCGAAGGCTGCGCCATAACCTACGCTGGTGGGGACGGCAATGACCGGCACTCGCACCAATCCGCCGACGACACTGGGCAGCGCGCCCTCCATCCCGGCGCACACCACCAGCACTCGCGCCCGGCGCAGTTCCTCGCTATGCGAGAGCAGGCGATGCAACCCGGCCACGCCGACGTCGAACAGACGGCTGATCTCATTGCCCATCACCTCGGCGGTCACCGCGGCTTCTTCAGCGACGGGAATGTCACTGGTTCCAGCCGAGATGATGCCGATCGTTCCCTTGCCTAGCAGCTTGCTCTGGACACGCAGCACTAGCGTCCGCGCCATGCGATTGTGCTCCACCTGGGGGAAGCGGGCCACGGTCGCCGCCACCTGCTCTTCGCTGACCCGCGTGGCCAGCACGTTATTGCGGCGTCCGGCAAGCCGGGCGAAAATTTCCACGAAGTGTTCGGGAGCTTTTCCCGGTCCGAAAATAACTTCGGGCACGCCAACGCGCGCCGCGCGCTGGTGATCTACCTTGGCAAAGCCGAGATCTTCAAAGGGGAGAGTTTTGATCTGATCGAGCGCGGCATCTGGAGTTACGACCCCGGTGCGCACCTGCTCCAACAGAGCTTTCAATCGATTCGAGTCCACGTTACTAGCCTATCATTCTGGCGAGCGGTTTTGTTTTGCGCAATGACGCGGCAACCGAAGCCGCTCCGGCCGCGGGCGCTCGGCACTTGCTGAAGGCGCAGCAAAGCAATAGGCTAGGTTGAATGCAAGAAGGAAACGACAAGGCAGGCATGCGCACCATTACCCTCGCCGTGACCGGTGCCAGCGGCTCGCTGTTCGCTCGCGCCATGTTGCGCGCACTGGAAGCCGATGAGCGCGTCGGCTGCGTCAACTTCATCAGCAGTGACAGCGGCCTGCGCGTGATGGCCGAAGAGCTTGGCATCGGGGGGCGCAGCGATTTGCTGCGGCAGGTGCTCGGGGACGCGCCGCAAAAAACACGGCTGCAGAACAATCAGGACATCGGCGCCAACATTGCCAGCGGGTCGTATCCGACAGATGCGATGATTGTGCTTCCCTGCTCGATGGGTACGCTGGCTAAGATCGCGCAGGGATTGGCCTCCAAACTGATTGAGCGGGCCGCCGATGTTTGCCTGAAGGAGCGCCTGCCGCTGGTGCTGTGCGTACGCGAGACACCGCTGAACCGCATTCATCTGCGCAATATGATGCTGGCCGCCGAGGCGGGCGCAACCATCTATCCGCTGATCCCGTCGTTCTACAATTGTCCAGAGTCGCTCGAAGAGATCGCGCGGCAGTTCGTCTATCGAGTGCTGAAGCACATCGGGCTGTCCCAAAAGGGAGCTTACGTCTGGAAGCCGGAAGCCTCCAACGATTAACCCGGCTGCTAATTGTTCGCGTTGAAAAGCTACTTGCAGAGCAATCGTTTCAGAGGATTGCCTGCCCAGCCACCTCACCGATAGCTTTAGTTTCCGCCTGGGGCAACCAGAACTTCATTGTCCATTCCAGGGCTACGGGCGGGGCGGGCCAAAACGTAGACTGCAACCAGGGCAGCGGTGAAGCCCGCTCCGGCCCCCACTGCAAGCGACCAACGCGGGCCGAAGTGGTTGGCGACCCAACCGACGATCGGAGCGCCAATCGTCATTCCCCCCAGTGCAACGCCGACCCGGAGCGCCATCACCCTGCCCCGCATGGATGGTTCTGTCGAGAGCTGCATGATGCTGTTCGTGCCATTGGCGAAGGTCAGCACAGCCGCACCACTAACCGCGAGAGCGGCCGCAAACCACCAGTATCCGGGTGCGAGCGCACCGAGGGTACATCCCAGCCCGAAGACACCGGCTCCCATCGACAGAGACGCTAAACCTGGTTTCTTTCGGCTAGCAGCAAACAACGCTCCCGAAAGTGAGCCCACGGCCATGATGGAGGAGAGCAGACCGAAAGCACGTGCGTCGGAGTGGAAGACATTCACGGCCATCGTAGAGATAAAGATCGGAAAGTTGAATCCAAAGGTGCCGATGAGAAACAACATGATCAGGATGGCCCTAAGGTCCGGCTTCCCCCACACATAGCAAAGCCCCTCGCGAAATCCAGATGCAGTGTGATGCGCTCTGGCGCTTGCACGCAGTTCGGAGAGACGGAAGAACGACATCGAGAGCAGCACTGCTGCGAACGAGAGCCCATTGAGAAGAAAGGCCCAGCCGATGCCAACCTTTGCAATCAGCAAACCAGCGACGGCGGGACCAATCATCTGCGCAGCATTAAATGAGCTCGAGTTCAATGCCACGGCATTGGGGAGGTCCTCATCGCCCACCATCTCTGCCACGAAGGTCTGTCTCACGGGTGCATCCAGCGCAAAGGCGGAACCAGACAGGAAAGCGAACACATACACATGCCAGAGCCGGATGACTCCTGCGATCGTGAGAACTCCCAACATGAGCGCAAGCACGCCCATGGTTGCCTGGGTGAGCATCAGGAGCTTGCGCTGATTGAG